>JALOON010000067.1 GCA_025454405.1 Oscillatoriaceae cyanobacterium Prado104 | reverse complement strand
CCCGACAGCTATTTGGCGGAAGATGCCGTAAATTTCGTGTTCGGTCTTCGGATCTAAAGCGGCGGTTGGTTCGTCAAAAATCAGCACTTCGACGCTAGAAAGGCGCATTAAGGCACGGGCGATCGCAATTCTTTGCCACTGTCCTCCCGATAAGTCGATGCCTTCTTCTAATTGTTTGCCTAAAGGTGTTCCCAAACCTTTCTCCAAACTGTTGACTTTAACTGCAATTCCTGCTTCGGAAATTGCTTCGTTAATTGCGACATCATCCGATAGAGAAAGCAAGTTACCGAAACCGACATTTTCCCTTACAGTGGCGGGGAAACGCGCGTAATCTTGCATGACAACGGCAATGCGCGATCGAACGAATTCTAAAGGATAATTGCGCAAGTCTTTGCCATTCCATTCGATCGAACCCTCTGTCGGATCGTACAGCCTGCCGAGGAGTTTGCCAAGGGTAGTTTTGCCCGCACCATTTTCGCCGACAACTACTAGCATTTCACCCGGATTAATGGTTAAATTCATATCTGAAATGGTGCTTTTTTTACCACTGGGATAGCAAAAAGATAAATCCTTTATTTCGATGCCAATTTTCTCTGTTGCATGACCAAAATCTGGCTTGCTATCTTCCGAATGCGGTTGTGCAGGCGCAACCCCGACAGCAGGAGATTGCGATTCCGAATTGTTATCCTCTAACTGTAACTGGGTTGGCACAACCTCTACAGCAGGAGAGTGCAAGTTCGATCGAAGTTCCAAAAGTTGAAATATCGGAGTAACGCCGAGGGCGATTTCGTACAAATTATTGAAATTATAAATCAGGATGTGCAAACTGCGATCGACTTGAACAATTAAACCCGAATATAGCGCCAAGTCGCCTAAAGTATAGCGCCCGCCCAAAGCCCCAATTACTACATAAACAAATGGCAATGCTACTCCTATTCTACTAAACACCGACCACAAAAGTACAAATATTGCTGCTTCTTTGCGGACTCGCCGCATCTCGGTAAAATACTCTAAAAACTGCTCGTGCCAGCGCTTTAACCAAAGTTCCTGCAAGCCAAACAACCGCAACTCTTTAGCATATTGTTCCCCCATCAACACGTCGGATGATAAGTTTATTTCGCGGTTGATTTTTGCTTGATTTTTTTGCACTCCCCAGATTTTTTCGGTGTATTTTCTTTCGATATAAATTGAGGGCAATGATGAAACTAATATCAGCAGTGGCACCCACCAAGAGATTGCAGCAGCCAGCCCTGTCGCTGGAATGAAGGTAAAAATTCCCGTAATTGTCATGCCGATCGTAAATGCTAGTTGCTGTACTCGGAATACTCCGGTTTTTGCGAGTTCTACAATATTTAATAATTCAGGATTTTCAAACAGGGCGATATCGTCGAATTTGGCAACTTTTTCGAGGACTTTTCCTTTGACAAAGCCTTGCACTCGATCGCGCTGGGATGTCATTGTAATTTCTTTCATTGTCCCGATAAAGTCTGCGACTAATTTGAGAGTTAAAACTCCGACAATACTCCACAGCAGTATTGGTTGGGACAGCATCAAATCGAAGGGCTGTGCTGTTTGAGTTTGCGACAGCAGGCAAGATACTTCGTCAATGATTAATTTATCTAAAAATAGCACGGCAGATGGCGCAATACCGCCGATGATATTGAGTACGATCGAACTGCGAATTTCACTGGGTGCGGCTTGAACTAGCAATCTGAAGCTGCGCCACAAAGCTTGAACTGTGGTAATTTGAGTGAGCTGCATAATTTACGATCGGGGATAATAGTTTTTGGGAAATCAATATCGATCGATCTCGATCTTGAAAAGAAATCAACTGGTATTTTAGATCCACTTTTTTTACTGGCAAATATCCGTACATCCACCCCGATTGCAAAAATCCCAATTTCATCAGAAGCGCAAACAGTTCGATAACGCGCATCTACTAATAAATCTCTGCCTCAACCTAGTTGTTTTCCTAATCGATCGACTGCTACATATAATATTATAGTTGTTGGGGCGGGAATTTCGCACACCAATTATACCAAATCCGATTTTTCCGCAGGCTAGGAAACACCAGGACGATCGACAGCCTGCGAGCGCTCCTAATTCTATACCCTCTCCCGATCCGCGCGCTTGAACACCACTAAAGTAATATCATCAAACACCTGTTGTTCTCCAATAAATTCCCGCAAGTTATCAATGGTTGCTTGCTCGATCTCTGCGGCACTTTTGTGCCAGTTGTTCGCCACCACTTCACAGAGTCTTTCCAAGCCGTAGAATTGGCGATCGATATTTCTAGCTTCCGTAATACCGTCGGTGTACAGCACGACTCCATCCCCCGGTGCTAATTCCACAGTTGTCTGGCTAATCAGATGGGCAATGTTATCATCTAACCCGATGGGAAATCCTAAATCGATCGTGTCGATCCGCTCGATTTTACCGCCTTTTCTCACAACTAAAGTTTCTTCATGCTGACCGCTAATGCTGATTCTGCCCCCAGCATAGTTGAGGATAGCTAACGTCAGGTTTTTGTCGGAGTTCATGCGCCGAACATTTTTGTAAATCGTGCGGTTGAGGGTATCTAAAAAACGCACCGGATCGGCTTCTTTGATTTCTTGCAGCGTCCGAACGCTTGCTTGAATCATCACCATCAAAATGCCGCTTTCGAGTCCGTGTCCGGTGACATCGCCGATGCCAAGAGTAACAACGCCATCATTATGCAGGACATCATAATAATCGCCTCCTACTAGATCGGCGGGTTCCATGAATCCCGCAATATCTAAGTCGGCAATTGCTTGAAGTTCTTCTGGTTTCGGCAGAATTAACTGCTGCATTTCTTTAATAATGTCGAGTTGGGTACTCATGCGGAGATTTTCGGATTTGAGGCGTTCGTTGAGGGCAGAAATTTCGGCGTTGGCTTGGGCAAGTTCGGTGGTGCGTTCTTTGACTTTATCTTCCAAAGTTTCAAATGCTGCTTGCAGTTGCCCCGCCATGCTGTTGAAAGAATTTTCTAAGGTTTCGATTTGTCTGATTTCCACAAAGTCCTTGGTATCGACTCGTCGGGAAAGATTGCCATCCGCCAGTTGTTGGGAAGCTTGAGTCAATCTGAGAATCGGATTTGAAATCGCGCGGGCGGTGATAATACCAAGGACGATCGCTACTCCCAAGGCCGCCAAACTTAGCAAAACAGTATTGCGGGTATTTGTATTAATTTGCTCCATAAAGTCGGACTCGGGAACCACGATCGCCACTAACCAATCTAAACCCCACCGATCTTGATAGGGTCGGATATGAACGAGTTTGAGTTTGCCGTTCAATTTAAAAGTAAAATTTTGAGGCTTTCTGATGCGATCGAATGTTTGAAATTTTGCCAGTATTTGTTCGGTGGTTTTTTGAATAATTGGTTTCTGGCTTTGCAGGGCTAAGAGACGTTTTTCGCTATCCACAGTTTTGACAAAGGGCGCTTCATCGGTAGAACTGGCAACAATCTCACCCGATCGTTCGAGAATGAATACTTCGCCGTTAGGACTAATTTTTAATGTTTTCAAAAAATTGCTAATTTGTGCCAGCGTAACTTCAGTGCTAAATACCCCTCGGAACTCACCGTTTTCTGCATATAAAGGCGCGATCGCATCCATTCTTAATATCTTGCGCGAGAACGAAATAAAAATCTGACTCCAGGTTGGTTTGCCGGCAGCAACGGCTGCTTTATAAAAGGGACGCTGGCGCGGATCGAAGGGTTCGCTTTCTAACTCTTTACCAAGCTGACCGTCGGGAGTTAACTCGTAGGAAACTCGATTGGGAACCGAGTATCGATCGCGTATTTTGATTTCAAAGGTATCGAGACCAGTCCGCACAATTCCCAATGAATCTCCTAGAGAATTGGCATAGATAAAATAGTCTGTTTTATCTTGAATTTTTAGTTGACTCAAAAAGTAAGGTTTTAATTGTTCAAAGTCATCGGGATTGAGCTCGCCACTGATAACTTTGGCGGCATTAATGCGATTTAAAAACTGTAAAGACTCTAAATATGAGTGAATGTTTTCCTCTACTCGTTGAGCAACGCTGTTTTGCAGGTTGCCGACCAAATCGTTGACCGATTGCTGCCCGCTGCGAAACGAAAGATAGCTGACCAACGCAACAGCAGCAAAAATTTGCAACACGAAGGGCAGTATCAGGGTAGTACGGAGTCCGATATGGGGTGAGGATCGGGAAGCATTCGGTGAAACTTGCTTGGCACTCATTGGTTTGAGGATAAAGTTAAACATAAGTCGATAACGTTAATATACCGTTGATCGAACTCATAAAGCACATCCGAGCTCACCATTTGATTCTCAACAGTAGAATCTCGACAACTAACTGTACTTTTCCGGCTAATAATTGCTATAATAAGTTAGTTTTCTAAGATAACTGTGACCGCGCTCGATCGAGATTGATGCCAATAAGCTGTGTTAGTATAGATGTTAGTATAGATGAATATTTATAGCAGTCCGGGCGGACAGCGCAGTCACAAATTATATTCATGTGTTTAATCTGAGTTCTGCTGCTACATAGTTAGCGAGTGAATTCTGAGTTCATCACAAATGCCAGTCGTTTTTCCTGCTTTAGTGAAGGGCAGTCGCGTGTTAATTGCCAATCGGTAGAAGTGATTAAATCGCGATCGTTCGACCCATTAGGGAGACTTACCAACAACCGAACGAAAGCGAATTGTGGAATCTAATTGGTGGCTAATGCAAATACTTAATTGTGTCCCGATCTACAACTGCAATCCCGCAAGCCCGCAACAATGAATCCCAGAAGAGAAATTGCAATTCATCTTCTCTGAACGCTTGAGGCGGAACGTACCGAATATTTGGCAATACTTTCTTTAGTTCCTTTAAATCATCAAATTCATACACCGTGCCTCCAAGGAAAACAGGGATTGTGGAATTTGAAAATTTAGCCGATCGCTTGGCTAAAAAATTCACAAATCTTTACAGCCAGCGCTGCCTATTTCGTACAAATCCTGTACGCTTTCCCGATCGCAGTTGTGCGAGTATCTGGAATGTAACGGGCTTGGAGGGAGTCGAACCCCCGACCTCATGGTTCGTAGCGATTTAGGAAATTTACCCTTTACCTCACTGCTGGGAAATTTTATTTTTTCTCTAGTAGCACTTGGTAAAAATTGTGACAAAGAAAATTGCGCCTGAAAAAAATGGCGTGGTAGAAAAGTACGGGAAAATTTCGATAGAGCGACGGGGCGATTCTTACAAAATTCGCTGGAGCTGCGGGGGGAGACAATATTCGCGCTCGATCGGCAAAGCTGCCCCAGAAATTCTGAAAGTTGCAAGGGGCAAAGCTCAGGAAATCAACAGCGATATCCTACTGGAGCGGTTCGATCCAACGCTGGAAAAATATTTTAGTGCGATCACACCAGCACCACTTGACCTGCTAACTTTGTGGCAGCAGTACAAAGTAGCCAAGCGGAAACTAACAGCACCAACTACTCAAAAGGGCGATTGGCCCGAAGTCGATCGAGCGCTTGCAGCAGTCGATCGGCAAGCGTTGAAACTAACTAACAGTGCTAGCAGATTGTTGTTGGCAGAATTGTTAGATAAATATTCAGCGTCAACTACCAGGAAAGTTCTCACTTACATAAGAGCTTCCGCGCTGTTAGCGGTGGAGGATGAGGAAATCTCCCAGAAGGAAGCAAATTATTACTGCCGGCTGTTTAAGAGCATCCCTAAATCCCAAAAAAGCAGTCGCAGTCGCAAATGCTTTGAGCGTCATGAAATTAAGGCTATTATTGAGGCTTTTCAAAGCGATGAATTTAATTCTAAATATTCCAATTACACTCACTCTTACTACGCTGGCTATGTAGAGTTTTTGACGCTTACCGGGTTTCGCCCGGAAGAAGCGATCGCGCTTACTTGGGACAATATCAAAAATAATGAAATTGTGGTATGCAAGGCTTACAGCCAAGGCATTCTCAAAAGCACAAAAACCTACGAAACTAGAAGTTTTCCGGTAAACGCTCAATTAAATAAATTGTTAACAAGTCTACCAAAAGATGCCAACTGCGATTTAATTTTCCCTTCACCTGATGGCGGACATATCAATCAGAACAATTTTAATAAACGCTATTGGCTCCCAATAGTTAAACAATTAGTAAGCACGGGCAAAGTTCAAGAATATTTGCCTACTAATAATCTTCGACACAGTTGGATTACTCGAATGCTGCGAGCCGGGTTAGATATTGCCACAGTTGCTCGACTTGCTGGCAACAAACCGGATACGATCATGAAACACTACTTAGCGGCTAAAACTCAAGATTTAGTGCTTCCTGAATTTTAACTGGAACGCCCGGAAGCTTCCGCAGCAGCCAGCGGAAAAACCCGGAAGCCCTTATGGAATCCCGGTGGAAGCCAATTCGGATATTTTGGGGAAAATCCTTGCAGAGTCGGGAAAGCTTCCAGATTTTCGCCGCTCCTGACCCTGGGATGCCAACAGAAGCCATTGACTTTCTCATCAATTAATTCGTTGCAAAACTTTACCTGAGAAGGGTTGACAAAATGCCAGCAACCATCGATCGTATGTAATTAAGGAAGATTTGATACGCGCGGTTAACCCGGTGTACCACCACCAGATTAACTACGACTTCCCCAACTGTTTCGGACACAATTGGAGCTTAATAATTATGACAATTCAAGGCGATGTCTCGCACGGAGGCACGCAATTGTTAACACGTTCCAACGCGAGTAAATATGCGTTGGGATGGCTGGGTTTAGGTAGCTACGTGCAGCCCTTAACGATTCTCGATAATTTACCCAAACCAAATTTTTGGTTTGGGGATATCGTCAAATACTCCTGGTTTAGCGATGACAAGAAAAGAATCGAGTGGGAAACAGGACAAATAATGGGTGTAACTTGGCACCCAGAGGAAAAGCGATGGTTGTACTCAGTTAACTGGACTGAATCAACTAACAAAAACCAAGGTTTTACTTACCCCGCGTTTGACGACTGCCTAACTGATGACAGTGATTTCAAGTTGGTAGCTAAAGGCAAGTTTGAGGGGTGTCAGTGATGGCTGCAGATACTCACTACTACCGCCGAATAGACCGACTCAAAGCACGCGCGATTGAACTGGGATTTACTAACGATGACGCCAAGGAATTCGGCAAGCTTTCAAAAACAGCAACCTGGGAAGCATTGCTCAACTTCTACGAAGTGGACACCGACGCGCTGACCGTTGGTCATAAATCACCTGACACAATAGAATACACTCCGATTGTGTCCGGCAGCGGTCAAAACGTTCTGAAAAAAATCAGTTAACCGATGAAGAACGTTCGCTTTTGGAACGCATCATGCAGCTTAAAGCGCGGGGGTACGGCAAAGCTAAAATTATCTCGGAAGTTTGGGGAGTATCAAAAGGTGGCAGCGCCAAATATAAAGCTGCTGAATCGGAATACGAACGGTTGGTTAATGAGGGGGAAAATGAATGAGCTTAGACGTGCGACTCACCGGAACAAAGGCAGAAATAGGCTACACTTTAGCCCTTTTCAAAGCACAAGGCTATGAGTGGGAAAGCAACGGTGGATACTACCCGCAAAGAAGCGGGATAAACAAGGTCGCCTATTACCTAAACAACGTGACAGCGCCGCCAATAATTCCAGCAGCCACAGCACCCAGTCCTGACGAACCGCAACCGGGGCCCTACAACGCGGTGCTGGGTGGCAAGGGGCGATCGACCTCCAAATCCGTCGAGTCCTAAAACCCGCGTTACATCTCGTTCGTCGAATGCTTTTACACTTACATCCGACGAGTGAGTTTTCGGACGCTCGCGTTTCGTTTTCGTTTCGTTTTTCGGGCGCAGGATGTCTAATTTTTGAGACAGCTTGCGTCCGACCTGGGAGGTAGAATCAAGATTATGGAAACTACAGCACACGCAAAACGAATGGACGTGTTCAGGTACCTCAAGGACATGAGGTCAGCAGTGGACACGGGGAGACTTAGGGGCATCCCGTTCAAGGGAGAGCTGCCGGGTGATTTTGCGCAGCGTTGTAGAAAGATGGAATCGAGATTCTGGCAGTTCCTTTGTGACAGCCTCAAAGAACAAATGCAAGCAGAGCTGCGGGTGATGGCAGCAATGTTTCCGCTTCCGCCTCCGAGTTCTGAGTACCGACTTTATTTCTCCCAAGTCAAGCCTTCTATTTTTCTCAACATTGTTCCAGGCAGTCTCGCAGCGGCACCTGACACCGCTCGCGACCCGCCACAAGTCTTTGCCCCTATCCCGAATAAAACCGAGCTGGGTAGTTGCGCTCGCAGCGACTCACTTGTCCGCTTGCTGATTTGGCGAGCGGTTCCTCCCGTGCAATTCATGCTCTAAATCTTTTAACCCGTAAACGCCAAAAAACCGCTGCCTTGAATTGGAACCTCTAGTGCAACGGCTTTTTGGATTCTGTAAACATTCAACCTGTCCATAGGACGGGCGTATAACCATGTATTTAGATGATACATCAGATTTCGCATCAAAACTAGCCCGTGTTTCTAAGACAAATCCTTGCCCCCACTGCGGCAAACCCGATTGGTGCTACGGCATTGGCAATTTGTCAGTTTGCAAGCGACAGTCTCCCCCGGCGAGCGGTTGGGAAGCTACCAGTAAGTGCGATGCCGAGGGGACGCCCTACTACGCACCGATTCAAGAGAAAAAAGCAATCCGCCCCCGACAAACCCGCTACTGGGAATACCCAGCGCGCGACGGTTCCCCGCTAGTTCGAGTCAAGCGGATCGATTTCGGCGACGGTCAAAGACAAATTTCTCAAGAAAGCTGGGACGGCAAGTGCTGGGTTGGGAAAGTTAAAGGTATAGTCGATCGCGCCGACATCCCCCCGTACTGCTACGCAGAAGTCCGACAGGCGATCGCCGAAAACAAGCTCATTTTCATTGCTGAGGGCGAACCCTGTGCTGATGCTTTGCGGGAATTGGAACTGACCGCTACCACCAACATCGGCGGTGCCCTAAAGTGGCAACCATCTGACACAAGTGATTTGACTGGTGCGCAAGTTGTAATCGTTCTCGACCGAGACCAACCGGGACTCAAGCGCGCCGCTCTCCTAAGTCAAGAATTCCCAGACGCTCTGTGGCTTTACCCCTACCCAAACTCTCCAATTTGGAACAATCCCCCAGCATCAGATGGATTGGATGTAGCTGATTGGATTGCAAGCCACAAACTCACGAAGGAAGAAATAATCGCAGCGGTAGGCGAGCGGAAACAAATGGCAGCGCCGCCAACAGCAAAAATTCTCGAATTTCCAAAATCTGAAGCTCCCAGTCTCGAAAATCTAGCGACCGAAATTGACGAACTGCTAACGGCAGATTTGAAGCGATCGCAACTCAGAACCAAACTTGCGGGGCTAGCTCAGAAATTCCGACTCAACCCCAGCGAAGTAGAGAAAATTTACCGCGACCGGGAACAGGAATTAGAACAGGAAGCCGATCGCGAAGATGTGGCGACTGAAGTTGCGCGGTTGCTGGGTTCCCAGTCAGCAAGCTTGAAACTTTCAGAAATTTTGCCAGACACCCTAGCAGAACCGATTCAAAGATTAGCAGCAATGCTCAATCTCAGAAAAGAAAGCTACTTGCTGGCGCTGCTAACTCAGTGTTCTTCTTTGCTAAAAAATGGCACGAGCTTGATGGCCTATCCACAGAGCAACCTCATTTGTCGGCCCAATTATTTCGGAGTGCTTGTTGCTGACAGCTCGCAGAAAAAGAGTCCGATTCTCAAGGCAATCATCAGCGGACCGATGGAAAAGCTGTGGGCAAAAAGCGAGCAGGAATACGAAAGAGCCCAGGCTGTTTATGAGGAGGAACTAGCTCAATGGAGTGCGGACAAAAAAAACCCGGATAAAGGCCCGATGCCCAAACCGCCGGCCCAAAAAATCTACAGCTTTACAGAGGCAACGTTTGAAGGAATTGCAACTCAAGTCCAAAAAATGCCAGAGCAAGGGATGTTGTGGATAGCAGATGAACTCGCGGGTGCTTTCAAGTCCGCAAACCAGTACCGAGGCGGACGCGGTGGCGATGAAGAGAAACTCCTTGGGTATTGGAGCGGTGTTGGTGAGACCGTACTCCGTGCTAGCGGACTGAAAGCGAATGTAAGAAGTGTGGGACTGTCAATCTTTGGCGGCATTCAACCAAAAGTGCTAGCGGGCTTTCTGGGTGACGGCTCCGACGATAACGGCAAATTTGCGCGATTCGATTTCATCCACCAACCACTAACAGCGACAGAACTTCATATAGACGCACCCCGCATTGATTTGACCCCGATGTTGACCGCTCTCTACGAAAAACTAGACTCGTTACCCGTGCGTCAGTTCGAGTTCGATCGCGAAGCCAGAAAAATGTTTCTGGCTTTTTACAACCACTGCGGGCGGGAATTCGTGTCGCATCCCAAACAAGGCATGAGGGCGATGTGGGGTAAGGCCGCTGAAAAAGTCGGCAAGCTAGCGCTAGTTTTGCACTGCATTCACGCTGGACACAACGGTGTAGAAATTTCTCAAACTATCGGCACTGACATCGTGCGGGCCGCCATTAAGTTTGTGAATTTTACGATCGGTCAAGCTTTGAGCCTGAATCTGGAACTGTGCGAGCCGAATGCGCTCGCCCCCAATTTGGCAAAAATTTTGTTGCTGGCAGAGCGCAAGGGCGGGATGGTTTCGGCGCGGGATGTGAGCAAAAATTTTTCCACGTACAAATCCCCCCTGAAAACAGAACAAGTACGCGAGTGGTTTGGTGAGCTGGCTAAGTTGAAGTACGGGGAAGTTACAACCAAAGGGCGAAATATTTCATTTACCCTCTCCCCCCACTCCCATTCCCCCCAATCGACTCCAAATCCATCTACGACAAGCGATTGGGTTCCCCCCAATAATAATTCTGACTTCCCCCATTCCCCCCAACCTAATGAATTGTCTGGGGGGAAATGCCGGAAGGTGCCGGAACATTCCCCCCATCTTAAAACCTTGCCAGATAACGCTTTAAAGGCTATTGGTGGGAATGCCGGGAAAAATTCACCACCTTTGCAAAATTCCAACGGCTTAATGATGAGCTGTACTACAGGGGAGACGCCGCCAGAACCGCCGATCGGACCCGTACAAAATCATCCCCCGCTGCCAGAGTTTGAGGTTGGCGATCGGGTTGAAATTGGTGGCAGCTCGACAGAACATTACAACGGCGTCACGGGCAAGATTGTCAATGTTTACTTTGGCGGCAGTCCGATCGAACAGTGGCAGTACGTAGTTGAATTCGACGCACCCATCCGCAACTCTGATTTTTCTACTTTCACCGCTGGTGAATTGGAAGAACTGGCAGAGCAATAAGTACGATCGCGCTTTTGCTACCAAGCAATTCACAGCTTGACAAGACTTAATTGTCCGTGTCATGCTGTGAGTGTAAATCATGTGACACAAGTGAAATGAGCAAAAACATCAGCGACAACAGTTTGGCAAACCTCAAACACTTTGAGGGTAAGTGGCGGCACGGGCAAACCCGCACCATCCGGGTGCCGATCGCGCTTGCCGATCGAGTGTTGGCTTATGCCCGCCAGCTAGACAACGGCGAATCGCCCGATGCTGCTGACTTGCTCAACCAGTTGAAGGCTAAGCGCAAGCGATCGAGAGCTGACATTGCAGACGTAGAAGCCCTTTTGGACTTACTATCGCCCGTGTGATGCTGTGAGCCTTGAAAATCAAGCAAAAACGCCCCCAATTAGTGCTAATCTAGTGCTGTTTCTCATC
The DNA here is from genome assembly GCA_025454405.1 of Oscillatoriaceae cyanobacterium Prado104. Classification (GTDB taxonomy): domain Bacteria; phylum Cyanobacteriota; class Cyanobacteriia; order Cyanobacteriales; family Microcoleaceae; genus Microcoleus. Next base: position 29,459 of record JALOON010000067.1, on the reverse strand, counting down.
TAAGCAGTGAGGTAAAGGCTAAAAGTCTAACGGGCTTGGAGGGAGTCGAACCCCCGACCTCATGGTTCGTAGCCATGCGCTCTATCCACTAAGCTACAAGCCCTTATTTGTTTTAAACTGTGAATTAGACTCTAAATTTAGATTGTAGATTTTAGATAACCAGTTTTAGGTGTAATCTAAAATTTTGTAATTTAAAATTTAACTGTCTGTGTTTTCACAGAAAACTAATATAACACACTCCTCCAAAATAATGCAAGACCTGCCGGCAAATTTTTTTCAAGAGCCTGCCCAGACGGCGCTGACTCACCTCGATCGCACCGGAGAAGCCCAAATGGTGGATGTTTCAGCGAAGGTGCCGGCTCTGCGCCAAGCTGTCGCTGAGGCTAGGGTGCGGATGCTGCCGGAAACTTTTGCCGCAATTCAAGCGGGAAATGCGCCCAAGGGTGATGTTTTGGCTGCTGCAAGGCTGGCGGGAATTATGGCGGCCAAGCAGACAGCGCAGTTGATACCGCTGTGTCACCCCCTGCCGCTGTCGAAGGTGGAAGTGCAGGTGATGGGAGATGCCGAGTTGCCGGGATATCAAATTCGGGCGGCAGTGAAAACCAAGGCAGAAACTGGGGTGGAAATGGAGGCGCTGACTGCTGTTTCGATCGCTGCCCTGACGCTGTACGATATGGCGAAAGCTCTGGAAAAGTCGATCGTCATTGAATGCATTCGATTGGTGAGTAAAAGCGGTGGCAAGTCAGGTGACTATCAAATCGCAGAGTAATTACTAGAACCACAAAAACAAGGACATTCCCTGAATAAGTAATACATCTTCTGATATGTTATAATCGCCATCACTCCGATCTAGCTACTGGCGCTCGTGTACACTGCCCTCAAGACCAAGTTAAAGCTCACTCCCTCACAAGCCGTGTTAATGGCAAAACACGCTGGGATTGCTCGGTTTACTTATAACTGGGGACTCTTCACCTGGCGCTCGCTTTATGCTGAAGGTGTCAAGCCGAATGCTTTAGTCTTGAAGAAATTTTTTAATAACCATGTAAAACCTGTATGTCCTTGGATGAAAGAACACCGGATTTGCCAAAAAATAACTCAATATGCCTTCGAGCATCTGGGTCGAGCATTTGGCAACTTCTTTTGTGGTAAGAGTAATTATCCCAAGTTCAAGAAAAAGGGTCGGCACGAGAGTTTTACCATTGATGCTAGTGGCAAACCGATAGCTGTGGGTGGCACTCGATTGAAATTACCGACAATTGGCTGGGTATCAACTTATGAAGGTTTGCCCCACGTCAGTACAAAAAAATTTACCATTTCCCAAGAAGCGGGCAACTGGTACATCAGCTTCACCTATGAAATCGAGCCGTCAGTTACTGCTAAATCTCGCGACTTTGTAGGTGTAGATTTGGGAGTCAAACAGTTAGCTACCCTGTCGAGTGGTGTGGTAATTGTCAATCCCCAAGCTTTGAGAAAAGCCCGTCAACTCCTAGCACGAATGCAGCGGCAGTTGCAACGGAAACTCAAAGGTAGCAAAAGATATCAGCGACAAAAGCTAAGATTAGCAGTAGCTCATCAGCGAGTCAAAAACATCAGACTCGATGCCACTCATAAAGCTACAACATACATCTGCAAAAACCACGCAGTTGTAGCAATTGAGAATTTAAACGTGTCGGGAATGATGGCAAATCATAAACTGGCGGGTGCAGTTGCCGACGCCAATTTTTCCGAATTCGGGCGACAAATTGAGTACAAAGCACAGCGCTATGGTGCCAGAGTCGTGTTAGTAGACAGGTGGTATCCATCTACTAAATTATGTTCGAGTTGCTCGAACATTCAGCCGATGCCTCTGAGCGTCAGAGTCTATGAGTGTTCTGCTTGTGGATTGAAAGCAGATCGAGACTTGAATGCTGCGCTTAATTTGGAACAATATGCTCGGGTGGCTAAGCCGAGCCTGGACACCAAGGGTTAATTGCGCCGTCGCTCCCCGTTGAAGTGTCAACTAATGTCCGGCTTTGTCGGGTTTTTAGATAGCAGGACTAAATTTCCCGCTTTGGGAGGATGCAATACTTAAAAAAAAAGTGTTCGATCGTTGGTAGTGTACCCGAAATCGCGGTTGCGCGGCGCACAGCATCCAAATGCTAAGGCGGGAGGAAAGATTCCAGCACTTGCGCGCTCAAACCAAAGAAACGGGGTTTTTTAGGGAATTTGTGGCACGATCGCGAAGTATTTTTGCAAAAAACCCGGTTTCTGCCCGACTGCGTGCAAATCCTCTGTTCAAAATGTTGCAATTTCAGCTTAAAATAGGGGTGAACTACTAACAAGATGTAAAAAATCATGCCTCCTCGTTGGCCTCGCAAACCCGACCGTCAAGATCCAGATTACCGCCGTTTAGATGACAGGATGAATTTTGCCATTCACGTCGCAATTTTTTCGGCTTCTAATTCCGGTTTGTGGTTTTTTCACAACTTGCAAAAAGCTACTTGGTCTTGGGCGGTTTGGGTAACGGGTGGATGGTTTCTGGCACTGCTTGCTCACGCGATTTACGTGTTTGCGATCGCGAATTATTCGCCCCTGACTAAAGATTCTGGCTGAGGGCGCAGGCAGGCAATTCTATTAACCTTTTGGCTGGTAAAACTTGACTGGTAAAACTTAACTTTCTTCCTTTTTAATATGGCTAATACTACACAGGACATCGAATCCTTAGCTGCGGAAATTGGCGAGAATGTTTACATTGATATTGCTAAGTGGCATTTGTATCTCAGCGATGCTCACTTGCATACTGTTGTTGCCAAGCAGCTTTATTCTCTTCTGGAACGCGGCAATTTAAGTGCTGACGGAGTGCGGCAAGTTTTGCAGGGAATTTCTGTTGTGTTGGGCGGCGGAAAGCGGGAGGTTCCACTGGCAGATTTGATTCCGACGCAGGGTCAAAATAAGTTGATGGATATTTTAGAGGAATTTCAACGGGAAATGTGAACCGTCTGTTTTTATCTTGCTGCGATCGCCCTTGATTTCCTTCCCTAAATTTGCTGAAATTTAGATGTCATATTATGTTCGATCGAATTCGATCGAACTTTTTTGTTTGAAGACTTACACATAATTAGGGGAGTTAGTCAAATGATATCATGTCAGATCGATTACCAGAAATTCCAGCACATACGGTTCAAACAATTCAGATATGCCTTTACCTAAATTGCCTGCTTGGTTTCCAAAACTGCCGCCTCAAGTTTGGATTCTGACTGCTGGCAGGTTTCTCTCGCAAAGCGGCAGTGGTTTTACACTATTTTACGCGCCGATATTTTTTGTCGATCGAGTTGGTTTATCTGCTACCGCTGTTGGGATTGGTTTGGGTAGCGCTTCAATTTCAGGAATATTCGGCCGAATTTTGGGCGGTTCTTTTTGCGATTCTCCATTTTGGGGAAGGCGGCGGACTTTATTGCTGGCAGCAATTGTTTCGGCTGTGGCTTCTTTTGTGCTGGCTGCAACTCATGATTTCGCTGGCTTAATTGCCGGCAATTTATTGATGGGTTTTGGTGTGGGTTTGTATTGGCCTCCAACAGAAACTATGGTGGCGGATTTAACGGAGGGCGCACAGCGAAATGAGGCTTTTGCTTTGACGCGGCTTGCTGATAATTTGGGTTTGCAGGTTGGGATTATTTTGGGCGGTGTTTTAATTGCAGTAACGGGAAATTATCGATCGCTCTTTATTATTGATGGCATCTCGTTTTTAGTGCTGTTTGCAGTGGTTGCGATCGCGATTTCTGAAACCTATAAATCAACAATTCCAGCGGGTAGAAGCAAAAAAGATCGCGAAAATGGCTGGATGGTGGCGTTTCACGATAGAAGTCTTCTCGTCTATGTTTTGGTAAATACTCTGTTCACTCTCTACATTGCCCAAATTCAAACTACTATGCCGCTGTATTTTAGCAAGTTTGTGGTGGTGGGAACATCGGGAACAGGCTTTTCTACTGGTACAATTACTGTTTTGTTTGCTTTTAGCACATTTTTAACTGTAGCTTTGCAACTGCCGATTGTTAGAGCTTTGAATCGGTTTTCTCACCCAAAAGCTTTGATGATTTCGGCGCTACTGTGGGGCATGGGATTTATCACGATCGGCTTGACGGGAACGGCTGCAACTGGCAAGCTATTTTTAGCTGTTTTAGGATTGAGTTTTTTAGCGGTTGCGACTGTGGCTTATTTGCCTTCTGCTTCGGCTTTGGTTGTGGATTTAGCACCGGAGTCTTTCCGCGGTGTATACTTGGCAATTAATTCTCAATGTTGGGCGATCGGCTATTTAATCGGACCTCCTTTAGGGGGTTGGGCTTTGGATCGGGGTAAGTTGGCCGCAGATAATTTTTGGTTGGCTTTAGCCTTGAGTATCGGGGCTGTTATCTTGGTTTTGCAGGCGCTCGATCGAATGTTAAAAAAATAGTTGCAAAAATCCTCATTTGGCGCTACATCAATTAGAGCGAACAATCAATTTGCCAGAAACTTGACATCTCAAAGATAGCAAGCGGTTATTATATATTTGTTATAAAATATATTTAATTTATTAAAGTGAAATTTTGTGTTGTGCGATACCCACTAGCTCTACAATTTGTGGAATGGTAATAACAAGACTTTCGCAGAACGCGGTATCTCTCCGTTATTAGTAGCGTAAGTTGCGCGATCGCGCGCCCGAAAAATAGAGCGTTTCACTCCTGGACTCATAAATAACATATGTATGTCTGGAGCGAACTAATTGCCAACCAATCTGGGTCTCTATTTTTCACCGCTTATGCGTCTATGACTGTGTTTGCATAAGTTGGAAACATTAGTATTTGTAAGGTGCGCCTTGCACCCTACAGGGGGTTTGCATGAGTTAACAAGTTGTAAGGTGCGCGTTGCGCGCCCTACAGCCCGAGTGTTTGCATGGGTTTGCGATCGATAGTAACGAGCAATTTGACAGTCAATTGTGTGAGGATTTGTGATGAAATTAAATCTATTAGTTAGGTCTGGCGGATTAGGTTTATTGTTTCTAATTGCAGGTTCTTTGCCCCTAGAAGCAATGCCGAATGTGGCAGAAACAGAAACGCTGGCGACTCAAGATTTACCAAAGTCAGATGTTCGGATAGGTCTCGATCGAACAGTTGAAAATACAGTGAAAAATACTGTAGATGCGGCAAACAATGACTTACAGCAAATTGAGTCATTCGAGGTTAAAAATGCGGGCGATCTCCCAGTTTCTCAAACCAACGACATTGCCAGTATTCCTCAAAATAATCCGGCATCAGAACAACTGCCGATCGCAGCATTTACCCCAGAAAATCCAGCTCAAACAGCATCAGATTTAGACGGAGCGCAACGAGTAAATTCAGTTTCAGAACAAGCTGCTGAAGAAATAGCTGTTGCCCGAGATATCTCCGCGAAAACACCTGAAGAATTGACAGAAATATCTGTCAGTCCTGCCCCAAACCAGCCGACAGAAAATATTCTAGCTCAAACAGAGCGATCGCCCGCATTGCCAACAGCAACACCGACTGCGGAACAAATAGCAGAAATCGAAAACAGCGCTTCCTTAGAACCAGCAGCAACCAACAGCCAAACCGCAGAATCTGGCGAACTGCCGCAGGTAACATCTGTATCCCAACTCTCTGACGTAAGGCCGACAGACTGGGCTTTTCAAGCCTTACAATCTCTTGTAGAAAGATACGGTTGTATCGCGGGATATCCAGACGGTACATTCCGAGGCAATCGGGCAATGACTCGCTACGAATTTGCCGCCGGTTTAAACGCTTGCTTGGATAAAGTTAACGAGCTAATTCGCGCAGGTACGGGCAACTGGGCGACCAAAGAAGACTTAGCAGCACTGCAAAGATTGCAAGAAGAATTTGCAGCCGAATTAGCTACTTTGCGCGGTAGAGTTGATGCTTTAGAAGCCCGCACCGCCGAACTGGAAGCCAATCAATTCTCCACCACAACTAAACTCAGCGGCGAAGCAATTATTAGTGTTGCCGATACGACCAAAAATAACCACAACGAAACCCAAACAGTTTTAAATTACCGAGTGCGGCTGAATCTGCTGACCAGTTTTACAGGCAAAGATACGCTCATAACTGGCTTGCAAGCTTACAACATTACCAGTTTCGGACCGCAATTAGGTTTGTCAACCGGGGCATTTAGCGGTTTGTCCGACAGTCAGGCAAAACTGAGTTTTGAGCCGCAATTTCCCGGAATTAATCCTCAGACTCTATCTAGTATTAGTGCTAATAGTGTCGAACTGTACAAGCTGCTTTATGTTTTTCCAGTTGCTAACAACTTCACTCTATTTGCCGGCCCGAAGGCAGAAACTTCCGATGCCTTTCAAGCAATCACTCCCTTTGCCGGAGAAGGGCAAGAAGCTGTTTCGAGGTTTGCAGGTTACAACCCTGTAGTTCGCGTATCTGGCGGCACTTCTGGCAGCGGTTTGGCATCAGCAGGCGGGTTTATTTGGAACATTTCACCCAGACTCAATCTCACGGCTTTGTACGGCAGTGTAAATGCTGCTTTGCCAAGAGATTTAGGATTTCCAGCTACTCCGTTAGGGGCGGGTTTATTTGATGGCAGTACCGTGGCGGCGGCACAGTTAACTATTAAACCAACTCGCAGCATTGACATTGGTTTGAATTACGCTTACAGCCGCCACAAGTTGAATATTCTGGCTACAGGATTGTCTGATGCTGACTTGGGTTCGATTTTGGGGAGCGATCGAGAACCCGTCAGCGGCGGTTTGACAATGAATTCCTTTGGCGGTACTTTGACTTGGCGGATCGCTCCCAAACTGGCTATTTCTACCTATGGAGGTTGGATAATTGCTGATGCTGAAAGAAGCAATGCTTCGACAACTTTTAACAGTTGGATGGTAGGTTTGCACTTCCGAGATTTGTTTAAAGCCGGGAATAATGCAGGGATTATTTTCGGGCAACCTTTGGATCGCGATTCTGTCAGCGGCGGTGCTCGGTTCCAGGCAAATAAAGCTACTCCGTATCATTTAGAAGCTTATTATCGTTTTAAAGTTAACGATAATATCAGCATTACGCCGGGAGCTTTTGTGTTGTTCAATCCTGAAGGAACCGATGATAATGACACTGTAGGAGTAGGCGTACTCCGCACGACTTTTACCTTCTAGGAAACGACTAATTTAGCTTAATCCCTTACCGGGAACAGCCTGGTTGCTGGTGTGCTGGTTGTGCTGGTTCCCAGGCTGTGCCTGGGAACCCATGCCAGCGAGGCTCTGCCTCGCCTGCAATCCGCGCTTAGTTGCTGGTTCCCAGGCTGTGCCTGGGAACCCATGCCAGCGAGGCTCTGCCTCGCCTGCGATCGCGCTTTGCAAAGACAAAATATCCGATAAATTAATGTTCTGCTGTCAGCAGATTAAATTGCTCGGTATCGATCCGATTTGCTTGATATAAAGTTTGCGCGATTTCCGAAAGCGCCAATACCGAATGACCGCGATATCCTTGCGCTTGCAACCTATCCTTAACTCCCCCTTCGTGGTCGATCAAAACTACAATATCCTCCACAATCAACCCGGCAGATTTTAACTTAGCAGCACCTTCCATCACGCTTTTGCCGCTAATTAAAATATCGTCCACTACCGCGATCGTCTCTCCCGGCTGAAAATGCCCCTCAATTAACTTACCCATACCGTAAGTTTTCACCTCCTTGCGCGGGAAAATCATCGGGCGTTCCATCCGCAAAGCTAAACCCGTTGCTGTAGGTAGCGAACCGTAAGGAATTCCAGCAATTCGATCGAACTTCAAATCTTTGAGAATATCTGCGTAAGCGCTGACAATTTGGTGGAAAATTTGGGGAATTGAAATGATTTTGCGCAAGTCGATGTAATATGGAAGTACCGCACCCGATGCTTGCACCCGATCGCCAAAAATTACGCAGCCGATATCGTAAAGTTGCAAAATTAAATCTCGGTGCGGTTGCTGTTGCAAAAAACACACATCCGGCAGCCACAATTCGCAAGTCGGACTGCCTTCGATCGCCCGCAATCTCTGTTCGTTAATCTTGTCCCGCAATTCTTTAACCGCCGCGTGCGGGTGTTCGCCTGCTAACAAACTGGGGGGGACGGGCAGCAATAAACCTTCACCATTCTTGTTCAAACCGGCCGCCAGCAGTTCCGCAAGGTCGTTGTCTTCTGTGAGGTCATTTTCTTCGCAGATGTCTCCTTCGATTAAAATCAGGCGTTCGGGAGCTTCTTTGCGGATGCGCGCCAACATATCTGGCATTACTCCTACTTCTAAACCCAGTTTTTCGGGAGTGTCCCAAGTCTGAGAGACGCGGACTAATTCCAAGTACAAAGGGTTGTCCGGCGCGGGATGTTCTTGCAATGTGACGGCGGATGGATTGGCCGTGGCGCACAACACAAAAACTGTTTTGCCGGGATATAATAAGAATGGCGCTACTTGATCGAATCCGGCATAGGGACTCACAGTAACCGCGTCAACTTGCCAGTCTTGAAATACAGTTTTGGCAAACACTGTGCTGGTGTTTAAATCGCAGTGTTTGGTATCTAAAATTACAGGGATGTCAGGGGGGATAATCTTTAAGATTTGTTGCAACAATTGCAACCCTGGAATCCCCAGAGATTGGTAAAAACCCAGGGAGATTTTGCAGGCGCAGATTAAATCGACTGTTTGGTCGATCGCCATTTCCAAATCAGCAAACAAATTGTCGATCGCGCTGGGAGTTTTATCGCCAGCAATCGCCAGCGGATCGGACAAGATTTCGATTTGCGGATCTAGGGCTAAATAAAGCAAACTTTGATTGCTTTCAACAGCGGCTAACAGTTTGTCAAAAAAATTGGCTCGATCGCTCATAGTTGGTAAAGTCGGTTAAGGAAAATTAACAATTTGCATCTAAAAGCGGGATGGTTGTTTGCCGGAAAAAACCGATCCCCACTGAAGTTTCAATTGAGGCTATTTGATAATTGTAGAAGGTTAAGACGATGAAATCTGTAAAGTTGGGACTAATTTTATCGGGACTAGCGGTTGGGTTGGCAGCAGGAGCGATCGCAGCTAATCCCGAACAAGTCGATCGATTGCGACAAACAAACCAGTGTCCCGGATGCGATTTGAGAAGCATTCCCCTACCGAATGCGACTTTAGCAAATGCCGATTTGCAAGGGGCTGATTTGAGGGGAGCAAATCTTAGAGGTGCTAATTTAGCTGGGGCAAATTTGAGCGGGGCTTCGCTGGGCGGCGCTTCTTTGCGGCAAGCTAATTTGCAAGGCGCTAATTTGAGGGAAGCTAATTTAACTGGGGCCGATTTGACAGGGGCTCAGTTGGAAAATGCTAATGTTGCTGGTGCTACTTGGGTTGATGGCACGATTAAGTAGAGCTGGGAGCAACAGGAATGTCAAATAACTCGCTGTCATTGCGCGCCAAGAGCAATCGCAATGTCTTTAGGGCCGATCGAACGCACCTGCGGGCGATCGTTTTTTTGCGCGACAATGGGAATTTCGATGGGTTGAGAGTGGAGATTTGCGGTAGGTGGTAGGTGTAATTTTGAGGGTGGTTTTTTTTTCGGCTGTGTCGGTTGCTGTGTAAGGGTTTGAGTCGATTTGGGAAAAAAAGAGGCTACCGGAAATGCTGTAATGCTTGCTGCGAGAGGTTTTGAGGGCTGTTGGAAAAATTAGGTCTTGACAGGTCGAGGTCTGGAATGGTACTTTTTAGATCGGATACCGCAAATGTACCTTGAAAACTAAATACTGTAAGGCTTTTAGATATGGGCGGCCGCAATCAAACACACTCCCTATTAGGGATTGAAACTAACATTGCATCAATATCGGACTGGGAAGTTGCGCGTGCCGCAATCAAACACACTCCCTATTAGGGATTGAAACTAACGCAGTAAACCGCGATATGTCAAGCTTTTCGGCCGCAATCAAACACACTCCCTATTAGGGATTGAAACGCTGTCTCGGAATCGTTCGTTTTATTGGTTTGGGAACGCCGCAATCAAACACACTCCCTATTAGGGATTGAAACCCAATCACACCAACACCAGCACCAACAGAAACACGCCGCAATCAAACACACTCCCTATTAGGGATTGAAACGAAGTAGCCACAGATTTAATATAATTCTGGGCAAGCCGCAATCAAACACACTCCCTATTAGGGATTGAAACTTGGGGCTGGTTGAGACGGATTTTTGCCTCGGTCTGGCCGCAATCAAACACACTCCCTATTAGGGATTGAAACGCAAACTCTTACGGCAACTGTCGATTTAACGGAAATGCCGCAATCAAACACACTCCCTATTAGGGATTGAAACCATGAGGACATTTTAGAGCAGGCGATCGAGCGGATTGCTGAGCCGCAATCAAACACACTCCCTATTAGGGATTGAAACTTTGGCGTCGTGCCAATCGTCAAAATAGTTTTGTCCCGCCGCAATCAAACACACTCCCTATTAGGGATTGAAACCACACATCCAATCTTGCGCAACAGCAATAAGCAAAGCCGCAATCAAACACACTCCCTATTAGGGATTGAAACTTGGTCGCGGGCTGGGAAGGATTGGTCGGTTCTTTGGCCGCAATCAAACACACTCCCTATTAGGGATTGAAACAATTGAATAATGGCTTTAATAACACCAGGAACAACTGGGCCGCAATCAAACACACTCCCTATTAGGGATTGAAACGAAACTATTAAAGCCCTGAAACCCGGAGAACTGCGCTCGCCGCAATCAAACACACTCCCTATTAGGGATTGAAACTTACATCTCGAACTACTAATTTCATCCTGTCGGTTCTAGCCGCAATCAAACACACTCCCTATTAGGGATTGAAACGGCTCTAAGCGAAATAAAATCTGTTGGCATTAGCTTTGCCGCAATCAAACACACTCCCTATTAGGGATTGAAACGGCGGCCGTACTGCTGCCGCCAGTGCCTGAAGTGAAAGCCGCAATCAAACACACTCCCTATTAGGGATTGAAACATGGTTCACTTTCCTCCACTCTAGCAAATTTACGCCGCAATCAAACACACTCCCTATTAGGGATTGAAACAACTGTCGTAATGTGAGCGACTGTGATTATGAGGTTGCCGCAATCAAACACACTCCCTATTAGGGATTGAAACACACCGGAATGCCAAGTGGGAGATATCATTCGCAAACCGCCGCAATCAAACACACTCCCTATTAGGGATTGAAACCAATTTCTGCGTTCATTTTAATTAAAACACCTTTACTTGCCGCAATCAAACACACTCCCTATTAGGGATTGAAACTTTATTTCGCATACCGCTGCACCTAATGTTGCAAAAGCCGCAATCAAACACACTCCCTATTAGGGATTGAAACGGAAATTTCCTAATTGTGTGAGTTTTAGTATCTTTGGCCGCAATCAAACACACTCCCTATTAGGGATTGAAACCGCACTGGGGCGCTTTGTTGGTGTTCCCCGAACAACGCCGCAATCAAACACACTCCCTATTAGGGATTGAAACTCCTTGCTTTAAAAATTCCTTGTGCTTTTTTCCTTCGCCGCGATCAAACACACTCCCTATTAGGGATTGAAACCCTCTTGGAAATAAGTTTGCGTAGGGTAAGAAAGAGCCGCAATCAAACACACTCCCTATTAGGGATTGAAACTAAAAGTTTGCGATCGGCCAGCCAAGTAGTAACTGTCATCAGCCGCAATCAAACACACTCCCTATTAGGGATTGAAACACGTTCGGCGAGCCAATCTTGACTCAAGTAAATTCAAGCCGCAATCAAACACACTCCCTATTAGGGATTGAAACAGTTGCTATTAAAGCTCCTGCAATTCCTATTGCCGCCGCAATCAAACACACTCCCTATTAGGGATTGAAATCTTAAACCGATCGCTCGGAGCAAGGATTAAATAAGGCCGCAATTAAACTAACTCTCTATTAGAGATTGAAACACATTACTCATTTAGCTATTACGATCGCTTTGCAGAGTTCGATCGAGAATGGAAAGGCATCCCATTGAAACACATTACTCATTTAGCTATTACGATCGCCCCTATCAAACGTTCAAAATCTGTTGCACCGTCAAACTTAACTGAGGAAACATCGGAGATACCATCGCTTCTCCATCCCGAAATACCCCAACCCCAACATATTGACCGCCCTCAAGCTGCAAAACAGTTACAGTTTGTGCCTCTCGATCGACAATCCAATACTCTACAATACCGCGGGCTGCATATTGAATTCGCTTGCGATCGTAATCCCTTTCCCTGCCAATTCTTCCGGGACTGACTACCTCAACAACCAACCGAGGCGGCACCATATCGAAAGTAATAGTTAACCTGTTTGCCGTCAGCGGAATGTGTTCGGGTTGCAAAATTACCAAATCAGGATAGCGATTTGCAGCATCGCCCGATCGCAAAACAGGAACTTGAATCTCGCAGTTATGCGTTTTAATCAACCTGAGCGGAACTAATCCGCTGCTGGCGAGGTAGAAAAGTAGGTAATTAGCAACGAAATTGTTAGGTTCTGATTCTGGCGGCAAAGCGATTAATTCTCCATCGATTAACTCGTAACGGTTGTTAGTTTCATCTGAATAATTGAGATATTCTTCAAAGGTAAGTTTCTGTTGTTGAGTTTGAACCATCTTGCTGTCCTGAAATTTAAGTTAAAAATAATTCATGTTGCGATTATACTCAATTTTCAATCTGTTGCATGGGGCTGGGCGAAGAATTCCGACATCCAGGCTATCCCTACTCCACAAATTCAAGTAATTGATGAACTTTGCGCGGGGGCTGGGCGAAGCATTCGGATATAAAGTTTGACATTTTTTAAAGAAATTGTCGCCCGAATGCTTCTCCCCTACGGATGTGCGATCGATTCGATTGGATGCAATATCAAATCGCAAATCCCAAATCTAAAATCTCAAATCTAAAATCCCCAGTTTGTGCAAGTTCAGCAGGTGTCCCAAGCCTTTGTTCAGCCCTCCCGCCAAATGACATATTAAATACACACACTCTGGAATATTCAACATGATTTCAGAAAAATTTCGGCGCGAATTGCGATCGCAAGCTCAACTTTGGCAAGCGGAAGGACTCATCGATGCTTCGCTTTACCAACAACTCTCGGATCGCTATCAATTCAACGATCTCGAAACCGCTTCCCGCAATCGCTTCCTCACCATTCTCATCGGCCTAGGCAGCATTCTTCTCGGCCTGGGTGCCATCACTTTCGTAGCAGCAAACTGGCAAGTTTGGTCGCGAGAAGCGAGAGTCGCGCTGCTGCTGAGCCTTTTCGTCGCAGTCAATGCAGCGGGTTTTTATCTGTGGCGCATTCCCCCAAACAAAAATTCAGATATCAATAAGCTCGCATTAAAAGGGCGTCCCAAACTATTAGGAGAAGGATTGTTGCTCTTGGGAGCGCTGATTTTAGGAGCAAACATGGCGCTGATGGCGCAAATGTTCCACATGGGCGGTTCTCCTGCGGGACTTTTCCTCACTTGGGGACTCGGAGTCTTGGGAATGGCTTACAGTTTGCGACTGACTTCTTTAGGCGTTTTGTCAGCACTTTTAGTCGGTTTTGGTTACCAGATTGTTGGCGGAGATTGGTCAGCTCAAATCGAGTTTGCTTGGCTGCAAATTTTGGTGCGCCTCATGCCAATAGCTGCGAGTTTGATGTTTGTGCCGCTAGCTTATTGGTGTCGATCGCGCGTTGTTTTTACAATCGGAACAATCCTTGCAATTTTTGCATTGCAAGTGTCAATGGTTCAAGGATTAAATAGCGCTTGGGGTGCAGCAATTTTTTGTGCTTTGCCGCCCGCTTTGCTGTGGGGATACGACGATACAATCTGGCCGCCAGTACAGGGTAAAATGTTTCAACCTACTGCCCGCAGTTTAGCGGTGCTGTATCTCATCGGTTTGTTTTACCTGTTTTCCTTCTACGGAGTCTGGGAAGATTGGTCGCAATCTCCAGCAGAGAAACAGGATTGGCTGTTGCTAGCAAATGTTGCTATTTTCGGTGCTTTTGCCATGTTTGAATGGCTGCGTGTGGGAAATTTAGAGTTTCGCCGCCGCCGCCAACAAACCGCAGGAAATTTGCCTGCAACAAGCGCGATCGGAATTTTTATCCTTGCCAGTGCGTCAATCTTGTTTTGTCACTTAAACTTTGCGCCGATTCCTCAATTAGCAACTTTCCTATTTAATGTGTTACTATTTCTGCTAGCAGGCGGCTTAATCCGGGAAGGCTTAGCATTAGGAAACCGCCCATGTTTTTGGTTGGGTATGATATTAACTGCTTTGCAAATTATCAGTCGCTTGTTTGAATACAACACGGAATTGCTGCTCAAATCATTTGTGTTTGTACTGTGCGGAATCGGTATAATTGCTGCTGGTTTGTGGTTCGAGAAACACTTTGCAAATCATTAGTTATCAGCCATCGGTCATTAGTCATCAGTCAGCAGTCATCAGTCATTAGTGGTTATTTTCCATTCTTTCGTCGTTTTAGGTTTTAGGTTGAGTCCCTCCTACCTACCACCTACCACCTACCACCTTCTTCCTTCTTTCTTCTTCCTTCAAATTATGAACGCCGAAAATCAAGATTTAACAACTCAAAATCCCGCAATAGCAAATCCCAGCGAAAATCGTCCCTCATTCACGCTTCCCCCGGAAGCAAAACGGCTGCCTGCGTGGCGGATGTGGGGACCTTTACTGCTGCAAATTGGCTTAATTGTTGCCATTCCCGCTCAGGCGGTTTACACTTTCGTTACTGGCAGAACAGTTATTTTGCAAACAGCACCAGTAGACCCTTACGATTTCCTGCGCGGCTATTACCAAGTTTTGAGCTACAACATTTCTTCTTCAGAAGACATCAAAAAATTACCCGGCTGGAAAGATTTGCCAAAGGCGGAAATAGCTTGCCCTGTCGGTGCCGATTGCCGGGAACTCGAAAAAAACCAATATCTCAAACAAGGAGCCAGCTTTTATGTAGTTTTAGAAGCACCAAAAGATGCAGCTAATTCCGGTCGCCCGAAAGCCTGGAAACCCGTATTCGTTAGTTTGCAAAAACCTGCAAATTTGCCTGCCGATCGCATAGCAATTAAAGGCAGATATAATGGTTGGCGGATGGAATACGGCTTAGAAACTTATTATATGCCGGAACAAGAACGGGAAAAAGTCAATAGAGAAATTACCCAAGCTCAAAGGGGACAAAGACAGTCTTTTGTGGTAGAAGTAAAGGTAGACAATACAGGTCATGCCGTACCCGTGAGTTTGTGGGTGGCCGATCGCAATTATCGGTTTTAGATTGTCAATTTTAGATGATGGGTTTTAGTCATTAGACCGAGCGCCAGTCTTGAGTATTTCTGCCTAGATGAGCGAATGGCGGGCGATCGATAAAACCGCCCTACCTGAAAACCCCACGAGGGCTGCGCACCCGTTATGTAATGAAAGAAACAAAATTCTCAAAAGCCTCAGCTCATATGGGTTTGCGGATTTGTTTCTTAGGAGGACTTTCGCCATGAGACAGGGACTTAAGTCCCTGGCGGAGCGCACCGCAAGCGCGTATTTGCTGACAAGCCTCAGGCACTGCCACCTCTTGGCAAATATCGGCTGCAATCGATGAGATTCGATCGCCCTTGCCGACAACTCAGGAAGAATCTATTAAGATATTAAGACTTGCGCAAATTTTGCGAATTCCCAGGCGCAAGTTCAGACTTTACTGGAGCTTCCCATGTTAGCCGAGCTAATTTCTTCCAGACGCATACTCAAATCTCAACTGCTTGACTTTTTAGGACTTCCTGACAATTCTCAAAACAAAAAAGACTATCTCGTCAGCCAAATTGTATCCGTATTGGAAGTCAATGCAGCCGAACAAGAAAGATTTTGGGAGACATTCAAAAGTGAATTAGCTGTCGAACCCGTCGAATTAGAGGAAATCCTGCAATGCTCGAAAATAGAGCGCCAGCGGTGGATCGAAGAAGGAAAATTACCAATTTTAGAACGGCGGTTTCTCGGAAACTCCGGACTCAATATAGAATATCCCGTTCACGACAGGAGATTTATCTTGAATTTGTCGCAAACTGAGATTAATCGTTGGCGTCAAGAATACCGCGATCGAATGCAAAATAACGGCAATAATTCCCAGGGAATCGCCGCAGAAATTCAGCAAGAAAACGAACAATCTCGCCTAGCTTTCAGTTCGGCTTGGGAAAAAATTATTGCTGAATGGGAAGCACAAGGTTCGGCAGAAATTTCTGCAACTTTCCAGCTAGCCTACTGGACAGTTTGGGCGTCGCGTTGGGCTAAGGAAAATCAAATCAACAGCATTCAAGCCGCAGAAAATAACGAATTTTACGAAACTCGCAGGCAGCAATGGTACGCTCGCAAAAATCAAGCAGTAAAGTTGCTGGTACAGATGCCCTACGCAATGCTTTATTTCTACCGTCCTGCCGATGCTGACAAATTGTATCTCGAACTTTGCCGCGACCACGAAGAAATGATGCGAGAGGGCTACTATTGGGATAAGTGGGAGTTTTTTTATCAAAACCGCAAACAGGTAACTAGATGTCGCGAATGCGCCTACAGCGAAACTAAAGATTATTACTCGCTGTATTACCTAGAAATCAAAAGCGATAAGTTTCCCGATTTTAGTTTTTCTTACCACACGCCGTACCCGATCGGTCGCAAATTTTTGCCGCATCCGGAAACTCTCCCTTACGTAAATCACGTAGAACAAGACGGGATTTTTCGCTTCGGCAGACCGCTGCTAGAACAAGAAAAAGTGATTCACACCGAACCGGATGTCTTGCTCAAGTTTGAAGCCGCTTTAGCAGCAGCAAAAAAGTTTGTTTAATATACGGATGTTGGGTTAAAAAACGATCCGATCTCCGCTCGATCGCAATGAATAAGGTTTGTAGTGAGGACTTTAGTCCGCAAAAAAATAACTGAATTCCCTACTACAAACTGTCCGCTCGATCGCAATAAATAAGGTTTGTAGTGAGGACTTTAGTCCGCAAAAAAAAGGACTGAATTCCCTACTACAAAAAGTTTTTTATTACGATTAATCGCCCAGACACGATATGAAACCCAACCTACAAATTTGGTTTTTGCACTTGAATTACTTGAATGCTGCCACCTGCATAAAGTTTTGGCTGTATCTTGGTTTCAGCATTATTTTCAGAATTATACTGTTGAAATCCCAACTCGGCCAACAAACCGCTCAAGTCAGTTTCAATCAACTGCCAAGCAGTTTCAGTTTCAAACAACCACAAAAATACAGCCAACCCCGGCCAAAATACCAGATTGGTGGGAGCGTGAAAATCTATCAAAATGAATAGACCTCCAGGCTTAAGGACGCGGTACACTTCAATAAAGATTTGCCTCAACTGTGCCGGCCGCATCTCGTGCATCGCTACGCTGGTGTGTACCAGATCGAAATGGCTATCAGCAAAAGGCATTTCTTCAGCCAAAGCTTCTACATAGCTAGCAGCAGGCACGTTTTGTTTTGCCCGATCGAGCGACCTGCCGGAAGCGTCGAGCCCGGTAACATCATTCGAGTATTGCACTAGAAACTGCGTCGTTTGACCGCTGCCGCAGCAAAGGTCTAGGATTTTAGTTTCGGGGGCGACAGTCAAACCCTGCAAAACTAGCTGGCGAAAACGCACCTCGCCACCTACAGTTAAAGCAGCAATCCGCGAGATCCCATCGTACAGCCACTGATAGCGATAACTTAACTCTCTTAAAATTGTTGCCACGTCAAAGTACCATCAAAATTGTGTAATTGTGTATATTCTGCTATCAACTTAAGATATTATTAAGTTATATTATGAAAATAAGTAACAAAATTGAGAAAATAGGAGAAATGTAACCGCTATGGGCCGTGTGGGAGTATTGCTATTAAATTTAGGAGGTCCCGATCGTATCGAGGATGTCCGCCCCTTCCTGTTCAACCTGTTTGCTGACCCGGAAATCATTCGCATTCCGTTTCCGTGGATGCAAAAACCCTTGGCGTGGTTGATTTCGACCCTGCGGTACAAAAAATCTCAGGAAAATTACCGCCACATCGGGGGCGGGTCTCCCCTGCGCAGAATTACAGAGGAACAAGCCGTAGCGGTGCAAGAACGCCTGCAGGAAAAAGGGCAAGATGCCCGCGTCTACGTGGGAATGCGCTACTGGCATCCCTTCACAGAAGAAGCTGTTGCGAAAATCAAGCGCGATGGCATCGATCGATTGGTCATTTTACCGCTGTACCCGCAGTTCTCGATCAGTACCAGCGGTTCGAGTTTCCGCTTGCTAGAACAACTGTGGACTCAAGATTCAGCCCTGGGCGCGATCGAATATACGGCTGTCCCTTCTTGGTATCACCGTCCCGGCTACATTCAAGCTATGGCCGAACTGATCGCCCAAGCATTGGACCACTGTCCCAATCCCGATCGAGTTCACATCTTTTTCAGCGCCCACGGCGTCCCCCTCAGTTATGTAGAAGAGGCCGGAGACCCCTACCAGCGGGAAATAGAAGATTGCACCCGCCTGATCGTGCAAGCTTTGAACCGACCGAACGAGCACACTCTAGCCTATCAAAGTCGGGTCGGTCCGGTGGAATGGCTGAAGCCTTACACTGAAGACGCGATCGTGGAATTGGCCGAAAATGGAGTTAAAGATTTGCTGGTAGTTCCGATCAGTTTTGTGTCCGAACATATCGAAACCATGCAAGAAATTGACATGGAATATCGGGAAATTGCAGAACATTCGGGCATTGAAAATTTCGATCGAGTGCCGGCCTTGAACACGCATCCAGTGTTTATTGAAGATTTGGCAAACTTAGTTGTAGAGGCGATCGAATCTCCCAGCGTTAAGTTTTCTGAAGTCGTGCGTCCTAGCAAAATGGTCAAAATGTACCCGCAAGAAAGATGGCAGTGGGGAATGACAACAGCAGCAGAAGTGTGGAACGGCCGTTTGGCAATGTTGGGTTTTATGGCGCTGATAGTAGAATTAATTACAGGTCACGGCCCCCTGCATTCGATCGGACTGCTTTAAAGCTATCAATCAGTTAATAGTTGACAAAAAAGCTGTCATCAGTCATTAGTTATTAGTCATCAGTCAATTAGAAAGTAGTGCGAGCGTCCCGCTTGCGAATTAGAAAGTAGTGCGAGCGTCCCCGCTCGCGAACTGAGTTATCTATCAACTAACTATTAGATGCGACTTGTGCGAGTGCAGATATCGCCTATCCCACAGACATACGCATTCTCGATCGAGAATGCAAACAGAAAAAATAGTAGATATCCTCTACAAGTCGATTCAAATACTTTGCCAGAAAACACCCAGAATCGATCGCAAAGATCCCATCGCCTACAAACAACAGGACACGGCAATGCCGTGTCCCTAAATATCTCACCTGCTATTAATTGAATTTGAAAACAACAACTAACTGTACTGCTGGTTTACATCCACATCCAAATTAAACAGCATTTGCAAAGTTTGCATTGCTTGCCGTCGCGCCTCAATATCCTGCTGCGCTCGCAATTGCACCATCGGATCGTGCAAAATTTTATTCACGATACCTCTGGTTAAAGATTCGATCGCGTCTTGATGTTTCTCCGAAAAATCGGCACCCAAACGCGATAAAGCTTTTTCTAATTCTTGTTCTCGAATCGCTTCGATTTTATCTCGCAAACAGCTAATAGTAGGCACTGTTTCCAAACTGCGCCACCAAGCGTCAAATGCATCTACTTCCTGTTCTAAAAGCTTTTGGGCTTCCATTGCCATTTGGCGGCGGCTTTCGTGATTTTGAGCTACTACTGCTTTCAAATCGTCTACGTTAAATGACCTGACATTAGGCAATTCGTTCGCATCGGCATCAACGTTGCGAGGCACCGAAATATCCACCAACATTAAAGGTCGATCGGGTTCTAAAACAGCTTCTAATTTAGCTTTATTTAACAGCGGATCTGTTGCTGCCGTACTGGTGAAAACCAAGTCAGATGTCGCAACTACCTGCATCATGTCCGACAGCAAATGCAAGTGCAATTGAGCATCCTTAAACTGATTGGCTAACTCTTGGGCACCGCGGGTCGATCGATTGACGATCGAAATATGGCTGGCTCCTTTTGAGAGCAAATGCTGCACCAAAAGCCGCGACATTTTGCCCGCACCGATAATCGCAATCCGGCTGGTGGCTAAATTCTGACCTTTTAATTGAGCCAACTCCGCCGCCGCCGAAGAAATCGAAACCGCACCCGTACCGATGCTAGTTTCCGTGCGCACTCGCTTCCCAGCCGTGATTGCTTGCTTGAACAATCTCTCCAAAATTCTGCCGATTCCTTTATATTGCTGGGCGAGTTTGTGAGTTTGTTTCACCTGAGCCAAAATTTGCCCTTCTCCCAGCACCAAACTATCGAGACCGGCAGCAACTCTCATCAAGTGCATCACCGCATCTTCGTGCAGCAAAATGAACAGGTGAGGGCGCAAAGATTGCAAAGCAACCTTGCTTAACTCCGCAAGAAACAGCGTAACTTCCCGAACTCCAGGCTCCGATTCGCTGGTAACGATATAAATTTCTAAGCGGTTGCAAGTGCTGAGAATTGCCACCTCTTGGATGTGCGGGTAGCTGCGCAATTGGGCGATCGCCCCTTCAATCTTTTGTTCTGGAATACTCAGTTTTTCGCGCACTTCCACCGGCGCTGTTTTGTGGCTGAGACCTACGACTGCAATATTCATACTTTTGGTTTGTCACTATTTATGTTGTGTCGATCGACAGTCATCAATCATTGTTCAGCGGACAGCAAACTGGGGACAGCAGACAGCCGACAATTATCAACTAAAAACTTGATTTAAAACCCCGTCTTAGAAAAACGGGGACTAACTGTCAACTGTCAATTGTCAATTGTCAACTGTTATTTATTAGTTTACTGCTAATAACTGATGACTGATGACTGATGACCGAGCGCTACTTCAATTGCAGATTTCTCGGCGCGTCAAACATATGGATTGTATCCACAAACCGAGCAGTTTTCGACTGCGAAGAAATTACCAAACTCTGAGTGCGAGCGCCGCCGCCAAAGAAGCGCACTCCTTCCATCAGGGTTCCCGGAGTAATCCCGCAAGCCGCAAACAGAACAGTTTCCCCAGAAGCTAACTCTTCAGCATTGTAAACCTTGTCAGGGTCATCGATGCCCATCTCTTTGAGTCGGGCGAGATTGCTCTCTTTGCTTTCACCGATCAAACCAGTTTTCACAACAGCCGGATCGTAAATCAATTGACCTTGGAAGTGGCCGCCCAAACAGCGCATTGCCGCCGCCGAAATTACACCTTCCGGTGCTGCGCCGATACCCATCAATGCGTGGATGTTGGAACCGGAAAACGCGCAAGAAATTGCAGCCGAAACGTCACCGTCGCTGATCAGTCGCACTCTGGCACCCGCTTGCCGAATTTCACTAATTAAATCTTTGTGACGGGGGCGATCCATCACCACCACCACCAAGTCCTCAATACTGCGACCGAGGCAATCAGAGATAATTTTTAGGTTTTGGGTTGGCGTTTTGCGAATATCTACATGATTCTTAGCAGCCGCCGGAGCAGCCAATTTATTCATGTAGAAATCTGGTGCAGCAAACAAACCTCCTTTCTCAGAGATTGCCAAAACTGCCATCGAACCGTTTTGACCGTAAGCAACTAGGTTAGTACCTTCGCAGGGATCGACAGCGATGTCAATTTCAACCAATTCATCTGGATTGCAGAAAGTTTTGGCATCTTCG
This sequence comes from Oscillatoriaceae cyanobacterium Prado104, assembly GCA_025454405.1. Classification (GTDB taxonomy): domain Bacteria; phylum Cyanobacteriota; class Cyanobacteriia; order Cyanobacteriales; family Microcoleaceae; genus Microcoleus. Next base: position 7,739 of record JALOON010000067.1, on the reverse strand, counting down.
CGGGTGCAAATACCCACTTCTTCTCCGATGTAAAGCATCGGTGCATCGTCACGCTCGCCTTCTCCGATCACGATACGGCCGCGCATGTGAATTTTGTTCATCCGCTCGCGCATAGCTTCTACAGCCACTCTGTCGGCTTCATCTTTCTCGCCTTTGCCCATCAATCGAGCTGAGGCGATCGCCGCCTGCTCGACTACTTCGATAATCTCTAAACCGATTACGTTATCCACGAACTAAAATCCTCCCAACTGCGGATGCGAGCCTGTGCTGATTTGCACTCCCAGCCATCAAGTTTATCAGAGGCGGGGATCTCTGCGAGCGCAAGCAGTCGCTCAGTTTTTGTTAACTTTTGCTTCTTTTATTCTGGGGGCTGCGATCCGGGCGGCTCTGTTTGATTACTTTTTGAGTAGGGAGTAATCCTCGGCTCTGGCGAACTAATGTTTGAATGGTGGTGCGGGCGATCGCGCTAAACAATCTATTATACAACTGTTTGCCACTGATTGTTAAAATAATAGCGATCGAAACAACTTTGAGGGAAATTGAAAAATGACAATTGCAACTCAAATATCACCGGAAGAAATTCAATATCCCAGCAGTGACGGAGAACCGATGGCCGAAAGTGACATCACGCGCGATTACATGACTTATGGCGTCGAAGCTGTGGGTGCTTTCTTCCAAAATCGAGGCGATGTCTACGTATCGGCAAATTCATTTATCTATTACGAAGCAGACAACCCGGAAGCAGTAGTCGCCCCAGACTTGTACGTAGTCTTTGGAGTGCCAAAACGCAAGCGAGATATCTATCAAGTATGGAAAGAAGGAGGAATTACGCCGGATTTCGTAATGGAAATCACATCAGAAACAACGCAAGCCAAAGACCAGAAAACCAAACCAGAAACTTACCAAAAGTTAGGAGTAAGAGAATATTTTCAGTACGACCCGTCGGGGGATTATTTGAATCCGATTTTACAGGGATTGAGGTTGGTAAATGGGGAATACGAACCGATACCAGCAAATAATATAGCATTCGATACCTTGTGGTTGTACAGCGAAGTGCTGGAGTTGGAACTGCATTTAATATCAGGAGAATTGAGGTTTAAAGACCCGCAAACCGGAGAGTTTCTGAAGACTTATCAGGAGTCGGAACAGGCGAGATTTGCCGAACAACAAGCAAGACTGGCTGCAGAACAAGCAAGACTGGCGGCAGAACAAGCCAGAGTTGCCGAACAACAAGCAAGACTAGCTGCAGAACAAGCAAGACTGACTGCGGAATCGACTCTGAGCAGGACGGCCACTCAACTTTTCAACTCTGGTATGAGTTTAGAACAAATCTCACAAATCATGGATAAATCCATTGAGGAGGTACAGCGCTTGGTAGGAGGAAATTGATAGCCGATCGCCCGCAATCGATCGCCCTTAAAGTCTTATGATAATGGGAGTCAAATTCTCGATCGCAAATCGGGACGCGCCAGAGTACACAAAGTGGGAGCAAGCAAAAATGATGATGAAAGCCCAAGATATCATGACGACAGAAGTTGTCACCATTCGCGGCTCGGCAACTGTGGCTGAAGCCGTAGCAATGATGAACGAACTTTGTCTGCGCGCGTTAATTGTCGAACGCCGCCACGAGCAGGACTCCTACGGCATTGTCACTGAGACAGATATTATTTATAAAGTGACAGCTTACGGGGTAGACCCGAAAAAAGTCCGAGTCTTCGAGATTATGACCAAGCCTTGCATTACGGTAAATCCTGACTTGGGTGTGGAATACGTAGCGAGACTGTTTGCCAATACTCGCATCCGTCGGGCTCCGGTAATTAAGGACAAATTGCTGGGCATTATTTCGGTAACGGATATCTTGACAAAAAGCGATTTTGTGCAGAAGCCAAAAAGCTTGCTTTTGGAGGATGAAATTGAAAAAGCGATCGCGGAGGCGAGAGCTATTTGCGCTCAGAAAGGTGCTACTTCTAAAGAGTGTGCGGCAGCCTGGGATATTGTAGAGGAAATGCAGGCTGAAGCCGCTCACCAGCGATCGATGAAACTTGAAAAAACCGCTTTTGAGGAATATTGCGAGGAGAATCCCGACGCACTTGAAGCGAGGATGTACGAAAGTTAATTTAGTCATTAGTTAGTTGGCAATTAGCGGTGGACAAAATCCAAAATTCTGCCTTCTACTTTCGACTTTCGATTGACACTGTTTGTAGTGATGGCTAAATTTCTCAGGATTTAAGAAATCAAGTCTTCACTACAAACTAAATTTGCAGAAAATCTTAAGTGCTTGGCTCAGTCATGCAAAATACGTTCAGCTTATTCCCATCAAGATCCCGGAAATATCCGGCATAAAAACCCGGTAAATAGTCTCTAGGTCCCGCAGGTCCTTCATCCTTAGCGCCAAGTTCGATCGCTTTATTATAAACTAGGTCTACTTTTTCTGGACTGTCAACTTGCAAAGCTACCATTACTCCATTGCCGACTGTTGCTTTGTTACCATCAAATGGTTTTGTAACCGCAAGTGATGGTAGTTCTGGGGAAACACTCCAGGCGATAAATTGCTCTTCTTCCATGAATCTTTTAGCGCCAATTTCAGCAAACAAAGCATCATAAAACTTGACTGCACTTTCCAGATCGTTCGTACCGAGGGTGACATATCCAATCATATTTTTTATTTTGCTGGTGTTAAGATGAAGAAAATGTTTGAGCAAATATTATAACTCAAACTATCTCGGTTTTGTCGGTTGTAATAATTTTCGATCGCTGCAATCGGTTAACTTTTTTTAGGTATTTTCCAGCGGGCCGAAACTTTGAGCGCTGGAAGTATCGTAAATCTCGATATTCCCTTCACGGCGCAGCATTCGCTTACCCAGACGGGGAAAGTCGGCGATTTCAACATCAAGATTTTCCCCGCCCATGAGATAAACTAGCTCTTCATCAAAAGGGTTGCGCAAATGATGCGCTACTGATGGTGTGGGAAATCCCATAAAATCCCCCGCACTGACTTCAAATTCCTCACCATCAATTTCGGCAATTCCCCGACCTGAAATAATATAAATCCATTCTTCTTCTCGATCGTGAGAATGATAGATAAAAGATTCTTTACCGGGGGGAATCTTCGCCAGACTGACACCGGTTCTTTTGAGTCCTGTTAAACGACTGATTTGGGTGCCAATAATCAATGAGTTAGGATTCCAAGGATGGGAGAAACTAGCTGTTTTTTCGGCTATTTCTGTCGTTCGTAAAATAAATGTTTTTTTCTCTGTCATATTAATTTAATGTTATTATACGCAAGGTCGAGAAACCGGGTTTTTTACGAAAATACTCGATTGTGACCGATAGATTTGGTAAAAAACCCGGTTTCTTTGTCGCAGCGCGCAATACTCAGTCGAGATTATTCACCTACTTTATCATTCGGCGGTTGAAAACCGCAACTATACGCACCAAGTCGGCCTGCGCCGACTTAAGAATCAAACAGCAGCCGATATTAACTACAACTTTCTTCAATTGCTTGAATGCACTCGGGGCTTTCTATCTTGGGATTGTTGACGATCGCACTTACTGCATTTGCTTTCATTGCTGCTGGATTGTAGGGCTTTAACAACGGCAAAACTTGTTGAGAATTGGTAATTGCAGGATCGAGCCACTGTTGCCAATCGCTGTCGGGCAGGATCGCGGGCATTCGATCGTGCACTGGCAGTACAGTTTCATTAGCTGCTGTGGTAATTATACTGCAAGATGCAATGTTTTCTCCTTCTGGAGATTCCCAATTTTCCCACAAACCCGCAAAAGCAAAAGGCTGGCTGTCTGCCATTTGAAAATAATAAGGTTGTTTGGTTTTTCCCTGCTGCTGCCATTCGTAGAAACCGTCGGCAACTATCAAACACCGCCTGTGTTTGATGGCGCTGCGAAAAGCCGGTTTTTCTGCAACAGTTTCCGATCGAGCATTAATTGTCCGATTTCCTATTTTAGCATCTTTCGCCCAACTGGGAATCAAACCCCAGCGGATAAATTGAAACTGGCGCTGCATTTTTTCTGGCGCAACTGTGACTGTGGCAACTGCTTGAGTTGGGGCGATATTGTATCGCGGTTTGATGTCGGGAATTTCGGCAAGTTTGAAAAATTCCGCTAGGATTTGAGCTGGGGTATTTAAAGTGAATCTTCCGCACATATTTTATAGATGGTATTCACGCATTTTTCCGAAACCTGGCAGGGGTTTAAACCTGCGACTCCCAGCTAAAGTCGGTTTTAACGACTTTAGAATTTGATTGTTTATTGTTACGGCAATTATATCATATGTAAGCGAGAGATTGTGAGTGTGTTTCAGAGTCCGCCAGGGGTTGAAAACCCCTGTCTCATAGCGAAAGTCCTCTCAAAGAGGACTGGGATTTGCGATAATTTAATTGAGGTTTGGCAGTCGGTTGAAAACCGACTTTCGCTAGGAGACGGGGAATTGATTCCCTGGCGGGTTTGTCGGTAATTTCAAAGACTATTGTATGCAAGAGATTGTGGGCATATCTCAGAGTTCGCTAGGGTTTAAACACTCTTTCAGACTGTCAGACTATCAAACTATCCAACTCTCGGAATTACCCCGCTATACCGCTTAATTCAGGAACTTTCTTCCCCAACCATTCATCCCGCAACTTTTCAATCGCCAACTCCTTCAACTTAGCTTCCACTTCAATCCACGGCGCATCATAATAACACTCAGGCATCACAGAAATTAAATCGCTGTGGCGCGGATCGGCAAAAAAATCTTTGCCATTGGAAATGTGTACTAATTGCCATTCGGGAAGCGGCCAAGTAATGCGGGCTGCTGCTAGCATTTCCCCCACACTCGCATCGTCGTAAGTTTCTAGCTTTTCGTGAATGACGTGATGGTGCGCGTCAAAAACCATCGGTACTCCAACATCAAGACAAATTTCTAAAAGTTCCGAGGAACTGTAGGCATATTCGTCATTTTCAAAAGTCAAGCGCGATCGAATTGAGTCGGGCAAATCGCGGATGACAGACTTGAGTTGTGCCGATCGATCGCTCTTGCCTCCGTGAATGTTCATCAATGCCAAGGGCGATCGGGGTTGTCCCAACATATCTAATATTAAAGCATGAGTTGCCAGGATTTTAATGCTGTTTTCCACAACTGAAATTTTGTCGGAACTGAGAACTACGAATTGGTCGGGATGGAGTACCAAACGAATGCCAAAAGACAAAGCTCGATCGCCCGTTTTTTGCAGTTCTTCACTCATAGATTTCAACACATTCTCCCCCAAATTTGTATCTGCAAAAGGGAAGAGTGCGGAAGTCATGCGATAAAGCTTAATTCTGTTAGCAAAACAAAAGTCGATCGCTTTTTCAAGTCGCTTTAAGTTTTCAGCATACAAATTCTGCAGGACAGTTACTTGTTCGGTTTCAGTTAGCTGCAACAGGCGCTTGCGCGTAACTGTACGGAAGCGCACTGCATCGGATGCTGTAATGCAGACTAATCCCAATTCGGGAACTTTTGCCTTGTTTGAGAACTGATTGACCTTGCTCATTTTGATAGGATTTTTAATGTAGCCCTGCATCGAACTTTTTGCTTTACTTTAGGTAAAGACAATTGCAAAAAAGAGAATCGCAAAAAATCTCGACCTTTGCACCGATCGAGAATTTGCCTTTAACAAATCCGCTGCTGCTTTTGGTTGCAACAAACACTTCATTTCGTATCTGGTTGCTTGACCCCAATACCCGCTTGGGGCGAGTTTTTGGTATTGAAGATTGTTAGCAGCAATGACTGGCGAACCCGCCCCAACAAGAATTATCGCTAATTAAACGGCTGCGATCTCAGTCATTATACCATTTATCAAAATTCTTGCTACAAAAATTAGAAAAACTGATACTCATACTTGGTTCCTCAATCAGGTCGATCGAACATTTACCAGCATAAACTTCACTAGCTTGCAACATCGCCTATCTAAAGTCAGAGATATTGCAACATCAATTTACTCCCATCTCAAAGCGAAGATTTCCTACTTCCTCTTTTCTCTACCTTCGCGTCCTTCGCGTCTTCGCGGTTCATTCAAAAAAAATCTGATGGTAAGGAATAAAAAGATAATTTTATTCCCTCTTGTGCTATTGAAAAACTAAAATATCAAATCTCAAATGCTAAACTCGCCTATCTGAAGTCAGAGAGCGTACAACGATGCTGTAAGCTATTTGATCTACGACAATTGCAGCATCCAATATGGCAACTATTAACGACAATTATCTCAAACTCCAAGCCGGCTACCTGTTTCCCGAGATTGCCAAGCGGGTAAATGCCTATGCAGCATCGCATCCCGACGCACCGATTATTCGGCTGGGAATCGGCGATGTAACCGAACCCTTACCGGCAGCTTGCCGCGCGGCGATGGTAAAAGCAGTGGAAGATATGGGTTCGCGGGATACATTTAAAGGATACGGCCCAGAACAAGGTTACGGCTGGCTGCGGGAGAAAATTGCCAAGTACGATTTTCAGGCGCGGGGATGCGAAGTTGACGCTGCAGAAATCTTTATTTCCGACGGTTCAAAATGCGACTGCGGCAACATTCTCGATATCTTTGGCAACAATAACACGATCGCCCTGACCGATCCAGTTTATCCCGTATACGCCGACACTAACGTGATGGCAGGACACACGGGAAATGCCAACGAAAAAGGTGAATATGCAGGCTTAGTTTACCTGCCGATTTCCGCAGAAAATAATTTTACAGCGGAAATTCCGACAGACAAACAAGTCGATTTAATTTACTTGTGTTTTCCCAACAACCCGACAGGGGCGACGGCAACTAAAGAATACTTGCAAAAATGGGTAGATTACGCCAAAGCTAACGGTTCGATTATTTTCTTCGATGCTGCTTACGAAGCGTACATTACCGATCCGAGTTTGCCGCATTCTATTTACGAAATTCCGGGGGCGAGGGATTGCGCGATCGAATTTCGTTCTTTTTCAAAAAATGCCGGTTTTACAGGTACTCGCTGCGCTTTAACAGTTGTGCCAAAGACTTTGAAAGGCAAAGCTGCTGACGGTAGCGATGTCGAAATTTGGAAATTGTGGAACCGCCGCCAATCGACTAAATTTAACGGCGTTTCTTACATCGTGCAGCGCGGTGCTGAGGCGGTTTATTCTGAGGAAGGACAGACACAAATTAAGGAGTTAGTTGCTTTTTACATGGCAAATGCCGCGATGATTCGCGAGAAATTAACAGCGGCGGGAATCAAAGTTTACGGTGGAGAAAACGCGCCTTACGTGTGGGTGAAAACTCCTGGTAATTTGTCGAGTTGGGAGTTTTTCGACAAGTTGCTGCAAACTGTAAATGTTGTAGGAACGCCCGGTTCTGGTTTCGGTGCGGCGGGCGAGGGTTATTTCCGCATTTCAGCCTTTAACAGTCGCGAGAATGTCGAGGAAGCAATGCGTCGCATTGGGGAAAAGTTTAAAGTTTAAATTCGATTTACTGGTTCCCAGGCTGTGCCTGGGAACCGAGGTCCCGAGGCTCTGCCTCGCGTGGCTGGCGAAGGGTACATTCGAGGCAGAGCCTCGCGATCTGCATTCCCAGGCTCTGCCTGGGAACGAGTCAATTCCCAGGCAGAGCCTGGGAACGAGTCAATGCGTCGCATCGGGGAAAAGTTTAAAGTTTAAACGGAACTTACCCCCGGAGGGGGTAGTTTCGGTGGCTGTATTCTTTGAGCTGTATTAGTTTTAGCCATTTGGCAGTGACAATTGTGTAGCCATG
>JALOON010000141.1 GCA_025454405.1 Oscillatoriaceae cyanobacterium Prado104 | reverse complement strand
CGTTTCAGCAACTGCGAGTATACACCAAACCCCAAACGAGAAGCTTGGTGTATGCTCGGGCGACTGCGATCGTCCTGACACCAACGCAGGCTGCACTACTGCCGCCGAAAGCATGCACCAAGCTCCTGCAGTGCAGGGTGGAAGCGGGTTAGTGTATTCTTTTTGGAAGGGGGAAAGCATAGTCAACCACTACCGTTACAAAGTCCATTCCTGTCGGCAAACTGCCAAAAGTCAGGGAAGCGATCGCCAATAAGTTGGGAGTAGCTGCGATAGTAATAGAAGTATTGGGCAAGCAGTTTTGAAGAGTCGTTGCAGCTTCTGCGGCCAAAAGCGAGCGTTCGCCTGCTGGGTTCGCCTCTTAACTCGATTGGCGATCTAGATTGGTTTTATTCCCAATTGAAGGTATCAATTCCACGAGCGTTCGGGCAATAATCAAATCATCAATTATTGTTGCTAAACTTTCTACATTCTCATGTTTTAATGCTAAAATAGCAATTAATAATAGCCGACAACAAAGACTTTTTTAAGGAGAAAAGCCACAATTGGAAAAAAACTATACATTTCAATTCAATCCTTCCACTGCCTTAGAAGCCCTGAAATCTGGTAAATACGACCCGCTTCACTTCTACGAAGCGCGTTTAGACCTGTTTAACCTCTCGGTAATGGCAGACTACGACCAACTCATTTGCCTGCCCGCATTAACTGCTATCGACAAATACTGGTATCAGATTGAAACAGCCCGAAAAGTCCTCAGACAAATGGGGGGACGCGCATTACTAGCGGATGAAGTGGGATTGGGTAAAACCATTGAAGCTGGACTAATCGTCGCCGAATACTTAGCCCGAGGTATGGTAAAGTCCATCCTAGTGTTAACTCCGGCATCCCTAGTTTCCCAATGGCAATCAGAGTTAAGTGACAAATTTAATATCGCTAGTATCACCACAGATAACCGCGACCCACAACAACCGACAGACGAATTTTGGACAAATAATCCGCGTATTATCGCTTCATTGAACACGGCTAAGTCTGCTAAACATTATCTTCACGTCACCAGTCGCACTTGGGATTTGGTTGTTGTGGATGAGGCACACCATCTGAAAAATCGCAGTACCCTCAACTGGAAACTGGTCAACGCCCTCAATAAGCGGTTTATCCTCATGCTCACGGCTACGCCAGTGCAGAACTCCCTTGTGGAACTGTTTAATCTGCTAACCCTCCTCAAACCGGGACTGCTACAAACAGAAGCCGCTTTTAAAAAAGAATACGTCGATTCCAGGAATGGACGAGTCCCTAAAAATCCTGAAAAGTTACGCTCTCTGATGCGGGAAGTCATGGTACGAAATACCCGCGCCCTAGTAGATGTCAAACTGCCCAAACGCTTCGCCACCACAATTACCGTTACCCCGGCAGCCACAGAGGAGAAACTTTACCAAGACTTGAGCGAGTATCTACGTTCTTCAGAGGACAAACTAGACAGACTCTCCCGTACTAATTTACTGATGCGGGCGGGTTCATCCCCTAATGCTTTAGCTGACTCCCTCAAGCAACTGACTGTCCGCCTGCCCGACGAAAAACTGAAGTCTTTAGCTTCACGAGCAGCCCAGGTGAAGCAGGTCGAGAAAGCAAAAGTATTGGTAGAGATGCTCTCCAAATCTCGCCAGAAAACCTTAGTTTTCACAACCCATAAAGCAACTAGCACCTATTTAGCTAAAATACTGCAAGCAGCAAATATCCCCTTTGCAGAATTTACTGGCGGAATGTCCCTTAAACAGAAAGATGAGTCCATTGCTGCCTTTCGAGATGATGTTTCTGTACTGCTGGCATCCGAAACTGGCGGTGAGGGACGTAACATCCAGTTTGCCAATGCAATCGTTAATTATGACCTGCCCTGGAACCCAATGAAAATTGAACAGCGCATTGGTCGCATCCACCGCATCGGACAAACCCAGGATGTTTTTATTTTTAACTTCTGTCTCAAAGGCAGTATCGAAGAGTATATTCTGCGGATACTGCACGACAAAATTAATATGTTTGAACTGGTAGTCGGAGAAATTGAAACAATTTTAGGCAATGTGGAGGATGAATTTGACTTTAGTGAAGTTGTCATGGATATCTGGCTTAAGCATCAAGTTAAACCCGAATTAGATCGAGCCTTTGAGCAATTGGCAGATAATTTGTTAAAAGCCCAAAAACAATACGAGCAAATTCAAGAACTGGACGAACAGATTTTTGGTGAAGATTTTGAAGCTTGAAAGATTGAGTCGATCGAATATGTTATCAGATCCAATAATTACTACTTTAGAAAAAATTGTGGCTCTCCATGATGGCATAGCTGAAGCGGCTGGGTCACACATTTTAAATGCGCTGTTAAATGAAAACCTAGCCTCGTTACTTTCTCTACCAGAAGAAGTAACTTTTACAACGATCGCTGACGTACCTCAAAGTGTTTTTGTTACTTATCATTCAGAAATCTTAAATAAATTATCTGAACTATTAGCTGTAAAAGGGCAGGTTAGTGCCTTGGGTGTAAAATTTGATGGCTATCTAAAAACTGCGGGCTTTGACAAAAGCATACCGGAGAGATTCACACCTCAAAATGGGTTAATTCGTTTTGTAGATGCTAAACCGTCAACCACTCGCTACATTTTATGTAATGTGGCTTACACGGCGAATGCCGAAGAAAAAAGGATCGGTCTAGTTTCGTTGATTATCAATGAAATAACAAAAGTAACACCAGTAGAAATTGGGGATGCTTTATTTTGGGAGTCTGACAGAATGGATGTGGATAATCAAGAAACACCATTATCTATTCCTTTTGATGAGTTGTTGAAGTTAATCGAACATCGAAGTGGAATATTGATTGGAAAATCTTTAGATAATTGGCAGGCTAAATTAACAAGAGCCAGAGCTAGGGATGAAGAAAGACTCAAGGATTATTACAACACGATTAGCTCTGGAATTCGCCACAAGATTGAGTTTAAAAATTTGATTTGTGATGAATTAGACAAAGAATTAGCTCGAATTGAAGCTACTAATAGAGAGCTAGAGCGAAAATTGTTAGATATCCAAAAGCGTTATGCAATGAGTGTAGAAGCTTGGTTGCACAGTGCAATGATTATCCATCTACCTACAGTACATATTCAATGTGAGTTGCAAAGAAAGAAAACAAAACGGACTGTAACAGTAGTTTGGAATCCGTTCACTAAAATTATTGAACCTCTTTGCTGTGAATTATCAGGAGAACCTGTTTACGATTTCTATTTAGACGATCTATCAGCTAAAATTATCTCCCCGACAGTTTGGACTGGATAAGCGCGAAGCTTTTAGCTTAAGTTGTGAGTAATGGTTCGCTAACTGAGAGCATACACCAAGTCTCATTCGGCTCCCTTGGTGTATACCAGAGTTCTCAGAATAAAACTAATGCTAACTATCCAGTTTCTTCACCGATCTCGAGCATACACCAAGCTTCATTCGGACCTCTTGGTGTATACCAGAGTTCTGAGAAGAAAACTAATGCTAACTATCCAATACATTCACCAGCAGAGAGTATACACCAAGCCCCAATAGCGGCATTTGGTATATGCCGGAGTCCCCAGCGTAAAACTAATAGCAGCGTCCCAATTACTTCACTAGCTAAAAGCATGCACCAAGCTCCAGCAGTGCAGGGTGAAAGCGGGTTAGTATATTCTTTTTAGAAGGAAGAAAGCATAGTAAATCACTACCGCTACAAAGTCAAAGCAAACGGCAAGTGGAAGGCAAAAAGCATTTACATTCCTGCAGGAAAACTGCCCAAAGATAGAAGTATTGGGCAAGCAGTTTTGAAGGGTCGTTGCAGCTTCTGCGACCCAAAGCGAGCGTTCGCTGACTGGGTTCGCCTTTTAACTCGATTGGCAATCTAGATTGGTTTTATTCCCGATTGAAGGTATCACAATCTTAAACATCCCGGCGAGTGCCTTTAAATTCCTCAAATGCCACTATTCAAAAAAAATCTTGACACAACCCTCAACATAGGCTAGAAAAAGAATAATGCTTTTAGCTGCTCTGATTTTTAATAGCTCGCTCGATCGCAAGCTATTGCAATCTGCTGCGGTGCATTAAATTTATTGAGCTAAGGGTTGCAACTAATTTAAATCTCCAAAACCTCAGGAAGTTAAAACATATGCAATCTCCAAGCAAAACAGTACGGAATGCCACTCAAGAAGCAATGAATCAAACTTTTCCTCGGTCAGTCTTGTCAGCTAGTCGCGACGAATTTGGCAACAAAGAGGACAACCCGGATGCCAAAGATTTACTGAAGATGAACGTTAAAGATGGAGAACTACCGTTAGATTTGCAAGGTCACGTATTCATTGTTGCACCAGTAGGCTCGATAGATTCACCAGACGATCGAGGTCAACGGACTAACTCCACAGTCTACCCTTCTTCAGACGGCACAACCCCGCTTTATAACGGCGACGGCATGATTTACCGTCTCGATTTTGACAATTTAGAAGCCGGAGCATTTCTATCGTCGAGGCTGGTAAAACCTCCTTGTTACTATGCAGATACAGCCACCGACAAATGTCAGAAATATCAAAATTTGAAGTTTAAAAATTACGGCATTACCCGCCTGGGAGCTCTGGGTGTCAGGAACCAGCTCAATACAGCCTTTGTACCGCTAAAATTTTCTCAAGCAGAGAGCGAACGGTTGCTGGCTACTTGGGATGTAGGTCGTCCTTACGAAATCGATCCAAAAACTTTAGAAACTGTTACGCCAGTCGGTCGCAAAGACGAGTGGAAAGAAGTGACTAACATTAGTTTACCCGGACGGCTGCCACAACCTTTTGGGGTGATCCAAACCTCAGCCCATCCCTGCTTTGATCCTCGGACACGAGAAATGTTTACGGTCAATATCGGGCGATCGTTCTCAAATATTTTCTCGCAGTTAATTCCCATCGGTTATATCTTTAAAGAATTTCTGGACTCGATTCTGCACGGACAGAAAACAAAAATTAACGCAAAGGAAAAAGACTCTGTTATCTTGCCAGAATTAGAAACTAAACCACTATCGCTATGTAATAAAATCGTAGCAATAGTAGAGAGCATTTGGAAATTTTTGCGAGGATTAATCGGGATTTTTACAGATAACTTCGTCTATCTTATGAGGTGGGACGGTTCGGGGAACTTGCAAAAGTGGGAAGTGCGGCACAACGGTTTTTCCATTAAAATTAAGCAGAGCATCCATCAAATGGCAGTGACAGAAGATTATATCGTGCTGCTGGATACAGCGTTCAAAGTTTCTGTCGAGGAACTGCTGCCAACACTCACCAACAAAAAGTATCAGCGATTTGAAAAATTGTTGAGAAACTTCTTCGATCGCCCGCAATTAAGCGACAACTCTTTCTATATCATTCGCCGCAGCGATCTCAAGCCGGAAAAGTTTTATGTCGATGCCAAGAAAGTAACTATTTCCGGCGAAGCAGCGCACTTTCTTGCAGACTATAAAAACCCCGGCGATTTAATTACCCTGCACTTGTCTCACGTTTGCGCTTGGGATGCAGCAGAATGGATTTCTGAGTTCGACTTTGACAACGATAAAACTCGCAATCTGGCTACCACTAATTTACAGCGCCTTTACGGAACGATCGCAGGTCCGATGGACATCAGCAAATTTGGATGTCACGTTGTCAACGGCAAGAAAGGAGAATTAGTTAAAGAACATCAAAATGTCATCATGGATGAAAAGTATACTTGGGGACCTGCTATCTCTACGTATCAAAATCACCTGCTGCCCGATCGCTTAGAAGACATTTACTGGATTTGTTTGGGGTGCTGGGAAGACCTCAAAACCGAACACATGGTTCACTTGTACAAAGGCTACAAGTACCGAGAATTCAGTTTAGAATCAATCGACGACATTACCAAACAGGGAAGACCTTCTAATTTATTGCGATTGCACATTGCCCCTCAAGAAAGCGTTAAGAAAGGCGAAAATCGCCTGAGTATTCCAGATGCTTATTCATTTCCAGACGGCTACTGGGTGATGTCACCGCAATTCGTACCGCGCAACAACAGTGGAAGCTCGACAGACGGTTACATCGTATGTCTCGTGCACTACGGCGACGGCAGCGACGAAACTAACGGCAATGAAATTTGGATTTTTGATGCAGCTAGTTTGGAAAACGGGCCTGTTTGCAAGCTCTGGCACTCTCAACTTAACGTAGCTTTTACCATTCATACAACCTGGCTGCAAAAAGTGAATAAACGCACTGCTACCTACTGGATCGACCCGCAGAAAGATTACAATGATGTAGTGCAGCAGCAGTCGCGACAAGTTCAGGACTTATTTAACAAATGGGTCTATCCGAAACAGGAACCAAAAACGGAAGCTGATTGCCAATTAAGTTAATTGCAATCAGAAGCACTTCGATTTGGCAAACATCTGTTTTTTATGCACGGGGAGCGGAGCGAATGCGAGCCGCTCCCCGTGCACTGATAGCTTTACAATCGCGGGAAGCTATTGTTGCCAACGTACTGCAAAAATGCCAAATCAAACTGACAATTTAAACTATGCTTGCCATCCCCGGATATCAGATTTTAGCGCAAATCTATGAAAGCGCGAATTCCTTTATTTATCGCGGAATTCGCGATCGCGATCGCCTGCCCGTCATCCTCAAACTGTTGAAAGCAGAATTGCCAACGCCAGCGGAAAAGCTGAGATACCAGCAGGAATATAAAATTAGTAAAAGTCTTAATTTTTCAGGTGTTGTTCAAGCTTACAGCTTGGAAAAATATCATAATTCTCTTGCCATATCCTTCGAGGATATGGGAGCTGAATCTTTAAGTTTATGGCAGCAGAAACATCAGATAACTTTAACAGAATTTCTAGAGGTTGCGATCGCAACAGTCAGAATTGTAGGTCAGATTCACAGCGCTTGTATTATCCACAAAGACATTAACCCGTCTAATATCGTCATCAACCCAAAAACCGGAGAAGTCAAAATCATTGACTTCGGCATCTCGACAGTCTTGTCTGTAGAAAATCCCACTTTTAAAAGTCCCAATGTTTTAGAGGGAACGTTAGCTTATATCGCACCCGAACAAACCGGGAGAATGAATCGCCCGATCGATTATCGCGCTGATTTTTATTCCCTCGGCGCTACCTTTTACGAACTGCTAACCGACCGACAGCCTTTTGAAGGGAAAGATGCGATCGAATTAGTACACTGTCACATCGCTAAACAGCCAATTGAACCTCAAGAAGTCAATCCAGAAATACCCAAAACTCTTTCAGATATCGTAATAAAGCTGTTAGCAAAAACCGCAGAAGAGCGATATCAAAGTGCTTGGGGAATTCAAGCAGATTTAGAGCGGTGCCTCACTCAACTGCAAACTCAAGGCAAGATAGAAGACTTTCCTATCGGCCAGTACGACATTTCAGATAAGTTTCAAATTCCTCAAAAACTCTACGGCAGAGAAACAGAAATAGCAAGCCTGCTGGCGGTATTTGAGCGAGTAGCTGGTGGCTTGCAGGATGCAGCAGAAAGTGCAACCCCAGAAGCAGGGCAATCCCTAAAGGCGCGATCGCGTTCCGAAATGATGTTAGTATTCGGATATTCGGGCATCGGCAAATCAGCATTAGTTCAAGAACTTTACAAACCGATTACCCAAAAAAAAGGTTTTTTCATATCGGGAAAATTTGACCAGTTTCAGCGCAATATTCCTTACAGCGCCGTCATCAAAGCTTTTCAAGAATTAGTACGACAGTTGCTCGCAGAAAGTGAAGTCCAACTCCAACAGTGGCGCGAAAAAATATTAGCAGCAGTCAAAGCCAACGGTCAAGTCGTTATTGATGTAATTCCCGAATTAGAATTGATAATTGGCAAGCAGCCAGAATTATCAGAACTCCCTCCCGCCGAATCCCAGAATCGCTTTAATTTAGTCTTCCATAATTTCATCCGGGTATTTTGCCAGCCCGAACATCCCTTGGTCATCTTTCTCGACGATTTGCAGTGGGCAGACTTCGCAACTTTGCAACTGCTTCAGTTGATAATGACAGATGTCCAACTGCAATATCTGTTTGCGATTGGTGCTTATCGAGATAACGAAGTCAATGCTGCCCATCCGCTGATGTTAACAATTAACGAGATTCAGAAAACTGAATGCGTTATTAATTCAATTTCTCTCTTGCCTTTAAAGTTAAATGATGTCAGTCGGTTAATTGCAGATACTCTTAAATGCGACATTGAAAAAGCTCAACCGCTAGCGAACTTAGTCCAACAAAAAACTCAAGGCAATCCCTTTTTTATCAATGAGTTTCTTAAATCACTTTATGCTGAGAAACTGTTGAAATTTAGAGCCACTTCCTCTTACCAAGGCGGAGCAACAGGAGAGTGGTACTGGGATCTAAAGGAAATTCAAGCTAAGGGAATTACTGACAATGTAGTCGAACTGATGGCAGGAAAAATTCAACAACTGTCGCAGCCAACACAGGAACTATTAAAATTTGCTGCTTGTATTGGCAATCAGTTTGACGCGAACACCTTAGCGATTGTTAGTGGGAATTCAGTAAAAGCTACGAACGGCAAGCTTTTGGAAGCGATTGGGGAAAATTTAATTATCCCAATGGGAGATGATTACAAGTTGCTGGAAGTTGAGGAAGTTGGCGAAGATTTAAAAGTCGATTACAAATTTTTGCACGATCGCATCCAGCAAGCGGCTTATTCATTAATTCCCGAAGCAGAAAAGCAAGTTGTTCGCTACCAACTCGGACAGCTTTTGTTGAAAAATACTATCCCGGAACAGCGAGAACAGAAAATCTTTGATATTGTCAATCACCTCAATTTTGGCAGCGAATTAATTGCCGAACAGTCACAGCGAAGTGAACTGGCAGCACTCAACCTTTTCGCAGGCAAAAAAGCCCAAGCTTCGGCTGCTTATAAATCGGCACTGGATTACTTCGTTGCGGGCAGGCAATTATTAAGTGCAGATAGTTGGCAAACTCAATACGATTTAACGCTGAATCTGTATCAAGAAGCAGCAGAATCAGCTTACATCAGTACCGATTTCGATCGGATGGAGGAATTAGCAACTCCCGTGCTGCAACAAGCTCTAACAGTGTTAGATAAAGTAAAAGTCTATCAAGTAAAAATTCTCGCTCATTTAGCGCAAAGCCAATTTCGGCAAGCAGTAGACATGGCTTTATCAGTGCTAGAACTGTTAGGTATATCATACCCCAAACAGCCAACTCCAACAGATATTCAAGCAGCCTTGCAAACAACTCAAGCGGCACTAGCTGGCAGAGAAATTGAAGATTTAATCGATTTGCCACCGATGACTGCCCCCGATCGATTAGCAGCCATGCAGGTAATGTCTACCACCTTTGCTGCTGCCTATTTTTCCTTTCCAGAAATCCTGCCCTTGTTTGTCTTTAAACAGGTTAATTTATCCCTAGAATACGGCAATTCCCCCTATTCTTTGCCAGCTTATGCTAATTGCGGTCTGTTTTTGAGCGCGATTTTTAACGATATCGAATCTGGCTACAGATTTGGCGAACTGGCTTTAAATTTGCTGGATCGGATTAACTCCAGCGAAGTCAAAGCAGAAACGCTTCACATTGTAAATGGTTTTGTCAAACATTGCAAAGAATCTGTCAGGAAAACTTTAAAACTGACGCAGGATGCTTGCGCGATCGGCTTGGAAATCGGAGATATAGAATATGCCTGCCATGCTGGCAGTATGTACGCTTTGCACGGCTATTTTATTGGTAAGGAACTCACAGAGTTTGAACGAGAAATGGCAACCTACGGCGACATGATGCGCCAACTCAAGCAAGAAGCCGATTTGAATTTTAACGAAATCTACCGACAGGCAGTTCTTAATTTAATGGATCGTTCGGAAAATCTTTGTGAATTAATCGGTGAAGCTTATAACGAAGGCATCCAGTTGCCGCTGATGTTGAAAGCAAACAATCGCAGTGCAGTTTTCATTATTTACTTGCAAAAAACCATTCTCTGCTATCTGTTTGGCGAGCTTGCTGGTGCTGTTAAATATGCCGACTTAGCAGCGCAAGACTTAGCTGGGGTTGTCGGTTCCCTGCTCGCTCCTCTCTTTTATTTCTACGATTCTCTGGTGCAGATTGCGGTTTACTTCGATCGCAGCGAGAGCGATCGAATACAAATTTTAGAACGAGTAAATATCAATCTAGATAGACTGAAAATATTGGCAACTCACGCGCCGATGAATTACTCGCACAAAGTCGCACTAATAGAAGCCGAATTGTGCCGAATTCAAGGGGAAAACTTTGAAGCAATGGACTGGTACGATCGCGCGATCGCTACCGCTAAAGAAAACGAGTACCTAAATGAAGAAGCCCTTTCTTACGAACTAGCTGCTAAGTTTTACATATCTAAAGATAAAACTTTGATTGCCAAAACCTACTTGCAAAATGCTCGCTATTGCTATCTTTGCTGGGGTGCATCCGCCAAAGTTAAAGACTTAGATACCCGCTACCCGCAGCTATTGACCAGACAAACATCAACAGGCACGAGTATTTCCGGCACGAGTATTTCCGGCACAAAAATATCCGTTCCGCCAACATCGACGACAGGCAGCAGCAGTTCGTCAATACTGGACTTTACTACAGTAATCAAAGCATCGCAAGCAATATCCGGCGAAGTCGTATTAGCATCTTTGCTGTCAAACTTAATTAAACTGGCTATTGAAAATGCCGGCGCTCAAAAAGGTTTTCTCCTCTTGCCAAACAGCAGTGGCGAACTGAGAATTGAGGCCGTTGGAAACGTTGATGTTTCCGCACAAACCCTGCAATCTCTTGCTGTTAATAACAGCCAGAATTTTCCCCTATCTATTATTAATTACGTCGCCCGAACTCAGTCAGAAGTAGTTTTAAGCGATGCTACGCGCGAAGGAAGATTTACCGCCGAGCCTTATATTACCCTAAATCAGCCCAAATCAGTTTTGTGCGCTCCCATCATCAATCAAGGCAAACTCATCGGCATTTTGTATCTAGAAAACAATCTCGCAACCGGTGCTTTTACAGCGGACAGATTAGCAGTATTGAACATACTTTCTGCCCAAGCTGCTATTTCCCTTGAAAACGCCCAACTTTATCAAACTCTAGAACAAAAAGTCGAAGAACGCACCGCACAATTAGCCCGAGCGAATGCAGAAATTTTGGTGTTAAACAACCGTTTGAAGACCGAAAATATCCGCATGAGTGCCGAACTTGATGTAACCCGCCGCCTGCAACAAATGATTTTGCCCGATCGGTCGGAACTAGAGACAATAGAAGGACTAGAAATTGCCGGATTTATGGAACCGGCCGATGAAGTAGGCGGTGACTACTACGACGTACTGTATTACGGATCTAGAACCACAATTGGCATCGGCGACGTAACCGGACATGGTTTAGAAAGCGGTGTTTTAATGATTATGGCACAAACAGCAATTCGCGCTTTGTTGGCGTGCGGGGAAACCGATCCAATTAAATTATTGCAGGCGGTAAACCAAACGCTTTTTGACAATGTAGAGCGCATGAACAGCGGTAAAAATATGAGCCTTTCTTTGCTGGAATATCGGGACAATACCCTGCATTTGACCGGACAGCACGAAGAGGCGATCGTGGTGCGTGGCAGCGGCGAAGTGGAGCGGATCGATACTATGGAGCTAGGATTTCCGATCGCCTTGGAAGCTGATATTGCCGATTTCATAGCTTCTACTGAAATCTCTTTGAATTCTGGGGATGTTGTCGTACTCTACACCGATGGAATTACCGAAGCTTTTAATATGAAGAAGGCGCAATACGGTATCGAACGATTGATTGATGTTGTTGCCCTTAACAGAGAACTCCCAGCAGCCGCGATCGAGCGAGCTGTAATTGACGACCTGCGGCGATTCATCGGAGAACAAAAAGTATTTGACGACATTACTTTGGTAGTAATCAAACAGAAGTAATATCCCGTGCGGACAATGTTTGATACATACCTGTCAAGGCGATCGTCCCTTGAAAATCCCTGTTT
>JALOON010000066.1 GCA_025454405.1 Oscillatoriaceae cyanobacterium Prado104 | reverse complement strand
ATCGATTTAGTGCCAGGTTATGGCATAGAGATGGTCAAAACCACAGCACTGTTTCCTTTGTGTGGTGTGTCTAATTCCCGACTCGAAACGGAGAAAAACCATGCCCTATGCCCTATGCCCTATGCCCTATGCCCTATGCCCCCCTCACCAAAAGACTTATTCAGCAAGCCCTACTTACGGCAGTCGATCGATCGGACACAATATCCTAGCAAATTTTCTGCTGTATTTTTAGGAGTGCGATCGTCCCCCTAAATCGAAATAAAATCGCTAGCTGTTAGCGGACTCCTGGGAATTCCGGGAATGCTGGCCAGAACTTCACCCGTACTGGTAACTTCGATCGTCGTTGCCACCTCTCCTTGATTAATACTCAGTTGGTTGAAGCTCAAACCTCTCGTCAAACCGATAACATCTTGACCCTTTTGAAAGTCTACCAGCGTATCCGTACCCGCGCCATTTCCTAACACCAATACATCGCGTCCGGCACCGCTAATTATCAGATCCGCACCGACTCCGCCAACTAGCGTATCGTCCCCATCTCCACCGTTCAAATTATCATCTCCCTTGCCTCCAAACAACTGGTCGTTGCCCGCACCACCGCTGATAATATCATTGTTCTTATTGCCGGTAAGAGTGTCGTTGCCCCCATTGCCAACTATAATATCGTCGCCTGCAAAACCCGATCCTGTATTGTTGGCATTGTCTCCCACTAAATTGTTCGGTCTAGATGGATCGAGAGCGGTTTGCATGGCAATAATGCTGCCGAAAAATGAGCTTCCCGGAGCGGTTCTCAACTGCTCTAATGTGCCGCGAGATTCCAATGCATCCGCTAATTGCGGCAGTGCAAAATCTAAGCCAGCTAACAGTTCCAAATAATCAGAATCTGTAAAAGTAAAGGCAGGATTGCTCAATTGGCTTACAGAAATTTCTGTCTGAGTCAAGCCGGGAGGCGGAGTTGTTAATAAGCCTGTTTGCGTGTGCTTGTCTAAGACTAACAGCGGGTTGATAATCGGGTCAACAAATGTTTGCAAAATCGCTCTTCCCGGTAGAAAAGCTTCCCCTCCCAAACTAATAAAGTCGCCACTGACAATGTAGTGAGTTACATTTTTATTCGAGCCGCCTTTCTGGATAAAAGTATTGACTGAAGTCCCAGCAATTCCGGGAGAGTTGAAAGTGACAATATCTCCGATCGCGCTGGTGAATTCAGTTGCTGCTAGCTGCGTTAAAGCGCCGCCCAAACTGTGTCCGAGAAGGTCGGGCGGCAAGCGGCGGGGGTTTTTTGTTGTATCTTGACCGATTTGTGTCAGCCAATTTCCTAAAGCTTGTTTGTTGGCTTCAAATTGATTGAAACCGATCCCTCGCCTGTCACCTGCAGCAACATCGTCGATCGCCGTATCCGCCCCCCGAAATACTAAAACGGGGGGTTTATCTGGAGTGGTAGAAATTAACCCGATCGCGTGAAATCCTGTTGTCGGATCGTCGAAAGTGCGATCGATTCTGTAGCCGGCTGCCAGCAAACCGCCTTGAACAACTGTTTGGAATTGGGGGTTGTCATCTATGTAAGCTAATCGCTTGGCTATAGTTTCGTAAACTGCGGGGGATGCTGCCATTGTTTTTGCCTGCCGTTAGAGATGAAATTTATAATTGAATTATAGCCATAAATTATACCTCAATGGATTTGCATCTCCGGACAAAAAGCTGTAACATTTAGTAACTTTTTTGGCGAAATCTAGTTCGCGCAAATAAACCGATTCGATTTAAAAAAATCGTCGGTTTAGCAACTACAGAACTTACGCACGATTCGGTCAGAAAGTATTTTTTTACGAAAATCCTTAATCGACTAAAATCCAGCAGAAATGTCATTTCCACGCCTAATCTAAATCCCCCTAAATTTGCACGAAATTCGGGCGAGAAAGGCTGCTAGCTGACACGCCAGCAACATTAGCAAGAATTTCACCAGTTACCGGAATGCTAATTAACGCTCCGTCAGCACCTTGAGTAATTCTAATCTGAGCGAAAGTTAGACCTCGTGAAAGTCCAATTACATCCTGAGAATTGTTAAAATCCGCGATCGTATCAGCTCCGCCGCCAGATTCTAAAACAAAGCGATCGCGCCCCGCACCGCCGATTAAAAAATCGTTACCAAACTCGCCAGAAACTAAATCGTCTCCATCACCCCCCTCCAAGTAATCGTTACCCCTACCACCGTACAAAAAGTCGTTACCGCCACCTCCCGTAATGCTGTCATTGTCTCGATTTCCCCTCAGAGTATCGCTACCGTTATTGCCAATTACCGTATCATCTCCCGGACCGCCGGTAGTTGCATTATCCCGATCGTCCCCTACTAAATAGTTCGGCTGCAAGGGAGCTAAACTAAATTGTATTTCCCTGATTAATTCCAGAAAAGAGAAGTCTGAGGCAACTCTCAAACTCTCTGCACCACCTCTCGTCCTAAGCGGTATAGACAAATCCGGCAGAGCAACAGTCATCGCAGCGATAAACTCGTTAAAGTCCGAGTCGTTGTTGTTGAAAGCAAACTCGGGACTGCTAAATTGTTCTGTTGAAATTTGCCTCTGGAAAAAACCCGGCGGCGGCGAACTTAATAAGTTTTGCGTTCGGTGCTTTGCCAAGGTAGTTAGCGGATTAATATTCGGGTCGGTAAATGTTTGCAAAAACATCCTTCCCGGCAGAAAAGCTCCGCCAAACAAGCTGACAAAATCACCGCCGACAATGTAGTGTTCGATCCTTTTGCCAGGGGCGCGGCTGATATTTCTCCTGAAAGTATTGACGGTACTTGCCGACACTCCGGGAGAGTTGAAAGTATATACATTGCCGCTAATCGCGATAAATTCGCTGGCTGCAATTTGAGCTACCGAGCCACCCCAACTGTGACCGACGAGATCTGGCAATAACCCGTTGGGGTTTTTAGCTGGATTTTGAGTGATTTGTGTCAGCCAGTCTCTCAGCAAATCCCTGTTGAGTTGAAATTCGGGAAAACCGATTTCGCCACCGTCAGAAAATATCGCATCGCCCCCGACAAAATCCGTACCGCGAAATACAAGAACTGGCGGGTTTTGCGGGTTGGTAGAGCCGAAACCGACGGCATAGAATCCGGTTTCCGAGTCTCGAAATAGGCGATCGACATAGTAGCCGCTAGTACCCAGAAAGCGCGAAACGGTACTTTCCGCCTCGGATTTCTCGATCGAATAAACAATTGACTTTGCTAAAGTTTCATAAACGGCAGGGGAGGCAGTCATAATTATTATATTTGGTACTTGCTGATATTTTCGAGAGTCGCGATCGGGCTAACTGTATAATGTCACTCGCGCCAAATGACAAGATTTCTATGGTATACTTAAAATTGCCAACGAGACATTCAAAATTATTGCTGTTATGACTATCATTCGTCAATACATTGCTCCATTTATAGCGCTATTAATATTTTTGGTGGCGCTGGTAGCAGTCAGCGCTCGCATCTTTTTGCCCGCTGACATGGCAGCCCCGGCACCGATCGAGGAACCAATCGGGCAAAAACAAGCTGCTGCGATCGCTCCGATGTTCCTGGCAGCGAATTATTTTGAGCTAAATTATGAATTTGAGCGCAATGTTCGCTGAGTTAATACCGGGCTACGGGCTGAACTCGGGCTCGGGACTCGATCGGGCCAAGCTGATCGAGTTCATGCACCGGACTTATCGAGAACTTTACCCCGAGCAAGAATTGGGGCATTTGGCTCAAACAGTCGAGCAGTATTTTTCCGATCGGACGCCGCTTTGGTGGGTAAAGTGCCTGAAAAACGACCCCGAGAGGGAAGAAATTTTGCCCGACGCCCCGCCTGCTTATTTGTACCCCCAATCTGTCAAGCAAAATCTCAAATCTGTGGTGGGGTGTTTGTGGTTGGGAAATGCGATCGACCAAGCCACTGGAGAACGCCACGCTCACATTTTTCTGCTCTACGTAGCACCGGAACACCGACGTTTGGGAATCGGTGCAGCTTTAGTTATTCATGCTGAAAATTGGGCGAGAACTAGGGGCGATCGGCAAATCGGCTTGCAAGTATTTCTGAGCAATCAACCCGCGCTGAATCTCTATCAAAAATTAGGCTATCAAAATCATTCGCTCTGGATGCTCAAACCGCTTTAACTAGAAGGAAGAAGGAAGAAGGAAGAAGGAAGAAGGAAGAAGGAAGAAGGAAGAAATCTCCTAATACCCAATCCCTGGGCTACGCTTCGTCCAATACCCAATCCCTGGGCTACGCTGTGTCCAATTCCCAATCTAAAATCTAAAATCTAAAATCTAAAATCTAAAATTGTCTGAGTAGCCTGAGTGCGGTACAGTTTTTTTTATGAACGATAACGACTACCCCAACACTATTGACGCAGACGCTGAACTGGAAAGCCCGTTGGATCGATATGACGAGTCCGAACCCCCGCTGCCAGATCCAGAGGAAATGCTG
The DNA here is from genome assembly GCA_025454405.1 of Oscillatoriaceae cyanobacterium Prado104. GTDB lineage: Bacteria > Cyanobacteriota > Cyanobacteriia > Cyanobacteriales > Microcoleaceae > Microcoleus. The sequence continues at coordinate 37,990 of JALOON010000066.1, read as the reverse complement.
CCAATGCTTGCATCTCCCGAACCCCAACAGCGGATGATTGCGGCGCGGGCTTTTTGCGAATTGCAGGACGATCGCGCGATTCCGCATTTAATTAATTTGTTAAAAGATGGCTGCCCGTTGGTGCGGGTAAGCGCGGCCTATGCTTTGGGGCGAAATCCGAGTCCCGACGCTGTGGAACCGCTGATCCAACAACTCAACCGCGACTGGAACGGTTACGTTCGCAAAGGAGTAGTTTGGGCCCTGGGAAATTGTCGCGATCGCCGCGCTTTAGCACCTTTAATTGATGCTTTAAAAACTGATATTTCGGCGGTACGTTTGTGGGCGGCAAGTTCCCTTGGTCAAATGGCAAAAGTTAGTTACGATGTGGTAATTGGTGCGGTGCCGCCGCTGATTGAAGCGCTGCGAAAAGATGCTGTGTCTGCAGTGCGGAGTAACTCTGCTTGGGCGATCGGGCAATTGTGCCGCGAATTGCCAAACAATATCGTTTATTCCGGGGCGATCGATGGCTTAATCGAAGCATTAGAAGAAGATGAAGATCTGGGCGTGCGCGAAGATGCAAAATCTTCGCTGTTGCTAGTCGGCGACCCGCGAGGTTTGCAGATAATTGAAGACTTAGAAATGGAAGGAATGTTATAATGGTTGCATCACAACGATTTAACCGCAGAGAACGCAGAGAGAGCAGAGAAAAAGGAGAGAAATTTCTCGTTCTACAGCATCTTCAAACACTAGATCTTCAAACACTAGATCTTCAAACACTAGATCTTCAAACATAGGTGCAGTTTGCTAATAGCTTTAGCAATCTTGAGCCGTTATAGTAATAATAGTCGATCGTAATATAAATAATATATAGCAAGTCTAAATCATTTTTACAAGGTCTTTCTTGCTCCCTCCCCGAAGTTCGGGGAGGGTTGGGGTGGGGTAAAAACTTTACGACTCATTTATACTAGCTATAACAACCCCTAAATAATTAAATCTAGGGGTTAATTATTGACAGTGGTTGAAGCCGGCAACCGGGTGCTGTTTTCCAAGTCATCAAGCTAGTTTCGATCGCAGTTGCGATCGAGCTAAAGCAGTCATACCTTCAAAAATAGGATTGCTGATATGTGTTGGAAAATCCTGCGGCAAAGCGGCAGCAACTCGTGCGACGGCAGCATCGACTTGTTCCAACATTTCCCTCAAAATATGCTCGGCTTGAGTTTCTGAAAAGTTGATTAGTTTTGCCGTTGAGATGAAATGTCTGGCTTGAATGCTATCCCAATAGTAATAGTTTTTCTTACCTCGGACTGCCATTGCCATCTTTGCTTTTTGCTTCGGTACAGCATTCGTTTGCATCAGTGGGTAAACCGAAATAATGTCGTATAAAGGGGTGAGGCGATAGCGGTTTTCTGCTTCTAGGTAAATGCTAAAATTCTTGCCATGTCCGTCGGTTGCAGCTAACAGCCAAAACAAAATTTGCGTTCGGAAAAAGCGTTCTCGATCGCCATTGGTATCGGCAGAACCGAGTAGAATTTGCATAATCTCTACAATTCCAGGACCACCATCGGATTGATACTTTAAACTAGGAGATCGCCCTAATGCTTGACACAGATCTTCTTGAGGCAAACGGAGCAGCCGCTGTCCGTCCTTTGACCAACGCCGATCGAATCTTTCGACTACTAAGGCTTTAACATCATTGAACAATTGAATTTCAGCGCGAGCGGCTGGCAATCCAAAGGCTTTCGCGATTTCTAAACAGAGCCATTCATTTTCGCAACTTTCACTCAAATCGATATTGTTGTTGGATAAAAAACCGATCGGTAGTTTGAAAATATGGCTAGTTGGGGTAGTGCCTAAAGGCAAACACCACCGCTCTCGATACCAAAGGAGAGCTGTTTTTTCTTGGGCACCTGCGATGGAAATGCGAAACTCATCGGTCGATCGCGCCATACCTAATGGTGCATCGCTATCCCCACTTAATATGTCTGCAATTTCATCGGTTGCAAGAGGTTTAGCCTGAATAATGTCTGTCGGTTTGGGGATAGAATCTGCCGGACAAAGCTGAATTGCTCCTACACAGTCTGCTCCGATCGCAGCCAGCAGATCGAAGGGTTGGCTGCTCTTAATTTGAAAGCGAGCCTGAATTTTAGCGCGGGTGCGATCGCTATCTGGAAGTAAGTTGTCGAAAAAATTATAAACTCGATCGCCTTGATACGCCTCTTGGCGCAGCGGCAGCGAGAGAGATAGCGGGCGTGTCCCCGGTGCAGCGAGCCATTGAAGATCGTATTGAAAGGCGATCGCGCCTGTCGGTAACTTCGTCAGTTGTCCGACGCAAATGCCATTCAACAGAACATTGAGGCGATCGACAGGCTTTGCAGTTACCATTCTCGATTCCAGCTTGAGGATTTAGTGCCTCTAGGCACAACATGAATTTCTAAGTTCAGGGCAGACAGAATGCGGAATAGCGTGTCCAGCTTCGTGCGATCGGGTTGATTCTCAAAAGCGGAAATGGTTTCCTGGCGCAATCCTACGCGATCGGCAACTTCTGCCTGACTGAGCCTTTCGATTTTGCGGTGCTCTCGAACGGTAACGGCTAATTGATTCGCGGTGGTCACTACCATATTGCCCCCATTTTTATGTGCTATAGCGTATAAACCTAGTTTTATGTATTGTAGCGCATAAAATATGATGGTAGCGCATGAAAACTGTTCGATCGACGATCGAACAAACAGGGTTCAATTTCTTTTTAGCAGATGTCTAATGTCTCAATCTAAAAAGTCTGGTTCCCGGCGCACAACTGTATCGTAAAGCGGTTGAAAGCTAAACCATCCCATGTGATGGGAACCTACTTGCTGCGCCGTTAAACGCGCGAATTCGGGTTTGATAGGAATCGGTTTTCCCGCTGCTTCTGCCATCAATTGCGCTTGACAGCAGCGTTCCATAGCAATAAACCACCAAGCTGCTTCATCTACTGTGTGACCTACTGTTAAAAGTCCGTGATTTTGTAAAATAACAGCCTTTTTATTGCCTAAACTTTTAGCAATTCGTTTTGCTTCTTCGATTTCCAAAACTACGCCGGTATAATCATCAAATAAGGCATGATCTTCGTAAAAAGAACAAGCATCTTGAGTCAGCGGATCTAGCAGGCGACCGAGACTCGACCAACTTTTGCCGTAAGGAGAATGGGCGTGGGCTGCTGCGATTGCGTCGGGGCGGGCGGCATGCACTTGGGAATGAATGGCAAATGCTGCTTCGTTTACGGGTTTGTTTCCTTCAACAACTTCGCCTTTGTGGTTGACTAAAATTAGGTCGCTGACTCGAATTAAACTAAAGTGCATTCCAAAGGAATTGACCCAGAAATGGTCGAGGTGTTCGGGGTCGCGGACGGTGATGTGTCCGGCAATTCCTTCGCTAAATCCGAAGCGGGCAAACAATCGAAATGCAGCGGTCAAACGCTGTTTTCGGTGCAGTCTTTCTGCTGCAAACGAGTCGAATTTGGGAGGTTGAAATGTGACTTTGGGGACTCTGATGGCGACCATAATTTTTAGTTGACAGTTGATAGTTGACAGTTGATAGTGCGAGCCTTTCCGCTTGCAAAAGGTGATGAGCCAGAGCGTTCTCGCTCGCAAACTTAGTAGTTATAGAGATCGTAAATAATTTGTAAATTTCTTACTACCTCGCCCTTAGTAAGAGGAGGGTTGGGGTGGGGTAAAAACTTTACAAATGATTTAGGACTGCTATAGTAGCGTGCGGACTGCGCACCTTACTACTATTTCAAGGGACAATTTAGCACTTGCTTCCTTCTTCCTTCTTCCTTCTTCCTTCTTCCTTCTTCCTTCTCCCTTCTTCCTTCATCTTCGCTGAGGCGCAAGCCTGCGATGTTTTTGCAGTCAAAAGTGGCGTTGTTTCCGGGGTGCCGCTCGATTAATTCGATAATTTGCCCCGCAGGATTTTCTAAAAACCATTGGGTGAGAGTTCCAGCATCTAGAGGACGCTTTGATAGCGGTTTAAAGTTTTTAGTTTGCCATATTTTAGCAGCCTCCTGCACGTTTTCCACTCGCAGCGCAACGTGGTGAACTGCTGTTAATCCCCTTGCTTGCTGGAAGCGGTGTGTTTGGTCGCCTACAGCGTGGGGGGCATCTAACACTACTAGGCCGCCTGCGGGCATCAATAAGGTCATTAAATGCAGCCACAAATCTGAGGGAACGTTGACGTTCTCCACACAAAAGTTAATCGGGAATAAGTCTGGTCCTTCGATTGTTTTAGCACCGAAAGGACGACAAGATTCGGCGTAGTTTTCGAGGGCATCGCGATCGGGAAATGTGATGACAAAGTGGTCTACAGATACGATTTCTCCGTACAGCTTTGTCTCAAATGTCCAGTTGGTTAAAAATTCGGGTTTAATCAATTCTGGGTTGAACTCTAGCAAGCCATTTTTTTCGATGAAAGGTGATTCAAAATGGCTGTCCGGGTTGTTATCTAATTTTAGGGTTGGGAGATTTAAGTTTTTCATAGGTTTTACCTGACGCGAACTTTGCAAAACTGCGACTTTTCCCTACAGGCGGTTTGAATGCACATTTGGTGCGCCTTAACTCAAAAATAACACAAATTTTAACGAACGCCAGCCGTTCGCCCTCCCAAAGCTCGATCGAACTCGCGCAGCGCCAGGAAAAACACCCGACTGATATGGCGCGCGACTTATAGAGGAAGCCATTTGACATCTTTCGCAATATCGTCCCTCCCAAATCTCAGATCTCAAATCGCCAATCTAAAATCTAAAATCTAAAATCCCTCTGATTTGCCCATCGCATTTCCGGCCAACCAAGCTGTAGTCCAAGCGCTTTGGAAGTTGAAGCCGCCCGTTACGCCGTCGATATCCAAGATTTCGCCAGCAAAAAACAGTCCGGGACAGCAGCGGCTTTCCATTGTTTTAAAATCGACTTCTTTTAAATTAACACCGCCGCAAGTGACAAATTCTTCTTTAAATGCGCCTTTTCCGGTTATTTGATATTCGCCTTGAACGAGTTCTTGCAAAAGTCGATCGAGCGTTTTATTAGATAAATCAGCCCAGCGTTTTTGCTCGTCAATCCCGATCGCACTTATCAGGCGTTCCCAGAGGCGGCGGGGAATTGCAACGGGACAGTTAGCGGCGATCGTTTTGTGCGCTAACTGCGATTTAACTGCTAGCAATTGCTGCCGCAAAACTTCCGGCTTGTATTGGGGAACCCAATTAATTAATACAGGTGTTTTGTAATTGCGATCGTGCAAAAATCTCGCTCCCCATGCGGAAAGTTTAAGTACCGCAGGTCCGCTCAAACCCCAGTGAGTAATTAACAAAGGTCCGGTTTGTTCTAATTTTGCTTCCGGCAATTTTACCCGAGCGTTAGCAACTGAAACTCCGGCTAAATCTTTAATTCTAATGTCAGCAATATTGAAGGTAAATAGAGAAGGAACTGGCGGTTCGATGGTATGACCTAAATTTTTTGCCCAGTTGAAACCGGAATGAGTGCCGCCGGTAGCAATTAGCAGTCGATCGCACTTCAATTTCTCCCCCGATTTTAACTGTATTTCAAATGCTGGATCGGGGGAAGCAAGATATAGTTTATCTGCTACATTTACAACTGTTGTGGTGTTTTCGTAACCGCTTTCTGGAAAATTTTGCTGTTCGATTTCTTTACTATTTCCTCGTGAAGCCCTAGATTTTGTCTCCGTTAATTTTTTAACTGAAACAACCGGATCTCCCGTGCGAATTTTCACGCCAGCATCTTCAGCAGCCCGAATCAAACAGTTAACAATTGTCGCGGAATCGTCGGTTATCGGAAACATTCGCCCGTCTGCTTCGGTTTTCAATTTAACAGCATGACTGGCAAACCATTCGACAGTATCGCGGGGTTGAAAGCGCGTAAAAGCACCGCGCAAAGCTTTGCCTCCTCTAGGGTAATTCTGCACTAAAATAGCGGGGTCAAAACAAGCGTGAGTGACGTTGCAGCGCCCGCCGCCGGAGATGCGAACTTTGGCGAGGACTTGGCGGCCGGCTTCTAGTAAAGTGATGCGGGCGTGCGGGTAGGTTTTGGCGCAGGTAATTGCACCAAAAAAACCGGCTGCGCCACCACCGATGACTGTAACTTTGAGAATTCGATCGGACAAATTTTTTCTCGCTTATTCTTCTAGTTCAAAATCGGATTTTGTCGCCCCGCAAGTGGGACAAATCCAATCCTCGGGGATATCTTCAAAGGCAGTACCGGGCGGTATTCCCCCATCGGGGTCGCCTACTTCTGGATCGTAGACGTAACTGCAAACCGTACAAACGTATTTTTGCATTTGCTTGCCCAATTTTATATTGTCAGCCTATAAATTTTACTCGATCTCGCCACCTAGTGCAATACCAAATTTCAAAAAGCAATGCGAGTTTAGGTAATTACCAAATCTTGATAAATTAAGTATTGCACCAAGCTAGAACTTAAAATCTCAAATCAAATTTGATTCTTTCAAACATCTAAAATATCAAATATTCACAGCCTCTAAAACCGCAGTTCTAGAGGCTGAATCGCATTTTTTACTGGTTGGGAATTGTCAGGAAACTAGACTTTAGCTAAAGGTCGAGTCCAAACGCCGCTTTCATCTTCTTCGTATTCCTTGTGAATGGCTTCCCAGGCTGCGTGTTCGGCTTGGATCGAGTCGTTGCTTTCATCAAAAGCAGCATTGTAGCGATCGATAAATGTTTTTTGCGCCTCTGGCGACAGGTGCGATCGAACTTCGGGAGACAAGTCTGCTGGGCTTTCGCAGCGGCCTTTGCCAGCGCGCGGCAGCGTCATTTCGCTAATAGCAATCTCTTCGCCACCAGAACTTTCTAACAATAATTGAAATTCGCCTGCCCGATCTGCAGGAACTTCCGCCATCACGAGAAATTCGCCTGCTTCAACGCGGGTTTGATAGATAGTTGCTTTGTCTTCCGGCATTCCTAAAGCGACTAAAGCGGAAACTAAACCTGCACCTGCAGAACCGGCAATCGCGCCGCTAGCTGCACCTAACAATACTGCACCTAAAGGTCCCGCCGCTACTACGGCACCGACAAAGGGAATAAACAGCACTCCAACGCCTGTTAGCAAACCTAAAAAAGAGCCGAATAAGGAACCAAAAATCGCTCCGTTGCGCAGCCCTCCTAAAATCACATCTTTTTTCGTCAGAAAGCCGGCAATTCGAGTTTTTGACTGAAAGTTTTTTCCCATTACTGAGATTTGGTCGCGGAAAACTCCGCGATCGAGCAACCGCCGAATTACGCCGTCTAATTGTTCTTCTTCTTTAAATACGGCTGAAACTGTGCGATCGGCTAGATATTCTTCTGGCATCTTTTTACCCTTTACTGTTTCTTGACTTGTTTTGTATTCAGTATAGGATTGCACCGCTGGGAACTCGCATCGACCTTGAGATAGAAGCTGATTTATCTCAGAGAGTTTGAGTCTCTATCTAAAGAGTTAAGGAAGTTTGGAATGGCGAGCGATGTCTATTACAATACAAACAGTTATTCTCCTCTGATATAAGCCCCCAAATATTCCAGTTGATTTATCATTTCCTCTGCTGACTTAGCTGCTATCAAATTCAAAACCCCTCGCCACTGAGTTCCTATAGAGTAACTTTGTCTTGGTACAACAATAATTCCTGCATGAGTCCTCTTTTGTTCTAAAAAAATCCCGTGCAAGCGGCAGAAATCTCCCATATTAGAAGTGTAAATGACGCGCCTTTGCTCGGTTGCCCAGATTAGTTGCTCCTCATCTGAATAACTAAGTTTGTTAGCCTCTGAGGTAGTCATCACTTCTACAGCAGAATTTCGCAAAGCTTGTACCAGCGATAGATTGCCAGAATCTTCATCAATATAAAGACGAATTTGGCTCACGATAATTTACCTGCCATATATTCTGCTTCCCAATACTTACACTCTTCGTAGTAAGCTGCTATGTCTGCCTCTATTTCATTTTTATTAGCATGATAATAAGCCAAACCCGCATAAATTTGTGCTAAAGTCAGATGCGGAAATTCTTCAGCGATTTTTTCAGGAGTCATTCCTGCTTTGTAGTCAATGGCTATGCTGCGGACTGACATTCTTGTGCCTGCAATTCGCGGGCGTCCCCCGCAGGTTTCGGGCGTACTGACAATTAGGGTTCCGATGTCAACTGCAGTTGTCATAATTACCTCGATCGAGCTAAATTTAATATATTGTAACGCAGCTTTCTTGCTACCCGATCGCATTCAACAAACTCAAAATGCAACTAGCACCCCTATTTCCTGTAGTTCATCCGATTCTCAAAACAGCTTTTCCCCGATGCCTGTGGGCGGGAGATATTAACAGCCGAGAAATTGCCCTGACATTTGACGACGGACCGCACCGCCAGCACACACCCCAATTGTTAAAAGTTTTAGATAAATATGAGATTTCAGCTAGTTTTTTCTGGCTGGGTTTTTGTGTAGATCGGCATCCAGAAATGGCTAAAGAAGTGCGCGATCGCGGACACTGGATCGGCCTCCACGGATACCAGCATATCTCGTTTCCCAAACTCAAATCCCACGAACTCAAACAGAGTTTGGAAGACACGCAAAAAGCAATTGCTAAAGCTTGCGATTTAGACCCGAAATCGCTCCGCGACGTGCGACCGCCAAACGGTATTTTTACTCCTAAAACATTGGAGTTATTGAAGCAGTGGGAATACCGCCCAGTAATGTGGAGCGTCGTCCCGGAAGATTGGGTGCGTCCGGGAGTTTCGACAGTGGTCGATCGCGTTTTCCAGCAAACAGAAAACGGTTCGATTATCGTACTTCACGACGGCTATTGTGGTGGCGAAGATGTTGCTGCTTCTGCTGCTAAAATTATTCCGATTCTTCGCGATCGAGGTTACAAATTTGTGACAATAGATCGGCTTTGGGAACAAGTTTACGATCGATAGTGTCAGTGCGATCGGGGTTCTTACTTCTTCCTGTTTCCTTCTAACTGATGACTGATGACTAATGACAACTATCAACTTTTCCTTCTTCCTTCTAATTAACAGCAAATTAAATTTATGAAAAAACCACTGTTTTTAGCAGCACTTTTTTTGGTGGGATTTGGAGGGGCGATCGAACTTCCTCCTGTTTCCCTCCGCGCGGAAACTACCCTGGTAGCGCAGCAGCAAACCAACAATTTATCAGTGCCCGCTGCTAGCTCGAAAAACCCGCAAGTCGAGATGCTAAATCCGGGAGCTGAACCGAGACAGCAACTGCGTTTGAAACCGGAGATTAACGTCAAAGAAACGACAGTGATGACCGTAAAAATGGATATGGGAACAGCCACAGCCGATCGAACTTTACCTGCTACCAAAGTTCCTGCAGCCGTGATGACTTTCGAGACTACTGTCACTAAAATTGACACAAATGGCGACATTCACTACGAATTTGCTTACACTAATGCAGATATCGCCGGCGATACTGAAAACACACCTCCCGCTGCCCTTGATGCCTTGCGTTCAGCCCTCAAAACTATAGTCGGAGTCAAGGGTTCTTTCATCGCGGACGATCGGGGTTTTTATAAAGGAGGCAACTTTATTTTACCGGAAGGAGGCGACAACAATCTCAAACAGATGCTGGTGCAAATGTCTAGATCTATGGAGCAACTTTCCTCGCCTTTGCCCGCAGAAGCAGTTGGCAAAGGAGCTCAATGGCGAGTGATTTCTGAGCCGAATTTCATGGGCATGAATTTGAAAAATATTGCTACCTATGAATTGACAGATCGGGAAAATGGCAATGTTTCTCTAAATGTCAGTATCGAGCAGCAAGCAAATCCTCAAAATGTGACATCACCCCAATTACCATCTGGAGCTACTGCTACTCTAAAATCTTTAGTAGCTCGAGGTCAAGGAACAATCTCGACGCGCTTGGATAGGTTAATGCCTTTTCGCGGTACTACGTCTATTAGTTCAAATAGCGAAATGAGTGTTAAACCTGGCAACAATGCACAAGAAATAACTATTAAAACACAAATGTCGATGGAGATAACTTTAGAGTCGAAATCAGCTAGATAGTTGATAGTCGATCGTCGATCGTTTTTGGATGGAGAAACCGGGTTTTTACGACTGTACCACGTCAAAGGCTTAAATCCCAGAAAACCAGGTTTCTTTGGTCTCAATGCTTCACTAAACTACAGAGTCGCAGCGCGCACCTTATACTATAACTTAAGTAAGCTATTCTTCCCTTTTCCCTCTTCCTGCTGCCTTATTCCTGCTTCTTTCTTTCTCTTGCCTTCTTCTTCAAATCTCAGTTAAATTTAGCAAAGAGGACGCACAGATGGTACTAAAACCCAATACTTTCGATCGCCCCCCGCGCTTGGTAGGAGACGACACATCGGAAAATGTTACGCTTTCCTCCGGACAGCTTGCTAATTTTTCTGGTGGGGCGTGGTTGCTGGGTGGAGGGGATACTTTAACGGGTTCCTCAGATGCAGAATTGATACTGGGGAATGCAGGGGAAGAACGCATTTTTGGCAGTGACGGCAACGATTCACTTTACGGGGGCAAAGGCGACGATTCGCTGTTAGGAGAAAACGGCGATGATTTGCTCAAAGGCGAAGTAGATAACGATACTCTTATCGGTTTAACTGGCGGCGATATTTTGCGCGGAGGCAAAGGTAACGATGCCCTATTTGGCGGCTCCGGCAACGATACTCTTAACGGCGATATTGGCGCAGATACTCTCACCGGAGACGAAGGCAATGATGTATTTGTACTGACAAATAAATTCGGCGGTTCTTCTATTGCTTTAACAGATACCATTACTGATTTTAAGAAGGGCGAGGATCGAATTGCCTTAGCAGGCGGGCTGCTGTTTGAAAATCTCAGAATTTTACCCGACTCTCAAAATCCAAATCATACTGTAATTAAGCAAGATACGGGGGAATTTTTAGCAGTCTTAAAAAATGTTAGCAGCAGCACTTTAGTTCGATCTGACTTTATCGTTCCCGGCAGCTTAGCTTTTAGCGCCAATGATTTCACAACCAATGAAAGCAATGTTTCAAAAACTGTCACCGTGACTCGCACAGACGGCAGCGACACTGCTATCAGTGCCACTGTTACGCTGGATTATCCCAATCCATTTAAAGAGGCCAGCCTGCGCCCCTCACACTTAAATGCTGCCTTGTTTCCAGTCAATTTAGGTACGGTCAATTTTGCTGCGGGAGACACGACATCTAAAATAATTAATATTCCTTTAATTGACGATGCAATTCGCCATTACCCTCGATCGGCTTTGCTGACATTAATCGATCCCACAGGTATCGCGAATATTAGCACTCAGAATACAGCTACGTTAAATGTTCTGGACAATAACAACCCACCCTCTCCGATTCAAACTTTCTCTACCACCTTCATTAGCTCGATCGCAGCCGACGGCAATCGACTGCTCATCGGAATTGCCAGCCCTGATGGAAAAGCTCCAGGAGATGCTGGCTTGTTGGATGCCAATACGGGGAAATACTTGCAGTATTTTCGGACACCGGAACAATCTGTTTTCTTTGGCGCTCGCGTCGCGATAGCTGACAACAAAACCCTGATTGCATCAGGCAATAATAAATCATACCTGTTTGATACGAACACGGGTACACTACTGCAAAAATTCAGCGTTGGCGAGCCTCAACCTTTTACTGCCGGTACTGCTATAAATGTTGCCTTTGTTGGTAACAACGTCTTAATTTCTCCCGCACCCGACTTACCTTCCAGCTATCAAAAAGTGGCTCCTGCCTACCTGTTTGACTCCAATACGGGCGCGCTACTGCAAAGCTTTTTCAGCCCCATCCCCAGAAATCTTTTTCCAGTTGAATATGCAACTGCTGTCGGCAACAAAGTGGCGATCGCCGCCTCATCAAAACAACCATCGGAAACATCTATTAATCCAGCAGTTTATTTGTTCGACAGCCTCACGGGTGAACTCCTGTTAACTTTGCCAAGCCCAGATCCTGCTGACAATAGCGCTACTTTCGGCACGGCGATTGTGGCAGTTGGTAACGATATTCTCGTCGGAGCGCCATTTGCCGATCGCGGTAGGGGTGCAGCGTACCTGTTTGACGGCAATACAGGCTCATTAATCCGCAAGTTTGCCAACCCAAACCAACCTGATTTCGATTCATACACCAACGATGGTTTCGGAGGTAGCTTGGCAGTTACAGACAGTGACATTCTCATTGGAGCAAGCTCCTACGAGTCTCAAGGCGCTGTATATCGCTTTAACAGTAAAACAGGGAACCTCATAGAGACTTATTTGGGCAAAATTCCACCAGAAGCATCTGATTTAGTTTTGGGTCAACCTCCAAAAGTTCGTTCCTTTGGGGATAACATCGCGATCGCGGGCGACAAAGTTGCGATCGGTCAGTCGATCCCGCGCTTCCGCGCATCGGACGGTGTAGTTTTTCTGTTTTAGAGCAAGCGTAAAAACTCAGATTTCTTTAATCCGATCGCACAAGTCCTGTAGGTTTTGATATATTTGCCAATTATGAGGAGGCTGTTCTATGGTTCGATCGCGCAAATATCAAGCTATCATTGCTTTAGTCGTCGCCTTGGGCATTATCGCCACCAACTTACTGTTTCCGGGCTTGAATGCCGGGCCGGCATTTGCTGAAGCCAAATTTCAGGATGTCAAAGACCATTGGGCCCAGGCTTGCATTGAAGAATTGGCAGAGAAAAAAATCATCAGCGGTTACTACGAAGACGGCACTTTTCGCCCCAACCGCCCCGTCAGCCGCGCTGAATTTGCGGCGATGCTGCGCAGGGCTTTTCCCGATGCGAAAATTGTCCGCAAGCCAATTAATTTTGTAGATATTCCCACAGATTATTGGGGTTTCAAAGCAATTCGCGAAGCTTATCAGACGGGTTTTATGTCCGGATACAGCGGCAGCATTTTTAACCCGAGTTTGAACATTCCCCGCTGGCAAGTTTTGGTAGCTTTAAGTAGCGGTTTAATGTATTCCCCCACCGGATCGGCTGCCGAAGTTTTGGATGCGACTTTTGAGGATGCGCGGGAAATTCCCGAATTAGCAAGAAATGCGATCGCGGCTGCTGCCGAAAAGCGCCTGGTTGTCAATTATCCGGCAGTAAAACAACTCGAACCCACGCGCAATGCCACGCGCGCCGAAGTCGCAACTTTCCTGTGTCAAGCAATTGCCAAACCCGGACAAACAGCCTTAGTTCCTTCGCAGTACATCGCCCAAGTTCCGCCGAATATCGGCCCGCCGAGAACTGCCGAAGTCTCGGAGTCGGGAAAAGTTAAAGCGGAAGTTTCTTACGTAAAAGACGGAGAAAATGCTAAAAATATCCGCATCAAAATTACCCGCGACGGTCAAACTTTGTTAGAAGAACCCGTGCTGATTCCAACTCGCTCTCTGGTTGACAATCCCGATCGAAAAACCAGCGAGGAAGTATCGGAAGGGCGTTTGCTGGCGCTGCGAGTCCGCGATTTAGATGGCGACAAGGAACCGGAAGTGCTGGCAGATTTACTGTCAATCAAAAGTGGCGCGCGCTGCTGCAATTATTCGTTTATTTACCGCTACGAACCAGCGCTCAAAAAATACAGTCACATCAAGCATTTTTGGGGCAATGTGACTTACGAAATCGTTGATTTTGGCAAAAATGATATCCCGGAGTTCAAGAGCCTAGACGGGCGATTTGCCGAGGCTTTTACCAATTATGCCGATTCTCGATTGCCGCTGCAAGTTTGGCAGTACCGCCAAGGTAAAATGACGGATGCGACCAAACAGTATCCGGTGGAAATCTACACTAATTCTTGCGAACTTTGGCTGGAATCGCGGAAGCGTTTGAGCGAAGATGGGGAGGCTAAAGGGATACTGGCGGCTTACATGGCTAACCAATATTTATTGGGGCAAGATGTGGAAAGTTGGCAGTTGTTGGAGAGGGTTTATCAAGGGCGCGATCGAACTCAATTCTTTGGCAAGTTGCGTGAGTTTTTGGTAAGTACGGGATATGCTAAGAAGTGAATGAGTTTGAGATTTGCTTTTGCTGCTTTGGGGTGAGGGAGATCGACTGCAATCGATTTTTCCGCGTTGATGTTAGGGCGATCGAATCGATCGGCTTGCCCGCGAGTCCGCCGGGGCGATTCGTTTGTCCCGAAGTCCGCCGGGGATTTAAATCCCCGTCTCATAGCGAAAGTCGGTTGAAAACCGACTGGGGAGATCTGGCAATGCTTGTTGAAAATTGTATTTTTCAGTCCTCTTTCAGAGCATCCCACGGGCGCGGGCTACCCGTTATGAATCACAGAAACCCTCTCTCCCCCTCCCCCTCTCTCGCCCTCTCCCCCTCTCCCCCTCTCTTGAGAGTTTTTAACTAGGATTTGGGATGAGTTTCTTAGGAGGACTTTTGCTATGAGACGGGGGTTTTCAACCCCCGGCGGAGCTGTGGGTAAGCGAGAGGATGAAAAGGCGCGATCGAGTGTGGTAAATTATCGCGGATGCGCGATCGAATTTCTCTCGTTAGGTGGCGAGAAACCCGGTTTCTGCGATAAATCTCGGTGGAGCACGAAAGATTAAGGAAGAAACCCGGTTTCTGAGATTAGGGCGATCGCAATTATCTCGTTGGGTGGCGAGAAACCGGGTTTCTATCGATCGGATCTGCTGAGTACGAAAAATATACAAAGAAACCCGGTTTCTGAGATTAGTGCGATCGATCTTTCCCAACGATCGACGATCGACTATCGACTATTTATCTATTTCTCCGTCAAAGCTTCCACTCCATCCCAACCTTCAGGAGCTCCATACATTCGATACTTGCGGGCGCGTTTGAAATACAGCATTGCTACCTTATCTTCGGGATTGATGTGTAAAATATTTTCAAAAATTTGTTGCGCTGCTCTAAATTTATGAGCGTAATAAAAATTCAAACCTTCTTGAAAAATCTCCAAAGTTTGCTGTTTGAGTTTGATGCTTTCTGCAGCTTCTGTATTGAAAATCTCAAACACCGATACAGGCACTGTTTTGCCTTTCACCGCTACTCGATCGACAAATCTAAATTTATATTTTGCTGGTTCAGTCAGGCGATCCATAATTGCCTCGCTAACTAAAATAGCCGCTCCGTAAACCTTAGTCAATCCTTCCAAGCGAGAAGCTAAATTTACAGCATCAGCAATCACCGTACTTTCCATCCTTTCTCGTTCGCCTATAGTACCTAACATTAAATTGCCAGAGTGCAAACCGATGCCGATCGTAATCGCTTTCAAGCCGCTTTTTTGTCGCTGCCGGTTGTAAAGATTCACTTCTTGTTGCATGTCGATCGCCGCCTGCAGAGCATCATCAGGACAAGTAGGAAACAGCGCCATAACTGCATCGCCTATATACTTGTCAATAAAACCATTATTTTTGCGGATAACCGGGCTAACTCGACCCAAATAGCTATTAATAAAATCAAAGTTTTCTGAAGGTGTCATCTGTTCGGAAAGCTCCGTAAAAGAGCGAATGTCCGAAAACAGAACTGTCATGTCTTTTTCCTGGCTTTCGCCGAGTTTGACTTCAATAATACTCGGCTTTTCTAGCAGATTTAAAAAATCGTGCGGCACAAACCTGCCGTAGGCTGCATTCAGTTTGGCAAGGCGAATTTGGGTGTTAATTCTTGCCAGCAGTTCCTTTTTGATAAAAGGTTTAGTTACGTAGTCGTTAGCTTCTAAATTAAAAGCTTCTACCAAATCAGCAGTTTGATTTTTGGCAGTTAGCATCAGAATCGGCACTTCTAGAGGCGAGTATTTTTTGCGCACTTCCCGGCATACTTCGTAACCCGTCATCCGCGGCATCATGACATCCAGTAAAATTAAATCTGGCTTAAATCCCTCTTCAATCATGGTTAAAGCTTCTAAGCCGTTACTTGCTTGAGTTATGACGTAGTTTTGCAGGGCAAGGTTGTTGCTGATTACTTGTAAGTTTACTGGTTCGTCATCTACTACTAAAATTTTGAGTTTCTCTGTTTCTGGCAAATCGCTGCTTGTCACCTCCAGAGAATCTGAGTTCGGTAATTCAGCAGCAGATAAAGTAGTTGATAAAGTTTGTACAGCAAAGCCATCCTGTAGGGAATCGCCCGGAATTAACAGTGTCTGACTGCTGCTAATTTCTGCTGCGTTGCGAGATATTGGTAAAGTAAAAGTAAATTGAGAACCGACGCCCGGTGTTGAAGCAACTTGAATTTCACCTCCGTGGAGTTCGACTAATTGTTTGGCAACTGTTAAACCTAAACCCGTACCGCCGTATTCTCTCGCAGTGGAACCGTCTGCTTGTTCAAAAGATTCAAAAATTCGTTCTAATTTATCTTCGCTGATGCCAATGCCGGTGTCTGATACTGTAACGGCTAGCAATTCATTTGCATTGTTTGAATTTTGGCGGTTTTCCGCTGGCAATAATTCAGCGTTAACTACTTTTGCAGAAATTTCTACTGTACCGCTTTCAGTAAATTTTATTGCGTTGCCGATTAAGTTGTAAAGTATTTGCTGCAAGCGATTTTCGTCGGCTGCTGCGGCTGGCAATTCGGGGCTAATTGAGTTAATTAAGCGCAAGTTTTTTTTGCCTACTGATGGTCGCGATAAAGTTAACACTACATACACAATCTCTCGCAGCGCGATCGGCTTAATTTGCAAGTCAATTGACTTGTGTTTGAGTTGCGAAAAATCTAGAATGTCGTTAATTAAAGCAGACAATCTTTTTCCCGAAGATGCAATCAATGCTAAATTATTATTAGTTGATTCTGGTAGCTGTCCGGTAGCGCCGTCGATTAAAGATTCTGCTATGCCGATAATTCCGTTGAGAGGAGTGCGGAGTTCGTGGGAAGTGTTGGCGAGAAATTCGTCTTTAAGTTTGTCCAAACGCTGCAATTCAGTATTTTTGGTTTCTAAGGTAGTAAAAGATTCTTGTAATTGCGCTGCCATGCTGTTAAAAGCTTTAGCGAGTACGCCCAATTCGTCCGATCGATCGAGCCGGACTGTGCGATCGAATTCTCCTTCTGACAAAGCTTTTGCCGCATCTTTTAGTTCTAAAATAGGGTTAACAATCCAGCGAGAAGTTATAATGCCTAAAACGGTTGCCATACCCAAAGCTGCCAGACATAACAGCACTGTAGTGCGGTTGTTCGCGTGAATTTGTTCCATAAAGTCGGCTTCGGGAACGACGACAACAATCAGCCAATCTAAACCTTTGCCATCTTGGAAAGGCAGGACTTTGACAAATTGAGGTTTGCCGTCGATGTCAAAAATTAGCTGGTAGGAATTTCTAATTCGGTAAAAGTCTTGAAATTTATTTTGTAAGTATTTAGCTGTAGATCGAGTTACGGGATCGGTGCTTTCTGTGACATTAAATATTTCTTTCTTATCGTTTTGGGTGCGAAACGGCAATTCTTTGGTAGAAGTTGCCAGCAGCATTCCATTTTTTTGCATGATAAATGTTTGTCCCGATTTGCCAACTTTCAGGCTGTTTAAAAAGAAACCGATATGGTCGAGACGCAAGGCTGTAACTAATACTCCTTCTAGTTGTTTTTGACTGTCGTATACTGGCTGGAGAGCGCTGAGGAGTAAGGTGGGTTCCAGGAAAGAAATATATACAGAACTCCAGGTTGGTTTGCCTTCTAAAGCTGCATAGGTGTAGGAAGGATGCTGGCGGATGTCAAAGTTTTTTACCGTAGCTGCTACTGTAGTGCGATCGCCTGTATCGTTCGTATTAAAAGAATAGAAATCAAAACCTGTAGAGGGACCGGATGCGTTAATTAATAAAGTGCCGTCTGACATTTTTTCGCCGGTGCGGTATTCCCCATCCTTGTTGCCGATCGACGTAAAATTTATGTAAGGATATAACTGTACTTGCCGCCACAGATATTTCTCCCAAACTGACAAGTCTTGCATGTTCACAAAACCCAGTTTCACAGAATCCAGTTTGCTTTGATTGATTTGGTGGGGAGTTTCCACATAAGTTTTCACATTTTGCTCGATGCGATTGCTGACCTCGCCCATCAACTGACTTGCCAAGTCGTTAACAGCCTTTTGACCGTTCCTAAATGATAAATACCCCACCAGCCCCACTGCTGCAAATATTTGCAGGACAAAGGGAACTATGAGAATAGTTCGCAGAGTAATTTTTCCAGAAATTTTAGTGGCTAAACGGTTTAGAGAAACAGTTGACATAGCAGTAATTTACCTTGAAATAACCAGTCTGTGTTCGTATCAAAGCTGCATCACATTACTTCACTTATACCAAATCCATCGCAATAGCGCTACACATCTAATTTCCCACCCTTTTATTAATAGAGGATTTTTGAATAATTAAACTGCAGAGGGCGCAGAGGGCGCAGAGGGCGCAGAGGGCACAGAGGAAAACAAGAGAGAGAGATGAATTATTCCGAATAGACCTATTTCTCAGTCAAAGCTTCCACCCCCGACCACCCCTCTGGGGCTCCATACATTCGATATTTGCGAGAACGTTTAAAATATAGCATTGCTACTCGATCTTCAGGGTGAATTTGTAAAATGTTCTCAAATATTTTCTGCGATGCAACAAATTTTTGTTGGTAGTACAAATCTAAACCTTCTTGAAAAATCTCCAAAGTTTGCTGTTTGAGTTTGATGACTTCCTCTGTTTCTGTATCGTAAATTTCAAACACCGAGACAGGCGCTGTTTTTCCTTTCACCATCACTCGATCGACAAATCTGTATTTGTATTGCTCTGGTTCAATTAGGCGATCGAGAATTGCTTCGCTAACTAGAATTGTCGCTCCGTAAAGCTTCGTCAAGCCTTCCAAACGAGAAGCTAAATTAACAGCATCAGCAATCACCGTACTTTCCATCCGTTCTCGTTCGCCAATTGTACCCAACATTAAATTGCCCGCGTGCAAACCGATGCCGATCGAAATCGGAAGCAAACCACTATCTTGGCGGTGTTTGTTGTAGAAATTCACTGCTTTTTGCATATCAATTGCTGCCCGAAGAGCATCGTCAGAACAGGTAGGAAATAGCGCCATAACTGCATCCCCAATGTATTTATCAATAAAGCCGTTGTTTTTTCTAATTACAGGGCTAACTCTCCCTAAGTAGTTATTAATGAAAGCAAAGTTTTCTGGCGGTGTCATTTGCTCTGAAAGCGCCGTAAAGGAGCGAATATCACAAAACAACACTGTCATATCTTTTTCTTGGTTGTCACCTAATTTTACCTCAATAATACTTGGTTTTTCTAGTAAGTTTAAAAAGTCGTGCGGCACAAATCTGCCGTAGGCTGCATTCAGTTTGGCAAGGCGAATTTGCGTGTTAATTCTGGCTAGCAATTCCTTCTTAATAAAAGGTTTAGTTATATAATCATTTGCTTCTAAGTTAAAAGCTTCTACTAAGTCTGCTGTTTGATTTTTAGCCGTCAGCATCAAAATCGGCAGTTCTAAAGGCGAGTATTTTTTGCGAACTTCTCGACACACTTCATAACCTGTCATTCGCGGCATCATTACGTCGAGTAAAATTAAGTCTGGCTTCAATCCCTCTTGAATCATATTTAAGGCTTCTAAGCCGTTACTTGCTTGACTTATGTCGTAGTTTTCTAGGATCAAACTATTAATTAGTACCTGAATATTAATCGGTTCATCATCGACTATTAAGATTTTTATTTTATCTGTTTCCTCCGATTCTCGATCGACCGCCGGCAGAGAATTTATAACAGGTAGTTGGGCAGCCGATCGAGTAGTTGCCAAATCTCGATCGCCCTTAATTAAACGCGATTTTTTGCAGCTAACTTCCGGCTGACTTTGAGATACTGGCAAAGTAAAAGTAAATTGAGAACCAACACCTACAGTTGAACATACCCAAATTTTCCCTCCGTGCAATTCAACTAATTGTTTGGCAACAGCTAAACCCAAACCCGTGCCGCCGTATTCTCTACCAGTGGAACCGTCTGCTTGTTCAAAAGATTCAAAAATTTGCTCTAATTTATTTTCGGGGATGCCAATCCCAGTGTCAGATACAGTAATGGCTAATTGGGAATTTGTCACGGACGATCGATCGTTGTCTGCGAGCAATTCTGCTGAAATTTCAACTGTACCAATTTCGGTAAATTTAATTGCATTGCCGATTAAGTTGTACAGTATTTGTTCCAATCGATTTTCATCGGCCGCTATTGGTGGCAGCTCGGGACTAATTGAGTTAATTAACTGCAATTTCTTTTGACCTACTAAGGGTTTAGATAAGGTCAGGATTACATAGACAATTTCTCGCAAGCCGACAGGCTTAATTTGCAGTTCAATAGTTTTATGTTTGAGTTGCGAAAAATCTAGAATGTCGTTAATTAAAGTAGACAATCTTTTCCCAGAAGATGCAATCAAAGCTAAGTTAAAATTAGTTTGCTCTGGCAATTGTCCGGTAGCGCCGTCGATTAAAGACTCTGCAATACCAATAATTCCGTTAAGAGGCGTGCGGAGTTCGTGGGAAGTATTGGCGAGAAATTCGTCTTTGAGTTTATCAAGTCGCTGCAATTCGTCATTTTTAGCTTCTAACGTGCTAAAAGATGCTTGCAGTTGTGCGGCCATGCTGTTAAAAGCTTTAGCAAGTATACCCAATTCATCGGATCGATCGAGCTTGACAGTTTGGTCAAATTGTCCTTCAGACAAAGCTTTCGCTGCATCTTTCAGTTGTAAAATAGGTTTGGTAATCCAGCGGGAAGTGATGATTCCTAAAACTGTTGCCATGCCCAAAGCTGCCAGACACAGCAACGCAGTAGTGCGACTGTTGGCATCGATTTGTTCCATAAAGTCGGATTCAGGAACGACGACGACAATCAGCCAGTCTAAGCCTTTGCCGTCTTGGAACGGCAGGACTTTTAAAAATTGTCGCTGACCGTTTATTTCAAAATTGAGTTGCTGCGAATTTCTAATTTTGTGCAAGTCTTGAAATTGAGTCGCTAAGTATTTAGCTGTAGCTTGAGTTACTGCATTGCCACTCTCTACTACTTTGAATAGTTCTTTGCGATCTTGTTGAATGCGGAACGGTTTTTCCAGAGTGGAAGTTGCTAACAGCGTGCCGTTTCTTTCGATAATAAATGTCTGGCCGGATTTGCCAATTTTGAGGCTGTTTAAAAATCTCCCGATACCGTCCAGGCGCAAGGCAGCAAGAAATACTCCTTCTAGTTGGTTTTCGCGATCGTACACTGGTTTAAGAGCGCTAAGTATTAATGTTGGTTCTAGAAACGATACATAAACTGAGCTCCAAGTTGCTTTGCCTGCTTTTGCGGCATTTGTGTAGGAAGGGTGTTGCCGCATATCAAATATCACATTGGTTGCTACTCTGGTGGTGCGATCGCCTTTATCGTTAGTATTGAAAGAATAGAACTCAAAACCAGTAGAAGGCTCGGCTTGGTTAATCAATAAAGTGCCGTCTGACATCTGTTCTCCGGCGCGATATTCTCCATCCTTGTTGCCGACTCCTGTAAAATTAATATTAGGATATAGCTGTACTTGCCGCCAGAGATATTTCTCCCAAGCTGGCAAGTCTTTCATGTTCAAAAGACCCAATCTTAATGCATCCAGCTTGGTTTGATTGATTTTGTGGGGAGTTTCCACATAAGTCTTCACATTTTGTTGGATGCGATTGCTAACCTCGGCCATCAACTGCCCTGCTAGGTTGTTAACAGCCTTTTGACCGTTTCTAAATGATAAATACCCTACAAGTCCCACTGCTGCAAATATTTGCAAGACAAACGGGACTACAAGTACAGTTCGCAGGGTAAATTTGCTAGCTACTCGGGCACCTAAATGCTTTGGAGAAAGATTTGACATATGATTAGTTTAATTCACAACAAAAGCTTGAATGAAACTCAAACCTGCACCCCAGTTGTAGAGCGATCGATCTTGCGTACTAAAAATTATTAAACTGTTTCGCATTTAAACAGGGATTTGACACAAACTTTCCCGTTCTCTGAAATCTTTGCCTGTTGCCTGTTGCCTGTTGCCTGTTGCCTGTTGCCTGTTGCCTGTTGCCTGTTGCCTCCCTCTCCAAGCGATTTTAGATGCGAAACAGCTTAAACAATTTAAGATTTGCTTAATGGTATTTGATAATAGATGGTAAAAACCTCACTTATTTGATTTGACATTGAGAATTGGAGATTTTAGGTGAAGGCGATTCCCGAAGCCTTTGGGACTGCGTTTTGCGCGGGTGGGGCTGCTGGCGATTTGCTGGCGAGGCGCAACCGCGGGGGATTTTCCCTGCTGCTGGGGGAACGCTTTCAGCGATGCAAAAAGCGTGTTGCTGCGCTTGGCACGAGGGAAATTGGCTCGATTTTGCCTCAAGTTACCTCGATCGGGCAGCATAAGGGTTACAATTGTGCATTGTAACAGGTAAAATATTTCTCTCTGAACCGTGTTTTGGGTAAAACTCGCGAGCGACTAAATACAGTACTACTGAAAAAACCTCTCAAAAACCGGATAAAAATGAAATAACATTTTTGTATGTGATTTATAACTGACATTTTGCTAGTTTCACAGATTTTATGGATGATTCAATTGCGCGCCGCTTGGAACAATACACTGTAAAACGCCCCCATGAAGTTTTAATTGTTAAAGCTGAAATTGACGGCGAACTAGATGAAATAGCTATTTTTAAAGGCTTTTCTAGTTCTCTGATGCGACCTACAGCCTTCGATCCGGATGTTCCTGTGTTACCGGAGAAAGCAAAAATTATTAGTATCGATCGCGTTTCAAGTCCTTACAATCCAGATACTCCTCGCTACCTCCAGCAGGGGCTATCTTGGGAAACAATGCAGTCTTTATTATCCGATTTGGGAATTTAGCAAAACAGGTGTTACATAACAATCATTTGTTATTAGTTATTAGTTATTCGTCGTGAGTCATGAGATTTAGATCCCCCCTAGCCCCCCTTAAGAAGGGGGGGACCGGATGCACTCAAAGTCTCCCTTTTTAAGAGGGAGACCGGATGCACTTAAAGTCCCCCTTTTTAAGGGGGATTTATTTTTAAGGGGGATTTAGGGGGATCTGAGACTCAGGTAAAAACGAGAAATCTCCGACCTTCAAAGTCCCCCTTTTTAAGGGGGATTTAGGGGGATCTGAAACTCAGGTAAAAATGAGAAATCTCCGACCTTCAAAGTCCCCCTTCTTAAGGGGGATTTAGGGGGATCTAAACTCAGGTAAAAATCAACAAAACTCCAGAAATCTCGCGTGCCAAAGTTTACCGCTTTCCGTAAAACCCTGCGATCGCACTTTGATTTTAACTTGCCCAGGATTAACCTCGTGAAGTCGCGCAATTTCTTGCATTTCCTCAAGGCTAAAACCCGTTCCTACCGTTCCTAGCTGCACTAATTTACCGTCAATTTCCCGTGCCACTTCGATCGCGCTAAACGGCCGCCCCGCAACTTTTGTCAGCGTTAACCCTGCAATAAATACATCAAATTCCTGAGAATATTTAGTCCTTACCATCGGATATTTCTTAACATCTTTTCCTCCTACGTAACGGCAGTCGTGCAAAATCCAGACTTCTCCTTCTCTGTTTTCAGCTTCCTGCTGCTGTGCCAGTAAAAGTTTCTCATCAGCGGTGCGAAATGTCGGTACAATTTCAAATTCAGAAGACAAATTTACCAGCATTTCCCCGACGGCAATTCCGGCGGCAATGCGTTCTGATTCTGCTAGCTGAGTTAAGTCTTTTCCTTGGTAAAACAAACATTTAAAAATGGCATAAACTGCTTGCGGTTGCACGGTAGGAAAGCCGCTTTCTATATTAACTGTAGCAGCTTGCGAACCCGTGCGGTGTTCGCTGCCCGTACAGCTTTTGTAATACAGTTCGCCGTCTAAAACAAAAGTGCCAATTTTAGCGGCTGTTTCTATTAAAGCCCGATCGATCTCAATTGATGCTTGCTGTCGCAGGTTGGTCGATCGCGATTGATAGTATGCTTTATCTTTAGTGGCGATCGCAACTACTCGATTGCCGTCGCGTTTTGGCTGTCCCCAATAATCGGGATTTTCGATATAATAAGCGCGATCGCTGGGGGCATCAACCGGCTGCATGGTCACAATTCTTCCTGGCTGCAAGTGAGGAGGCAATTCGGGAATATTTGGCTCGTTTGCACTTACTTTTTTGGTGCGAGAAGTTGTTTTTTTCGGAGCGATATTTGCGGTAGAATTGTCTGGAGGATTGGGGGCAATCGACTTTTCTCCTGTTTCTAATTCAAAAGCTTTTTTCCAAAAACCGATCGCCATTTCCGGGTATCCTTCCGACTCCGCACACAGTGCAAAGCTGATAACTTTTGCTGTGCCAATTCCCCGCCCGTAGTCGGCTAAATACTGCACCGCACCCGCTTCGCCCATCAAGTGCAATCCCCGTTGAACGATGCGGTTCTTCCAGCGTTCTCGTATGTCGCTGCTAATTTTTTTAGCTGCTTTTCTTTTGGCTTCCGCGTATTCGGCACAATCCATATTTCCTCCTTTTTAGTTGACAGTTGGTAAGGAGTTTTGAGTTTTGAGTTTTGAATTTTGAGTTAAAGACAGTTCTGAAGTTCAAAACTCAGAACTTCCCCTCTCCCCCTCTCCCCCTCTCCCCCTCTCCCCCTCTCCCCCTCTGCCCCTCTTCCTTTATCCTCTCGCTCCCGTGATAGTTTGGAAAAACTTAGGAGTATGCTTTTGTAAAAGAGCGCCTGCTGCCAGTGTTATCAAAGTGGTAAAGTAGATAACCAATACATAATATACCATAACTGTTATCGAGTTATCTGCGCGGGAGATCCTGTCAAAAACTTCTTTAAAAACTGTCGCAGTCGGTTCGTGGGCTGCATAAACAAAAAATGCCAAGCCCGACAGATTTAACAGCAATTTTTGCAGCTTGCCGCCAACTAAACCGGCAGCGCACCAAATCGCTGCCGCACCCGCAACTCTGGTGCAGCATTCAAACTGATGTCTGAAAGTTTCAATGTTCGCTGTTTGCATTGCTGTCAGCACAACAGACATCGCTAAGTATAAGCCTATTATCAATTTTTTATGCCGATCGAGCCAGCTTAGATCTAGTTTTTTTACAGCAATCAGACATCCCAAATAAAAGAACAGCGGTCCCAACCACTGAATGTTAATAAAACCGAGATTTAATTGCAGCAGCCAAGGCGCGGCAAACAAAGCTAAACCCAAATACGGTATGTATCTAGCAATTAGCAAAAATACCGGAGATAAAATCACCATCGCGATTAAATCCCTGACGTACCAGAAATGTAGGGAGATGGGATAACCGCTTTTGTAGCCGAGCAAACTGTCCGTAACCGTAGTGAAAATGTCGCCCGCAATGTATTTCTTGTAATGACCTTGAATAATTGCACTTGTGGCCGGGACGTTTAAGACTGTTACCACCATTGCCAATAAAGCTAGGTTCCAAAATAAATAGGGAACTAGCAGCGTCCAAAACCTCGATTTGAGTTTTTCGAGGTAAGAATTGAGCGATAAATTGAAATTCCTAAAAAACAGGAATCCCGAAATAACAAACAAAAAAGCAACGCAGGGACCGCCCCAAGTCCCGGCAATAAATGTCTGAAAAAAATTATCGGGATATCCCACAGTAACTAGAGAAGAGTGAATCGTGACAATGCCGATAATGAGAGGCAGTCGCAACAGCTTGATTCGGCAAGAGATTTCTGGCGTGATTTGCATTTTTTCCTAACTGAGTGTATTGTGCGATCTGTAGTTGCGGTAAGAGGTAAAAGCAGAGCAATCTATCGTCCGCAAATGCTAAGATAGCCTCGATCGCGCATTCCTGACAATTATGCCGCAGCTTGCACATTGTAAAGTCCGGTCGGTCAACTTTCGATCGGACTGTTGAAAATTTAAGTTCGAGTGGAATTTTTCCCAATGATGCGATTGATTATGTACAGCAAACCCGGATGCCATTTGTGCGAAGGGCTGCAAGAAAAACTGCAAAAGATTGAAAGCATTAACTTTCAATTAGAAGTGCGAGATATCACCGAACGCGATGACTGGTTTCAGGCTTATCAGTACGAGGTGCCCGTGTTGTTTAAAGTGCAGCCCCGACGCCAAAATTCTGCTGGTAATGTTGCTTTTTCTCCGGAGGAACAGTTGCCGCGCCCTTCTCCCCGCTGCACTGTGGCACAATTGGAGCGATTGTTACAGAAATATTTGCAAACTGATGATTCAGAATAGGTTAACCAGTTTTAAACGCACTGTATATGCAGGGTGCGCAGCGCGCACTTTACAGCGATTTACGAACTGATGATTCACAATAGATTCCAGACATCGAAGTGAGGGATTTTAACATGAAATTGAGAGAATTATTGGCGGCCGTTCCCAGTATTTCCATTAATATGGAACATCCGGCACTCGATGCTGAAGTTAATGGTTTATCGACTAATTCTCACGCTTGCGGGCCGGGGGATTTGTTTTTGGGAATGCCGGGAACGCGGGTAGATGGGGGCGATTTTTGGCAAGGCGCGATCGAATCTGGGGCTGTTGCTGCCATAATTTCTACCCAAGCCGCGGAGAAGATCCCCCCCCAACCCCCCCTTAATAAGGGGGGGAGAGCAGAAGAGGTTTCTCTTAATAAGGGGGGGAGAGCAGAAGAGATTCCCTGCGTTATTGCAGCCTCCGATATGGCGAAAGTTTGCGGGCAAATCGCAGCAGCCTTTTACGGCAATCCGGCAAGTAAATTAAAACTGGTTGGCGTTACCGGCACTAACGGCAAAACTACAACTACTCATTTAATCGAATTTTTGCTGAATCAAATGCAGTTGCCGGCGGCGATTTTCGGTACGCTTTACACTCGCTGGCCGGGTTTCCAAAAAACTGCTCTTTACACCACGCCTTTTGCTGTCGAACTGCAACAGCAATTAGCCGAAGCTGTCGGGGCTGGATGCAAGTTTGGCGTGATGGAAGTCAGTTCTCATGCTTTGGCGCAGCACCGGGTTTTGGGCTGTACTTTTGAAGTTGCCGTGTTTACCAATTTGACTCAAGACCATCTCGATTATCACTCCGATATGGAGGATTATTTTAATGCGAAAGCGCAGTTGTTTGATGCGAGTTACCTCAAGAATCGGGCGGTAATTAATCTTGACGACCCCTACGGGCGGCGGCTGGTTGAAAATTTAAATTCCGATCGAATTTGGAGCTACAGCACTCAGGATAAATCTGCTGATTTGTATGCTGACAATTTGCAGTACCAGCCCGATGGAGTAAAAGGAACTCTGCATACTCCCAAAGGCGAAATCGCTTTTGCTTTGCCTTTAGTCGGTCAGTACAATTTATCAAATATGTTAGCTGCTGTCGGTGCTGCTTTGGAATTGGGTTTGGATTTGCGCGCAATTGTTGATAAATTATCTCAGTTTTCGGGAGTTCCCGGACGGATGGAACGAGTGCAAATCAATCCCGATCAAGATATTAGTGTCATTGTGGATTACGCGCACACTCCCGATAGTTTAGAAAACTTGTTGAAAGCTTCGCGGCCCTTTATTCCGGGTCAGATGATTTGCGTGTTTGGCTGCGGGGGCGATCGCGATCGCACCAAGCGCCCGAAAATGGGTAGAATTGCCGCAGAATTGGCCGATTTAGCTGTTGTTACTTCCGACAATCCGCGAACTGAAGATCCCGAGCGGATTTTGCAGGATATTTTAACAGGAATTCCGAACTCAGTAAAGCCGACTGTCACGGTCGATCGAGCTGCTGCAATTCGCACTGCTATTCTGAACGCTAAGCCGGGAGACGGCGTGCTGATTGCCGGAAAAGGACACGAAGACTATCAGATTTTGGGTACGGAAAAAGTCCATTTTGACGATCGAGAACAAGCCCGAGAAGCTCTCAAGGAAAGAATTAATGGGGTTAGCGGTTAGCGATTGCAGCACTTGCGCGCTAAGTAGCTTGACACGCTAAGTAGAAGGAAGAAGGAAGAAGGAAGAGGGAAGAAGGCCGAAGGAAGAATGTCTATCCAGTAAGCTTTTGCCTGATTTGGATCTTCCGTTTAATTAGGTGGACTTACTTGCCTGTAGCAGTAAGATGCGCGTTGCGCACTCTACATAAGTCAATGTAATGCGTAAGTTCCATCTTAGTTATTGATTCTTAGTTCCCAGGCTATACCTGGGAACTAATTAAACACTAAATATTTTTTAAAGGTCATAAAAAAATACACTATACAGTTAGAAATACTAACTAAAAAATTATCAAAGTAAGAGGTTACACATCAGTATTATTACGAATATACAATCTCATTGCAATGAGCTTAGAATGTTCGAGCCATAAAAACAGTGAGGTCAAATGTTTATTATGAAAACACAAGACTTCTGCGATCGAAATCACCGACAAAGTAGTTCTCGTTCTAATTAAATTAGAAAATAGGAGCATAACTGTTCATCACGCAACTCGCATATCACAACTAATAAACTCTCCCAAAAGAAGCTGAACTCCTTGCCATTTCTGGCAAAAAACCTACTTTTTGGAAAATTCTGATAACTCACCACCATCCCCTCTTACAGAGTTAAGACTAAATCCATGACTAATAATTCTTCTTTGGTCTCCTCCACAAAATTCGACCCGCTATCGCATTCGGTAGACTTATCTGTCTCATTTGCTCAAAAATATATCGCTAAAATGAAAAGCCCTGGTGGGGCTGAGGCTGACGATCGCTTTGTGGAAAGGCGGCGCGCAGCAATGGCAAAAAAGATGTTAGAGTCCCTGCGTTCTGTAAGCGCGCAATCCTGGATAAAAACTGAAAATTTGCTATCAAAAATATTAGTCGAACACGGAGTTAATACAGATTTAATCGATCCCTGGCAGATTTCTGGCGGTATTCATCAAATTTATAAGTTAGCGATCGAAGCTTATGCCGAGCAACTGCCGCCCTATCGGATAGTCAGCAAAATCAGTCCCGTGCTCGGACAAGTCCGCAAAAATGTTACAGAAATTGACCCCCGCGTCATCGGCTTTGTAGCGATGCAATATCACTACACGGGCGTTCAGTTGATGGAATTGCTTCCCGAAGGCGAACAGGAGAACTTTGGCAGCTACGTCAAAATTCTCGACGATCACCTGTATATGCCCCTGCAACGCGCCTACCAAGCAGCGGCGAATCATCCACCGGATTCGATGGCACTGCAATCTGTACGGACGCTGATGCCGGCAATGAGCAGGATTGCCGAAAGAGTGGTCGATCGGGTAAATCAACTATACCCGCGCTATCGCACTCATTCTGGGTTTCTCACCGATCCGACGATCCGCACCTCCAGCATCCGCGATGTCGAGATGTTTCAGGTATATATGTGGGTTTGTCTCCTCGAAGGCAACTTGCACGCCCTAGAAACTGAATTATTTCCCCTGTGCGTGATGATTTACCCCCGACTGAATGTGAGTTGGGAACTTGTCAGCCAAATGACTCACTTACTGCGCAAAGAGGTGGCAACTTATCTGTCGCCCGAACAAGCGAAATATTGCGAACCTTTCTATGAAATTCTGCGCCGTATTTTTTCAACGGAAGTTTTTCCGAATGCTTGATCTGCAGGCAGGATTCGATCGAGAGTTAGTTGCGATCGCGAATGCTCGATCGGGGGCGATCGTACTGGGACACAATTTAATTTTTACACGCGAGGCAGAGCCTCGGGATATGGGTTCCCAGGCTCTGCCTGGGAACCAGTAACCAGTAAAAACCAGTAAGGCGAAACTAATTTTGTAGGGGCGGTGTTCCCGTGTCCGCCCTACCTCTCTAACAGCGAGACATTTTTAAAGAAACGTCCAACTTGTCCATCAGAGTATTTAAAGCGCTCAAATTAGCATCGTTGGTTTCGAGTTCGGCCAGCAGTTGTACTAGCATTTGAGCTTTTTCTGAATTATCTGCATCCGAAGTAGCTAAGTCCAAATTACCGCTGCGTAACTCTTCCAAAACACCCATCAAAATTGGCGGATCGATAATAATTGGTCCAGTCCGTTCGCGAGGAATCAAATTCAATGCTTTGCCACTAGCAATTGCCAGAGTGTAGTTAATTTGATCGAAGTCTAAATCTCCAACTACACCGGGAAAACCATTCGGCAAGAAAGTACCCCGAATTTCGGGATTCAGCAACACTTTAACTGGTGGCAGATCGGGTCCGGGAAATGGCAATGAGAAGCGGACAGGCGCAAACAGGGAGACATATCCGCGCACTTCTAACGTACCAAACTTGAGCGTGTCTGGCAGCAAAGGTAACAGTTGAACAGATGCTGTTTTGCCCGCAGGTATTCTGAAAAATCCGCGATATATGCTGGGTTCTGTTGGGCTTTGAGTCAGAGCTAAAAAGGTGTTAGCGCCTTCAACGTCAATAATTAACAGAGCGTTGCCGAGCAAGATTTTAGCCGGATCTGGCGGTACGGGCAAGCTGATTTTAAATTCGATCCGATACCGCACGTCGATCGCCTCTAAATTAGAGATGGTGAGAAAATATCCTTGAACGACTCGGCGGAGCACCGGCTCTAATTCTGGCGCGCTGGGAACGGGAGGCGCGATCGGCTTTGCTAACAGTTCAAACGTTGAAATTTCCATGTTTTTATCTAGGTAACTCGTTTGCTTTGGCAAGCTTTGTTGTTGCTTGTGCCTCGCTATATCTATTCTTAATTGGGGTCAAAGTTAGTTACCAGTCGCTTTTTTTAGTGACACTCAATCTGCGTAACCCACTCGGGCTAGCCTAAACGATTTGAGATTTGAGATTGATTGATAGGGGATTGTCGATTTGAGATTTGATAATTTAGAATTGGTAGATAGTAAGGTGCGCACTGCGCACCGATTTGAGATAGTAAGGTGCGCACTGCCCCAGATCGACTAGATCGGAGCGATCGCTCTGAAAAAAATTAAATTTTGAGTTAAAATAAATCTCAAAGTTTTTGGCAGTTGCGTGATGGAAAAAGCTACTTTTGCAGCGGGTTGTTTTTGGGGAGTAGAAGACAAATTTCGATCTGTCAAAGGCGTTGTATCGACTTGTGCCGGCTATACGGGCGGTCACTGGCCGAATCCCTGCTATCTCGATGTTTGTGCGAGAGTTACCGGTCACGCGGAAGCCGTGCAAATTGAGTTCGATCGCTCTATTATCAGTTACGAAGAGTTGCTCGATGTCTTCTGGAACTGTCACGATCCGACGCAAATTAACCGTCAAGGACCCGATCGCGGCGAACAATACAGAACGGTAATTTTTTATCACAATTCCGAACAAGAAATAGCAGCGCGATCGTCCAAACAAAAATTGCAACTTTCTGGCAAATACGCTAAAGATATTGCTACGCAAATTCAACCTGCAAGCGAGTTTTATATTGCCGAAGATTACCACCAACAATATTTAGCTAAGAAGCGATTGCAAACAAGCTGATTTTTTGTGACGTTCTGCGTCATAATCTAGTCCATTTACCGCATTCCTGTAAGGGCGGGTTCGCCAATAATATTTGCCAATAATCGACAATCTCAAAAACCCGCCCCCACCCCACGACAAAACCCAATTGACGCTGCGTGCAAGATGCGAACCATACAAATCCGAAAGTTAGTAACGCCCCATCCCCTATCGGGAATCGGTAACAGGCTTGATTCCTGTTTGTATTAGGAGGTTAAAATTAATGATAAATACCGATCGAACTTGGCAAACTCCAACCGCAAATTTAACAATATCTGACACGGAAATTCATCTCTGGCGCGCCGAACTCGATCGCCCCCAGTCCCAAATCCAAAACATAGCACAAACCCTCTCTGACAGCGAATTGCAGAGAGCAGATCGGTTTAGGTTCGATCGAGACAAAATACGTTTTATCGCCCGCAGGGCAGCGCTTAGGGGCATTCTGAGTCGCTATTTAAACGTCGCTCCCAACCAAGTGCAATTCAGTTACGGCCCCTGTGGCAAACCGGAAATCGCGGACAATTTGGATAGTGGAATTTGTTTTAACTTATCTGACTCTCAAGGATTAGCTTTATACGCGGTAACGCGAGGCAGAAAAATCGGAGTCGATCTCGAACAAATCCGCGATATTCCTCACATAGAAGAACTGGCAAATCGCTTTTTTTCAAAACAAGAAAGTACAGCATTGCAGGCAGTGGCAGCCGAGGAAAAAATCGCAGCATTTTTTAATTGCTGGACTCGCAAAGAAGCATATATCAAAGCTATGGGAGATGGGTTGAGTTTTCCCTTAGATAAATTCAGTGTTTCTCTAATTCCAGGGGAACCTGCAAAGCTTTTGAACGTCGATGGCGATCGATCGGCCCCGGAACTTTGGTATTTAAAAGAGTTAGTTACCGCACCGAATTACATAGCTGCAATTGCTGTAGAATGTAAGGGCGATCGAGCTTTTGAAATTACTAATTGGGAATGGGGCATGGGGCATGGGGCATGGGGAATTGCCGAGTAAGATCGTGTTCGGTAGCACCGTCACGATCGAGTTTCTCTCCTCTTCCTCTGACTCATCAGTGTCCTCTGCGGTAAAACCATCGCACTGTTTCCTTTGTGTGGTGTGTCTAATTCCCGACTCGAAACGGAGAAAAACTATGCCCTATGCCCTATGCCCTATGCCCTATGCCCCTCTCACCAAAAGACTTATTCAGCAAGCCCTAACTAACATCAGGCACCAGCAGTCAATTGGGTTTTTTTCGTGGGGTGGGGGCGGGTTTTTGAGATTGTCGATTATTAGCAAATATTGTTGGTGAACCCGCCCCTACAACAATCAATAACTAATGACTAATGACTAATGACTAATGACTAATCACTGTCAACTGTCAACTGACTATTGCAGCGGCAAAAATACCGTCATTACCTCACCCTTTTGAGGGCGCTGGCGAATTACCAATCTGCCCCCAGCAGCGCGAAATAAATTCTTAGTCACGCTTAAATTTAAACTCAAACTGCCCGTTTCCGGCTGCACCATCAACAAAGGTCCGATCGACTGCAAAGGAGTATTAGCAGCAGCAAAAGTCGCTTCGCCTTCAGCATCGTCAGGATGTTGCGACTCTAACTGCAACTTAACTCGATCGCCCGCTAAAGTTACCCCTACCTGAATGTGACTTCCAGATATCAAACTGCGAGTGAAATTCTCAATCAAACCAGTTAAAACTTGGTCTAGCATTGTCGGATCGCTGACCACCGCAGGCAGCTTTTTCGGCACAATTACTTCTAAAGTGTGATTGCGCTGGCGGGCCGCATTTTGCCAGCGGGGAATGCTATTTTGCAGCACTTCACCGAGGGACATTGCTGTTAAATTTGTCGCATTTTTTGCTTGCGACATTTCCAATTCCACCGCGCGAAAAATCAAACCGAAGCGATCGATTTGCGCCGTACATTCAGCATCGATTGTTTCCAAACGCTTCACTACCACCGGATCGAGATTCGGTCGTTTCAAAATCAGGCGAGTTAGAGTGCGAATGGTAGCTAAAGGAGTGCGGACTTCGTGGGCGATCGCCTGCAACAATTCCACTTCTTTAGCGGCGTGAGGAATGGCAGATCTGCCGTTCAGGTTTTGGGGCGATAACTTTTCATTTCTACCCTTCAAATTATCGCAGATCCTGCCCGATTCCTCTTTCCAAACTGGCAAGTTATCCAACAGCAAACGGGTGAATTTCTGAACAGTTTTATAATTCGGTACTACCGGAGAGAACTGCTCGAATAATAAGTCTAATTTGGCTGAATTATTAGTTAATTGTGTGAAGTTAAGGTCGATCTGTCCTTCAGAATTTGCCAGCAAACCCTCAGTTTCATTTACCCGCTGCCGCAAAACCGCCCAAGCCTTCGCGACTGTTTGCGGGTCAAAAGAAAACAGAAAAGCTGGAATGCCCGCAGCATTTTCGCCCAAAGCCATCACCAAACTGAATTCAGCAGTTAACACCAAACAAAACTGCTCGTTTGCCAGGGGATCGCCACCAGCCAAAGCCAGCGCCGGTGCAGAGGCAGGTACAGCTACAGCCGCATCAGCCGCGGGCAGCAAAGCCAAAGTTTGTCTGGCGCGAAAAGACCAGGCAGCCGCCTCACCCTCCGGCAGGTTCGTAAAAATCCAACTCGCAAAACACGAAGCCAAATCGGGGTCAGTGACCACCGCAGAGGGCCCGGACAAGACCAATCCCCGGCAAGAAGGGGGAATTGGTGACAGGCAATTAGCTGTGAGAGGAGTTGTTTTTTGTCCATGTTTGTGCTGGTCGAGTATTTGATTCAAAGCTGCGATCGCCCCGTACCATTCCTGTTCCGCTTTCAGACGGGAGGCCCCGCGGCTGGCGTGCGATCGGTAGCGGTTGTGTTCCCCCGGCAATTTGGCATCGCAGGGACTGAGGTCATTTTCTGGGCCTTCGGAGGCTAAAATTTCGCTAATTGTCGGCAAAAAGTAAGTATTCACAGCTATAAAACCCACCTTCGGAGGCATGAAGGATGAAGCATTTATCTATAAAAAAGCTCAAAATTGAAGATTTCAGTAGCAGCAAAACTAAAAAAAGCCTGAAGAATTGCTACCGCTGTATCTCCCCAATCACAGGATATCTACATTTGTCAACTACCGATATTGGCAGAACCGAACCAAAAATTCGCGATCGCCGTGCATCAGAGATTCGGTAGGCGAAGTGGGGGGTCAAGCTGGGATTATTTCAGGTAGGGAGAGAATAGTTTCAGTCCCGTTGCCGGGATTCTGTTAGTTGAAAGCAAGCACGTATCTCTGAAACAGGGCGAAACTATGTGGACTATTTCTGTTTGGAATTGTCGGGGTTGAAATCCCGTCAGCGTCCGAAAGAATTCGTTAAGGTCAGTATCTCTATCCAATGCCTTCACGGGTGAAAATTTAGTTAGCGCGATCGCGTACAGAAGCTGATATAATTCTAAGCCGGCGAGAAGTTCTTAACTTCCCCTCAAAAATCTACGATCGAAACTCCAAAATTGCTATGACTCAAAACTACCGCATTACTCTTTTACCGGGGGACGGCATCGGACCTGAAATTATCGCTGTGGCGGTAGATGTCCTGAAACTTGTCGGTCAACAATTAGACATCAGCTTTGAATTTCAATCGGCATTAATTGGCGGTGCTGCTATTGACGCCACAGGCAATCCCCTACCAGAAGAAACCCTAGAAAAATGCCGCAACAGCGACGCCGTATTGTTAGCTGCGATCGGCGGTTACAAGTGGGATAACTTGCCCCGCGAACAGCGACCGGAAACAGGATTGTTAGGATTGCGTGCCGGATTGGAATTGTTTGCAAATTTGCGTCCTGCAACTATTTTACCGCAATTAGTTGATGCTTCTTCTTTAAAAAAAGAAGTCGTTGCAGGCGTAGATATTATGGTAGTCCGCGAACTCACGGGCGGCATATATTTCGGCAAACCCAAAGGCATATTTGAAACCGAAACCGGAGAAAAACGCGGTGTAAATACGATGGCTTACACCGAATCAGAAATCGATCGCATCGGGCGAGTAGCATTTGAAACAGCGCAAAAGCGCGGGAAAAAACTGTGTTCCGTCGATAAAGCCAATGTTTTAGATGTATCGCAGTTGTGGCGCGATCGCATCATTTCCCTTTCTAAAGAATACCCCGAGGTCGAACTTTCCCACCTCTACGTTGACAACGCAGCCATGCAACTAATTCGCTGGCCGAAACAGTTCGATACCATAGTCACCGGTAACTTATTTGGAGATATATTATCCGATGCGGCGGCGATGCTAACTGGCAGCATTGGAATGCTACCTTCAGCAAGTTTAGGCGCATCCGGTCCCGGAGTATTTGAACCCGTCCACGGTTCCGCACCAGACATTGCCGGACAAGATAAAGCAAATCCGATAGCCCAAGTTTTAAGTGCAGCAATGATGTTACGCTATGCTTTAGATTTGCCGGAAGCTGCTAATAAAATCGAGCAAGCAGTTGTCAAAGTTTTAGACAAAAACTACCGCACCGGCGATATCATGTCAGAAGGCATGAAGCTTATCGGCTGTAAGGAGATGGGCGATGCTTTAATCGAAGTTTTGCAAGAGAATTAAATCGGCGATACTTGGGAACAGGGGAACAGGGGAACATTCGAGGCAGAGCCTCTAGATCTGCATTACCAGGCAGAGCCTGGTAACGAGTAACAGGGGAACAGGGGAACATTCGAGGCAGAGCCTCTAGATCTGCATTACCAGGCTCTGCCTGGTAACGAGTAACCAGGCTCTGCCTGGTTAAACTGGTTCCCAGGCACAGCCTGGGAACCCATGTCTAGAGGCTCTGCCTCGCGAGGTTTAGGAACATTGAAAAGTCTAAAATCTAAAATCTAAAATCGCTCGTCAACTTAACATTTTATGTGGGATAAAATAGCCAAACGCATCAGCGAAACAACAGCCGAAAACTTCCAAATAGAAAACCGCCGTTCTGTCAGTGGCGGCTGCATCAATCAAGGATATGCTATTAGCAACAATTCCCGCACCTACTTCGCCAAACTAAATCAAGCTTCCCAAATAGCCATGTTTGAAGCCGAAGCTTTAGGCTTGCAGCAAATGTTAGACACCCAAACAATTCGAGTACCAAAACCCATTTGTTGGGGAACCGCAGGAAATTCAGCTTATATTGTATTGGAATGGCTGGATTTAGGAGGGCGCGGGGGCGATCGCGCTTGGGAAGAAATGGGTCGCAAACTCGCCCAAATGCACCGATATACCCCCAGCCAGGGCGGGCACGGGGGCACCGCCCCTACAAAAGGGGAAAAAAAGGCTGGTTTTGGATGGGATATTAACAATACGATCGGCTCAACTCCTCAAGTTAATAATTGGACGGTAGATTGGGCGCAATTTTGGGCAGAACATCGGATCGGTTATCAGTTAAAATTAGGCAGGCGTCGGGGCGGAAACTTCCCTAGAGGAGAAAATTTGCTAACAGCTATTCCGAGATTGCTAGAAAATCACAAACCTCAACCTTCCTTAGTTCACGGCGATTTGTGGGGAGGAAATGCGGCGGTAACTTCTGCGGGCGAACCAGTAATTTTTGACCCGGCAGCTTATTGGGGCGATCGAGAAGTCGATATCGCCATGACCGAACTTTTCGGAGGCTTTCCCGCAGCATTTCATCGGGGATACAACGAAGTTTGGCCGCTGGATTCTGGCTATCAAAAACGCAAAATTCTTTACAACCTCTATCACATTTTGAATCACTTTAACTTATTCGGCGGCGGCTACGAATCCCAAGCAAATCAAATGATTAATCAAATTTTGAGCTAATACTTAATAAGTAGCAACTGGATAAGATAAGGTTCGTAGTGCGGACTTAAGTCCGCAAATTCAGAGGACTTTAGTCCTCACTACAAACTAATTTTACTGTGTTCCTTCAACAGGACATTAGATAGAACATGAAATTTTGGCATTATTGCATCGATTTGGGAGCGATCGCAGTATTTTCGATCGCCCTTGCCGCTGAAAAATCTTTAGCTAATTTACCCTTACAAGAAGGAGTCTATCACGGCGGAGGTTCTCGCTACATTCATATCGCTCAAAAAGCAAATAGAATCTGCTTCAAAGGCTTTTCTCCTAACGGAGTTACCGTAGCTTCCGTTACAGGAGATGCCAACCGCCAAAACTCTTACAAAATAAACGGATTT
The DNA here is from genome assembly GCA_025454405.1 of Oscillatoriaceae cyanobacterium Prado104. Lineage (GTDB taxonomy): Bacteria > Cyanobacteriota > Cyanobacteriia > Cyanobacteriales > Microcoleaceae > Microcoleus. The sequence goes on along the minus strand of JALOON010000066.1, from coordinate 479 downwards.
GATGGTATAGTGCTCAAGCAGCAAGATAAAGATACTCTCTTGTTTGGTCCGGCAAATCAGTTAATTAAATACATAGCAAACTCCGGTTTTCCCAGAGATTTAGATAGCGATTTGCAGCAATGTTTGAATTCTCAAAAGCCATTCTTCAAACAAAAATCAGGCGGTCGAGGTGCGCGCTAAGCAAAGCGTAAATTCCCCATCTATCCGCACCAAACAAAACAGTAAAAAAGTTGCGATCGCACATTTTACTTCCTAACCGCTAGAAGAATATGTACTTCTTTCTTCTTCTTCTCTTTGCGTCCTTCGCGTCTTCGCGGTTCCTTCACTAAAAATTTTTTGGTAGTAAAGAGAGTAATCAGTTCGACATAGGGACACGGCACTGCCCATAGGTGTCAACTTAAGGTCAAATCCCTTCAGAGACTACTGTTTGGCGATTAAGGCCAGATCCCCCCTACCTTAAGAAGGGGGGAACAAGACTT
>JALOON010000140.1 GCA_025454405.1 Oscillatoriaceae cyanobacterium Prado104 | reverse complement strand
GCCCGATTGTCAATTCGATCGCCCAATAGTCGCTTAGATCGAATCAATGACGTGGCGATCGATTGACTGACTCTTTTAAGATACAAGGGGCGGGTTCGCGAGTAGGCTTAAAGTTTCCATACAGGTTAAACAAACCCGCCCTACCTCACAAAAAATCTCCTTATTAACTGGCGTCCAGGATATCGGATCGATCGGACTCGATCTAACTCTTGTTAATGCCAGAAATTGCTCGATCGAACTTCTATCACCGCTGAAAATATGGTACAACAACTAGCAATAGAAACTCGCGGAGTCACCAAGCAATTCGAGCGCTATATAGCAGTCAATGACATCGATTTGCAAGTAGCAGCAGGCGAAGTATGCGGGCTAATCGGCCCTAACGGTGCTGGGAAAACTACTTTGCTGCGGATGTTGGCGGCGGCTGAAGAACCGACTGTAGGGGAAATATACATCAATGGCGATCGATTGTTGCGCGATCGATCGCACCCAATTCTCAAACAGCGCATCGGCTTTCTTCCCGATGACTTTCCCCTTTACGATGACTTGACTGTTTGGGATTATTTAGATTATTTTGCCCGACTCTACAACTTGTGGCAACCGCGCCGCCGAGAGCGCATTTACTCGGTTTTAGAACTCGTGCAGTTGACTAACAAGCGTAACAGCTTAATTTCTACGCTTTCGCGGGGGATGAAACAGCGCCTGAGTTTGGGGAGAACGATTATTCACGAACCGCTGTTGCTGTTGTTAGACGAACCTGTTTCTGGCTTAGATCCGATCGCCCGAATGCAGTTTCGCGAAATTATCAAAACCTTGCAATCGATCGGCATGACGGTAGTTATATCATCTCACGTTCTCAGCGATTTAGCCGAACTTTGTAGCTGGGTGGGCATCATGGAACTCGGATATCTGGTCGAAAGCGCACCTTTGCAAGAACTGTACAAACGGCTCAGCAAACAGCAAATTTTCATGTCGGTTTTAGGAGGCAATTTAGCAGCACTAACATCGGAATTAAAAAACTTTACTTGGGTAGAAAGTTGGGAAATTGTGCCGGAAACTCAGCAAGTATGCGTTCACTTTTCAGGAAGCCGAGAAGATGCAGCTAATTTATTGCGCGAACTCGTTAATGCTAACATTCCGCTAACAGAATTCCACTGCACTCAAGAAGATTTAGAAACCATTTTTCTGAAAATGGGACACCAGCAAGCAACCTAATTTGTTTCTTACTTTGTTACAGAAGTTGAAAACAGAATTATTGATGCCAATAACCAGGTTAAACCAATTTTTCATGAGGCTGTATAGAATCAGATCCCCCCTAACCCCCCTTAAGAAGGGGGGGACAAGAGCGCTCAAAGTCCCCCTTTTTAAGGGGAGCCACTGCGATCTTGGGGTCTCCCCAAGTCGAGCAAGTGGCGTGGATTTAGGGGGATCTAAACTTCGATACAAACGAGAAAAACAGTGAGTTGTAACTAACTCATCACCCATTCCCAATTACCAATCACTAATTACCATGACATTCAACTTACTCGATCGAATCGGCAATTGGAATCCTCAGTTATTTCGAGAAATCAAAGGCCGTTTGAAAATTGGCAATATTGCGATCGCATCTGCCCTTTCCCTCTGCGGTCAATTGCTGCTATTCTTATTTGTTCGCGCCCAGATGCCCGTCGCGCCTCCTGCTGGCGAGTACACTTACTCAATTTACAGCAGATTTTGCACTGAATTTCATGGCTATAATGATTTCAAGTGCGTCAGAGACGCCTTGGGAAACTTTGCCATTAACTGGCAATATTTGTTGCTAAACTTGTTCGTTTTTTTGAGTATATTTAGCGCGATCGTGCTATTAGTAGCAGGCACTTATATGCTTGTCAGCGATTTAGATAAGGAGGAACGCCGCGGCACTCTGAACTATATTCGTCTCAGTCCCCAGTCTGCAAACACCATTTTTATCGGCAAAATTTTCGGCGTTCCCATTCTACTTTATCTAGCAGCAATTTTGGCAGTACCGCTGCACCTGTATAGTGGATTAGCTGCTAAGGTTCCCTTGCAGGGAATTTTATGTTTTTATATAGCGATCGTAGCTAGCTGTGCTTTATTTTACAGTGCTGCAATGCTATTTGGATTAACAACAAGTTGGTTGGGAGGATTTCAACCTTGGTTGGCTAGCGCTGCGGTTTTGTTTTTTATTACCGTAGCTTTTAATATGCCATTACGACACAATCCTGCTGTTGAATTGATAACATTTTTGTCACCCGCTGCTGTTTTAAAATTATCAGTCATTCTAGTTATCGACACAATTTCGGGAACCTCCTTGGGATATGCTTTGGACTGGTTAACTGGATTTTTCTATGAAGTGCAGTGGTTTAGCTTGCCAGTTGGTACAAAATTAGCGCTTACTACTGCTTTAAATTTCTCGATTTGCGCCACGGGAACCTATTGGCTGTGGAAGGGATGGCAGCGCCGCTTTCCCAATCCCAATGCTACGGTTTTGAGCAAGGGACAAAGTTATTTGCTAGTCATCTGCTGTCAGATAATAATTTTAGGGTTTGCATTCCAAGATGAAGCCAGCTTCAATGATAGTATCAGCGGTTTACTCATCTTTAATTTGCTGATGTTCATAGCTTTAATTGCAGCTTTAACACCTGACAGACAATCTTTGTACGATTGGGCAAGGTATCGCCAACAAATCGTTCCCCGCGGTCAGAAGTTGTGGCGGCGCTACCCACTACTCGATTTGATTTGGAGTGAAAAAAGTCCGGCTGTCGTGGCGATCGCGATTAATCTCTTCATCTCAGTCATAATTTTCATACCTTGGATGCTGTTTCAAGGGACTGAGAAAGAAATTTTTTGTAGGGTAATTCTCTGCGTCAATCTCATTTTAATTTACGCAAGTATCGCCCAACTATTTCTATTGACAAAAAAACGAAATCTGGAAATTTGGGCAGCAGGCACGATCGGCAGTTCTATCTTGTTACCACATCTGATTTTATATATGTTGTCGATCGACCCAGCAACAGCTCCTATTTTGTGGTTATCTTCAACATTTCCTATTTTGTGGTTATCTTCAACATTTGCTAGTTTTTGGTTTTCGTTGTCTTTCACAGCATCGGGAAATACGATTTTGTTTGCGATACTCAGTCAGTGGACTGTGTTGGTGTTGTTGAATCTCAAATTGCGATCGCAACTAAAAATCGCAGGACAATCAGCTTCTAAAGCATTGTTGAAAGCTTGAAAAATCATTAGAAAGCTTTGGCATGGAGGATAAATAATGTCGATGTCGAGCCGATTTATTTGTTAAAACTGAGATCTTGCATCATTTCCAATAAGCCTGTAGGGGCGGGTTCGCCAACAGCTTTAAACGCAGCAGACAAGTTAAATAAACCCGCCCCAACCCCACGAAAAACCCCGCCCCAGCTTACAGCAGTTTTTAAGGAGAGTGAAGTACACCCTCCAAACTCACCCAGAAACCCGGTTTCTTAAAGAAACCGGGTTTCTTTGTATCTCGAAAAAAATGCTCTTGTATCTGACAGATCCAAAATTAGAACTTCAACGTATTACTAATCAACGCAGTACAAGATTTTCCTAAATTTGCACTGCTAAAAAGTTCAGCTTGCCTATCAGTAGTTGAGCTTAGATCGCTCTTGGTCAAATAGCTAACTATAAGAGTGGCAAGGCTTACACTGTCTTGATGCCAACAACTAGCTTAAAATCAGTTTTTGAAACTAATTCACTGATTTTAGGCAACGGAAATATCAAATTTATAGGGAGATAAGATCGTGACAATTATAGGCACTCTAGGCGCAGACTCGATCGCTGGAACTCCGGCAGATGATGTAATATTTGGTTTTTTGGGCAACGATACAATTGCGGGAAATCCTGGGAATGATAGCATTTTTGGAGGCAGAGACAACGATTCACTTGATGGCAATTCTGGCAAGGATTTTATCTGGGGAGATGTTGGCAACGATACTATTAATGGTGGTGAAGATAACGATTGTTTAACGGGAGGTAAAGGCAGCGACTCTATCTCAGGAAACTCCGGCAATGATGTGTTGTTTGGCGATGCAGATCCCGATATTTTAATCGGTGGAGATGGGGCAGATTTGTTTGTTTTGAGGCGCAATCCTGGTTCTTCCCCCAGAGGCGGTGCGAGTTTGGGAAATGCTGACTCGATCGCCGATTTTGCATCGGGTACGGATTTAATCGGTTTGGCAGGCGGACTCTCTTTTGCTGACTTGAATATTTTGGAAGCTGGCAGCGATACAGTAATTCAAGACCGAGTAACGGGAGAATTTCTCGCCATTCTTAAAGGCGTGAGGCAAAGCGCGATCGGACCTGCAAATTTCACGAATAATATTAACAATATCGTTCCCAATTCGCCGCCTCCACCGCTAACATCAGCCTATGCTTTAACTCCTGACAATCGAATTGTGGGTTTTAGCCTCAACAACCCGCAAAATGTCATCTCCGATCTGCCCGTAACTGGATTGCAAACAGGAGAAAGTTTGCTGGGAATTGATTACCGTCCGGCGAACGGCATACTTTACGGTTTAAGTAGCAGCAATCGGTTGTATACTATCAATCCGAAAACTGGGGAAGCAAGTCAAGTTGGTAGCAGTCAATTTGCAGTTACTTTGACTCCGGGGGCTGCGGGTTTTGATTTCAATCCGACGGTCGATCGCATTCGATTTGTCAATCAAGCGGGTCAAAACGGTCGCCTCAATCCCGATACCGGAGGACAAGTTGATTTTGATACTTTGGCAGCCGGAGTTCAATTAGATAGAAATTTAGTTTATGCTGCGGGCGATCGCAATTTTGGCAGTTCTCCAGCAGGTGTAGGTGCAGGTTACATAAACAATTTTGCCGGGGTGACTTCAACAACTTTGTTTGTCATTGATAGCAATGCGGATGTTTTAGTCAGGCAAGATCCGCCGAATAATGGAGTGTTAAATACGATCGGACCTTTGGGTGTTGATGCTACTACCGTTCTCGGTTTTGATATCAGGAGTATCGGCGGTCGAGAAGTTGCAGTAGCAGCATTAGAAGTTGGGGGAATTTCCGGCTTGTACAATATTAATTTAAGTACGGGTCAAGCTACTTTTGCTGGTAGAATTGCCGACGGCAGACAGATTAACGGTTTGGCTTTGCCTTTGCCGACAGCTTACGCTTTAACTGTGAGAAATGGTGCCGACAGAATTGTCGGTTTTAACGAATCCGCACCGCGTAATTTACTCAGCGACGCGGCAGTTACGGGATTGCAGCCGGGAGAAAGTTTGTTGGGAATTGATTTTCGTCCCGCTAACGGTTTGCTTTACGGTTTGGGTTCTACCAATCGATTGTACGCGATCGACCCCGTAACAGGCGCTGCAAGTCAAGTTGGTAGCGGGCAATTTTCCGTTCCGATATTTCCCGACGGTGTAGGTTTTGATTTCAATCCAACAGTCGATCGAATTCGGTTTGTCAATCGCGCGGGTCAAAACGGTCGCATCAATCCAGATACCGGGGCAATAGTCGATTTTGACACATTAACCGGGGGAATTCAACTCGATCGCAATTTAGTTTATGCCGCGGGCGATCGCAATTTTGGCAATTTTCCCGCAGGTGTAGCGGCCGGTTACGTGAATAATTTTGCCGGGGCGACTTCAACAACTTTGTTTGTCATTGATAGCAATTCCGATGTTTTGGTAAGACAAGATCCGCCGAATAATGGGGTGTTAAATACGATCGGATCTTTGGGAATTGATGCTTCTACCGTTCTCGGCTTTGATATTAGGAGTGCGGGCGGTAGCGAGACAGCTTTGGCTGCGATCGATGTTGGCGGAGTTTCCAACCTGTACAGGATTAATTTAAGCACGGGTCAAGCTTCGATCGTCGGTCAAATCGGCGACGGCAGGGCGGTGAAAGGTTTGGCGCTGACGTTGATTTAAGCAGTTTCGGACGCATCAAAACCTGTAGGGGCGGTGCGAAGAGAGTTTTCGCTACGCCCAGAAACCCGGTTTCTTGAAGAAACCGGGTTTCTCTGAGTTTCCCAGAAACCGGGTTTCTCTGAGTTTTTGGACAACCGAAGATTTTCGCAAAAAACCCAATTTTTGACGGTCGCAATGCCTAATGCCCGATGCCCGATGCTCAATTTGAGGTAACATATAATTTTCACAAAATAGATAAGATGTTATCTCAAGTTTTTTACTTGTTGCGTTCCCGCAGTGACGGCAAATATCTATCCGCCAATCCCAATCCAGATGCAGCGGTGAGTTTCTTGCTAATGTTTCGCGAAGACTATGAGGCTTTGAGTTATCTGAACGCCCATGCAGGGGATATGGCCGATCGATTTGGAGTAGAGTCTATTTCCGGTTCTCAACTAAAAAGTTTGCTGCAACGTTGGGGATTTAACGGCGTGGGAATTGTTCAAGATCCGCTGGTGCCGAATATTGAGTTTTTAACAGCTACGTAGCGATCGTTGATAGTTGGCAGTTGATAGTTGACAGTTGACAGTTGACAGTTGTCGATCGCGCCCAATTTCTGCGGCAAAAAACCCGGTTTCTCGGAAAAATCATCGCTATTTGCGAAAGATTTAAGATGCAGAAACCGGGTTTTTAGATTTATGTGCGTCCGAGACTGGCAATCTTATTTGCTATGTTTTACTCGCGGATTTCGAGATTGTACTGGCGGCACAAAGCAATCAGTTTTTGTTGGAATCGATCGCGCACGCTGTCTGGAGAGACAATAACGCAATCTTCGCCGTATCGCAGTACATCTCGAAACAGCCAGAATATACTCGATACTCGCTTCACCACGTGACGCACGTCTCCCACCATTTCATTTACCACATCTTCATCCGGTTTTGATTCATAGTTCCGAGCCAATCCCCCAAAAAAATGTAAGTGTACTTCGAGATAATCTATGCTTTCGCGCCAGTGTTCGCTGGCAGGTAACAAGTTAACAATCTTGTCCAAGCGCAAACACCGATTGTGAGCTAATTCTGGAATTTCTTTGGGTTCGGCATTGTCGCACCAGATTTCGAGGTACAAGCGCTTGTCGTAGAGGCGAATTTTGGCACTGCGAGCCGTAAATTCGCTCAATTTGTCTTTGTTTGGCTGGTAAAACAGCCTGAATGCTTGGCGGTCGTCAATCAGTTGATTGAGTCGCAGCCGCCACGCCTCAGCGGTTTGGTTGACCTGCAGGAGTAATTCTTGCCGGACGGGAGGTTCCAGATTGCCTTTGTCCAAAAGCAAGGCCAACACAATCTGGGCGGCTTCGATTTCACCGGAGTCGTTAAGGAATTTGGCAGCTTTGCTCAAGGATTGTACTTGCACTTTACTGAGGGCGAACGGTTCGGCGATCGCGATGTGCTGCTGGGCGATCGCGACCAGCAAGCCTGATATGCTGGGGGATTTGCCCCAAAAGATGCCAAGGCGAAGGGCGATCGCCTCAAGCTGCTCCTTAGTCCCAGAGGGAATTGACAGTGTAATTGTCTCTTTTTTGCGAACCATCAATAAATTTATAATTACATACTTGACAGATGGGATTTTCAATGTAACAATAATTTTATTGTAAGTGCAAAGCCAGAAATAACGAATATTTCTGTGCGATTTCCCGATCCAATAAAAAAGCAAGCCAGACCTAAAGCCAGCTCGCCCGCATATAAATTACTTAGCTTTTAGAATAGAGCATGGCCGGTCTGGTTGTAAACCCACGCAAATACGACCATGACAGATAATCTTCCCGATCGAATGCTGCGGCTGATGTCCGACGGGCACTGGCACAATGCCAGCGAATTAATCGAGTGTATCAGCCATCGGTTCTCAGCAACTATGTATGTTTTGCGAAAGCAAGGCTATCAATTTGAGAAACGCCGCCTCAACGGAAAGCAACACGAATACCGATTGTTGCGGAACGGCACTAATAAAGCGTAATGCGACTTGTGAGGGTTTTACGGAAAACCCTCTTTCCCTACCCGTGTCAAAATAAAGTGCTAGAGACTAACTATTTCTGCGCGCAAATTTTGCGGTTTCGATCGTCAAATTGACTTACTCTACAAAACTAACCATGCTCGAAATTTCACCAACGCTGGCTGAACTTCGGGAAATTGCTTTACAACTTCCCGATCGAATTCCTTACCTCAAAATGCTAATTCTCTTTGGTTCTCGCGCCCGAGGCGATACTCACGCTAAAAGCGATTGGGATTTTGCTGCACTTTACGATGGGGAACTTCGAGAAGAATCTTGCAAAAATAGAGGATTTGCTTGGTTTGAAGTTCCTGTAATTTTGGGTGAAGCTTTTAGACTCAAC
>JALOON010000139.1 GCA_025454405.1 Oscillatoriaceae cyanobacterium Prado104 | reverse complement strand
TCAGGCGCAGGGATAAAGCTTTGAGTGCAACTTTTTGATTGCTGTTTAAATCTACAGCAGCATAGGTGATGCCAACTCCACCCTGTCCTAATTTGCCGAGAATGCGATATCTTTTAGCAATGATTTTTTCCGATTGTTGTAGTGTTTCCATATTTTTGTTCCTGGGTTTATTTTGGATAATTAGTAGGTTGCACCGCGAGATCTGAGTATTTTGGCTGCTGGGTCTCGGTCGGGGTTCCAGTTGGTTTTTAATATCTTGAGCGGCGTGTCGCCATCGCAGTTTGTAGCGTCAATTTTTGCACCTTTATCAATCAGCAAGAATAAAATTTCTACAGTGCCATAATGTGCGGCTTTGTGGAGTGGAGTTGTGTTACACATATCTCTATTATTAACATCTGCACCGTTTTTAATTAGCAGTTCAGCAATATCATTGTGTCCGATCGCGATCGCTCCATACAATGGAGTTTGACCGTTCGCATTTCTAGCGTTAACCCTTGCGCCATTAGCAATTAGCAGTTCAGCGATATCTTGAGATCCTCGAGCAGCAGCAAGATGCAGGGGAGTTTGAAGTAAGTTATTTTTAGCATGAACGAATGCACCTTTGGCAATGAGTTGTTTGGCTACATCCTTAAGTTTGAAATCGACAGCGATATGCAGTAAAGTTCTGCCATATTCATCTTCACTATTAACATCTGGGTGTTTACTAATCAGCAGTGCTACTGTATCCTGAAGTTTCAGGTCTACGGCGATATCCAGTGGAATTTTTCTGTGATTGTGCTGGATATTAATTTTTGCACCATGCTCTAACGGCGGCAACGGCGGCAGTTGATTGATATTCTGCCTATTCTTGAAAAAAGCAATATCTAGAGGAATCCATCCCTCATTATTTTTTACATTGACTTTCGCGCCATTAGCAATTAAAAAAGAGACGATTTCTGGGCGATTATTTTGAACAGCCAGGTGTAATGGTGTATTTCCACTTTCATTTTTTACATTGACTTTCGCGCCATTAGTAATTAAAAAAGAAACGATTTCTGGGCGATTATTTTGAACAGCCAGGTGTAACGGTGTATTTCCACTTCTACTTAGGTGTAACGGTGTATTTTCACTTTCATTTTTAACATTGAGTTCCGCGCCATTAGCAATCAAAAAAGAGACAATTTCTGGACGATTGTCTTGAACAGCTCGGTGTAACGGAGTATTGCCATATTCGTCCCTAGCGTTGATATCCAGCATTAGCAAAGCAGCAACTTCTTTTGTTGCTGCATAGTGCAGTGGAGTTCTTTGTTTGCTATCCCTGATAACCACATTTGCGCCGTTGTTAATTAGCTGTTGTACCAACTCCTTAAAACCTATTTTTGCTGCGTTATGTAATAAAGCTGTACTCTTGCCATATTGGGCATTGTCTTCTTTGATGTTAATTTTTGCGCCCGCAGCAAGTAGTATTTGTGCGATCGCCTTTGATTGCGCCATATGTAGAGGAGTCAAACCTTTATTGTTTTTGACATTGACGTTTGCGCCTTTAGCAATCAGCAACTTGGCCATTTCAGGCGATCGCGCAAAGAACAGAGGAGTGGTACCCATACTATTGCCAGGTAAAAACTTTCGCAATCTATAAGTCCATATAGACTTCGACACATCCCAATCAACATGAGGTGCACTCTGGGCGTTAATATCTGCACCTTTAGCAATTAGCATCTTTGCCAATTTTATGCGATTGAATGCAGCAGCAAAGTGTAACGGGGTAAAGCCAAATGTATCCTTAGCTTTGACATCTGCACCCTTGGCAATTAATAATTCTGCCACCTCTTTTGAGCCAGCCAAGTGTAGTAAATTATGATTTTCTACCCTGCTATTGGCACTAATACCAAGATCCAGATAATGCCTAACAGTTTTAGTATCTCCCTGTTCAACAGCCTTGAAAACTGCATCGGGGGTAAATCCAATCCGGTTGAGAATGGGATATTTAAACTGATTGAAAATAGCAACAGTAGCAACAGCAGCAACAGCAGCAATTCCTATTTTGAGGCGTTTTTCCCATTGCGTTGCTGGATTGGATTTAAGGCTAAATATGCGAGGACTGCGAAGAGATTCAAGCGCTTCTTTTGCCGATCGAAAGCGGTTTTCTAAATCAGACGCGATCGTTTTTTCTAACCAACCGGCAAATGCTGAAGAAATCTGAATTTGAGAGCGAAAATCTTTCTCTAGTATATTTGTTGGTAATTCGGCGGGGGAACGGTGGGTTAGTAAATACAATAATGTCGCTCCTAAACCATATAAATCTGTTGCAGGTACGGCTTGTCCGAGACATTGTTCTGGAGCCATATAACCATAGGTTCCAACTACGGTACTTCCTCGCATTAAAGTATTGTAATAAGTGTTTTGCACTGCTCCAAAATCTACTAAGCAGACTGCCCAATCTTTTGGTTTGTGGGAATCGATCGGCGATTTGAAAACAATATTCTCTGGTTTAATATCCCGGTGGATAACAGGTGGTGTCTGTGAATGGAGATAAACTAAAATCTCCAAAATTTGTGCGGCAATGCGTTGAATTTCCGGTTCGCGAGCGTGCCAGCCATTTTCGACTAAACTTGCTAGAGATTGCCCTTGGGCCAGTTCTTGTACTATATAAAAACAACGGTTGTCGGGAGTATCGACATAAAAATAATCCAGATAACGCGGAATTCCCGGATGATTCAATTTTGATAAAACATTTGCTTCTCGTTCAAATATTTCCAGGACTTTCCAGTCATTCATCTTCTGTAAAGACAAAGCTTTGAGTGCGACTCGCTGGTTTGTTTTGAGGTCAATGGCTTCGTAAGTTGTGCTACTACCGCCTTCCCCGAGTAGCTTTTTAATCTGATAGTGTTTGACTGAGTTCTGGGGAATTTGTTGAACAATATCCATAGCATTATCCTGGGTAGATAAGGACCGAGAAACATTTTATATTTGGGTTTTTACAACCAAATTCTTGAGAAATTTCTTCAATGCGAAGTGAGAGTTTGAGTAAATTTCAAACACAATTCAATAGAAAAGTCAATAACTGACTCTGTAATATTTGCTTAAATTTCAATCACCGTATTTCTATGGATAGCTTACCCAGATTTTTGGAGTGTTATATCATCTTTAACGAAAATTTACGGTTGACCGATACAGTAGCAGTTTGAATCATCTTCCGTAATGAAAAAATCTACCGTTGCTCATCCAGCTAAGGGAAATACCGCTGTTTCATTCTTTGTAGGGGCAGCCACGGGGGGCTGCCCCGATAGCTGAAACTCCCATTCGATCGTTGGTAGTGGGGTAGGCACGGCGGCACTTCCCATGCTCAACACTGGGTCTCTACAAAATCCACTATTTTTTAAATAAGTTAAGAAAGTTAAGAAAGTCGATAAAGTCGATGCTGTCACTGAAGCTGAATCAAAGTCGATGAAAAGTCGATGAGAACTCAAAGAAGTTAGTTAAGAACTCAAATTGTCACCCGCTTTAATAGAAAGTGACAGAGAAAAAGCTCTGTCAAGGAAACGCTGCCAGATAAAAGAGCCTTACAGCAGTCTTAAAATCTGTCACTGATTTGAGGACAAAAGGCGGTTTATTGAACTTGACTGGCAGAGATGGTTTCTGAATTCACTAAGTTTAATTCAGGTGAGCAACATGAAAAACAATAACTTGTCTCCTCAAAACAACCAACCGCTAGAGCGAGAAATTAAACAGCAACAGCGCCGGAAATTATTTTTCTTGCGTTGGCCTGCAACCCTGGGTACTTGTTTATTATTTGTGGCTCTCTTTTTGGGATTAAAAGATCGGGAAAAGCCTCTCAAGTCAATACCTTTAGTCAAGCCACCTACTCAACAAGTTGCCAGTGAAGATCTGACTACCCTAGTCAAAGGTAACACCAAATTTGCTCTTGACCTTTACCAACAAATTCGATCGCAAACACCTGACACAGAAAATATCTTTTTCTCACCTTACAGCGTTTCTTCCGCATTAGCTATGACATCTGCTGGTGCTAGAGGGAATACGGCGGCTCAAATGAATCAAGTGCTTAACTTTAAGCTGTTGCCAACTACTCTCCATCCAGGTTTTGCCCAATTGAATCATCAATTAACTAACGCCCGAGGATATCAGTTATCTATTGCTAATCGTCTGTGGGGGCAAAATAACTTTTCTTTTCAGCCAGACTTTGTGAAACTAACTGATGATTTCTATGGAGCAAAATTTGAAGGATTGGATTTTTTTAATGATGCCCAAAAAGCCACTGACCAAATCAATCAGTGGGTGTCCGATCGCACCCAAAATCAAATCTATCCATTATTGCCTTGTGGTCTGGGAAAAAATACCAAATTAGTTTTAACCAATGCCCTTTACTTTAAGGGAAATTGGCATAAGAGGTTTGAATCAACCGAAAAGCAACATTTTAACCTAGCATCAGGCGAACGGGAAAAAGTGGACTTGATGTATCAATCAAATGGCTTTAGTTACGGTGAAGATGAGAATTTGCAAGTGCTAGAGATGCCTTATCAAGGTGATTTATCAATGGTAATTTTGTTGCCAGCTAAACAGGATGGTTTGCCAGATTTAGAACGCAAATTCACGACAGAAAACCTGGAAAAATGGTCATCATTGTATAGCTTACCAAAACAAGAAGTCGATGTATGGCTGCCTAAATTCAAAGTCGAGCGAGCTGTCAATCTCAGCAATACACTTTCTCAAATGGGAATGCCAGATGCCTTTAAGGGAGAAAAAGCCGACTTTTCTGGTATAACTAACCAACCTAATTTGTACATCTCAGAGGTAGTTCATAAAGCTTTTGTGGAAGTCGAGGAGTCAGGAACGAAAGCAGCAGCAGCAACCGCAGTAATCATGTGTCAAGGGCCATGTCCTCCGATGGCCTCGCCTGCGCCTATGCGGCCGAAATTGTTTCGTGCCGATCGCCCATTTTTATTCCTAATTAAAGACCAAAAATCTGGGAGTATTTTATTTATGGGCAGATTTGTTAATCCTAAAAATCCTTCTCAAAGGATAATGGGCAGGTGCGGGGATATGTAAGTTGCCAAAAGAGCGATCGCCCCCTTTTTCCAAATAGCAAAAAGAGCGATCGCCCTGATTTTTCCCAAGCGCGATCGCCCTTCTTCGACAAATAACTAAAAGAGCGATCGCACTGGTACATTATAATTCATGCCTGATAGCTCCGCTAAACCTAAATTCCATTTAATCGCCATACATCCTCCTATTGGCCGCGAAATAAAAAACTATTGCCATCTTTTTAGTTGGTGAATTAGATGCTGTTCTTCGCTTGTTTGAAAGCACATCATTTCTCCCTCTGCGCCCTCTGCGCTCTCTGCAGTTAATCAAAAAATTAGCGATCGGGAATACACATAGCAGGCTAAACAGTCGATCTCGCCCCTCAAAATTCGATCGCGATCTAAAATTCCCCTAAAGTTCGACGCCCTTCCTAAAACCATTCCTTAAGATAGAACTTAGGGGACGATCGGTCCACTAGCCGATTCAGGAGCAACTGTCAAGCACCTGAAGAGCCCAAACCAGCGAGCCGCAAGACAGGGAGGAAAACAAATCATGGTAAACGCGCCAACAGCACAAGGGCGTCTGGACTCGATCGAACGAGTGCACGCCCTAGACCGCGATTGCACGACTCTATCCCGTCACGTACTCCAGCAACTCCACAGCTTTTCAGCAGACGCTCAGGATCTCAGTGCCCTGATGAATCGCATCGGATTAGCTGCCAAACTGATCGCGCGGCGGCTCAGCAGGGCCGGGTTGATGGCTGATGTTCTGGGATTTACGGGGGGCGTCAACGTGCAGGGCGAATCCGTCAAAAAGATGGATGTCTATGCCAATGAAGTATTTATCTCGGTATTCCAGCAAAGCGGGCTCGTTTGCCGCTTGGCTTCCGAGGAAATGGAAAAACCCTACTACATACCCGAAAACTGTCCGATCGGGCGCTACAGTTTGCTCTACGACCCCATCGACGGTTCTTCCAATCTGGACACCAATCTCAACGTCGGTTCCATCTTCAGCATCCGCAAGCAAGAAGGGGATGATGCGGATGGCGAGGCTTCTGACTTGCTGCAACACGGCCGCAAACAAATTGCAGCAGGCTACATCCTCTACGGCCCGAGTACGATGCTGGTGTATTCGATCGGGCAAGGCGTTCATGCCTTTACCCTCGACCCCAGTTTGGGCGAGTTTATTCTAGCAACCGAAAACGTACAAGTGCCCGAAAGCGGCCCGATTTACAGCGTTAATGAAGGCAACTTTTGGCAGTGGGCAGAATCTTTGCGAGATTACATTCGCTACGTACACCGCCATGAAGGCTATACCGCCCGTTACAGCGGGGCTTTGGTAGGAGATTTCCACCGGATTTTATTTCAAGGAGGCGTGTTTTTGTACCCCGGAACTGTGAAGAAACCCGAGGGCAAATTGCGCTTGCTCTACGAATCGGCTCCGCTGGCGTTTTTGATGGAGCAAGCCGGCGGACGCGCCAGTACGGGCATTCAAGACATCTTGGATGTAGTGCCAACCAAACTGCACGAGCGATCGCCCTTGATTGTCGGCAGTCAAGAAAATGTAGCGCTGGTCGAGTCTTTTATTCAAGGCCGATCGAGCTGAGGGGGAGAGGGGAAGTTCTGAGTTTTAAGTTTTGAGTTTTGAATAAAAAACTGTCTTTAACTCAAAACTCAAAATTCAAAACTCAAAACTCCTTACCAACTATCAACTATCAACTTATCCAATTCGAGGAGTTAAATCAATGACGGCAGCGGCAAAGAATCATTTGTTAGAAATCGAAGAAATTGGCCAAAGTATCTGGATGGACAATTTGACTCGCAATATTATCGAGTCCGGCGAGCTCAAACAGATGATTGAAAGTCGGGGATTGCGCGGGATTACATCTAATCCGGCGATTTTCGAGAAAGCGATCGCGGGCAATGCCATTTACGATGCTGATATCGAAGCTGGCATTCGGGCCGGCAAGTCGGTACTCGAAATTTACGAATCTCTGGTGTTTGAAGATATCCGCAACGCTTGCGACATCTTTGCTCCAGTCTACGAATCATCCAACGGTTTGGACGGTTACATCAGTATCGAAGTTCCGCCGACGATCGCCAACGATACCGAAAGCACGATTAGCGAAGCGATACGTTATTATCAGGCGATCGGCAAACCAAATGTGATGATTAAAATTCCTGGAACCGCTCAAGGGTTGCCAGCGGTCGAGCGAGTCATCAGCGAAGGGATTAACGTTAACGTGACTTTGCTGTTCTCCGTTGACAGCTATGTCGAAACTTTTTGGGCCTACATTCGCGGCTTGGAAGCGCGGGCGGCTAAAGGTTTGGATGTCAGCAACATCGCTTCTGTCGCCAGTTTCTTTTTGAGCCGGATTGACAGTAACATTGATGGCCAAATTGACGAGAAACTCAAAAACGTCACCGATATTTCCACCAAAGCCAAACTCGAAACGGTGAAAGGCAAAGTGGCGATCGCTAATGCCAAGGTAGCTTACCAGAAATATAAAGAGATTGTAGCGGGCGATCGCTGGCAAGCTTTAGCGGCGAAAGGAGCGAAGGTGCAGCGGCTGCTGTGGGCTTCCACCAGCACCAAAAATCCCAGCTACAGCGATGTCATGTACGTCGATGAATTGATCGGCCCCGACACTGTGAATACTTTGCCGCCCAACACCGTAGAAGCTTGTTTCGACCACTGCGATGTCGCACCCCGGATCGAGAGCAATGTGGAGGAAGCTTACACTCTGATCGAAAGTCTCAAAGATCCAGACATCGACATCAACTTGGACAAAGTGATGGAAGACTTGCTCCTCGACGGGATTGAGAAATTCGTCAGCCCGTTCCAATCCCTGATGGATTCCTTGGAAGACAAGGTGAAGCGACTCGCACCCGTTGCCTAAGAAGAACTCTGTATCCTGAAAGGCAGAAGCATTTAGGATTCGGAAGAGATAATTGTTTGGGTCTTAGAGTGCTGAGTTTTCGAGCCCGCAACCGAAAAAATGTCACCAATTGGAGACAAAAAGTCCACAGAGAAAAATTGACTCTGATTTTCATCCCAGACTGCTGAGTTTTCGAGCCCGCAACCGAAAAAATGTCACCAATTGGAGACAAAAAGTCCACAGAGAAAAATTGACTCTGATTTTCATCCCGGACTGCTGAGTTTTCGAGCCCGCAACCGAAAAAATGTCACCAATTGGAGACAAAAAGTCCACAGAGAAAAATTGACTCTGATTTTCATCTCGGACTGCTGAGCTTTCGAGTCCGCAACCGAAAAAATGTCACCAATTGGAGACAAAAAGTCCACAGAGAAAAATTGACTCTGATTTTCATCCCGGACTG
>JALOON010000138.1 GCA_025454405.1 Oscillatoriaceae cyanobacterium Prado104 | reverse complement strand
CGCATTGCCACTACTGCTGGCATATACAATGCCTTCCGCAGTCTGACATTGCCAGTACAAGACAAACGTGTTTTGCCCTTAACTGAAGTCCCAGAAGTAGGGAAGGGCGGGTTTTTATAGATTGTTTGTGGGTATTAAATGTTATTGGTGAACCCGCCCCTACAATCAATATCTGCTGTCAAATGTCAACTGTCAACTAATCTTTAACTGGCTTCATTGTCGGAAACATCACCGCATCTCGGATGCTTTGAGTATTAGTCAAAAGCATCACCAACCTGTCAACACCGATACCCATTCCCGCACAATTAGGCATACCCAAAGATAGCGCTTGAATAAAATCTTCATCCATCGGATGCGCTTCGTCATCGCCCGCATCTTTCTGCGCTAGCTGTTCCTCAAACCGCTTTCTTTGCTCTTTCGGATCGTTCAATTCCGAGAAACCGTTCGAGTATTCCATGCCGTTGATAAACAGTTCAAAACGCTCGACAAATCCTGGTTTGCTGCGGTGTCCTTTCGCTAGCGGGCTGACTTCTACAGGATAGTCGATGATGAAAGTTGGCTGAATTAATTTGGGAATAACTAACTTGTCAAACACAGCGTACAGCACGTAGCCCAAACTCTGTTTTTCGAGATTGGAAAGGTGCAGTTCTAGTTTAGTTGCAGATTCGATCGCGCTTCCCAAATCTAAACTATCGAAATCCAACCCAAACTCATCCCTGACAGCTTCCACCATCGTTTTCACTTGCCAGTGTTGGTCCTTGAAACTCGGATACTTTTCGCTGTAATCGAACTTGCGTTCCAAACTAATTGTTGCTCCCTGATTTTCGATTTCTTTGACATCTCCAAAAACAGCGGCAGCCGCGAAACAAATCACATCTTCTACTACCGTTAAAATATCGAAGATATCGGCATAAGCTTGGTAAACTTCCAATGAGGTAAACTCGGGATTGTGCGTGCTGTCAATTCCCTCATTTCTAAACGCTTTGCCCAATTCAAATACCCGCTCGAAACCGCCGCAAATCGCTCGTTTTAAGAACAATTCCGGTGCAACTCGCAAATACAAATCCACATCCAAAGCATTGTGGTGAGTGATGAAAGGTTTAGCAGCAGCACCGCCGTAAATAGCTTGCAGCGTCGGCGTTTCTATTTCGTAAAAACCAGCATCCCACAGATAAGAACGGATGCTTTGCACGATGCGGCTGCGCAGCATGAAACGGTTGAGCGCATCTTGATTGCTTGCCAAATCCATCTCGCGGTGGCGGCGGCAAACTTCCGGATCGTTAATTCCGTAATAAGCATCGGGAAATTGAATCGTAGCTTTTGATAACAGCGTGAATTCCCGCACTGAAATCGAAAGTTCTCCTTTCTGAGTGCGGCAACCGATGCCTTCGACGCCGACAAAATCGCCGACATCGAGCAATTTTTGAATTTGCTTGAAGCTCAAACCGACTTCACCAGTGACGATTTTTTTCTCGATTTTGAGTTGAATTTTGTCTGTAGCGTCCTTTAAATCGATGAAGCAAATGCTGCCGCTGTCGCGTTTGGAAGTGATGCGACCGGCTACTCGCAGGGAAATTTCATCGGGATCGGTTTCTCCGTTTTGGAGTTCTTTGCCCGGTTGGCTGAATAATTCGCGAACTTGCTTTGCTGAGTGCGATCGCGCGTAAGATTGACTGGGATACGGTTCTATGCCTTGCGATCGCAGTTCCTCTACTTTTTGACTGCGGACTTCGGCTTCGCTGAGAGTCATTTAGGTATTACCTGATTAAAATTATCAATATAGCAGAAGTAAGTTCGGCAACGGATTGCGTAACAGATTTTAGAAATGCTTGTCTTCAGCGTAGCAGAACAAAAAAGGATGAGGGGAAAGCAAAAAGGATGAGGGAAAAGCAATTAAGGGCGTTCTAACTCAGATTCGGCACCCCAACTGTCACATGGGTGTGGGTGGGCCCCTGGGGCGGGAGTCGATCGCTCACCCCCTGACATCATAGTGAGTATCAATGCCGAAAGGTTTTGCCTTCGAGACACAAGCTAACGTTAACGCCTTGAATGCGATCGCCCCAGTTAGGCAAGTTGCTAATTTTTGGATCTAAGTCCGATCGGTAAGGCAAGAAAACACACCCTGGATGATTATCTGACGGGGTAATAACCCCGCCAGCCTTTTACTTTTACACAAAAGTAAAATAAGACCCATTAATATTCAAATTGGACACCCTTTCTAAAGTTGCAATTAGGTCATTACTTCGATTTGGTTTGACCAAGAAAATATTAGTAGAATCACCTGAAACAACCAGCGAGTAATTATCTTTGCTGCCCGATAATTGAATCCTATTCGAGACTGAATTAAAGTCAGAAATGACAGCATGACCGTTGCCCTCATAGTAAATTTTATCGCTATCGCCCAGCACAAATAAATCGTAACCAATTCCTCCAAACAGGGTATCGAATTCATCAGCTCCCGGATTAACAGCAGCGGGATTAACTCCTACTAGGGTGTCATTACCACCATCGCCATTGATTAGATCGTTGCCGCTGCTACCAACAATAAAATCATCGTCCAACTGACCAAAAATACTGTCATTTCCGTCATCACCACTGAGCGAATCATTATTTTTGCCACCGTAGATGACATCATTGCCATCACTTCCTAGAACGATATCGTTGTCGCGATCGCCAAACAGCGAATCACCATCAAAACCTCCCAAAACATTATCGTTGCCTTTACCACCAAAAACCGTATCCCTGCCACGCCCAGCATCTACAAAATCATTACCTTCACCAGCTAGCAACGAATCATTGCCAGCACCACCCACTAGATTGTCAGCAGCCCCAACACCATAAATGGTATCGTTGCCTGCCAAACCATCCAGAGAATCTGCTTGCTCGGTTCCCAACATTAAATCGTCCCCAGACGCCCCACTCAAAGTAAAACCAAAATTGATATTCGGTTCGAGTATCGGAAGAGAGGGGGTTAAAACGGGGGGACGAGTCGGAGTTGGTGTCGGAGTTGGTGTCGGAGTTGGTGTCGGTGTCGAACCCAATGTAGGAGTCGAAGGCGGGGTTGGAGTCGAAGCTGGAGTCGGAGTTGAAGTCAGTGCAGGTTCATCAAAATACCCATCAAAGGCATCGGCTGCTGCCGGCTTCGGCGTGCCAGTAAAAACTTCAAACGTCTCGATCCGTTCGTTGCCAAATATATCCGTCAGCTTGATGTCAAACTCATGCCAGCCCGATCGAGCATTAGCTGGCACGTTCCAAGTCAGTTTCCCAGTTTCCCGATTGAATTGTGCACCTTCAGGTAAATCGATCGCCTCAGCCTTCACCACATCTTCCAGAGGCAATTCCTCAGTATAGACCTCGCCCGGTTTAGCAAAGACATCCCATTCCTCATCCTCTGACGTATCATTGGTGCGATCGTCGCCAGTAAACTCACCCACAGTCGCCAGAACAGCTTCGCTCTCAGGCGAGTAGTCATCTTCAGCATCAACTGCTTGGACAGTAATGCGATAAGTTTCACCCGGTATTAAATTTGGCAAAACGATCGCGTTCAAACCGCCAAGCACCTCAACACTTTCTTCCTCAAGTTCGTCTGGGCTGGAAGCATCGCTACTGTAATTCACGATGTAAGACTCCGCTTCAGGAATCCCATCCCAAGTGACTTCAATTTCATTGTCACCGAACCAAGATGCGCCAACGTTCTGAACAGCAGGCAACGCCCCCGCTTCCACAATTTCTACAGGCTCGTCAGCATAGATTACTACAGGGGGACTGTTGGCATCTTGCACCCGTGCAAAGATGTGGTAATCATCGCTGGGCAAGTCGGTAACGTCCCAAAGGAACTGACTGCTAATACTGCCCGACCCCAACACAATCTCATCAGAAATGGGTACACCATCGCCGCCAGAGCCGTCTGAATCGTAATAGAACTTCACAGTCATTGACGAGTCAGCATCACCAGCTTCGTAGGGAATCGTCACCTGACCCGTCGCCGCGTCAAAAGTTGGCTTGCCAATGTCCAGGGTGGGTTTAGCTGTCGGGAGTTCAGCCTCGTACTCGACCATACCCAATGCGCTTGTCTCGGGCAGGCGGATCGTCCACTCGCCGGCCTCCGGTTCGATCAAAAAGACTTCTAGTTGGCGACTGTTGGAGGTATTTTTGTCGATCGCCACTTTAGCAAACTCCAGCGAGGAATTTTCCCCAGACAGGATTGCCACCTCACTCGGATCGTCACTGTTGTAAATCGTGCCGTCGGGAGCGATAATTTCAAACTTTGGTGTCGAAGGGCTCCTCAACTGCCAGCCCACACGCAACCGCGCGTAATCGGTCTTTCCTGAAAACTGGAACGTCGCTTCGCTACCCGCCGCAGCCGGCACTTCAATCCCCTCGTCTTCATCCCCACCTGGCCCGTCGTAATCAACACCAATGCCGTCTTCATCAACGTAGTCATTCTCGTCAAACAATCCGTCACCGTTTGGGTCTCCTTCGCGATCGAGTTCAGCCTTAAGCTCATCGGTATTAAACAGATCGAGTAGCGGATCGCTTGCTCCTCCGCCAGTCGGTACATTGATGTCCCCATCAAGCGGATCGCCAACAACTGGGGCATTCGGGTCGATCGCTGGGGAGAGTTCGTTAAATTCCTCCAATGCGATCGCTTGCGGCTCGACTGCTGGGTCTGCAGCGCCGCTGTCTAGTGCGACATCCAACTTCCGCCGCTCCTTTGACACGGAGGTTGGCACTTTCTGTCGCGGGCCAACAAAGTCGAGCTGTTGCTCGCTCTCATTTAAGATACCGCCCCCCCGTAACAGATCTAACCCTTGCGATCGCTTTGATGCTGCTAATGCCGGCGCTTTTTGCTCTGTCCCGATCGAGCTGAGCTCGCGATCGACTGTGCCGATAATGCTCTCGTTTACATAGTTAAAGCGATTGTCTAGAGTCCTCACCTTCGCTGGTTTCGCCTCTTCATCGCTGCTCAAGCTCTCGTACTTACCGTCAAAGCCCAACCGGAAACCCTGCGACACCATTTTGGTTGTGAACCTGAACCAGGCGGGCGGTAATCTTGTCTGTCCCCAAATCGCTATGTAGTCATTGCTGCTATTTTTGTCATCCGAGTAATCTAACAGCCCTGCGACGCTTTCCTCTCCAACAATACTCTTGAGGGCATTATTAGCCGAGCCGCGCAAACCCACAGTAATTTCCCCTTTTGTTTGGGAGTTGGATGGGAACGACTGGCGAATGAAGCCTGTTCCATCTAGCATTCCCAGCAGACTAATATTGCCTTGGGTAGCAGAGTTCTCGCCCTTAAAATCAACAAACGCTCGGGTTTTGGCAAGCTTAACCAAGCCGCCAAGCAATTTCACCTCCAGTTGGCCTACTACTCTTTCGCGGTTTATTGCCGCATCACCGTCAATCTTTGCTAAGTAGAAATTGTCAATACGTCCGCCTCGGTTTTCGTTGCCCGCCGCAGAAATCAACGACCCGATTGTTTCACCCACAAACGGTATCTTCTGAATAGGAGTGGCAATAGTTGAAGCCTCAATGGATGGACCCAGCGTCGCACCCAGGCCACCTTTGAGAGTTAGCGGTCGCTGGGGATCGCTAATTCTATCAATGCCAGCCTTGATGCGCTGTAAGTAGAAAAAGCCATCAATGGGCGCGTTGAGGTTGTCAACCTCGACAACAAGCTTGTCCAATTTTCCGTCGATGATGCGGACTTCCCCACCAAGGGACAGACCTTGTAGCGCACTAATACCAATGTTACCCTTGAGATCGATAATTTTTTCGCTGGGATCGAACAGCCCAGAAGCTTCGTCAATCGAGAATAACTTAGGAATTATGATGTCCTTGACACCGACGCGAGAGACTTGTTTGACATCGCCGGTTGTGGTGTTGATGGCAATGTAGGCACGCGGATCGTTAAAATCGTAAGTCAGCGCGTAGAACTTATCACCTAGGCTCCCTATTGAAGAACCCGTGACAAGATTTTTGAGAACAGTGTTGAGCAGACCGATGCGCGACTCGCCTTTGCCCTTCAAGGTCAGCGTTCCATCTTTGTAAGTGACGCCAGCTTCCTGGAGGGTTAAGTCCAAACCGAAGGGTTTGCCATTATTACCAAAGGTCATTTCCTTCGTGAAGTTGACCTCTTTTAAGGGAAAGTAGTCAGTGGTTCGCAGGCTGGAGGGTGCGCCTGGAGTTAAGGTCAAGACAGCACTTGGTGTTGTGCCTTTGGCAAAGGAGCGAAACGCGCCGGGCTCTCCGGCGGCATCCAAGGTGGTCAGCGATCGAGAGGGTAAGTTGAGTGCGGAAATGACAGCTTCATAATTATTTTTGATGTCAGTGAGATACCCATCTTGAATCTGTTGGTCGCTAAGGCCCTGAGTTTTAAGAAGAGAAACTTTTGTGCCAATGGTAAATAGATTGGGTAAATCTCGATCGACGTTCAAGCGTTTGCTATAGAAGCTCAGGCGCTCGAGACCATCGACAAATTTGTTCGCCTCGAACAGATTGATGCCGGCTGAGCTACTAAAGTCTAGCGCCGTTATTACCACCTTTCCTGGCAGAGTAAAGTTCTTGGGTTTTAAGTATTTTAAAACCTCGTCGGTAAAGTTCTGCGTGTAGGTATAGGGCAACTTGAGATCGACCGCTTTCAAGCCCAGTGCGGCGTTTTCTGGAAGGAGATCGAAAGATTCGGGAGACGAGAGTACCAAGCCCCCAGCTTGAAAAGACTTGCTGTTCTCCGACGGGAACCAAGTGACTAAACCTGGGAGGTTGCGATTGGAACGTGACCTTAGCGTGCCATTAAATAGGGAAATAGCGCGGGGATCGTTGGGGTCAAACTTGGAGGCGCTGTTGGGCGAATAAGGTACAAGCTTTAGCTCACCTGATGCATTTAAAGAGAGAAAGTCGGGAGCGGTACGAGGCAAAGATGATAACGATTCACCTGTTACGGAGGGAGCATAGAGGGCTACTGATGGCGGTAATGGATTATCAGGATTTACAAAAAAAATCGCTTGACTACCTGAGTTGAATCTTGTCACGAAAGAATCAGAATCCGTCTGGGTCAAGCTGTTGGGATCGCTCACTCCCAGTGTGTACCAGTCGGGTAGTTGAAAAGTAGTCATAGTGTTAGAGAATTTCTCAAAGTACAAAGTGTCGGTTTTGGATCGAGACGAACAAAACTGGTAAGTAGCCGGAAAAAAATCAACAAAGTCATTTGCGACGACTCCGAGGCAAGCCCGCAGCAATCTCAAAGTCAAGCGATTGCTTTGCTGCGATCGCCATGACATAGCTAGGTTTATTTGTGTCCGACTGCTGAGAAGAAGTGCAGTCCGACCAAGGCGGTAGAAGAAGTGCACTGCGAGCGAAGCGGTAACAGAAGTCCCAATAACTTGGCAAAAACCCAATGGTGGGAAGAATGTTAGCGATCGCCACTCCTGTAAGATTTTTCCTGATAGCAGCAGCTTGGTGCTGTTTTGATTATAAATGCTGAGTTAATTTTATTAATCTGGAAAATAAATTACGAATATTTTTTTGACACTCTCGTATTTCAAGACTGCAGGCGCGATCGCCATCCAACACCATTGCCCTGTCAGCCACTGACACATTTAATGTGTTCTCAGACACAGTTTACCTAGACTCAAGTTCATTATTTGGGTTCTAACTATGTTTGCGGTTGCCATCATCCAGATAGAGTATCTAGTGCGATCGCATTCATGGAAGCACGGACAGTCAAACATCGCACAAAGTCGCCCTCGCCTCAGAAATATCTCCCAGCACAAGCGGGTTATCGACAGCACAAAGCTACCGAAACATTAAAAAATTAAGTTGTTCGTCGAGTCCAAGTGGTGAGATGATATGTAGTGCAGCCTCACGGCAGTTCCGCAATTGAGCAGACCGGCAAGCGATCGAACTCGACTCGAACTAGACACCCCGTGCCTCTGCCAGAATCGACCACTCACACACTTACTCATCAGAACCTAACAAACCATAATTATGGCTGTCGCAACTCAATCTCTCGAAGAACTCTGCATCAACTCTATCCGCTTTCTGGCGATCGACGCGGTAGAAAAGGCAAAATCAGGACACCCAGGACTGCCGATGGGCGCTGCCCCGATGGCCTTCGTGCTGTGGGATCGGTTCATGCGGTTCAACCCGAAAAACCCCAAGTGGTTCAACCGCGATCGCTTCGTACTGTCTGCATCAAGCAATTCCGCCAGTGGGAATCCAAAACCCCCGGACACCCGGAAAATTTCGTTACTGAAGGTGTCGAAGTTACCACAGGCCCCCTGGGACAGGGCATTGCTAACGCCGTCGGTTTGGCAATGGCGGAAGCTCACCTCGCTGCTAAGTTTAACAAGCCCGGTCACACAGTTGTTGACCACTACACCTACGTAATTTTGGGTGACGGGTGCCAAATGGAAGGCGTTTCTGGCGAAGCTTGTTCTTTAGCAGGACACCTCGGACTCGGCAAGTTAATTGCTCTCTACGATGACAATCACATTTCCATTGAAGGTAATACTAATTTAGCCTTTACTGAAGATGTGGGCAAGCGTTTTGAAGCCTACAATTGGCACGTCATTACTGTAGACAATACCAATCTTGACGAAGATACTAGCTTAGAAGCAGTTCACAAAGCTATTGAAGAAGCCAAGAAAGTGACTGACAAACCGTCGATGATTAAAGTCCGCACGATCATCGGTTACGGTTCTCCCAACAAACGGGATTCTTACAGCGCTCACGGTGCTGCTTTGGGCGATGCTGAAGTGAAAGCAACTCGCGATTTCTTGAAGTGGGAATACGAGCCGTTTGTAATTCCCGACGATGCTTTGGCTCACTTCCGCAAAGCAGTCGATCGCGGTGCTAAAGCAGAGCAAGAATGGGAGACAGCTTTTGCAGCTTATAAAGCGGCTTATCCGGCAGAAGCAGCAGAATACGAACGCACTGTTGCCGGCAAACTTCCTGATGGTTGGGATAAAGTTTTGCCGACTTACAAGCCGGAAGATAAGGCAGATTCGACTCGGAATCATTCGGGTAAATGTTTGAATGCTTTGGCAAGCGTGTTGCCCGAATTGATCGGCGGTTCGGCCGATTTGGCTTCTTCTAACATGACTTTGCTCAAGGGTGAAAAAGATTTCCAAAAAGGTCAGTACGAAGGTCGCAACCTGCGGTTTGGCGTCCGGGAACACGGCATGGGCGCGATCGCGAACGGCTTGCTGTTGCACGGCGGTTTGATTCCTTACTGCGCTACTTTCTTAGTATTTGCTGACTACATGCGCGGTGCAATTCGCCTGTCCGCACTTTCGGAAGCTGGAGTTATTTATGTGATGACTCACGACTCCGTAGCTTTGGGTGAAGACGGCCCGACTCACCAACCGGTTGAAACAATAGCTTCCCTGCGCGCAATTCCCGATTTGGTGGTAATTCGCCCCGCAGATGGTAACGAAACCTCCGGCGCTTACAAAGTGGCAATTGAAAGCCGAAAAGTCCCGACTTTAATGGCTTTGTCCCGTCAAAACTTGCCTAACTTGGCCGGAAGTTCGATCGAAGGAACTGCTAAAGGCGCTTACATTTTGTCCGACGATGGCGGCACTCCCGACATCATTTTAATCGGCACCGGCGGCGAAACTTACCTCTGCGTTGATGCAGCAGAAAAATTGCGCGCTGGAGGCAATAAAGTGCGCGTGGTTTCGATGCCTTCTTGGGAATTGTTCGACGCTCAAGATGCAGCTTACCGCGAATCCGTACTGCCGAAAGCTGTTACTAAGCGCTTGGCTGTTGAAGCGGCTGCTAGCTTCGGCTGGGGTCGTTATTTAGGTGCTGAAGGCGATAGCGTAAGTATCGACAGATTCGGCGCTTCTGCACCCGGCCCCGTTGCTTTAGAAAAGTTTGGCTACACCGTCGATAATGTGGTAGCTAAGGCTAAGGCGCTGTTGGGTTAATCGTCGCAGTTCGATTTGCTCCCCGTCCTTCTGTGACGGGGATTCTTAGCGCTTCATCAACATATAGTGGGATGGGCTTCTGGCTCGCCCCATTTTTTATATGATAACTATATATAGGGTTTGCTGAATAAAACTCTCAGCCCCCGAGAGCAAGGGTTTTGAGCCTTTTGCGATCGATTTAGTGCGGGACGATCGCATAGAGATGGTCA
>JALOON010000010.1 GCA_025454405.1 Oscillatoriaceae cyanobacterium Prado104 | reverse complement strand
TCTGATGGGTCATGAAAATATTCAGACTACATTGCGGTATCAAAAAGTCACTTCGCTTCGCGCCCAAGAAGTTGCACATAAGGCTTTGAATATTTTGGCGAATTCTGAAAATAAATCTCATCATTTGCTGTCAGATAACTAGACAAAAAAATATACTTTTTGAATTTTTTTCACGCTGTAAATAGAGTAGTATTACTACTGTGCCTTCGCCGACTGAGTGTTGGCAACTTCCGTAGGTGGAACGGACATTGAAAAGCTGGTCTTGTTACAAAACTTTACGTCGTGTCCTATTTTGCGCGTATCTCGGCTTTACCCCTACCTTTGCCGCAAATAACCTGACCATTTTGATAAATTGGTTCCGCTGGCTTATTTAAATCATCTGTTAGTTTAACTATAAAGAAAGGGCGCTTTTCAGTTTGGCAAAGTATGGTTACAGTCATCATTTCATCTCGACGGGTGTTTGTGTCTAATTTTTGCGCAGGAACCAGAAAAACACCTCCGACATAATTTTTAAGAGTCTTGTCCTTGGCAACTGCATAATTAAATGCTGCTGTTTGAGTGGCACGAGTTGAATATTTGTAGTTTGTTGTTTCTGTTTTAATGCCAAGTTTTAAAGCATCAACAGAAGTGGCAAAAGTAGGGTTTTCTGCAAAATAAGCTTGCTGGGCTTTGTTCATTGAACCAACATACTGTTTGGCTTCTGACTGCTTAGCCTTTCTTGCCCAACTCGGCAATAACTCTACGAATATCTCAACTTGCTTATCCTTAAATCCAAAAGAAAAATCTAATGGCACCAAGAGCAACACGATCAACAGGTTAGGCACGACAATTAATCCAATGAAGGCAAGCAATGAGTATCCACTAACCTTGAGTAAAATGCTAAAAACCTGGCGTAAAATACTATTTGACTTAGACTTTTGTTGACGCATGGTATTTTTGCCTCTATGTTTGCGATCGCAACTTTATCTTGGCGGGTGAGTTGTGAGAATTAATAGATCGATCGCACTCATGACAACTCCCAACAACAACACCGGCGGTGTCAAGGCAAAACTTGCTTGATTAATAGCTGACGCCAGCGACCAAATTAGGAGAGAATACATAATGCGTTCACCTCGTTTTGATGCGATCGAACCTTATTATTTCTTATCTAATCAGGCCGCTATTTGAGTTGGTGAGTGAGTTATTTGAAAATTCATTGACTTTTCATCGACTTTTTATCGACTTTCGGACAAGAGGCATTTATCATGGTTTTAGTGTCTCGATGTTATAAGCAATGCCTCGATCGCTCAGGCTGCGTCTCCAGTACATTCCCGCAGTTAAATCGTCTCTGCTGAGAAATGGCTTTCCCAGTCAAAAAATCCTGGCTGAGGATTTAGGGATCGCCCAATCTACTGTCAGTCATTTCCTAAATGGCAAACCCGTAGATTATGCCAATTTCATCGAAATTTGTCGCGGCTTGGGCCAGGAATGGCGCGATATCGCTGATTTTGAAACTCAATGCGAATCAGTAGAAATACAGTCGATCGCACCTAAAATAGCCAAAATTGCGATCGTCTTCGAGGGCTTTGCTAACGCGCGATCGAACCCCGATCGCATCCCGATCCAAGAATTGCACCAAGCTTTGACTGCTGCTAGCCATGAAGTCTTTTTAGTTAACAACAGCAGCAAAGATAACTCATATTTAAAGCTTTGCGATTATTTGCTGTTACCGATTTCCGCAGAATCTGCCGCTAGCGAAATGATATTAGAACAAGTACAGCTAGCCAAAGAATTGCACAGTTTAACTAATAACAAACCAGCGATATTACCAATTTGCATTGAATTAAATGCACCATTTCCTTTCGATTTATTGCATTATTTAGCAGGAGTTACGTCCTGGCAATGGCGCTCTGCTGCCGACTCACAAAAGTTAATTTCAGAAATTTTGACCGTAGTTAAAGAAGGTCGCACATCCTTAAATGCAGACCATGAATTAGCTGTCAATTTGAGCGAAATTCCTAGCACAAAAAATTCGATAATTCCACCCCAACCAGCAGCAGCACCCGAATTGCCGGGAGGACAAGTAGATTTAGCTTCTTGTTTTTATATCGATCGCCCTCCGATCGAATCTCGCTGTTACGAAACCATCGTCCAACCGGGCGCGCTGATTCGGATTAAAGCACCCAGACAGATGGGCAAAACTTCTTTAATGGCAAGGATTTTGCACCATGCAGAACAACAAGGTTCTCGGACAGTAGCGCTGAGTTTTCAACTAGCAAATAGGAGAGTTTTCGCTAATTCAAATACATTTTTGCAGTGGTTTTGTGCTAGCATCGGTCAAGAGTTGGGAATGCTGGAACAGTTACCTAAGTGCTGGGAATTAGCAGATTTAATTGGCAGCAATCAGTGTTGCAAAGCTTTCTTTGAACAGTATTTGCTGTCAGATTCCTCACCACCTTTGACATTGGGTTTAGATGAGTGCGATCGCCTGTTTGAATCGCCGGAAATTGCCGATGATTTTTTTGGGTTATTGCGCGCTTTGCACGAAGAAGCAAAACGGCGAGATATTTGGAAAAAATTTCGATCGATCGTGGTGCATTCGACGGAAGTATACATTCCGCTGGATATGAATAAATCGCCGTTTAATGTGGGATTGCCGATCGAATTGCCGGAATTTAACGTGCAGCAGGTGCAAGAGTTGGCAAAGCGGCACGGATTGAATTGGAGTACCAATGAAGTTGCAGAATTGATGGCTTTAGTGGGAGGGCATCCCTATTTAGTGCGGCTGGGAATATATCACATCGTGCGTCAAGACGTGACTTTAAATAGTTTAGTGAAATCCGCGGTAACTGAAGCTGGAATTTACAGCGATCATTTGCGGCGGCATCTGTGGAATTTAGAGAAATATGCGGAATTAATGGAGGCGATGAGAGAGGTTGTGAGTGTTTCCCAGCCAGTTAGATTGCAGTCAGAATTGGGGTTTAAATTAAATAGTATGGGGTTGGTGAAATTGGAGGGAAATGATTGTATTCCGAGATGTAGATTGTATGAAGAATATTTTCGCGATCGGCTATAAGCCCAGAGAAACCGGGTTTCTGACTAAAAATATAAGGTTGATTGCAAAGTCTCGGCCAGAAAACCGCTTTCTAACGCCGCGATAACTCCAATACAGTGCAAATCTCGCTCTCTAAGTAACTCAATTTGCTATTTTATGAGGAATATTTTCGCGCCCGGATCGGGCAGCCTTAATTTACATTTTTTGAGCGATCGCGAATTTTTATAAAAAAATGCACGGATTTTTAAGATAGAGGCTATGCTATTGAACAACAATATTTAAGTAAAAATCTATGCACCGCACTAGAACTCAACATATTAACGCGATCGGCGCAACTTTACTTATCTCTTTAATTGGACCTCTACTGCCTTTTGCCTCTTGCATAGAACCTCTAGCAGTGCAGGCACAAACTCCTCAAAAATTGGCGTCTGAAGCGGAAACATGGCAGGAATTCGTTTCCGATCGCGGTGGTTTCAGTGTTTTAATGCCGGGAAAACCAACTGAGACAATAAAACCTGCAAACCCTCAGGATAATTCAGGTGAAGAGCGCGAATTTTTACTGGAAATGGAAGATGGAAACCTTGTCTATTATATTAGCTATACAGATCTTCCTACTTTTAGCAATCAGTTAAATCTCAATCAAATTGATGGGATGTTTAATGCCGCACGGGATGCCGCAGTCAAAGGGGGTCGGCTAATCAAAGAAAGTAATCTGACACTCAACGAATACCAGGGTAGAGAACTTGAGATAGAAGGTACTAATGGCCTGCGTATTAAAGCCCGGATGTACTGGGTGGAGCCTCGATTGTATTTGCTAATGGTAGTGACATCTACAAATTTTACGCCAGACAGCGATCGCTTTTTAAATTCTTTCAGATTGCTAAAAAATACGAGTTTAAAAAGTTACCCAATGCTCCGAGAAGTGCAAGCGAATATCGAGCCAAAAGATGAAGCGTTAGATTTGCCAAAAGCTCTAAATTTCCAACAGCAAGCATTGGAAATTTTCCGACAAATTAACAACAGCCAGAGCAGTGCAATAGTGCTGGGAAACATCGGACAAATTTATTACTACCAGAAACAGTACGATCGAGCCTTAGAAGCTTACCAGCAAAGTTTAGTTATTTTTCGCAAATTAAGCAATTGCCAGGGAGAAGGCATAATGCTTGACTACATTGGTTCTGTTTATAACTCTCAGGGGCAGTATCAAAAAGCGCTGGAATCGCTAGAACAAGCTTTAGTGCTATTTCAAGAAGTCGGCGATCGAGAAAATGCTAGCATTACCATCAATATAATTCAGAGGGTCAGACAAAAGCAGTAAAGCGAGAAAAAGATGAGAGGTAATTACTGAAGCATAGGGCATGGGGTATGGGGCTTGCGGACAAGTTTTCTGTACGTCACTCGATCGAGAACCGCTATATATCGCACTCTGTCGGGAAGTGAGTAATGAAAAGTCGATGAGAAGTCGATGAGAACTCACTCGCGTTCTCAAATAGCCACCTGATTTAATAGAAATACGGTAGAAGCAAGGCGCAGTATGCGAAGTTTGCCAACCCCAGCGCATTCAATGGACGGGATGATGCTAAAAATAACTTGCTTGTTTTTCTTGGCATCGATTGTTAGATTGGGCGATGTTAGACAGGCTAAACCTGCGATCGCTGTTTGACTTTAGAATCCCCATGCGTTTGCACCAGCGAATATGTCAATTGCTGGAAAACTACTCTGCTAACACATTTGGAGAACGATCGTGCAGCTTAAAACAAAACCTCAACTCGATGTCCGCAACAAACAAACAGCATCGACAACAACCATACAGCTTAAAATAAAACCTCAACTCGATGTACTCAACAAACAAACAGCATCGACAACGATCGAGCAGGTTCAGAAAAATCCTCAACTCGATGCAATAAACAAACAAGCAGCATCGACAACAACTGTGCAGGCTAAGAAAAATCCTCAACTCGATGCACTCAACAAAAGAACAGCATCGACAACAACCATGCAGGCTAAGAAAAAGCCTCAACTTGATTCACTCAAAAAACCAGCAGCATCGACAACAACTGTGCAGGTTAAGCCAAATCCTCAAATCGATGCACTCAACAAACGACTGGCATCAAGAACAACTGTGCAGGTTAAGCCAAATCCTAAATTCGATGCACTCAACAAACGACTGCCATATTCAGCAAAAAACATTCCTTCCAACAAAAAACGCAAATTTGGGGTAGAAATTTTACTAAAAATCACTTCTGGGGTAGGAAATTTACTGGAAATCCCAGGGGTAAAAACTTTGCTGAAAATCACTGTTGTTGGCATGATACTTGGGAACCTTGCTGCGATAGTCCTCCCTTCTTTTATGTTTTGTGGCACTGTAACGAGGCCGGCACGAGCTAGGCAATATATTGACTCAATGAATCGCGCCCAACAAGCAAAATACGCCGACAATGGTGCATTTTCCAATTCCCTTGATGCCCTGGGTTTCGACATTGAAACTGACATAACCAATTCTAGAAACTATAACTATTCGATCGGGGCTACAAAAAATGCTGCGTTTAGTTATGCGGTCAATAAAAATCTTCCTAGCTATGTCGGGGCTGTATTTTTAGTACCTGTTTCCCCAGCATCTAACAATGACATGACTACTGTATCCATTCTGTGTGCAGCAAATCCTTCTAGGAATAAGCAAGCACCTACCCAACCGCCTAACCCGATCCTTCAGAATGGTGTTCCTGTCTGCGCTGCTGGTACAAAATCAGAAGCTCATCAATATGTTGGCTTACTGAACTCCAGTCAGGAATTTCGTTTTCAAAGTAGCGGTGGATTTTCCAATTCCATCAATTCCCTGGTTCCCGGTAACAAGCAGACAACCAACTATAAATATTCAATTAGCGCTACAGAAAATGCTGCGTTTAGTTATGGGGTATCCCGCAGCAACTATTTTCATAGCTATGTCGGGGCTGTATTTTCAGTACCTGTTTCTTCAGCAGCTAATAAAAGGATTTTAGTCCCTGTTTCCCAAATAGCTAACAAAGACAAGACTACTGTATCCATTCTGTGTGTAGCAAATTCCCCTGGGAAGATCCAACCAGCTAATCCTATCGTTCAGAATCATGTTCCTGTCTGTGCTGCTGGTAGTAGTGAAGTGCCTGAGTAAATATCGACATTTATCATAATCTCATGTTACCTGAAATAGTCAAAGGGTTCATCATCTTAGCTTGCATCTTCATTCCCCTCGAAAGAATCTTTTCCTTGCACAAGCAAAAGATATTCCGTCTCGGATGGGCAACCGATGCCACCTATTTCTTTACAGGTCACTTTATTGGTCGATCGGGCGCTGTTGTTGTGACTGTAACTTTGTCGCTGATGACTAATTTCCTCAACCGGGAATTGCAAAGCAAAGTAGCTTCTCAACCGATATGGTTGCAGTTTATAGAAGCAATTATTGTTTCCGATCTGGCATATTATATCGTTCATCGGCTGCTGCATGAAGTACCCTGGCTTTGGCAATTTCATGCAGTCCATCACAGCATCGAACGCATGGACTGGTTAGCAGCAGTACGGGTGCATCCCTGCGAGCAACTATTGACTCAGGTTTGCAAAATTATGCCTCTTTACTGGTTGGGATTTACCAAGGAGAGTTTGGTGGTTTACGCTCTTTATTCGGCGGCGATCGCTTTCTTAATTCATGCTAATATTAAAGTCAAATTTGGCATCCTAAAATGGTTCGTAGCTACGCCACAATTTCATCACTGGCATCACAGTAAAGTTCCCGAAATCCACAACAAAAACTTTGCCGTTCAGTTGCCGCTGTTAGATTTGCTATTTGGCACTCTCTATATGCCAGCCAAAAAAATGCCTCATAAATATGGAATCTCTGATTCTATACCTGCTGGATATTTCGGACAAATATTCTATCCATTTTCAAGGAGTTTCAAAAAAATGCTAAATAAAAATTCAAAACAAGGTATTAATCGCTATTCTCGCCTTTTGAGGGCGATCGCGGGTGTTGGATTGACGAGTGTGGCTTCTCTGAGTGCAGTTGCTCTATTTCATGGCATGGATATCCCAACTTTTATCGCCAGTTTAAATACGAAACAAGTAACTGTTGCCGACTTGCAGCAGGGTAAGGTGAAACCAGCGCTCTTAATCGATGTGCGATCGCCCGAAGAATACGCAGAAGATCGCATCGGTGAAAGTCCGCTGGTTCCGCTAATTGATATTGAGATGGGGTTCGGTATCAAGCAGGTTCAATCCATTGTCAAAGCTAATATAAAAAATAGTCAACCTCAGCCAATAATTGTACTTTATTGTGCTAAAGGAGGGCGATCGGTTAAAGCATACAAACAGTTGGAAAAAATTGCTCGCTATTCCCAAGGTGTTCCGGGAAACGAGACTCATAAGATTAAGGATATTAGCCTGAATGTGGTTGTGCTTTCAGGCGGTATCAAAGCGTGGCGGGAAGCAGTGCCCGCTCGAGAAGATACCCAGATATTAGCCTCAATTATTTTATCTGAGAAAGTCGCGATCGACAGTAATTAGTTGGGTAGGGGCAGGTTTACAAGTTTATCGATTTTAGACAATTATTGTTGGCAAACCCCCCCTCATATCATGTCCGATCGATTGAGGGCAATAAAATTAGTTTGTAGTGTAGTTTGTAGTGTGGACTTCAGTCCGCTTTCAGGCTGCGGACTAAAGTCCACACTACGAACCGTTTTTGTTACGACGTACCATAGTGCGCTGTAATTCACAAAGCTGTCATCAACTGCATTAACTCTCCCGACAAATCTCTTTGCGATTTTTCCTGCTTCTTGAACAAAACACCAGCCAGCAGGTAAATACTTTGAGAATAAAAAGCCATTCCCTGTTTGCGGAGAAGGCCGATCGCATTTTTTACCTTGGGTTCGGAACTGTAATAGCCAAAAGTTAAAGGCGCAATCTCAAAATTAGCAACAGCATAGCCTCGATCGCAAGCATAATTAATCAAACCCACGGGATGAGAATAGCTAGAAACCATCAGCAATACTTTTTCGCATCCCAAAGATAACAGTTGTTTTGCAATTCCAGATCCGTCGGTTCCGCCGTGCAGCAGCGGCTGGTAAATATTGTTATCTGCGGCGGGCAAATAAGGCGGGTTGGAAATCAAACAATCTGCCTGTTTGTAGGCAGGCGAATCGAAGAAAGAACTGTTGCGAACGATATAGTTTTCGCTCAACCCAAATTCATTGATTTGGGCTTTAGCAATCTTCCAAGCTACATTATTTAGCTCAAAACCCTCAATTTTACCCTCATAGCTAGTTCTCAACAAAGCTTTAATTACAGGGCTACCCTCTCCCGAACCAAACTCTACGATCGAGCGCGAACTGTCGCTAGTATTTAACACTAAGCTTTCTAAACTGTGCGCGTAAAAATCCGATTCTTCGGGACAGTGAAATACCTGCTTGAGGGGATATGACGAAGTGAGCATAATAACTGTAACTAAATTTACTATTTACAAATTAGCTAATAAGTAATAGTTCGACAATCCATCGAAAGAGTTATTTAGCAACTTTTGATATCTATCTTTTGGTGTTATAGGAATAGCGATCGCCCAAATATTACTGACGGCAGACTCTAAAAATAACTCTATTAAGACGATCGGCTGATTGCAATCCGAAAAATTGTTGGTGAGATCGAAACATAAGTTCCTCACGCAAAATTTTAACCGGAGCGACTATGACTTTCTTTAATTATTCAGTTCCGCCGCTGCGTCGCAAGCAACTCAACCTTGACGTTCAGGATTTAGAAGGCATTGTATGCCTGCAATTTACCTTAGGAAAACAGCGAATTTATTCCAAGTTTTATACCCGCCTCGACCAAGCTTGCCTGCTGTGGAGTTTGCTGTTAATTCCCATGTTTGGCACTGCGCAATTTTTTCCAGTAAGTTGGACGCTGCAAGCAGGTTTGTGGTCTGCTTTGAGCTTAATAGGTACGGCAGCAATGGTAAGCTGGACTTACTATTGGGTAAAAATAGAACGCCTGACATGGGTGCTTTTTGGCTGGGTAATTCTGATGCTGTTGGGATTGCTGGTTACAGATTTGGGCATTTTTTTAGGTTGGGGACAAGTGCTGATAAATTTGTGTCCGCTGTGGTTGGGAATGAGCGGCATCGGCTATTTATTGACGGGATTGGCGGTGCGATCGCGCGCGCTTTTAGTTGCTGGTTTATTTCACCTATTGGGAATTCTAATTTTGCCCTATACTGGCGGTTGGTTGTTCCTATTTACGGGTTTTGTGATGGTGTTTAGCTTGCTAGTTTTAGCAGAATTGCAGTGGGATATGCGACACCCGATCGACTTTGCTGAATTGACACCAGAACAGCAGGAGTTTAACCGAAAACAGCACGAATTGCGCCAGCTATCCATCTAAAAAATCATGGAGTGCTTTCAAACTGCTCCCAGACATTTAGATCCCCCTAAATCCCCCTTAAAAAGGGGGACTTTGAGGATGTCGAACTCCTTAAAAAGGAAAACTTTAATGCTCTGCTTCTCATTAAAAAGGGGAAATGTAACACTCTTGCTCCCCCCTTTTTAAGGGGGGCTGGGGGGGATCTAAACGCAAGAAAACACGACCTAACCACCAGCCATCAGTCATAAATACATAGCTAATATTTGATGGCTGATAGCTAATGGCTGATGTTAGATGCTCGACCCTGATGGCCCGTAGCTGATGGCTAATTGCCGCCAGACTGTACGGATTTTCTAGTTTGATTAGTATCGTCGCCCTTGTGGTGCCAAGTGCCGCCTTCGCCTTGGACGTACTCAGACTTTACACTGTTCCAAGCAACCTGAGTAGCACCATCTGGACTCATTCCATCTTCGCTAGCACTTCTAAAAGCTGCCTGAAATATTTGCCGCGCACCTTGGGGCAGTTCTTGCGCTTCAGAAGGCAAGTTTTCAAGTTGTTGTTCCGGCATAAATCTCTCCCATTATTAAATATAAAACCAGCATAAAAAGTATCAGCCATAACCTTCATCTTTCTAAAAGAAAGTTTTTTACGAACTTTCGCTCTGTCTGAAGATAGATGTAATATTAAATGTATTTGTAGCGAAAAGTGCAATTGTCAATTCTTCCTTCTTCGGAGTGCGATCGTAAATTGTCGTGGGGATTGGGTGAAGCATTTGGACATGAGATTATAAGTTGGGAAACGGGAATCGTCGCCCAAATGCTTCACCCCTACGGTTGGCTCAATTTTTTCTTCTTGATTCTTCTTTCTGGCTAATGACAAATGTCAACTGTCAACTATCGGGAGTTTTGAGTTTTGAATTAAAAAAAGTCTTTAACTCAAAACTCAAAATTTAAAACTCAAAACTTTTCTTAACTATTAACTATCAAAAATCCCCGTGTTTGAGTATGAGATGCCGATCGCAATCTATCGCAATCTTCCCCTGTTGCTGTAACTTGTTAATTTCCCGAGTCACTGTCACCCTCGTAGTACAGCAAGCTGCGGCTAATTCCTCGTGAGTGAGGCGAACGCTTAAGCGAGTTCCCTCCGGAACAGCTTCACCGATTTCGGTTTTTAGAAACATTAACAAGCGGTGCAACCTATCTTTTACTCGCCGTTCTCCGGTAACAGTCAACAGCAATTCTGCCTGCCGCAATCGCTGGTTAATTTTAGGCAAAATTGCCTCCATCAGGTAAGGAGACATCCCGATTTCGGTTTGGGAAATGCACGCTAACTGCACGTCAGAAAGTGCTGTAGCTTGATAGATTTGCAGCGATGTCAAACTGGTGCCAAAGGGTGTCAAAGGACCTGCAAATC
This sequence comes from Oscillatoriaceae cyanobacterium Prado104, assembly GCA_025454405.1. Taxonomy (GTDB): domain Bacteria; phylum Cyanobacteriota; class Cyanobacteriia; order Cyanobacteriales; family Microcoleaceae; genus Microcoleus. Next base: position 136,157 of record JALOON010000010.1, on the reverse strand, counting down.
CCACGATTGTTTCTTCGCCTGTGTTACAAAGAGTGCTTAACTTTACTGTTCCCCGACATACCAGCCAAATAGTTTGAGGAATCAGGGGAATTGTCTCTCCTTTTTCATAACAGTGCAAATCGCGGTTAGCGCTGGGATCGCAGCTACTGCTTTCGATCGCCCTTTGAGCTCGCTTGCGTTCGGTAATGTCGCGCGCGCACCAACGAATACCTGTCAATTCGCCCGCCCAGTTGCGGATTGCAGCGCAAGTTAAAGCAGCATCAAAAGCAGGGTTGTTGCGGGGTTGCAGCCGCATTTCCCACTCAGTCGGTCGATCGAACTCTGTGAGAGAATTGAGTTCTTTGTAAAAGTTTTGGCGGTTTTCTTCGAGAGTAAAAAGCGCGATCGATTTGCCTGCCAAATAGTTTTGGGGAACATTAAATAACGCAGCCGCCGCCCGGTTGGCTTCGCGGATCGTCCCTTCCGCATCGGTTACTATGCAGGCATCCGGTACAAACTCAAACAGTTCTAAATACCGCTGCCTTTCTGCTTCCACCGCCCGCAGGGCAATTGCTAGTTCCTGATTTTGGCAAAGCAATTGTGTGGCAGCTAATTGCAATTTTTCTGAGGCCGTGCCCAATTCCTTGAAAACTGCCGGCATCAATTGCGAACCCTGTAAAGAAGACGCGGCAGCACCTTCATAAAGCGCGTTCAAACGCCCGTACATAGTTTCTATCTGCCGGACAAATAAGTCTACGTTCACGCTGCACCTCAAAGCAATTTATTAATCTGGACTCAGTTGAAAGCTTTTTTTTACGGGACTGAAGCGAAATCTTCAGTGCCGGTAAAAACTGGGTTTCCTTAGTATTAATGCGTCCCAGACTGTTAAAACGATTATTTTTTAATAAAAATGTCAAAGAACTTTTTTCAGAAATTGAATAATCCTACAGGCCAGATTAATTGAGCCTTGAAGCTGCTGCCTCTATCTATAGTAAGAACAATTCTCGCAGCCAGCCGGCTAACACCGCAGCGATCTATATATTAAGATCGCTCGTGTTCGACGATACCAAAAATTTATTTAAACAAGTTTTTTAGGCAAAAAAGAGCATCTACAACGGGCGATCGCGCCTCGCCTGCCAAAATACTCCTAAAGACAAGTGCCAAAATCAGAAGATAAGTCGTAGCGTATAAACTATTGACATTGCGGTGTAACTTTGCATGGGGAAAATAATCGAGGAAACGAGCATAATTTTTATTCCTTAGCTTTCTTCTCAGACCGCGAATGTTAAAAAAGTTGCACGTTGCGCTGTCGATTTGACCGTCAATTTGACCGTACATGTTTGGAATGCGAAGCGATCGCGGAACTCTACAAGGTAAAAGCAAGCATGACCTTTTTTGTGATGAAATCTTCTAAATTGTTGAAAGTTTTTTTAGCTAGCGCTTGTACTTTAAGTTTAGCAACGGTTTCCTTACCCGTGCCTGCTTCTGCCCAGTCGTCCGGCGGCGCGGGCGCGGGAGGTACGGGTAGCGGTGCAACTGGCACCGGTAGCGGCACAACTGGCACAACAGGTACGACTGGCACCGACGGCACAACTGGCACTGCAGGTACGACTGGCACCGGAAGCGGCACAACAGGTACAACTGGCACGGGTAGCGACACAACAGGTACGACTGGAACCGGCGGTACGACTGGCACCGGAAGCGGCACAACTGGCGCAACAGGTACGACTGGAACCGACGGCACAACTGGCACCGGTAGCGGCACAACTGGCACGGGTAGCGGCACAACTGGCACAACAGGTACGACTGGCACTGGTAGCGGCACAACCGGCACAAAAGGTACGACTGGAACCGACGGCACAACTGGCACCGGAAGCGGCACAACTGGCACAACAGGTACGACTGGAACCGACGGCACAACTGGCACGGGTAGCGGCACAACTGGCACGACTGGAACCGGCGGTACAACAGGTACGACTGGAACCGACGGCACAACTGGCACTACAGGCACAGGTACGGGTAGCACCGGTACAACAGGTGCCGGTAGTGGCGGTACGACTGGCACGGGTAGCGGCACAGGTGCGGGTACAACTGGCACGGGTAGCGGGACGGGAGATACGACAGGTACGGGTGCCGGTGGCTCGACTTCAGGTACTCTCACTGTTCCGGGCGCTGCCGGTGCTGCCGCCAGCCCCGGTAGCGGGACTTCAGGGACAACAACCAGCCCCGGCACCGGGACTTCGGGAACAACAACCAGCCCCGGCACCGGGACTTCGGGGACAACAACCAGCCCCGGTAGCGGGACTTCGGGGACAACAGCAGCGCCGGCGGGGACGAGTTCGGGAGTTTTGGCTGCAAGGCGCGATCGCCCCAACAATTTGGGCTGGCTGGGCGTGCTGGGTATTTTCGGTTTGGCCAACTTGTTTCGCAAAGGCAGTACGCCCTCGCAACTCTAGCGGCCTGTTTTCAAGCTGAGAAAGCCCCCAGCCCCCTTACTCACTTGCCGCTAAAAGACTATGTACTTCTTTCTTCTTCTTCTCTTCGCATACTTCGCGTCTTTGCGCTACGCGCAGGCTGCGCCAACGCGGTTCGTTCAATACAAATTCTTCAGGTGGTAAGGGAGTAAACATGAAACAACCGCACATTAAAAATGGGGGGCAAGAGTATCAAATATCGGACAATTGCAAAGTTAGAAGGTAATAAATTCATGAAATCACTCAATCGCAAACTGTTCAAAAAATTCGCTGTGTTTAGCGGCATTGCAGGCGTTAGTTCCTTAATCGCGCTGCCGGGAATTGCTGAATTAAACCAGCAGGTTCGTGGATTTAAAAAAGCGGGCGATCGAGTTTTGGAACTCGCTCAAAATTCTCCCACTTCTCCTAGTTCTCCCAACGCTCCAAATACTCCCGCCAACAATAACAATCCCGGCCGTTCTCCCAACACTCCAAATGCTCCCGCCAACAACAATCCCGGCCGTTCTCCCAACACTCCAAATGCTCCCGCCAACAATAACAATCCCGGCGGTACTACCAACACTCCTACTGGGGAAAATTCCACCAATTCTCTCAGCGCCAGAGACCGAAATTTTGTCCTTCAAGCAGCTCAAAACGGTATGCTGGAAGTGGAATTGGGGCGGTTAGCCGTGCAGCGCGGTTCTAGCGCTGCTATCAAACAGCACGGTCAACAAATGGTTCAGGAACACTCACAGGCAAATCAAGAATTGATGCAGTTAGCAACACAAAAGGGCATGGAAGTTTCCAGGGAGATGAACGCCCAAAACCAAGCTTTGAGACAGCGGCTTGCAGGACTTTCCGGCGCAACTTTTGACACAGCTTACCAGCAGGCAATGCGTGACAGCCACAGTCGGGCGATCGCGCTGTTTCAAGCTCAATCGCAACAAGGACAAGATCCGGAGTTAAAGGCTTGGGCAACGCAGCTTTTGCCCGACTTGCAAGCCCACTTACAAATGGTTAACCAACTGTCGCAAAATCCCCAGCAAAATACGCCACCAAATACCCGCCAACAGTAAGACTAAACAGTCGATCGTTGATAGTTGACTATCAATCGAACTTGTCGAACTGGTTCCCAGGCTGTCGAACTGGTTCCCAGGCTGTGCCTGGGAACCCATGTCTAGAGGCTCTGCCTCGATCGAGCTACAAATTGCTACAGATTGCTACAAATTGCCATAATTTTTGAGAACAATGGAAAACTTTCTCCGCAACTTGTTAGGCAACAACATTACAGCGACATGGCTGTTATTAATCGTAGGTTTTTGCTGGATTGCTTACATTCCCGATCGCCTAAGTAGCAAAAAATAATCAATCAGTTTCTACAAAAACTGTTACCGCCGCTACAGCGATTAGCATTTCATCATTTTTATCATTTAAAGAAGCGATCGCCCGACCCTCAACAACCATACCACCTTGTTCGACAATCAGAGTTTTGCGACCGAAAGGCAGCACCGCCAACACTTCATCCGATCGCACTTCTTCGGGATACGGAACGGCAACTTTTACCTCAACAATCATTTGATTTGGGTCGTTCAAACCCGCGACTTCCCAGATACCCAACAAAGCATTGTTGGCGATCGCATTTCGCACGGCCCTCGCTGCAGCTACAGTCGGTTCTTGACCGTGCTGGTCGATGCCCATTCCCATTTCAATGATGAAACATTTACGTGCCACTGTTCCCTCTCCCTCGATGTTTATTTAAATTCGCAATCCATTTTGCTCAAACAATTATCAACTAAATCGATCGCTATTTGTATTAAATTGCTATTTAGATTAATTTAGCGGGCGATCGGAAAACAAAATAATCGTACCAATTTCACACAAACAATGCAACTGCAGCCCAACTCCAAACTTTATAAAATCAGTCATTTTCAATCTCAAATCTCAAATCTCAAATCTCAAATGGCATTACTTGTGGTAATATAACCAGATTCACCTTTGCCTGCGGAGTGCAAAACGCATTGCCACCTTGAATCATGGATAGTTTTCTGCCCATAGCCTACTTTCAAAACCAATTTCTGCCATTTAGCGAAGCCAAGATTTCCATAGCCACCCACGCACTGCACTACGGAACCGGAGTTTTAGGCGGTTTGCGGGGCATACCCGACCCCCAAAATCCCGATCGCATCTTGCTATTTAGATTGGACCGCCACAGTCAAAGATTGAGTCAAAGTGCCAGCTTCCTGCACTGCGATTTTCCTGCAGATAAAATTCAACAAGTAATCGTTGATTTTGTCAAGAAAAATCGACCGTCAAAATCATTTTACATCCGCCCTTTTATCTATACATCGAGTTTGGGAATTGCTCCGAGGCTGCACAGCGTAGAAACAGATTTCTTTGTCTACGGATTGGAACTTTCTGACTATTTGCCCAAAGCAGGAGTCAACTGCCGAATTAGTTCTTGGTACCGCCAAGAAGACCGCAGTTTGCCCTTGAGAGGTAAAATCAGCGGCGCTTACATTACATCAGCCTTAGCAAAAACAGAAGCAGTAGCATCCGGCTTCGACGAAGCGATTATGATGAATTCTCAGGGCAAAGTCAGCGAAGCTTCTGGGATGAATATATTTATTGTGAGAAACGGTCAATTATTTACACCCGGTTTCGAGCAAGATATTCTTGAAGGAATTACCAGAGATAGCGTCATAACTATTGCCAGGAATTTAGGAATTAAAGTCACAGAAAGGGCGATCGATAAATCAGAACTATTTGTGTCCGATGAGATTTTCCTGTGCGGAACCGCAGCTAAAGTTACGCCAGTTAACCGCGTGGAAAACTATCAATTACCCACAAATCGGCCCATCACTGAAAAAATCTTGCACAAACTCACAGAAATCATCGAAAATCGCGACAGCAATTATCAAGACTGGGTATTTGCGATCGACCTGAATTAACTGTTGGTTGTTAAAACCAAATCAACCGGGTTTTTCACGAGTATTAAATGCTCAAATCAACTATCTGGTAAAACCCGGTTTCTTTAATCTGAGTGCATCCATGACTGTTAGTAACGCGCCCGTCTTATTTATATAAAATATTTTAGATAATCGCTTGTGGGGTGCGCATTGCGCACCTTACCTAACTAGCCTTTGTTGCTACAAATTCAGGTTGGGTATAATGGAAGTAATAAAAAACTAAGTACAAGGCCAAATGCTATGAAAGAATTAAATAAAGTAGAACAGAATGGAGTTGAGACGATGGTGGCAGTTCGCACTCAGGTAAAGCTGACAAATGCTGTAGATGACGAGTTAGTGCGTCGGGGATTGCTAGCACCTCGGTTGTTGCGCGAGTGCGAAACGGAAGGTTTGATAGATACAGGCGCAGTTAACTTAGTTATTCCCTCGGAAATAGTGGAACAACTAGGCTTGCGAATTCTCAGCCAGCAACTTGTTAAATATGCAGATGGACGCAAAGAGGCAGTGGGAGTCACTGGCCCCGTCATAATAGAGTGCGAAGGGCGCAAAACAATTGAAGATGCTTTAGTAACTGGAGATGAAGTATTAATTGGTCAGGTTGTTTTGGAAAAGTTAGATTTTCTGGTTGACTGTAAAAATCAAAGATTAATTCCGAATCCCGCTAATCCCGATTATCCGGTTACTTATATTAAATGAATGCGATGGAAGCTCAAGAATATTACGAACAAGGATTCGACCTCGGTCGCAAACGCCTGTATCAAGAAGCATCTGAAGCTTTTACTCAAGCAATTAATCTCAATCCTGACTTTGTAGAAGCTTATATGGCTCGTGCTAATACTCGATCTGCCATTGGAGATCTGCGGGGAGGAATTGAAGATTTTGAGAAAGCTATGGATATTTACAGAGCTAGAGGACAATCGCAAATAGCTGATATGCTTTTAGTCTCCTGGGGTTCGCTGCACAATGAACTTAGGTGGAAGGACTAAAGTCCTTACTACAAACTGTTTCGTAGTGAGGACTTCAGTCCTTCTTTTCAAGGACGTAGCAGTGCCGTGTCCCTAGCGATATCGCGTTAATTGAACAAGTTTCAATCGCACAAAGCAGCAGCATGATGCTGAATGTGATCTTCCATAAAACTCGCCACAAAATAATAGCTGTGATCGAAACCTTCCTGCATTCTTAAAGTTAGCGGCTGTCCCGATTTCGCGCAGGCATCTGCGAAAGCTTCCGGCAACAATTGCCCCTCAGCAAGATAGGAATCAGCAGCACCGCAATCAATCAAAATCGGGCGAGTGTAGTGAGTTCCCAGCATCAATTCACTAGCGTCCCAAATGCGCCAATTCTCTCGATCGCCCCCGAGATAGTTCGAGAAGATTTTTTGTCCCCAAGGGCTGCGCGTTGGCGCGCAAATAGGCGCAAAAGCGGAAACTGAAAGGTAGCGATCGCAATTTTTTAAAGCGCAAATTAAAGCCCCGTGTCCGCCCATTGAATGACCGAAAATTCCCTGTTTTTCCGGGATTGCGGGAAAGTTTTTGGCGATTAAATCAGGCAATTCTTCAACCACATAACTGTACATTTGATAGTGAGAATTCCAAGGTGCGGCTGTCGCATTTATATAAAAACCCGCACCGCTTCCCAGATCCCAATCGTCATCCTCGCCGGGAATCCCTGTATTGCGCGGGCTGGTATCGGGTGCAACGAGCATTAATCCGTGTTTTGCTGCAAATTGTTGCGCCCCTGCTTTTGCCATAAAGTTTTCTTCGGTGCAGGTTAATCCTGATAGGAAATAGAGGATCGGTACGGGTTGAAATTCGGCTTGCGGCGGTTGGTAAACGGCGAATTTCATTTCGCTGTTGCAGGTTGAGGATTGATGGCTGTAAAAGCCGAGTTTGCCGCCAAAGCTTTTATGTTGTTTTTCTAGTTTGAGAGAGTCGGACATGGTGATTGATAATTGGTAATTACTCATTTAGACCTCGCGAGGCAGAGCCTCTAGATCTGGGTTCCCAGGCAGAGCCTAGGAACCAGTTAAACTCGTTGTTACTCGTGTTACTCGTTACCAGGCTGAAGCCTGGTAACGCAGATCCAGAGGCTCTGCCTCGACTGGACCTCACGAGGCAGAGCCTCCAGATCTGGGTTCCCAGGCAGAGCCTAGGAACCAGTTAAACCAGTTAATTCTTTCCTCTTCCTTCTTCCTTCTTCCTTCTTCCTTCTTCCTTCTTCCTTCACAATTTCAAAATGTCAAAACTGTACGAATTGCTTCGCCTTTGTGCATTAAATCGAAGGCGTCGTTAATGCGTTCGATCGGCATTATTTGAGTTACTAAACTGTCGATATCAATTTTCCCATCCATGTACCAATCAACAATTTTTGGAACGTCGGTTCTGCCTTTTGCACCGCCGAAAGCGGTGCCTTTCCACACTCTACCAGTTACTAATTGAAACGGGCGGGTGCTAATTTCTTGACCCGCTCCCGCTACACCGACAATTACGCTCACGCCCCAACCTTTGTGGCAGCATTCTAATGCTTGGCGCATGACATTAATGTTGCCAATACATTCAAAACTGTAATCGGCTCCGCCTTTGGTTAAATCCACCAAATAAGCTACTAAATCGCCCTCAACTTCGCGGGGATTGACGAAGTGAGTCATGCCGAATTTTTCCGCCATTTCTCGCTTGGCGGGATTGAGATCGACGCCGATTATCATGTTAGCTCCCACCATGCGCGCTGCTTGAATTACATTCAATCCCACGCCGCCCAAACCGAAAACTACGACATTAGCACCCGGTTCTACTTTGGCGGTATTGATAACAGCGCCGATGCCAGTTGTTACCCCGCAGCCTATCAAACAAACTTTCTCAAAAGGTGCATCGTCGCGAATTTTTGCTACCGCAATTTCCGGCAATACTGTATAATTAGCAAAGGTAGAAGTTCCCATGTAATGGAAAATTTTCTCGCCCTCTATCGAAAACCTGCTCGTGCCGTCGGGCATCACTCCCTGTCCTTGAGTAACGCGAATTGCTTGACAGAGATTGGTTTTGCGGCTCAAACAATATTCGCAGTTGCGGCATTCTGGAATGTAGAGCGGAATTACTCGATCGCCCTTTTTAACGCTAGTTACTCCCGCCCCAATTTCCGCAACAATTCCCGCTCCTTCGTGACCTAAAATAGCAGGAAATAAACCTTCAGGATCTGCACCGGAAAGAGTGTAAGCATCGGTGTGACAAACACCAGTTGCTTTAATTTCTACCAACACTTCTCCAGCCCGCGGCCCGTCCAAGTCTACAGTTTCAATGCTCAAAGGTTTGCCGGCACTGCGAGCAACCGCTGCTTTTACTTTCATGCTGACCTCACGCGATCGATTTTAAATTTGGGATTTGAGATGTTTTTTGATTTGAGATTTATGTATTATATTACTTAATGCCAACATTGCAGCAGATCCATGACAAAATTAATTGTAATTACAGGTGTCAGTCGCGGTCTAGGTCTTGCCATGACCGAAAAATTTATTGAATTGGGACATACAGTTTTAGGCTGCGCCCGTTCTCCCGCAGCAGTGGAAAGACTTAACAGTAGATACAGTTTGCCCCATCATTTTACTTGCGCAGATGTAGCCAGCGACTCTCAAATGCAAGCTTGGGCGCAAGAAATCCTCGCCAATTATTCGCCTCCCGACTTGCTGATTAACAATGCAGCTTTAACCAATCACTTAGGTACGCTTTGGGAAATTAGCAGCGAAGAATTTTCCGAGGTAATAGATGTTAATATTAAAGGAACGGCAAATACAATCCGCCACTTCGTACCTGCGATGGTTGCGAGAAACAGCGGAATTATTGTTAACTTCAGTTCCGGTTGGGGGAGGTCAACATCGCCGGAAGTTGCACCATACTGCGCGACCAAATGGGCCGTAGAAGGATTGACAAGAGCTCTCGCCCAAGAACTGCCCCGAGGCATGGCAGCAATTCCTTTAAATCCCGGTATAATTCACACGGATATGTTAGAAATATCTTTCGGAGAATCAGCGAAAAATTACACGCCTGTCAAAGCCTGGGTGCAAAAAGCAGTTCCATTTTTGCTAAAGTTAAAACCCTCAGATAACGGCGTTCCGATGACTGTGCCCGGATAATCTTAAACCCTTGTTGTATCTTACAAGAGTTACATTAGAGAGGTACATGGAAATTTAAGGTGGGGCGGGGGCGGGTTTTTGAGATTGGAGATTGTTGTCATGTATGGTTGGCGAGACCGCCTGTATCTTAACAACAGGTACATGGAAATTTAAGGTGGGGTGGGGGCAGGTTTTTTGAGATTGTCAATTATTGTCAAATATTGTTGGCGAACCCGCCCCTACAGGATTATGGTTAATTTATCTCTCAAATCTCAGCAATCGACTCCCTGTTCTCTCTCTGTGTCCTCTGTGTCCTCTGCGGTTCATAAAAACAACTGTATTCCCAATACAAAACATTCGCTCAAATTGTCGCTGTGAATTTACCAATTTCCCCATCGCAAACCGAAACCCGCAAAGCCGACCACCTGCGAATTTGCCTCGAAGAAGACGTACAATTTCGCGAAACCACCAGCGGTCTCGATCGCTACCGTTTCACCCACTGTTGCTTGCCAGAGATCGATCGCACAAGCATCGATTTAACCTCAATCTTCCTCGGCAAAAGATTGGGCGCGCCCCTGCTAATTTCCTCCATGACAGGCGGCACGGAACTCGCCCAAACCATCAACTACCGCCTCGCCGATGTCGCTCAAAAATACAAACTAGCAATGGGCGTAGGTTCCCAGAGAATCGCGATCGAAAATCCCCAACTTGGGGCGACATTTGCCGTGCGCGATCGAGCGCCAGACATTCTGCTATTTGCCAACATCGGAGCCGTACAATTAAACTACAATTTCGGTCTCGAACAGTGCCAAAGAATTATCGACCTCCTCGAAGCCGACGCCTTAATTTTGCACCTCAATCCCCTGCAAGAATGCGTTCAAACCGAAGGCGATACTAACTTTAAAGGATTGCTAGATAAAATTGCTAAATTGTGCGGCGAACTCGCAGTACCCGTAATTGCTAAAGAAGTCGGCAACGGCATTTCCGCAGCAATGGCAAAGAAATTGCTCGCTGCAGGAGTAGCCGCCATAGATGTTGCTGGAGCCGGGGGCACTTCTTGGGCGAAAATAGAAGGAGAACGGGCAAAAGATGCGAAACAGCGCCGCTTGGGCGCAACTTTTGCCGATTGGGGAATCCCCACAGCCGAGTGCATTGTCGGCGTGAGAAAAGTTTCGTCGGAAGTTCCGCTAATAGCTTCCGGAGGCTTGCAAAACGGCTTGGATGCAGCCAAAGCCCTCGCCCTCGGCGCGGATGTGGCGGGGTTGGCGCGGCCGTTTTTGCAAGCAGCGGCCCAATCAGTCTCAGCTTTGGAAATGCTGGTTGAGGTTTTGATTGCAGAAATCGCCACGGCGATGTTCTGTACGGGCTGCGCCAATCTGTACGAGTTAAAGCACTCTGGAGTTTTGGAAACGCTAAGATAAAAGTATGTCAGTTAACTGTTGACAGTTTTCGGGAGTTCTAAGTTTTGAGTTTTGAGTTTTGAATTAAGAACTGTCTTTAACTCAAAACTCAAAATTTAAAACTCAAAACTCCTTACCAATTACCAATTACCTATTACCTATCATCTAATGAAAGATTTCCTAAAGTATACCTTGGCAAGTTTGCTAGGAACCTTCCTAGGACTGATGCTCATCGGCAGTATAGGATTGGGTGGGCTGATGTTCCTGATATTTGCGGCTGCATCGTCTTCTAAAGAAGCAGGCCCGCAAGTTAAAGATAAGTCTGTATTAGTATTAGACCTTTCTTTAAATATTACCGACAGCAAACCCAATCGCAGTACCGGGGCTGCGCTGCAAGAAGCACTTTCCGAAGAAGACGCGGGTACTGTTACTTTGCGGACGGTTTTAGACTCGATCGAATCTGCTAAAAAAGACCCGAAAATAGTCGGAATTTATCTAGAAGGAAATTCCGATTCCGGCGCAAGCGGGCTGGCAAATCTCAAAGAAGTGCGATCGGCCTTGCAGCGCTTCCGAGATGCCAAAAAAACCATTTTTGCTTACGATATGGATTGGAACGAACGAGATTATTATCTCGGTTCCGTTGCTAATACAATTGCAATCAATCCTTACGGTACTTTGGAAATTAACGGTTTGAGCAGCCAAGCAATGTTTTTGACAGGCGCTTTGGAAAAATACGGCGTAGGAGTGCAAGTGACTCGCGTCGGCAAATACAAATCCGCTGTCGAACCGTTTGTACTCAAAAAAATGAGTCCTGAAAATCGCCAGCAAACTCAAAAATTGCTCGGAGATATTTGGGGAGAATACCTGCAAACTGTCGGACCGAACCGCAAATTAACTGTTCCCCAACTGCAAACAATTGCCGACAACGGCGGAACTTTAATGGCTGATGAAGCGCTCAAAAATAAATTAGTCGATCGAGTTGCATATTTTGACGAAATTGCAACCGAACTTAAGCAGCTCACAGGAACGGATACCAAGGATAAATCTTTCAGACAAATTAGTTTGAAAAATTACGCGAAAGTTGCCGATGGCAAAAAGTCTGCTAGCGCCCAAAGCAAGAATCAAATTGCCGTGATTTATGCCGAAGGCGAGATTGTAGATGGGGAAGGCGGCCCGAATCAAGTAGGGGGCGATCGCATTGCATCAGAACTGCGCAAAATTAGAGAAGATAATGATATCAAATCCGTCGTTTTGCGCATCAACAGTCCCGGCGGCAGCGCTACGGCAGCAGAAGTAATCGGACGCGAAGTAGTGCTGACTCGCCAGAAAAAACCCGTGGTAGTTTCTATGGGCAATTTAGCAGCTTCCGGCGGTTATTGGATTGCGATGGGTTCCAACAAAATATTTGCCGAACCCAATACAATTACAGGTTCGATCGGGGTTTTTGGAATGCTGCTTAACGTCCAAAATTTAGCTGCTAACAACGGCTTGACTTGGGACGTAGTGAAAACAGCTCGCTTTGCCGATAATAACACGATTTCCCGCCCGAAAACCCCTCAAGAATTAGCAAACATTCAGCGCATAGTCGATCGCATTTACGATCGGTTTATTACCAAAGTCGCGCAATCCCGCAAACTGCCGAAAAACAAGGTACAGGAAATTGCTCAAGGCCGAGTTTGGTCTGGTACAAGCGCGAAAAAATTGGGCTTGGTCGATGAAATTGGCGGTCTGGAAGATGCTGTTAAAGAAGCGGCAAAACAAGCTAAACTGGGAGATGATTGGCAATTGCAAGAGTATCCGAAACGCCGCACTTTTGAAGAGCGACTTTTAGAAAAAATCTCGGGAGTTCGCATTGCTTCCGAACCAAAATTAGACCCGCTAACCGCTGAATTTAAGAAAATGCAGGAGGATTTTGCTGTACTTAAATCGATGAACGACCCGCAGGGAATATACGCTCGCTTGCCGTTCAATTTGCGGATTGATTGACGGTTGTTGGGCTAACATATTAATGGTCGATCGAGCCAATACTAATTTGCTGCATCTATTTCGAGTCCGACAGGGGTTGCAACCCTCCGCAACGCTCGGCCCCTGTCTCATAGCGAAAGTCCTCGATCGAGAGGACTGAAAGCATCACTTGAAAATGTGGGATTTTTTAGTCGGTTTCAACTAACATCTTGCCTCAATAAGATTAGTTCGTAGTGCGGACTTGAGTCCGCAGAAGGACTTTAGTCCTTACTACAAAACGTTTCGATCGAAAGCGCTCGACTCCGTTCGATCGAACGCGATAAGATTAGTTCGTAGTGCGGACTTGACTCTGCAGAAGGACTAAAGTCCTTTGCCAACAGGCTGTTACCAAGGTATAATTCCCTACGGCAGCTACTGCAAACTTGCTAGAAATATAGAAGTTCATTCCTTCGAGGTTATTTTAAGTGAAAGCAGTTATTTTACTATCTGGAGGATTGGATTCCTCAACGATTTTGTACCAAGCAAAAGCCGACGGTTGCGAGTGCTACGCGATTTCCTTTGACTACCAACAAAGACACCGACGGGAGTTAGAATCAGCAAAGTCGATCGCGCTTTCTGCTGGTGTTAAAGTGCATCAAATAGTCAACTGCGATTTAACCGTGTGGGGCGGTTCGGCACTGACAGACAAGCGACTGGAATTGCCGAAAAAACGCACTTTAGCAGAAATGTCTCAAAACATCCCGATTACCTACGTTCCTGCCAGAAATACCATCTTTCTCAGCTTTGCCCTCGCCTGGGCGGAAACCCTCGAAGCCGATCGAATTTACATCGGCGTCAACGCTTTAGATTATTCCGGTTATCCCGACTGCCGCCCCGATTACATCCAAGCGATGCAGGAAGTTTTTCGCTTGGGAACCAAGCAGGGTAGGGAAGGAAATCCGATTAAGATTGTCACGCCTTTAATCGACATGAAAAAAACAGAGATCGTGCAATTGGGCAACAAATTGGGAGTTCCTTGGGAGCAAACTTGGTCTTGTTACGCAAGTGGTGAAAGCGCGTGCGGCGTTTGCGATGCTTGCCGGCTGCGACTGGCAGCTTTTGCAGAATTAGGATTGCAAGATCCGGTTCCTTATGCTGCTGTTTAAACAAAATCGGTTTGTAGTGAGGACTTTATTCCGCATATTTTAAGGACTAAAGTCCTCACTACAAACTAATCCGATCGCGGTCGTTCTAACGCGATATAATCTGTTATAATTGCATCGCGTAGTGGTAAAATTCTCGATCTTTATTGTATCCTAGCGACTCGTAAAGAGCTTGGGCTGCCATGTTAGAAATTTGAGTCGCCAAAATAATTCTGACTGCTCCTGTTTCTCTAGCATAGTTCTCTGCAGCACCGAGGAGTAATTTGCCAACTCCCTGCTGGCGGTGCGATTGTTTGACAAACAGATCGTTTAAAATCCAGATCGGTTTCATCGATACCGAAGAAAAACTGGGATAAAGCTGGGTGAATCCAACTCCACAATCACGATCGCGCGCGATGAAGATAGTTGAATCCTTGGCTTGAAGGCGTTCTTGGAGGAAATGTCGGGCTGCTTCAAGGTTTGAAGTTTGATTGTAAAAAACACGATACATATCGAATAATTCTGCCACTTCTTCCAAGTTTTCCAGACCAGCTAAGGTAACTTCCATTTGATTCTTTCAATACCGCTTGGTGAGTCTTTTATTAGTTTATCACTAGATTAATTTTTTGCCAGCAAACCCTTAAACATATCGTTAGCGTTCGCCCGAGCTATCCTGTTATAGCGCGTCTCAATGAGTAGTAACCAATCGTAAATTAAATTCCTGCTTCAGTTAAAGCGCGAGCTAAATCTACCGCAATATCCAAGCGTCCCGCCCACTCTATTAAATAGGCTCGATCGAGAGTTTCGGCCTGCACTTTGAGGATTCCCAAAACATCGCGCCATTGTTTTTCCGATCGGGAATTACACCCCCACGCTAATTTTGCCAGCACCAAATCTTCGGGAGATATAAAGTACAAATATCCGCCTTCCGGCATTTCGATCGCCCGCCTGCGATCGAATTTCAATCGCTCGAATTCGCTCGCACCAGCCACCATCAAATCAGCGCGAGAAATAGTTTCAATGTGAGTAATTCCCAAAGTTGGCATCCGCCCGGAGCGAATATCTTCGACGCCGGGAACGTAAAAGCCATTAAGTTCTAAAGCCTCTACTAAAGAGTCGATTGCAGTTGGTGAAAGTGCGATCGCGACATCCAAATCTCGCGTGGTGCGCGGCTCTCCATAGGCAATTGCAGCCACTCCACCGGTGATGTAGTAGGGAATTGCCAAACTTTCTAAAATGCCGTGAAGTTGCAGCGCTAGCAGCGTTGAATCTTGAATCCAACTCATAGGATTGTCAGCGGGGGTGAAGTTAGGCGGGCAGTTTTCCTGAAGCCAAGCTAATGCTATTTTTTGAGCTAATTGTTGCGGGGATAAATTGGCAAATTGGCGGCTCAAACAATGCAGAGATAGGTGGCGGGCGCTGCGAGTCATGGCTGCTCCCATTGACAGGCGCTCTGCGTTCGATCGCTGTCTGAGCAGGTAAAATTCTAGGGCATCATTTTCGGCACTGGTGTCGGGGGCTTGGGGGCGGTAGCCTGGAGGAATGGCGAGTTGCGGGATAATCATCGGGAGGATTTGCGCGTTTAAAAGTGCTGGTTAGTTCAAAGATTTCGATTGCATTTTTTTACAACCATGATACTTCAAATACGCCATACGATCGCTGTTTGTAAAGATTTCCCGAATCCACATCTACAGAATACCAGTCGATAACTTCTCCATTTTCATCTAAAAACAACTCGGCACCGCGCGGATATTCTTGTGGGCCGATCGAATGTACAGCAGATAGCACGACTACACTGGGTTTACCCCCAGCATACCGCCACACATTAAACAGCGAACTGCAAGGAAATCCCTCAATTATTCGATCTGCGTCTAGTTCCTGGGAATACTCCAATAATTTGCCAGTTTCATCAAAAGTCAAACGGCTATTTGACGGGTACAAAACTCCATCTATTTGAACTTCAGAAGCTAGCGAAGCATTCAGCAACCGACCATTTTCATGGAGATAGACTATACGATCTTCGGGGCAAGGAATACCGTCTAAAACTGTTGTTTGAGATAGCCAGCAGAGTTTCAGCCTTCCCGAGGGAAAAAACACTACACTGCGATCGCCCATACAGGGTATGTCTTGGATCGCTGTATTGCGGGCAAGCTTAGCATCGCGAACCGATCCATCTGGGAAAAATTCAGCATCCTCATCTAAGACTTCTATGCCCTTTGCTATCATTGTCCTTCTCTGACCGATCGCGAGCTCCGAAACTCGCACTACTTTTCCACCTACATTATCCTTCTCTCGCCAATCGCGAGCGGGGACGCTCGCACTACTTTTCCACCTACATTAAATAGCACATAATCTGCTAATAATTGACAATTTCAAAAACTCGCCACACCACTTGACGGCATCCCTTAAATTACTGTAAAATAAACCTATAACCTATAGTAAAACAAATGAATGCTACAGTATCAACCCCCGATAGAAATCCTTTAACTCAATTAACTTATCGAGTCCTCATCGAAAAGCATGAGGAAGACCTCTACAGTGCAAGAATTTGGGAATTGCCAGAGTGTAGGAGTTCGGGATCTAGTAAAGAAGAAGCTTTAAAAAGCTTGCACCGATTGCTGGTGGAGTATTTAAAAAAAGTCGAAATAGTTTCTCTGACAACAGACATTCCCAAAGCTGAAAATCCTTTGATGAAATGGGCAGGAGCATTTAAAAACGATCCTTACTTTGATGAAATGCTAGAAGACATTGCAGAACTGCGTCGCGAGAGGGATTTGGAAATGGTAGAATACGACGATAGACTCGATCGGGCAGAAGCCACCAACAAAAATGAGTTGGAGGAAACAGTTAAGTGACTGTGTGGGTATTCGATACAGACCATGCCACACTTTTTCAGCAGGGAAATCCACAAATAGTGCAGCGTATCAGTGCGATCGATCCAAAAGATATTGCGATTACCATCGTCACATTTGAAGAGCAAATGTACGGACGACTTAACCGCATCAGGCGAGCTAAATCGGGGGAGGAAAGAATATCGGCTTATGCAAGTCTGCGAAAAACCATTAACTATTTGACCGATTTTGAGTTGCTTGACTTCGATCGCAATGCTGAAAATTATTACAGGGAATTCTTGCGACAAAAAATCCGCGTTGGTACGCAAGATTTGCGGATTGCCGCGATCGCAATTTCAACGAACAGTATTTTACTTACCCGGAACCGCAGAGATTTTGAAAGAATTCCTGGATTGAGGTTTGAAGACTGGGCAGAGTAGGGTCGCAGGGTGCGCGCTGCGCACCTTACTAACACCTTACAATATATTATTTATTGCGGACTGCAGTCCTCCTTACGAACCTGACTGCGAACCTCATGCTAAATCTCGATGGGTGAATTCTTTAGCCTCATTCCCTACATAATCGGCGGCAATATGACCGTTACCTACAACTCGATATTTATAAGTCACCAAACCTTCTAAACCGACAGGGCCTCGGGGCGGCATTTGCTGCGTGCTGATTCCCACTTCCGCACCGAATCCGTAGCGGAAACCGTCGGCAAATCGAGTCGAACAGTTGTGATAAACTCCCGCTGCATCTACTCGATCTAAAAATGTTTCTGCTGCTTCGCTATCTTCGGTGACGATCGCATCTGTATGTCTGGAACCGTAAGTATTGATATGCTCGATCGCGCTGTCTGTTGAATCTACAATTTTGATTGCTAAAATCAAGTCGCTGTATTCTGCAGACCAATCTTCCTCGGTTGCTTCGGCAATATTTTCGAGAATAGTGCGAGTTTTTTCATCGCCGCGCAGTTCGACTTTTTTCTGCTGCAAAGCTGCGGCAACTGCGGGCAAGAAATCCGGCGCGATATCTTGATGAACTAGCAAAGTTTCTATCGCATTGCAGGCTGCTGGATACTGAGTTTTGGCATCTATCGCAATCTCTACGGCTTTCTGAATGTCCGCTGCTTTGTCTGCGTACAAATGACAAATTCCGTCAGCGTGTCCCAACACCGGAATCCGCGTATTTTCCTGCACGAAACGCACGAAGGAATTGGAACCCCTGGGAATAATTAAGTCTACATAGCTGTCCATTTTTAGCAGTTCGATCGTTTCTTCCCGCGTGGTTAGCAACTGGACTGCTTGGGGATTGACAGCCGTTTCTGAGAGTGATTGATGGATGACTTTTGTTAAAGTTTCGCAGGAACGAACTGCCTCTTTGCCCCCTTTCAAAATCACGCCGTTGCCCGATTTTAATGCCAAGGATACTATCTGAATTAAAGCTTCGGGACGCGCTTCAAAAATAATGCCTAAAACGCCCAAAGGACAGGTAACGCGCTTCAGAATCAATCCTGCATCCAATTCGCGGTGGATTTGCACGGTGCCGATCGGATCTGGAAGTTTTGCCACATCTCGCACGCCCGCGATCGCGCTTTTCAACTTGCTTTCATCTAACTTCAGTCGATCGTACAGCGGTTTGGCAATACCATCAATTTCAGCCGCCGCGCGATCGGCCTGATTCGCTGCTAAAATCTCCGGCGCTGCCATTTCTAAAGCCTTAGCAACAGCTTCGATCGCTGCATTTCTTGCACTAGCAGGCAACACTGCTAACTTGCTAGCAGCTTGGCGGGTTTCTCTGGCAATTTCTAGTATCGACATCATCGCAATTTTTAATTTCTAATTATTTTTGACCTGTGATTTGCGAGTTAAAATTTTACCAATAAATATGACTGCATGCGGGTGTCAGAAACCGGTTTTTTTGCGCAAATACTTCGCTGCCACTAAAAAATTAGGTAAAAACCCGGTTGCTTTGCCAGCACAGATCGGTCTCAATAAATTTAGGAGACAAAATTTTAACTCCCGCACTTTCAATCTTAACAATTCTCGAACAAATTCTATATTTTTGTTGAGAACTCTGACAGCAATCCGAAATTACAGGCTACAACAGGGAAGTATATATTAAAGTTGCACGGTCATTTCCATTTGTCAATCACCTTTGAGGAGATTATTATGTCATCTCAATCGCCTTTACACAAGGCAGGGCGAGCGGCCGCCGCCGGCGTTAAACTAGCACAGTCAACAGGAGGCAATCTCGCCTTAGCTTCTGGCGTGACGATCGCCATGCTATTTGGTATGGTGTTAGCGCTATCATTGGCTGCAATTTTCATTATGGGAAGTGCCGATCCGATCGGCGGATTGGCGATCGCAGTTCCCATAACTCTGGTGTTTAACATAGCTGCTTTTTTCCTATCACCTTACTTGATGGATTTAACCCAAAATTGGCTTTACAATACTCGCTGGGTTTCTCTAGAAGAAATTCAAAGCCAAAGTCCCGAAACAGCGCGAGTTATTGAAAGAGTTTGCCAGCATAAAAAACTGACTCAGCCGCGCTTGGGAATTATCGACGATGAAAACCCCACAGCTTTTACTTACGGTTCCTTTCCCAACAGCGCGCGCTTGGTTGTCAGTCAAGGGCTTTTCACTTATTTAGATGACGATGAAATTGCCACGGTTTACGCCCACGAACTCGGTCACATAGTTCATTGGGATTTTGCAGTCATGACTTTAGCTTCGACATTAGTGCAGATTACTTATTTAATTTACACTACTGCTAGAAGTCTCAGCCGCCGGGGAGGCGAAAAAGCCAAAGATGCAGCGGGTAGTGTAGCTGCTATTGCTTATTTGTTTTACATTGCAGGCACGTATTTGCTGCTGTATTTGTCCCGCACTCGCGAATATTTTGCCGATCGATTTGCCGCCGAAACTACCGGAAATCCCAACGCTTTATCCCGCGCTTTGGTCAAAATTGCTTACGGTATTTTGGAAGAAGGGCAAAGGGCAACGGAACCCAGCCGCTTGCTAGAAGGAACTCGCGCGTTAGGCATTTACGATGCAAAAGCTGCCACTTCTACCGGCACCGCTTACCGAATTGCATCGGAACCGGAAAAAATTGGGCGAGTATTTTTGTGGGATATGTTCAACCCTTGGGGTTGGTGGATGGAGTTGAATTCGACTCACCCGCTGACGGGCAAGCGAGTTCGCGCTTTGAGCACCTATGCAGAACAATTGGGGTTGGATACTGAGTTTGACATGGGTAAAATTGTCGGCGAAGGTCGCAATTTGAGCAAGCGGAAACTGTACGGAAATTTTCTGTTAGATCTGCTGCTTTACACCGCTGAATTCCTCGGATTGTTGGTGGGTTTTATTGCGGGAGTTTTCCTGCCTGTCTCGAATCCCATGATATTAATTGCTTGTCCTTTAATCGGTTTGGGTGCGGGAATTTTGCTCAAAGCTTTGGTGATGTTCCCAAATTACCAACAAGCAGAAAATTTGGATGTTTTAACCTTAATGTCCGACCCTTATGCGAGTCCGTTGCGGGGTAAACCTGCGAAACTTGAAGGCGAATTAATCGGGCGGGGAGATGCGGGTTATGCGTTCGGTTCCGATTTGAAATTGCAAGATAATACGGGTATGCTGTACCTCCGTTACGCTTCTCGATTCGGGCCGATCGGTAACTTTTTGTTTGGCATGAAACGGGTGAGGAGTTTGATAGGAATGGATGTCAATGCTTTGGGTTGGTTCCGTCGGGGCGTTGCACCTTGGATGGATTTGATTCAGGTTCAAAGCGACAGCGGCACGACGGTTAATAGCTATCACAGATTTTGGTCTTTTGTGATGGGAATAGGGGCGATCGCGATCGGTATTGCCTCGCTATTTGTCTCGTTTGCTGCTTAAAATTTTAGAGGACTAAAGTCCCTACTACAAACCTGTTCGTAGTGAGGACTTCAGTCCTTTTATAGTTCTCCAGCGAGATATCTTTTATGCTAATCTAGAAGGCGAAATTCAAACTCGGGGAAAGTATCAATGACTGCCACCATTAACCCCCAATTGACTGTACTGCCAGAACAGCGATTGATTTTGCCGCTTGTCATGACATGGCAGCAGTTTAAAATCCTCGATGCGCTGTTAGAAAACACTCGCAGCGTTCGGTTATCTTACCTGGACGGAACTGTAGAAATTATGACGCTTTCTCCGGAACATGAAACCATTAAATGCCTGTTGGCAGGAATGTTAATTACCTTTTTTATAGAAAAGGATATTAGTTTTAGAACGACGGGTAGCGCGACACTCCGAGGGGAATCAAAAGGCACCAGTAAAGAACCAGATTTATCTTATTTCTTTGGGGAAGATAGACGCCAGCGATCGGCACCGGATTTGGCGATCGAAGTTGTTTATACTAGCGGTAAAATCGACAAATTAGAATATTACCGGCGATTTAATATTGCGGAAGTTTGGTTTTGGGAAGATGGAGTATTTGCAATTTACGAATTGAAAGGAGAGCGATACGATCGCGTGTCGCGAAGCGTAGTGTTACCGGATCTAAATCTAGAATTGCTGGGGAGATGCCTGCAAATGTCGGAGGAAAAAGAAGCTGTAAAAGCGTTTAGGGATGGAGTGCGGGGCTGCTAATTATTTGGAGAGGATAAGGGCGATCGAACTCCTACAGAAAATGTACGAATTGTACGATTTGTCAGAAAAATGCAAATCCTCTTAAAAACTCGTGCATCTCTAGCCGGCGGGTATTTATTTTTCACCTATACTATGCAAAAGCTGATTTTTATCAGAGACTTGCCCGTAAAGAAATCCGGTTTCTAGGTTCGTCTTGCGCAAGTCTCGATCGATAGTTAAATTTGCCAATTACCGCTAGGCAACATGAATCTCATACTCGGACAAATACTTGCAGGACGTTACTATATCACGCAACACTTGGGAGGAGGTAGTTTCGGTCAAACTTACCTGGCCCAAGATCGAAAGCGATCGGGAAATCCTCGGTGTCTCGTCAAGCAACTCAAACCCCAGTATCGCGATCCGCACGCTTTACAGATAGCCAGACGTTTATTTCAAACAGAAACACAAACTCTCCACAAACTAGGGACTCATTCTCAAATTCCCGAACTCTTGGATAGCTTTGAAGAAAATGGGGAATTTTATTTAGTTCAAGAGTTCGTTGAAGGGAGAGATTTAAGTAAAGAAATTATCCCCGGTAAGACGTGGCGCGAGTCTGAAGTTATTGCCCTTTTGCAGGAGATAGTAGAAATATTAGTATTTGTTCAGCAGCACAAAGTCATCCATCGGGATATTAAACCTTCTAATTTAATGAGGCGCACTTCTGACGGAAAAATATTTTTAATTGACTTTGGGGCTGTCAAACAGATTACCACTCAAATAGCTAACTCGATCGGGCAAACACCGCCAACTATTGCAATTGGTACATACGGCTATATGCCACCGGAACAAAAGAACGGACATCCTAACTTTTGTAGCGATATATATGCTGTGGGAACGATCGGTATTGAATGTCTGACTGGTATATTTCCTGGTGAGTTGCCCAAAAATGCTGATGGTGAAATTATTTGGCGCGATCGGGCACAAGTTAGCAACGAGTTGGCCGATATTTTAACTAAAATGGTGCGCTATCATTTTCGCGATCGCTACCAATCGGCCGCAGAAGTTTTACAAGTTATCCATAGTTTAAAAACTCCACCTGCTTCAACTGTAGTTTCATCTTCTCCTAACTTATTTGGATTGCCTAACTTATTTGGATTAATGAGTACCTGGACGCGAGAACAGAAAATTGGTTTGGCTAGTCTGGTTGTGGCTGTCATATTTGGTGTGACAACCATATTTACATTAGAAATTAGAAAGTGGATGGGATTAGATAATGCTGAGAATTTCATGAGTTATGAAAACCCGCCAAATTTACTCAAGATGAAATATCCCGATAACTGGGATAAACAAGACCCGCCTAATGCAGTTTCTAAAGAGTTTGTGAAATTTATTGCCCCTTTAGAGAAAGAGGGCGATTCCTTTCAAGAAAAGGTGACTGTTACGGTTGAATCTAGTGGCGATAAGACCCTTGATTACTATACTAAGTCATCCAAACAAGAAATATTGAAGTTAGATAAAAATGCCAAAATAGTTCAAGATTTTGCATCAACTTTGGCCGGACAAAAGGGGCATAGGGTTGTTTATAAAACAAAAGAAGGCGATCGAGAGTTAAAGAAATTGCAGGTTTGGACTCTGAAATACGATCGCGCTTATTCGATTGCTTATGAGGCTGAAGCTAAGGAGTACGATAAGTTTTTGCCAGTTGTTGAAAAAATGATTAAGTCAGTGGAAGTTGAAAACGGTCAATAATTTAAGGTTGTTATACCAAATCCGGGTCGATCGTATCAGATCGTAGGGACACAGCAGTGCCCATTGGTGTCAACTTAACGCCAAACCCATTCAGAGACTACTGTTTGACGATTGAGGCCAGATCCCCCCTAACCCCCCTTAAGAAGGGGGGGACGGGGACCGGAAGCAGTCAAAGTCCCCCTTCTTAAGGGGGATGCGAGGGGGATCTAGACTCAGGTAAAAGCGAGATTTATCAAGGCTTTCAAGCTTAAGTTGACACCAATGAGCAGTGCCGTGTCCCTACAGATATGACATTTAATTTATAATTAAGGTTGGATATCTGTTTCATTCTCGATCGGAGAAACATTTTTCTCAACCGTTGCTTCATCTAAATATATCTCGACATCAACAGAAGCAGAGCCATCTTCAGATAAAAAATATCCAGATCTCAAGCCGTCGCGATCCATTAATCTTTGCAAAGTCCGATCGGGATTAGCTCCCCGCTTGAGAGTGAATAACAAATTTCTATTCGTACAAGGCTCGGTTGTTTTCAGGCCTGCACATACCACTGGTTCTCCATTCAGCCGCCCTGGATTGATATATTTTAGATAGCCGTTATCGTAGTTTCGCTGAAATCTTCTAGCGACTTCTAGGCAGCGTTTTCGTGCTGTCCATGGCGGCGGAAAATAGTCGTTAGAAACCCAGCGAATCATCGGGACATTACCCCGAACAGTGCGCATTAAAGTAACGGGCTGTTGGTTGAGTATACCGCAGAAAAATTCACTGTTTCCCGCACGTATCGGTTGAGCAAACATCGTATTTGCGATCGCCGAGACAACTAACCCTGTCAGCATCCCGCTAAAGATTTTGGACTTCATGGCAATACTTTAATAAGTATCTAAAATTACTATAAATTATCTCACAGGTTTCTCAATACTGGCAAGCACTTAGGGTGTACGAAATGTACGAAATGTCACAATATCTGGCAACCATAGCATATTTGGTTCGCGGTCATTTTATTTCGCCTATACTATTCGGAATATCAAAAAATCACTCTTCAGAGATCGCCTATGAGTAGGGGTTATTCTCGTTTTGATTCCCTCACCAATATCCTAGCAGGGACAGTAACGGTAGCAGGAATAGTCATTTTTGCAGCCGCTCCAGTTTGCGCCAAAACTCCGCAAGAAATTGCCAAATTAGCTGAATCTGTAACAGTTCAAATTAATGGATCGGAACGCGATCGCAGTGGCGGGAGTGGATTTATTATTGCCAAACAAGGTACGAGTTATACTGTACTGACAGCTCATCATGTTGTAGCAAATAGTAAAGCTACCTATAAGATTCGCAGTTCTATAACAGGAAAAGAATATCAAGTAACTCGTATTATAGCATTACAAAAAACCGATAACGAACTGGATTTAGCAGTCGTGACATTTAACAGCACAGAATCTTATCCAGTTGCAACTTTAGGTGATTCCGCACAAGCGGCGACAGGTACGCAAGTTTTTGCGATCGGCTATCCAAATAATAGATCGAGAAATCTGGTGAATCCTGAATTTACACCAGGTTTTGTTACCAGTCGCCCCCAGAATCACAAGCGCGGTTATACCTTGCGTTATAATGCTACAACTCAAAAAGGAATGAGTGGAGGGCCTGTATTTGATGGGGAAGGGCGCGTAGTTGGAATTCATGGGGAAGCCGATCTAGATTTTGTCACAAATAATGATGAATCGTCTGCCGTGTCTCCCAATAAAACGGGAATTAATTTAGGAATTCCTATTAATACTTTTATCGCTAAACTGTCGGAGGCGGGATTAGATAGATCGGTCCTTTCGATAAATACCTCTCCCCCAACTAACGCGCCGCTAAAACTGAATAATCCTAATGATGCTCAAACTTTTTACGTTCGAGGTTTGACTCGGTTTGATAAGGGAGACGCTGCTGGGGCGATCGCGGATTTTAACCAAGCAATTAAAACTCAATCGAATTACCCAGAAGCTTATTTTTATCGTGGTCTTGCTTATTTCGATTTGAGAGATTTGCGCCAAAGTATAGCAGATTACAGCAAAGCAATTGAGTTAAATTTAGGTTATGTTGATGCTTATTACAATCGGGGATTGGTGCTCTCGGCAATAGGCGATAAAGCGGGGGCGATCGCAGATTATACTCAAGTTATTAGGCTCGATCGTAATTTTGCCGCAGCTTACAACAATCGAGGATTGGTGCTTTCAGATTTGGGGGACCAAAAAGGGGCGATCGACGATTTCAATCAAGCATTGCAAATCAATCCCGGTCGCGCTAATAGTTATTTTAATAGAGGATTGGCACTGTTTCGGATTGGGAACGATCGAGCCGCATTGGC
Source organism: Oscillatoriaceae cyanobacterium Prado104 (assembly GCA_025454405.1). Taxonomy (GTDB): domain Bacteria; phylum Cyanobacteriota; class Cyanobacteriia; order Cyanobacteriales; family Microcoleaceae; genus Microcoleus. The sequence continues at coordinate 110,640 of JALOON010000010.1, read as the reverse complement.
CGATTACACGCAAGCAATTCAACTGAGTCCGAATTATGCTAAAGCTTATGCCAATCGAGGCATTACTTTAGCGAGAATGAGGGATAAAAAAGGGGCGATCGCGGATTTGCAGCAAGCGGCTAATTTATTTAGGGCTCAAGGAATGAATGCAGATGCTCAGAAAGCATTAGATTTAATTGGGCAACTGCAAAATTAGCAAAATTTATGATAGAACAGGCAATCGGATGGCAATTAATCCTGTAGGGGCGGGTTCGCCAGGATTTCTAATTCACATTCAAGGTATTTATAAACCCGCCCCCACCAACGCATAGGGCCGGGGCGGGTTTATTTCACCTGTTTGTTTGTGTCAAATATTGTTGGTGAACCCGCCCCTACAAGACGATCGATATTTTTTTAATAGAAAGCTGATTTCTTAGCTTATTTAATAAAAACCTACCGAATGGAATTCGGGGCTACACAAACAAAGTCCGCCTGCGCGGACTAAAAATCTCCTTGATTCTTCAGTCCGCGAAGGCGGACTTCGTTTGTATAGTAGCGGTTTCAACCGCCGAATCCGAGCCGAATCCGATCGAATTATTACACCTCTTCCCCTAAAATCTCACCGTCACCAAAATCACCCGCCGAGGCTGATTTTCCGCTTCAATAGTATACTCAACTCGCCCAAAACCTTTCAGTCCGGGTTCAACTAAATCGTAGCGAGAAGTCACCGTCCCCGCCGCTGTATCGTATTGAGCAAAAACAGTACCGGGATTCCTCCCAGCAGACGCATCCGCATCCCCTCCCCAAGCAGTCAAATCATCCAATCGCGATCGAGTTGGCAATACTGAAGCCGCGATTTCAGGAGGTGTTAATCTTTGGTCGGCTAAGACTTTTTGAGCGTTATGAATAGCGCACATTGTCGGGCCGGAAATTTTGGAATCGCTATATTGATCTTCCCATTTTTGCACGAAGCCAAAGCCCACATTCGGGCCGACTTGTTCCTGTCTTTGCCGCCCCCACAGCCGACTGGTATCTAATGCAAAATTAGAACCGCTACCAGTTACGGCTAATTCCGTTCTTTTGTCAGTAAAATTGCGCCTGACAAATTCTTTGTCTGCGGTACGAATGGCGTTAGCTGCTGCTGATTCTATTTGATTGCTAACATTACTATTGCTTTGTAAGATTGGTGAGAGAACGCCAGGAATGGGCTGTGTTCCGCAATATTTTTGAATACCGTTGAAAACGCGATCGGTCGATAAAGCACTAATCGGAAATTCTAAGGAATAAGCTTCGGCTGGTTTGGGAAAAAAGATGCCGGATGTTGCGGAAGCAGCAAAAGAAGCGCCACCCCAGATGACAATCCTATTAAATTGACGGCGGCTGATACTCATAGTTTATCTTTTCCCTGGAGAGCTTGCCCCTGGTATAAGATGGAACCAGAAAAAGTAGTAATACCCACGCTGACAATTTGTTGCTCTGGAACAGGAGATATCAAGGGCTAGGCTTTTACCATTACTAACATCGACCAGCATTGTATTGACCTGCCCTGCTTTTCCTACCTGCGAAGCTACTTGATTGCCATCTACATAAACATCTATTTTTGCAGGGGGAGCACTATCTCGATCGCTAACTCCATACTCTATTCGCAGAGAGGCTGGCCCCCCAGGCAGTCTGCAGGTGAGACCGAAAGGTGTTGTTTTCAGAATGCTGGTGTATATTTGTCGGGCTATGGAAACATCTGTACTTTCAGTCCAATAAGAGCTTTGACTCCAATAAGAGCCAGACCATCTCGTAACACAGTTCAGCTCGAATATATAGATTTCGCGCTGGGCTTGGGCCACTTGTGCACCAACTGTCGCTAAACTAAAAGACAACACCCCAGCAGACAACAATCCACTGAGCCACCGAACTCGCTTCATAAAAATATTCAGCCAAAACTTTAATAAATTACTATAAAGGATGAGCTGTGTAGGAAAAGTCCTGACTTTAGATAGATGACAAAATCTAAATTGTCTCATTTGTACGAATTGTCATGTATAATAAATCGCGTAAACTCCAGCGCCTCCTCAATCTATGGATATTGCCGCAGTTTTAAAATTCGCAGATGACCTGGTTTTTGCCCAAACGGGAAAACACTTAGATTACGTGCAAGAAGCTATCCTGCGGGGAACATTTAAAAAACGTACCTACACGCAAATCGCTAAGGAAGTTTACTCTAGTTCCAGTCATGTGAGAAATGTCGGATCGGACCTCTGGAAAATACTTTCTGAAGGCTTGGGAGAAAATATTACTAAAGCTAGTTTGAAACCAATATTAGAAACAGGTAAATTTTATAATTATCAATTTGCTATTGTTAAAGATGTAAGAAGTGAGAATATAACAGTTAATAAAAACATTAATATTTGTACTAAAAAAGCCCGATCGCCCGCAACTCCCCACAACCCCCAACCAACAACAAAACAGCCCCGCATCGACTTAAGCGACGCACCCCAAATCCTCACGTTTTACGATCGCACCCCCGAACTTTCCACCCTCAAACAATGGATTTTGGACGATCGCACCCATCTCATCACCATCTTGGGATTGACTGGAAGCGGCAAAAGTGCGATCGCACTTCAACTAATCCAACAAATTCAATCTGAATTCGACTGTATCATCTGGCGCAGCCTCCGCAACTCTCCTAATTTGCCAGCATTGCAAACAGACTTAATCAAATTCTTATCCGATCGACAACAAACCGAATTACCATCAATTATCGAATACTTGCGATCGTACCGCTGTCTCATCATCCTTGACGATATTCAAACAATCTTCAGCAGCGGACAACTAGCAGGAAACTACAAACCAAATTATGAAAATTACGGCGCATTCTTCAAGCAAATAGCAGAATCATGCCACAACAGTTGCTTAATTTTGCTCGGTTGGGAAAAACCCAGAGAAATTGCAGCATTAGAAAGCTCCAAAAATTGTCAAACATTGGAACTCAACGGTTTGGGCGAATCGGCGCGAGAAATATTTACAGAAAAAGGTTTGCTTGACTCGGAAAAATGGTCGGAATCGATCGAGCTTTACCGGGGAAATCCCTTGTGGTTAAATATAGTAGCGACAACAATACAAGACTTATTTGGCGGCAAAGTTTCGGCATTCTTATCTTATGATAGCCTACTTTTAGGAGATTTAGAATATTTATTGCACCAACATTTTCAGCGGTTGTCGGAAGCAGAAAAACAAGTGATGTTTTGGTTAGCCAATGAAACGAAAGCAGTCGAAATTTCCAATAAGCCAAAGGATATCGAACTATCTCCGTCGGAATTCCTCAAAGCCGTCGAATCTTTGAGACGGAGGTTGTTGATCGAAAAAGTGCAAGAGGGCGATCGAACGTTGTTTGCAGTCCAACGGGCGATCGCAGAATACGTAAAAACCAACATCAAATAAACTCGAATATTACCTAGCTCAGATACCAAGGCTGCCAGCAAGTAAAATAGGGCATAGTAGAGATATTCCTTTGTATGTCCTGGGAATATTAGAAATTGACCATTATTGTATTAAAATAAATGCGGTAGCGATTTCACTATCTTTTCGAGCGATACAATCGAGCAGGCAAACATGACATTAAAACTTGCTACAATTAGTTTATTTGCAGGATTGACTTTAGCAGCGGGTAGCGCGACTTGCAACAATCGGCCGATCGAACTTTCCCACGATCGCAATGCAGCAGCAAAAAACTCGACTGCCGCACAGACAATACTGACAGCCCAAACAGCAGCCGACTCAGATCAAAAATCTCTGCAATCTATTTTGGATGGCAGCGCCAAATTAGAGAAAGTAGCGGGAGATTTTCAATTTATAGAAGGCCCTGTATGGCATCCCGATGGATTTTTGCTGTTCAGCGACATTCCCGCAAATACGATTTACAAACTCGCCTCAAATGGGAAAGCTGAAATCTTCCGCCGCCCTTCAGGAAATGCTAACGGCAATACTTTAGACAAACAAGGCCGATTAATTACTGCCGAACACGGCAATCACCGCATATCCCGCACGGAAACAGACGGCAAAGTTATCAGTTTAGTAGATAAATACGAAGGCAAACGCTTTAACAGTCCGAACGATTTAGTTGTGAAATCTGACGGCAGCATTTATTTCACAGATCCGGGATATGGTGTAAGTAAAGACAAGAAAGAATTAACTTTTTACGGTGTTTACAGGCTGGCACCGGACGGGAAATTAACTTTATTGGTAAAGGATATGGTGCAGCCAAACGGCATCGCTTTGTCGCCGGATGAGAAAAAACTTTATGTCAATAATTCCGAAGCGGGATATATTGCTGTTTTCGATCTCAACTCCGATGGAAATGTTAGCAAAGAACGGGTATTTGCCGAGTTGAAAGACATCGGTAAAATCGGAGTTCCTGACGGTTTAAAAGTTGATGTGGCAGGAAATGTTTACAGTACCGGAGCTGGGGGAGTGTGGATTTTATCGCCGTCGGGCAAAGTGTTAGGCAAGATTCCCGTTCCTGAGATGGCGACTAATTTAGCTTGGGGGGACAAGGATTATCAAACCCTTTACATTACGGCCAGTAAAAGTCTGTATCGAATTCGCCTCAAAATTGCGGGCGCGCGACAAATTGGTTCGTAGTAAAGTTCGTAGTAAGGACTTTAGTCCTCAGATTTTGATGCGGACTGAAGTCCTCACTACAAACATGATATAATCGCGTACTTGGGAATCAGTCATGTCAAATATAAAATTTAAAATCTAAAATCTAAAATGATATTAATTACTCGCTTGCACGAATTTCTAACAGCGACTGTGGGGGAAAAATCTCGATCGCGCACAATATTTTGGTTGATGCTCAGCCTAACATTTGCCGCAATTTATGGTTTTCTCGGGTTCAGACAAGTTTTTAGTAGCCAATACATCGTGCAAGACGATGCCAGACAGCACGTTTTCTGGATGATGCGATTTGTCGATGCTGAGTTATTCCCCAACGATTTTATTGCTAACTATTTTCACTCCGTAGCACCAGCAGGATACAAAACCCTCTACCAATTAGCAGCAACGCTTGGCATCCACCCGCTATTTTTTCACAAAATACTGCCGCTGTTTCTGGGATTAATTTCTACTTATTACTGTTTTGGTACTTGCTTGGAAATGCTGCCAGTACCGATGACTGGATTTATCGCATCTTTGCTGCTCAACCAGCATATGTGGATGACTGACGATTTAGCTTCCACGACGCCGAGAGCTTTTATTTATCCAATATTTCTCGCCTTTTTATATTATTTACTGCGCAATTCATTGTTTCCTTGTTTGGGAGCGATCGCCCTTATCGGACTATTTTACCCTCCCTATGCTTTAATTGCTGCCGTCCTATTAGTTTTCCGCTTGCTGGATTGGAAAAACGGTCGTTTGCGCTTGTCGGGCGATCGAGCTAATTACCTGTTTTGCGGTGCGGGTTTAGGAGTTATCTTGTTAGTAATGCTGCCTTACGCCCTTGAGAATTCTGAATTCGGCCCGACTTATACAGCAGCAGAAGCAAAGCAAATGGGCGTATTTTCAGCAGATGGCAGAAATGCTTTTTTTCGGCCGAATCCGATAGATTATTGGTTGACTGGTAGGGGTAGCGGGATGTTTCCCAAATCGCTGTTTACGCCTGTAACTCACTGTGCAAGCTTGTTAGTTCCGCTGTTAATGCGGTTGCGATCGAACTTCCCTCTAACCAATAAAATTACCAGTAAAATCTGGCTGTTACTCCAGCTATTTTTAGCATCTTTGGCAATGTTTTTAGTCGCTCATGCCACTGTATTTAAGCTGTATCAACCCGGACGCTACACGGCTTACAGCTTGCGATTTATTGTAGTCTTTACAAGCGCGATCGTCCTGACATTAATTATCGATGGTGTCGGTCACCTGTCGTTAAAATCCCAACAAAAAATTATAGTAAAAAATCTAATTGCATTAATTACAACCGCAGCAATTGCTGTCGCAGTTGTGCTTTATCCCTGCTTGGTCGAAAAATTTCCCACAGTGGGGTATGTAACTGGAAAAATGCCCGAATTGTACGAATTTTTTCGGCAGCAACCGAAAGATATTGTCATTGCTTCGATCGCCCCTGAAGCCGACAATTTACCGACATTCAGCCAGCGTTCTGTTGTGGCTGCCAAGGAATATGCAGTACCTTATCAAAAAGGATATTATAGCAAATTTCAGCAGCGCATGAATGATTTAATTCGCGCTCAATATACTGGCGATCGAACTGTATTGCAAAACTTCATTAACAGCTACGGAATTGATTTTTGGATGCTCGATCGTACAGCTTTAACTCTTCAGTACGTACAGGATTACGGTTGGATTAGTGACTTTGATGCTACAGCAAGGGCGATCGATTTTCTCAAACAAGGAAACATCCCAGCTTTAGCTCCTGGAATGACAAGTTGTACAGTTTTTCAAAACGATACTTTAGTGGTTTTGCAAGCAGCTTGTATTGTGAAAAATAGGATGTAGGGTGCGCGGTGCGCGCCTGAACCCCCATGTCTTTATTTACTTTTTACCAGGCACAAGCACGCGAGGCAGAGCCTCTAGACATGGGTTCCCAGGCTCTGCCTGGGAACCAGTAACAGAGGGCCTAAATCAACCAGTAACAGAGGGCCTAAATCACTCGTTACCAGGCTCTGCCTGGTAACGCAGATCCGCGATGCTCTGCCTCGCGTTCAACTTATTGCGGGGAGCGTCAAACCTGAGAATTAGTACGATCGCTCAATTAATCTGCGAGCAACAGTTTGAATTCCCGTATGCTCGTAATAATTGGTACTCATGTCTAAAAATGCGGCCACATAATCAAATTTGTCATCAGCAATATCGATGTATTTTTTGAGATTGCCCACCACTACTTGAGGAGTTAAGCCGCGAGATACGACTAAATTGTTCATCCAACCTTGTGCCGAAGCAAAAGTTGAAGTCACGAATTTAAGTTTATCCGAACTGCTGCCGCCGGGAATTAAATTGCTAATATTGTTGAAAGTTGAGTTTTGCTGCAAAGTTGCAGGATTCAATCCCATCATCGTATTTTGCGCCACTCTCACAAAGTCGGGACCGAGGGGAATTAAACCGTCAATGCAAACTAAAGCAGCCATTCGCATCACCGATTCTTCCCGGTAATTAGACAAAGAACTCGCAAAATCTCCGATATTATTAATGGAAATTTTATTCAGCTTGCAAAAAGCGATTAACTCGACCACAACTTTCAAACATAAATCAATAGTTTGAGTTGTATCGGCTTTGGGAGTCAAACGGTTCAAAAAGGAAAGAAAGCCGACGCTTTCTCCAATTTTATTTGCCATAGCCGTTGCACCTAAAGCAGTGTCGGCACTATCTGCTAACTGGTAAAGTTTGACAACTGATTGATAGGGTTCGTTGGGATTGGTGTAAAGTTCGATCGCGCGATCGCGAATTTTTTCAACTTTTTTCCAACTAGTTTCCCCGGTAACTGCTTGAATAGTATTATCAAAATTGGTGAAATTTTTCCACTCGCCCGGAACAACAAAATCGAGGGATTGTAACAGCTTCACCGTCATGCCACCCGAAGGCAAATTGTCAACCAATTCTACAATTGACTTGCTCACAGCAAACTCCTGAAAGTCGTATTTAAAAGTATTCTATCAAATACTCCCACTTCTCAAACGGCAATTCCAGAAAAGTTGAAATTTTGCCGAATCCCAGCGTTTAACAGTTTTGAGCTAAGAAGAAGGAAGAAGTTAAAGCTTCTGTCAGAAAGCGACAGCAGAGATTTGGCACGCCAGTCAACAAGCTGTAGGGGCGGGTTCGCCAAGGACTAAAAAGCTAACAAACAGGTTAAATAAACCCGCCCCAACCCACGAATATCCCCCCGATCGCATTGGTACAAGATGTCAGGAAAATGAACGATCGCAGAAACCCAACAGCGTTGCCAAAGCAAACATAACAAATTGATAAACTAAAAACATCCCAATGGCGTTGCCATGTTATAATCGCTAGCGCTAAATAGACAAGCATCAAATATGACTGTTAGCGTTAACACAACTCCCGGATTTGCCTCGCGCTTAGTAAACGGCGTTCTTTCTATCAAACCTTTAGCCGACTTTGCCAAGTACAAAGCTCGGGAAATGATGATAAAAAGAGCTGAAAAAATCGGAGTGCATTGGATAAAAGACTCCCAAGCACTTTTAGCCAGAAATTGGGAACAAGAATTGCTCAGCGTCCAAAATCCCGAACTGGTTTACCCGGAATATTATCTAACTTCATTTCATGCCTACGAAAAAGGCAATATGAGTTGGGAAGCTGCAACAGAAGTGGAATCAGCCGCCCGTGCAGTTCACGCGACAATTTGGCCGGAAGCTGGAGCCAAAGGTGATGCAAAACTTCGATCGAGCTATCACGAAATTGTCAAATCTCAAATTGCTACAGCACCGCAAAATATTGTAGATTTGGGATGCAGCGTCGGCATGAGTTCCTTTGCTATTCAGGATGTTTACCCGGAAGCAAAAGTTGTTGGAGTGGATTTATCGCCTTATTTTTTAGCAATTGCTCAATACCGTTCCCAGCAGAGAAAAGCTGAATCTGCGGAGCAAAAATCTCCGACTTGGTTGCACGCTGCTGCTGAATCTACTGGTTTACCTGGAAATGCTTTCGATTTAGTTTCGATCTTTTTAGTTTGTCACGAATTGCCGCAGTCAGCCACGATGGAAATATTTCGGGAAGCGAGGCGCTTGCTGCGCGAAGGCGGACATTTGACAATTATGGATATGAATCCAAAGTCGGAAATTTATGCCAAAATGCCTCCTTATATTTTGACTTTGCTCAAGAGTACGGAGCCTTATTTGGATCAATATTTCACCTTGGATATCGATCGAGCTTTAACAGAATCTGGTTTTGCGAAGCCGACAATTACTTGCAACAGTCCCCGACATCGCACTATTGTTGCTGAAGCAATAAATAGTTAGGTTCGATCTTGTTGGAAAAATGTTGGCGGTCGATGATACTTCTAATGTTTATTAGACCAGACATCTTGCACCAATTTTAGAAACCGGGTTCCTGGTAAAAACTTTGCATTTCAACCTAGGTTTTTCGTCAGAAACCCGGTTTCTCGCTTAGTTAGACTGCAAATGCGCTACAATTAATAGTTATGCCACCCGATCGAGCAACAAAAGGTTATAGGTATGAGTCAAGTATCCGACAGACAAGCAACTATTACTCGTACAGAGCGAGGACTTACGATTTCAGGTACTCGACTAACTTTATACGATGTCTTAGATTTTCTGAAAGCTGAATATTCACCGAAATTAATTCGCAATAAATTTAACCTCACAGACGCTCAAATTAATGCTGCGATGTCCTACATTGAAGCAAATCGCGAGAGTCTCGAAAACGAATACCAACAGGTATTGCAAACAAGAGCAGAAATTCGTTCTTATTGGGAGGAGCGCAATCGCGAAAGGTTCGATCGAATTGCCGCGATGCCGCACAAGCCAGGGACAGAAGCTCTTTGGGCAAAACTTGAGGAGCAAAAAGCCAGACGCACCGCACAGTAATGATGACTTTCTTGGTGGACTTCAATGGCGATCGTTCCTACAAAAATTTGCGATCGGTTATAGTTTAGTTTGTGTTGCCCTCTACTTCCAACAACAGCGACTGATTTTCTTGCCGACTCGCCAACTCGATCGCAGCAGTAGATGTCAATTCAATATCAGTGGTGAAATGTGTAGCGTGCACCCTAGATATAGATTGTAGAGCCAATCCTGTAAACTCTAACTAAGAGCTTTAATTTACGATCGAATATTGCTGTTTGTTGGTTCGCCAACGGTAGCTAGCGGGATATTTTGACTCTCGGCTAATTGCCTGTTTGTTCCTAGGGAAATATCCCAATTGAGCCCGCCTAAATGTGTCTTGATATAGCACATCAAGGCGTGAATAAAGACAATGATTCCCAACATTTCACATGACTCTTCAAAGGTCGCCATTATCAGGTAGGCTATAGTGTGCCTTCCCACTTGATAAGCTTCGTTTCCCCCCAACATTTCCATTCCTAGTGCTCCGCCAATATAAAGCACGCTCGCTGCAACAAACAAGTTTCTTGTAGCAACAGGCAGGTGGAACAGAAACTTCGTGTACGATGCGAGGAATATCGCTACCATCAAACCGAACGGTATCACCCAAGAGAAGTAAAGAAATCCTGTGGCGTTTAGCAGCTTTTGCGTCGGGTAGACTAGCAGTTCGTGCAATTGACCGCCTTCATCTACAGATAGGTATAAAAAAATGAACGATAAAATTCTCCAGTGATGCCCGTAACGAGAACTATCGAGATTTTTTGCATGAGCGATCGCACCCAACAATATCGAACTAAACAGCAATGTCAAAACTGAATATACGGTTGGAACGTTCTGTTCCGCATCAAGGCTGAATGCCCTTGCCAGGAAGTCTCGAAATGGGTAATCCGGCAATAAGTACACTGCCATCTGACTTAAGAGAGATAATCCAACCAGACAGGCTACCGTTCGCAGCAGAAATTGGGTGACAGCCGCAGGAGCTAGAGAGATTTGGATTTTCATGTTCTTTTAACCTAATTTTAAAGCTATGTTATCAAAAAAAATTTCTTTTCACTATCTCTAAAGATAGAGGCGGTTTATTGCGGAGATCGCTTGTTGTGTTTAACGAAAAATTACTGTTAAATTATCTTTAATTAAATAATTTTTCTGCCATCGATCGCCCTTAAATAGATTCTCAGATAGAAAAAAGTCTGATTTTTTTGCAGAAATGTATATTAAACTACTTTTAAGCATGAATCTGAAATCCTGAGCAAGCTCAATCGGCTTTCTTCCTTCTTCCTTCTTTCTTCATTAATGAAAAAACGCTTGTTAATCTTGGGGGGAACTGGCGATGCGGCACAATTGGCGGCGCGAGTTTCGCAAATCCCTGAAATCGAGGTAATAACTTCCCTAGCGGGACGCACGCAACAGCCTTCAGCCGTAACGGGCGAGGTGCGAATTGGCGGTTTTGGGGGTGCGGATGGATTGGCTGCGTTTTTGCGCGATCGCCCGATCGACCTATTAATTGATGCAACTCATCCGTTTGCGGATCGCATCTCTTTAAATGCTGCTGTTGCTGCTGCTAAATGCCAAATTCCTCATTTAATATTAGTGCGTCCGGCGTGGGAGAAAACAGAGGGCGATCGGTGGATTGAAGTTGACTCTCACGCAGCAGCTGCAAGGGTTTTATCCGAACGATCGTGGCGGGTATTTTTGACGATCGGGCGTCAAGAATTAGGTGCGTTTGCGGGTTTGGATAATATTTGGTTTTTGATGCGGGCGATCGACCCTCCGGCACCGGAAACTCGGATTCCTAACGGCAAATTGCTGCTAGCAAAAGGACCGTTTTCACTGGCAAGCGAATTGCAATTGTTGCGGGAATATAACATTGATACTGTTGTCAGCAAAAACAGCGGTGGCGATGCGACTTATGCAAAGATTGTAGCAGCTAGAGAATTGGGAATTCCGGTAGTGATGGTGCAGCGAAATCCGCTACCGGAAGCTGAGAAAGTTGCTGGTGTTGAAGGGGCGATCGCTTGGCTGGATTCGCATTTGAATTAATCTAATATTTTGCAGGATTTACCTACTAGCAGCAGTGCTGTGTGCCTGCAATTATCAGGTATTATCGGGTGTTGGGAGATCGCGCGATCTATAAACAAAAATATCGGTAGGGACACAGCAATGCAGTGTCCTGACAAGATAATTTGTTAAGCACAGAAACTAATGGGCGATCGCTGAAAATATGCCATAATTAAGATATAGTAACTCGGAGGAACAATTACAATGCAGGCAACTTCCGAAAAATCAATGGGTAAAGTTTTAATAACGCTGACTGTCAAAAATCGCATTGACGAAGCCAAAGCAGTCCAAGGTCTGATTTCCCCCGATGAGGTTCGTTCCATCACGCTAAATGATGTTTTGGTTGACACGGGTGCAACTACATTATGCTTGCCACCAGCGGCGATCGCCCAACTCGGTCTCGATCTGCTAAAAGAAGTCGATGTTGCTACCGCTACTGGAATTAGCAAAGCACGCATCTTTCAAGATGCGAAAATATCTATTTGCGGTCGGGAAGGTACTTTTGAATGTTGGGAATTGCCGGGAGGTAGAGATGCTTTAATCGGGGTGATTCCTTTAGAAGCTTTGGGATTAGAACCAGATTTGCGCAACCAAACTTTAAGAGTTTTACCCGAAGAATCGGTAGATACTTACTTGACAATTCTCTAGTTTTTAGGCTGGCAAAGTTAGAGCGATCGCCAATCATGTTAAGGTTAATTGTAACTTATCGAATTAAATCGCCAGCTAATTGTCGTCGCGATCGAACCAAAACTTTACTGATTTTTCTCGATCGCTATCCTTCGTACCTGCGCGGCGTGTAAACCCAATCTCCTCCATATTTGCGCGGCACGATCCGAGTTTGACTCGAACCAACAATTACGACAGTTCTCATATCCGCATCTGTTGCTTGAAATTCGCCGAGTTGGCAAACGCGAACCGATTCGCCGGGACGGCCGAGATTGCGCCCGAGAATGACAGGTGTTTCGGCATCGCGATGCTGCAATAAAATTTCGATCGCCCTTGCTAATTGCCACTGTCGCTGTTTTGATGCCGGATTGTAAAATGCGATCGCGAAATCGGCGATCGCGGCTGCCGAAATCCGCCCTTCTATGACCTCCCAAGGCTTGAGAATGTCGGAAAGCGAAATTACGCAAAAATCGTGTCCGAGGGGTGCTCCAGCGGCTGCTGCGGCCGCCTGCATGGCTGAAATTCCCGGCGCTACCCGAATCTCGATGCCTTGCCATTCGGGCTTCCCGTCAGAATCCATCGCCTCAAATACTGCCGCCGCCATCGCAAAAATGCCCGGATCTCCTGAAGAAACGACGGCGACGGATTTTCCCGATGCTGCCAAATCTAGGGCAAAACAGGCGCGATCGAGTTCTTCCCGGTTGTCGGAATCGTGGCGCTGCTGTCCTTCCCGCAAGCTTCCGGCTAAGTCGAGATAGAATTTGTAACCCACCCAATCCGTCGCTTCGCGCAGGATTTGCTTGACTTCCGGCGACATCCACTGCGCGCCGCCGGGGCCCGTACCGACGATCGCGAGTTTGCCGCGACTGACTCCGATGGCAGTTGCATCAATCGGTTCGGTAGCAAGTGCGATCGCGCAACTGAATGCGTTGGTGCGATCGTACCCGATTAACTCACTGTTTGCACCGGCTGCTGTCAGGGCAATTTGGGCGGCCGTGACTTCAAAACAAGCATTATATTCGATTAATTTAGCTGAGTCGAATTCCACCAGTTCGGGAAGATTTAAAAACCGCACGGGAACTTGGAAATATTTACCGATCGCCTCAATTACCGGATGTCCCATGTCACTTTTTAATGCAAAAAATCCGGCAACTGCACCTGCTGCTAAATCGGCATTTTCTAAGATTTGTTGCACGTAGGAAACTGCGGTTTCTGACTCAATTTGCGATAGCTGGGTGAGGGCAAAAGTCGCATTTTTGGGATGGTAAACCAAACAATCGGGCGTCGGTAAAACAGCTTTGTCGGTGACGCGGATGGTTAATTTGGCGTCGGGGTCGATCCTCTCCGAGGGCTGCGCTAACGGCAAATTGCTCTCGGTAAGCCAGCTAGCTTTGCCTTCTAGCCTTACTTTCTCGCCTGCAAGCAAATTTGAGATAAAAGTTTTGGCATCGTCTGGATTTGCTAAATAATAGCCTGGGGGAGGACTCAGCAATGCGGTGCGAAATCGGATGTCTCCGGTGGTGGTAATTGCAGGTTGCACTTCGAGGGCTGCGGCTATCTTTCTTGCCAAGTCATTAACTCCGTGCAAACCGCCTAACAAAGGTACGACGGCGCTGCCATCTTCTGCTACTGCTAAAACCGGAGGTTCGGCGCGTTTGTCCGAGAGAATTGGGGCGAGAGTGCGGATGATGATTCCGGCAGCGCAAATAGCAATTATTGGTGTTTCTGCTGCGAACAATTCCCGCAAGGTTTCGCCGAAGTTGGTAAAATTGATGTCAACACCGGAAGTGCGATCGCGCAAACCGTAAATCTGCGAACCGGGGAAAATTGCCGAGATTTTGCGGGCGATCGGCAGGCTGTTTTGACCTAAAATAATAATTGCTGGTGAAACTCGATTCATTTGAGATTTGAGATTTGAGGGAATTGGGAATTGGGAATTGGGAATTGGTAAGGAGTTTTGAATTTTGAGTTTTGAGTTTTGAGTTAAAGACAGTACATGATATCACCTAATTAAAACATAATTGATAATCAAACGACAAAATACTGTAGGGGCGGGTTCACCAAAATATATCGAGAAAACAGAAAAATTATCTAAACCCGCCCCAGCCGAACCAATAAATTCAATGCCCCCCAACAAAAAAAACCAGTTCGATCGACCCAAAAATCGCATCAAATGTTAAAATGTACCTCACAGATATTCGTGGGGAAGGCGGGTTTTTAAAATCGATATGTTTCCATCGTATATGGTTGGAGAACCCGCCACTACAAATTTCACATTCTCTTATTTTTATTGAACCTTCAAAGGTGCGATCGGTCCAAAACAACATCAAACGTTAAAACACAAATTACAACAGGCTATAATTAACTAAAGATTTCGAGGTCTGGCTGTGAAACGGATTGTCTTAATTGCAGGGTTTGAATCTTTCAACGCCGATTTGTACCGCAAAGCGGCCGAGTTGGCTGTTTCTGGCTGTCAGGAATTGGAAATACGGGTTTTTAGCGATCGCGCCCTAACAGATGAACCCGATACTGTAGCTGCAGCCCTCTCGAATGCTGATGTTTTTTTCGGCAGTTTGCTGTTCGATTACGATGCGGTAATCTGGCTGCGGGAAAGGGTGCAAAATATTCCCGTGCGCTTGGTTTTTGAGTCGGCTTTGGAATTGATGAGTCTCACTCAAATCGGCGCTTTTAAAATTGGCGACAAACCGAAAGGTATGCCGAAGCCGATTAAATTTATTCTGGATAAATTCAGCAACGGGCGAGAAGAAGATAAGCTAGCCGGATACATCAGTTTTTTGAAAGTTGGACCGAAATTATTGAAATACATTCCGGTGCAAAAAGTTCAAGATTTGCGCAACTGGCTGATAGTTTACGGTTACTGGAATGCGGGCGGTGCGGATAATGTTGTCTCGATGTTTTGGACACTTGCCGAAAAGTATTTGGGACTGAAAGTTGGGGAAATTCCGCCGCCCGTAGAAACACCAAACATGGGGTTGTTGCATCCCGATTCTAACGGTTATTTTGAGTCGCCCCGGCATTATTTGGATTGGTATTTTGGCAAAAATCGAATTGCTGGAAACGGAAAAGATGCGGGAACTGCAAAATTTGTCACCAATTGGTTACAAAAATCAGACAGAGAAAAATATCCGATCGCGGGCATTTTGCTGTACCGCAAGCACGTCATCACCAAACAGCCTTACATTCCTCAATTAATCCGCTATTTTGAAGCTGCCGGAATTATCCCCGTGCCAATTTTTATCAATGGCGTTGAAGGCCATGTCGCGGTACGGGATTGGATGACAACTGCTGCTGAAACCGCGCAGAGAAAAGCCGGAAATATCGAAACTCCTTCGCTGTCTCCCGATGCTGTAGAAGTTGATGCAATTGTTTCGACGATTGGCTTTCCTTTAGTTGGCGGCCCTGCAGGTTCGATGGAAGGCGGGCGACAAGTAGAAGTTGCAAAGAAAATTTTAGCTGCTAAAAATGTACCTTATTTTGTTTCGGCTCCTCTGCTAATTCAAGATATCCATTCTTGGACCCGTCAGGGAATTGGAGGTTTGCAAAGTGTGGTATTATATGCTTTACCCGAGTTAGATGGCGCGATCGACCCCGTTCCCCTCGGCGGTTTGGTTGGTGAAGATATTTATCTAGTGCCCGATCGCGCGAAACGCCTGACAAGTAGAATTAAAAATTGGGTGAAGCTGCGGCAAACTCCGCCATCAAAACGCAAAATTGCCATTATTTTATACGGCTTTCCTCCCGGCTACGGTGCGGCGGGTACCGCTGCTTTATTAAACGTACCGAAATCGCTGCTAAATTTGTTGCGGGAAATGCAAGCTGCGGGTTACGACATTGGGGAAATTCCGCCTGATGGTGAGGAGTTGATTCGCAGGGTGAAAGAGGCGGATGAAGCAAGCGCCGATGCAGGCAAGGCGGCGGAAATTCACCCCAATACTGTTAACGTTCAAACTCTGGAGAAATGGCTGGGATATTTGTCAGCAAGCCGCATTGAAAAACAGTGGAAATCTTTGACTGGCACGGGGATTAAAACCGATGGTGATGAGTTTCTAATTGGCGGCATTCAATTGGGGAATGTTTGGATCGGGGTGCAGCCGCCGCTGGGAATTGCAGGCGATCCGATGCGGCTGATGTTCGATCGAGATATGACTCCTCACCCTCAATACGCTGCTTTTTACAAGTGGCTGCAAAATGATTTTCAAGCTGATGCTGTCGTGCATTTTGGAATGCACGGTACGGTGGAATGGTTGCCCGGTTCGCCTCTGGGAAATACAGGCTATTCTTGGTCGGATATTTTGTTGGGAAATTTGCCGAATCTTTATATCTACGCAGCCAACAATCCTTCGGAATCGATGCTAGCAAAAAGGCGCGGTTACGGTGTTTTGATTTCTCACAACGTGCCGCCTTACGGTCGCGCTGGCTTGTACAAAGAATTGATGGCTTTGCGCGATTTAATTTCAGAGTATCGCGAAGATACTGAAAAAAATTACCTGCTGAAAGAAGCGATTTGCCAGAAAATTTTAGATAGCGGTTTGGAGGTCGATTGTCCGTTTGAGGATGCTCGCAAGTTGGGCATTGCTTTTAGTTTTGAAACCGTGCGAATGTTCAGCAATGATGCTTTTAACCGCTATTTGGTGAAGCTGTACGAATATTTGCAAGTAGTGGAATCTCGTTTGTTTTCTTCGGGTTTGCACGTGCTGGGCGAACCTCCTAATTCTGATGAAATGCTGGCTTATCTTGAGGCTTATTTTGGGGAGAAATTGTTGGGCGAAAAGCTGCGGCAATTAGTTTTTGAGGAAAATGAACCGCGAAGGCGCGAAGGACGCAAAGATGGAGAAAGAGAGGGGTTTGATGGGGTTTTTGAGGAGGGGTTGGTAGTTAGGGATTTGTTGTTGCAAACTGGGGATGAGTTGACTAATCTGTTGCGGGGTTTGAATGGGGAATACATTTTGCCTGCGCCCGGTGGAGATTTGTTGCGGGATGGGGCTGGGGTGTTGCCTACTGGCAGGAATATTCATGCTTTAGATCCTTATCGGATGCCTTCTCCTGCTGCTTTTGAAAGGGGGCGGGAAATTGCTCGGAAAATTATTCAGAAACATCTTGAGGAACAGGGTAAATATCCCGAGACTGTGGCGGTGATGTTGTGGGGTTTGGATGCGATTAAAACAAGGGGCGAATCGATCGGAATTCTGTTGGAATTGGTGGGGGCGGAACCCGTTAAAGAAGGTACTGGGCGGATCGTGCGCTACGAGTTAAAACCTTTAGTTGATGTCGGCCATCCCCGCATTGATGTGTTGGGAAATCTGTCGGGAATTTTCCGCGATAGTTTTGCGAATATTATTGAGTTGTTGGACGATTTGTTTGTGCGGGCTGCTGCTGCTGACGAACCGGAATCGGAGAATTTTATTCGCAAACACGCTTTGATTTTGCAGGCTAAAGGTGTAGGTAATTGCGCGGCAAGGTTGTTTTCCAATCCGGCTGGGGATTTTGGTTCTTTGGTTAACGATAGGGTGGTTGATGGCAGTTGGGATTCTGGCGATGAGTTGGGGAAAACTTGGGAAAGCCGCAATGTTTTCAGTTACGGGAGAAAGGATCGGGGGGAAGCGAGGCCGGAGGTTTTAAATCAGTTGTTGCAAGGGTGCGATCGCATTATTCAAGAAATTGATTCGATCGAATACGGTTTGACTGATATTCAAGAGTATTATGCGAATACTGGCGGTTTGAAAAAGGCGGCGGAATTGCAGCGCGGTAAAAAAGTCAATACCAGTTTTGTGGAAAGTTTTTCTAAAGATACAACTCCCCGCAATTTAGATGATTTGCTGCGTTTGGAATACCGCACCAAGTTGCTAAATCCTAAATGGGCAAACGCGATGGCAAATCAAGGTTCGGGCGGTGCCTATGAAATTTCCCAGCGGATGACGGCGTTAATTGGTTGGGGCGGAACTGCTGATTTTACTGACCGTTGGGTTTACGAACAAGCTGCGGATACTTATGCTTTGGATGGGGAAATGGCGCAGAAATTGCGCGAGGCAAATCCTGAAGCTTTTCGCAATATTGTCGGCAGAATGTTGGAGGCTAACGGGCGGGGTTTTTGGCAGCCGGATGCCGATAAATTGCAGAAGTTGCGCGATTTATACGAGTTGACAGATGAGGAGATTGAAGGAGTAATAGTTGAGAGTTGACGTAGGGTGCGTCGCTACCAACAATCAAAAAAAAATCGACAATTCTCAAGCGACGCACCTTACAGTTGATAGTTGATAGTTGATAGTCGATCGCGAAGTTTTTAATTATTAATCTGTGTCGATCGAACGCGATTCTTGTAAGATTCTTGTAAATTTATATCCGATCGATCGCTATTGTAGGGGCGGGTTCGCCAACTATATCGGTTCACAATCGACAATCTCAAAAACCCGCCCCCACCCAACGATAAATCTCCAAGTACATTTTTTGCCTGATATTGAAATTAAGGTTCATGTAGGTTATTGGTGGGGTGGGGGCGGGTTTATCAATATTGTTTGTGGGAGTCAAATATTGTTGGCGAACCCGCCCCTACAGGAATTATGGCTAACAACAATAACAGATTAGCAATTGCCTACTACTGGCAAGTTGTTAATAACACCCGTCGTTTAAAGACGACTATGAATTTAGTCCACTTTAATGAAATGGCATTCAAAAAGTCTGAATCATTACAAATAAAACCCTGCGCGGGTTTAAGAAATAAAGGGGAAATCGTAACCCGGATTAGGTATTAGTCCTATGCAAGAGGACTTTCGCTATGAGACGGAATTAATTCCCTGTCGGACGGTGAGACTGGCGAATTGTCAAGTTGACACCAAACAAGTCTGTTCCTACTTCACATGACGCTCGCCAGATATTGGCAGCTCAATAATAAATTTTGTGCCTTGGTTAGGCGCAGAATCGCACCATAATTTGCCACCATGTTTTTCAGTTACTATCTGATAGCTAATCGATAAGCCTAACCCCGTTCCTTTACCTACGGGCTTGGTGGTGAAAAAAGGGTCAAATAGGCGCGATCGAACTTTATCTGGAATGCCCAGACCATTATCGGCAAATACTATCTGCACCTGGTTCGGTGCGGTTTGCAAGGTACTAATGCAAATCGTGTTTGGGTTGGCGGATATGGCATCGAAACTGCGTCCTCGATTGCTTTCTTCTAAGGCGTCTATGGCATTTACTAGCAAGTTCATAAACACTTGGTTGAGTTGTCCGGCATAGCATTCTACCTTCGGTAATGCGCCGTATTGTTTCACAATTTCAATAGCCGGACGCTTTTCTGTGGCTTTGATCCGGTGTTGCAAAATCATTAATGTGTTATCAATTCCTTCATGCAGGTTGACAAACTTCAATTCTGCTCGATCCAATTGGGAAAAATTTTGCAGGGAAACTACAATTTCCCGAATGCGATCGGACCCTACTTGTATTGAATGCAGCACTTTGTTGAGGTCTTCATTGATAAACGGCAAATCAGCATCATCAATTTCTGCTTGCAAAGATTCGGGTGGCTCGGGATAGTGTTTCTGGTAGGAATCGAGCAATTGTAGCAGTAGTTTTGTATAGTTATTAACGTATAATATGTTGCCGTGAATAAAGCTAACTGGGTTGTTAATTTCATGGGCGATGCCCGCTACCATTTGTCCCAATGCTGACATTTTTTCACTCTGCACCATCTGACTTTGAGTGCGATGCAATTCTTTAAGAGTGCTTTCTAATTGCTGCATTCGTTCGCCCAATTCTCGCTCGCGCGCAGTCAGCTTTTCGGTCATGACATTGAATCCTTGTGCCAGAATTCCCACTTCATCTTCGTTATTTACTGGAATGTGAATGCTTAAGTCACCTTGGGCTAATTCTTGGGTTGCCTGAGTCAGATTTTGAATGCGACGGCTGAGGGATTGCGTCATCCGAAAACCCCAAAGCGTTACCCCAGTAATTAGGCAACTTCCTAACAGCCCGAAGCCGCCTACCGCGAGCAACAATCGCTGTTGTGCTTGTTCGGTTTCTTTGGCAGATTTGAGTACGGCGATTTTGAGAGTTGTGCGATCGAATCCTGCTATTTCGATCGTTTTCATCAAGTAGTTTTCCCCGGCAATTTCTCTTACTCTCGGCAAAGATTCTGGCTGGGGTAATTGCCAGGTGCGATCGAGATTAAACTCTAAGGTAGAGACTGTTGCCCGATCTCCCTCAAAGGCAATCAAGTGCATGGATGTGTTGCCGCGAATTTGCTTGAGAACTGCGGCATCAATAGCATTTCCCACAACCAAGCCAGCCAGAATTTTTGCGGGGGATTTGATGGAAATCGAACCCACTAAAGAAGGTATTGCCCCTTTTTCTGCTAGCACTATGCCAGATAAATCCAGTCCCGCACTCGCGGCACGATTGATGGCAGCATCGTCCAATATTGCCTGCGTTAGGGAACCCTGCTGCGAAGAAACCAAGACTTGACTATTTGGGTCAATAATTCGGATCAGATCCAGTTTTAATGATGCCTGAATCGGTAAGATGGTCCGGAGCAATAACTCGCGATCGCCCGCAGCTACAGCTCTAATTACATCCCTGTCCTCGCTCACCCAACGAGCTTTGAAGTAGAGCAATTCTTGCTTCTGCTTTAAATCTTGTTCCAGTAAAGTAGCCAGATCGGCTATCTCTTGTTGAGCCGTTTGTTCTAAGTTTTTTCTAGCAAAGTAACCAAATCCCAGGGTGGCAAAAGTCCATAAGCTCAGGAATGCCAGCAACAATGGGGACAACAGCTTGATTGAAATTGGGAGTTGCATAGATCTGAAGCTGAGTGATATATCTACTTTAAGAGACGAGCGGTATCTATCGACAATCAATTATGAGGATTAAACTAATCCTCGATTGCCACGTCTAACTAGCTGGAAATCCGATTTTTATCTCCCTAAAATATCCTTGTCCACCGAGAAAATCGCTGCGTTTTAGATTGAGTTGATGTTACTGAGTAACCACAAACCCAGACTGTTCTAAAACTTTGGTTCCTGACGGGCTAAAAATGTAGTTAATCATCTCTAGAGCCGACTTAGAAGGGTTTTTGTGCCAGATAATTCCGATCGTGCGTACCATCGGATATTTGCCAGCCTTAACATTAGCCGGTGTCGGTTCGATATTGTCGAGACTGAGACGGTTCACGGGTAGGTTGTGGGAAACTGCGTAAGCCAGAGAAAAAGCGCCGATGCTGTGAGGAGTGCTTTGAATTGCGCCGATCAATTCTCCTTCTTTGCGGAATACTACTGCCTCCGGCGCATTTGGCAAATCTGTTCCCAAATAATGTTTGCGGAGGAGGCGCTTGGCAGATTCATCTTCGGGGCGATCGAGTACCAAAATTTTAGCATCTGGTCCGCCCAGTTCTTTCCAGTTAGTTAAGGTGCCGCTGTAAATGTCTTTGAGGTCTTGAGTTGTCAGGTTTTTAACTCCTGTGACGCTGGGATGAGTAGCAACTAAAAGGGCATCTCGGGCGATCTCGCGAAACTCTAAAGTGCCATCATTCTCTTCTGGCGTTAATGTTTTAGAAACGGCCGCAACATCGATGATTTGTTGTTTGACTCCCGCGATCGCGTTTTCGGATTGTCCCGGTTCTAACTGGTTAATTTTGGTGTTTTTGGAGGTAGATTCATAATTTTTTGCTAAAACCTGAATGAGAGCCACTGTGCTGGTTGAACTGCCGATGTTGATGGAGGTTCCGATCGGGCTTGCTGCTGTCGGAGTAGTTGTTACTGGGGGACTAATGGTGTATGCCAAGCAACCGGGCAATCCTAAAAGGGAGATCGTCCCTAAAACCAAAAGCAAAAAATTATTTTTCATGGTATAATTATTGTGAATAATATTATCAGCTTACTGAGTTTTTCCTCAAACCCAAGACGCTAAATTATTTTAGCATTTTCCTAATTTAAAATTACACTAGCAAAAATACGTAAAAAAGGCGATCGTTTTAAATCCGCCCTCCTTTTTAAGTGGGACTAGGAATCCGGTCCCCCTCTTAAAAAAGGAGGGCTATGCATCCAGTCCCTACTTTTTTAAGGGGGGCTAGGGGGGATCTAGATCCCGTGGTTAAACAGCATTCCGTAACTGCGTTTTAAGTTAAGTTAACACCTACAGGTCCTAGCGCGTCCCTATCTCTGCTATTGTATAAATATTCTGACTCCTAGCTCCTTCGATCGTGACAACTATCAATCGATCGACTATCAATCGATCGACTGTCAACGATCGACTGTCAATCGATCGCGAACTCTGACGCTCGCACTAATAACTAATCGACGATCGCGAGCGGGCACACTCGCACTTATAACGATCGACTTTTCCTGGAATTTATTATTGAAAATGAGAAAATTTTTCGCATTGTTTGTGTTTGGGATAATAATTGCGATCTCCTCTATCGCTGTGGCAGCTCAACCTTTGTTTATTGCTTATCCTCCCGCCAACCACCAAACTACGGCCGATCGCATCTTTTTCATCGGTACTGCACCGCCTGCGGGCGATGTTTCGGTAAATGGCAGCCGGATTTCGCGCACTGCATCCGGTCATTTTGCCCCGAGTTTGCCGCTACAAATGGGAGTAAATATCTTTACGTTCCGCCACGAAAATCGGGAAGTTACAATTAGGGTAACTCGCCAGTCCGATCGACCGGAAATACCATCAGATTTGGCTTTTGCTAAAGATTCCCTGATGCCAAAAGTTGATGTCGCGAGTTTGCCGGGGGAATATATTTGTTTTGGCGCGATCGCCCCTGCCAATGCTACAGTTTCGGTAAAATTAGCGGGCGTTACAATTCCTTTAAAAGCTCGATCGCAAGTCCAACTACCCGACAACAAATCCGTACTTTTAGGCGAAACTTCCCTGCTAGAAAAAAGCAGTATCGAACAGTATCAAGGATGTGCGAAGACCCCCCCCAACCCCCCCTTAGCAAGGGGGGGAGAAGCATCTTCTTCCTCGTTAGGGGTGACAGATGAGTCTCAGGGAAAAACAGTTGATTTGGGATTTCCTGTATTTGAACTGACAATGAACGATCGCGCGATTTCCGAACAAGGTACCGGCAGGATTTCGATTCTATCTCCGGCAGATTTGGAAGTAGCAGAAATAACGGCCGATCCGGGTGTTGCTAGAACCGGCGCGAGTACGGATTTTTCGCGAATGACACCGCTACCGAAGGGAACTAGAGCAACAGTTATCGGGCGCGAGGGAGAATGGTTGAGGCTCGATTACGGTGCTTGGATTAAAGCTTCAGAAGTGCAAATTGTCAAGGATGCCGTGCCGCCCCGATCGATTATTCGCAGCGCTCGATCGCGCCAAGTTCCCGGCTGGACTGAGGTGTTATTTCCCTTAGAAATACCCGTGCCAGTTACGATACAAGAAGGAGAACGAACTTTTACTTTAACGCTGCACAATACCACCGCTCAAACTGACATTATTCGCCTCGACGATGACCCGGTAATTGCGCGTTTGGCCTGGCAGCAAGTATCGCCGCTGCAAGTACAATATACATTCCATCTGAAATCAGCCCAGCAGTGGGGCTATAAATTGAGATACGAGGGTACGACTTTAGTTTTGTCTTTAAAACACCCACCGGCGAATACCAGCGCGATGCCGAATTCCCAAGCAAAACCGCTGTCTGGAATTAAAATTCTCATCGATCCGGGACACGGCGGACCGAACGATTTAGGTGCTGTGAGTCCGACGGGAGTTAGAGAAAAAACTTTAGCTTTAACTGTGTCGAAATTGGTGCGAGATGAGTTGGTAAATCGCGGGGCAACTGTGGTAATGACCAGAGAAGAAGATGTCGATTTGGATTTACCGCCGAGAGTAGCAATGATTCAAAAAGAAGAACCCGCGATCGCAATTTCCCTTCACTACAATGCTTTGCCAGATAACGGCGATGCGATGAATACTAAAGGCGTCGGCACTTTTTGGTTTCACCCGCAAGCGCACAGTTTGGCAGTGTTTTTACACAATTATTTAGTGACAAAACTCAACCGTCCCAGCTATGGTGTATTCTGGAACAATCTAGCTATGACTCGTCCTGCAGTTGCTCCATCTGTATTAATTGAATTGGGATTTACTATCAATCCCGAAGAGTTTGAATGGATTGCGAATCCAGCAGAACAGAAGAGATTAGGCGAGGCGATAGCCCGAGGTATTACCGAATGGTTTGCATCTGTAAATAGTTGATAGTTGTTCGGGAGTTTTGAGTTTTGAGTTTTGAATTTTGAGTTGAGAGTTGTAGTGCGAGCGTCGGGGACTCGAGATCGTCGATGATTTCTGATAAAATAAAAGTTCGTAGTGAGGACTTCAGTCCTTTCAAACCAAGGAAATTAAGTAGATGCTCAGTTTTAGTCAATCAAAAGCTTTCTTTATTGCAGCAGCGATCGCAACTTTTAGTTTTTCGCTTTACAGCTTTCCTGTTTTCGGCAAGCAGCAAACTTTGGCACCGGACCAAGTAGAAGCTCTCAAAAAGCAAACTGTATGCTCTTTTATTAACATTAAAAGCGGTACGGTTAACATTCGCAAAGGTCCGGGCCAGCAATACCCAGTTGTTGCTAAACTGAAAAGAGGAGATGGAGTTCGGGCTGTCAGCCGTCAGGGAAATTGGGTAAAAATTGCTGCTCTAACTCACGGGAATTATCCTAATGAAACTTTTACAAGCCTTGATGGTTGGGTGAACAATCAATATATTAACGGCTGTTCCGAAGACCAATTTGACAGGTGGCGTAAATAACAAATTTCCTATTGGTACGATAACCCTGTAGGGGCGGGTTCTGCCAACCAAATATTGCAAATACAAACAATCTCAAAAACCCGCCCCCCACCGCCAATAATTCACAGGAATCCCAATTTCGATCTACCTCAAAAAAACAAATAAAATTTACCGTCGGGTGGGGGCGGGCTTAAGAGAGTGTCAATGATTGACTGTTATTGTTGGCGGAACCCGCCCCTACAGAACATTTCCCGGACATAGGTTTTACCGATTATCAGTTAGCAACAGCCAATTATCAATTACGATGCCAGCAATACAACCTCCTTGCTGCTATGAAAATTTCTACTTTGTCCAACTTAGTTACCAGAGTTGCTGGGAAATTCCCTCTCAGAAAAGTCCTGATTGTTCCCTTCGTGCTGCAAATTGTCGGCACAGTGGGATTAGGAAGATTTTGAGTATCAAGCAATTGTCAATTTGCTCGATCGATATTTATAGTTTGTTAAGGAGTTTTGAGTTGTGAATTTTGAGTTTTGAGTTAAAGACAGTTCTTAATTCACAACTCAAAACTTAAAACTCAGAACTTCTCCTCTCCCCCTCTTCCTTCTTCCCCGATCGCGAACCTTTAAAATTCTGGTACCGATTTATGTTGGGTTTTGATCTTTGGTTATTTATATTATAAGTAGCGGTACTGATTTGTGTCGAACGTACATATTTAGTTATTTGTATTACAATATAATATCATCAGTTTGCTAACAATAAAATTAATTAAAATATTAAATCGAACGCCGATCCCTGACATCCTGACTCGAATGCAACAAACGACATTTGACCCCAAAACCTTACTCAAACAAGCCGTAGACCAGCATCCTTTAGTGATGCCCCCAGATGCCCTAGTTGCAGAAGCGATCGCCGCGATGGCGATCCATCGCAGCACTTATACCCCGATCGCCCAAGGGCATAAATTACTCGGTATTTTTACAGAAAGCGATGCTGTGAGAATCTTTGCTAGCGAAATGTCCCTGCAAGGAGTGACACTTGCAGAGGTGATGGCGCGAGATTTAATCACCCTTTCCGCGTGCCAAGAGGCGGATATCTTCTCAGCATTGAGCCTGATGCGTTCCTCCCAGATCGACCATTTGCCTGTTGTAGACGATCGGGGAAACCTAGCGGGAATTGTCACCCAAAGCAGCCTCCTTTCGGCCCTGTATCCTGAGGAAAGGAACAATACTTTAGAAGTATTTCAGCAAACGATCGCCCAAAATACCGACGAATTAAAGCTGCTAAATGACCGACTGCGACAGGAAATTGCCGAGCATCAGTTGCTCGAAGAAAAGCTCAAAAGTTCTATCCAGCAAGTTTATACTATCTTAGACTCGATCGCCGATATAGTTCTCATCATCGACAGTCAAAAAAGCATCCAAATTATACCGACCAAGGCGATCGATTGGCAGGTCGAGGATATTCATACAACCATCTCAATCGTCGAACAATTTTTTCAAGAGGACACCCAGGAAACTTGGTTTGCGCCAGTGCGAGAGGCACTGGCAACCCAAGAAATCATCAAATTTGACTGTTGCGCTAACATTAACGACCGACAGATTTGGTTGGCTGCTACAGTTTCGCCGCTGCCAGATAACTCTGTTATTTGGGTAGCTCGCGATATTAGCGACAAAAAAATCGCACTGGATGAAACTCGCCTGTTACTCTCGACAACTCAAGCCATCAATTCCGCCGAAAATATCGATCGAGCTTTATCAAACATTCTAGAATTAATTTGCCAGCAGATCGGCTGGGATTTTGCAGAAGTTTGGATTCCCGAGGGTGAAAAGTTAAAATGCAGTTCTAATTGGTGCGCTGCCGAGAACAATTTTCAAGAACTGCTGGAGGCAAGCCAAACCATGACATTTGCTTCCGGTATGGGACTGCCGGGACGAATTTTTTTATCCCGCCAACCCGAATGGATTGCTGATGTTTCCCGCGCTTCAGACTCGCTTTTTTGCAGAACGCGACTGGTGGCAAGCGCGGGATTGAAAGCAGCTTTTGGGGTGCCGATTGTTGACAGTAAAAACCACGAAGTTTTGGCTGTTTTGCTATTCTTTAATCGCCAGCCCAGTGGCAAAGCACCGCAGGCGATCGAGCTAGTTAATGCTGTTACCGCTCAGTTAATTTCCCCGCTCCGGCAAAAACAAGCAGAACAAGCCTTGCAAGCATCTCAAGCTCGATTTGCAGGCATTCTCGAAATTGCTAGCGATGCGATTATTGCAGCAGACGAATCCCAGCGCATCACCCTGTTCAACCAGGGGGCAGAACAGATTTTTGGTTACAAAGCTGATGAAGTTTTAGGTCAACCTCTCGATTTACTCTTGCCAGCAGGTGTCAGAGAAATTCACCGCCAGCACGTTAATTTCTTTGCTGAATCTGTCGGTCAAGCGCGGCGGATGGGCAAGCGCAGCGAGGTTTTCGGACGCCGCAAAGACGGTACAGAATTTCCTGCTGAAGCCTCTATTTCTAAGCTGGAAATTAACGGCGAACAAATCTTTACTACCATTTTGCGCGATATCAGCGATCGCAAGCGAAAAGAGCAAAATATCCGCGAACTAACTGCCGCCTTGGAAAATGCTGTAGAAGGCATCTCGCGCCTCGATGCGCAAGGACGTTACGTTGCTGTTAACAAAGCTTATGCAGCCATAACTGGCTATCAACCCGAAGAAATGATCGGCATGGAATGGCCGCGCACGGTGCATCCCGACGATTGCGAAAAAATGGTCGCAGCCTATCAAGAAATGCTCGCAGTCGGTAAAGTTGAAGCCCAAGCCAGAGGCGTTCGCAAAGACGGTTCGATCTTTTACAAGCAAGTTTTCATGGTGACAGTTTGCGACGGCGCGCAGAACCTCGTCGGCCATTACTGTTTTATGAAGGATATCAGCGAGAAAAAACTAGCAGAAGCAGCTTTGCGAGACAGCGAACAGCGCTACCTGGCGATCGTGGAATATCAGACAGATTTAATCGGTCGCTATTTACCAGACAGTACGATTACCTTTGTCAACGAAGCCTACTGCAAATATTTTGGAGTCGCGCGATCGCACATTACCGGCAACCGCTACAAACCGCCCGTTTTTGAAGAAGACCGCGAACGAGTCGATCGACTTGTCAACTCCATCTGTTTGGAAAATCCTTTAGTTTCGATCGAACATCGAGTAATTGTTGCTGGTGAAGTACGCTGGACGCAATGGGTCGATCGGGGATTATTTGACGAGCGAGGTAACTTAATTGAAGTGCAATTTGTGGGACGCGATATTACCGATCGCAAATCCGCCGAACTTGCCCTCACACAACAAAAGGAAATCCTGCAAACTATTTTTGACCGCCTGCCAGTCATGTTGTGCTTCTACAATGCTAGCGCTGAAATCCAACTAATTAATCCTGCCTTCGAGCGGGGAATCGGTTGGTCGCTAGCAGAAATCCAACAAGGGATTGAAATTCTAGCAGAGTGCTATCCAGACTCGGACTACCGTACTGCTGTTGTGGATTTCATGATGAGCAGTGATGGCACCTGGCGAGATTTTACGCTCGTCAATCGCAGCGGTCAAATTATGGAAACCTCTTGGGCAAATATTCGCTTGCCCGACGGTTCAATGGTTGGTATCGGTCAAGATATTACCGATCGAAAACGAGCAGAAGCGGCCTTGCGAGACAGCGAAGCGCAGCTTAACGGGATTTTTACCCACAGCTTAGATGGCATCACGATTTTAGACGGCGAAGGTAACATTTTGTTTGCCAATCCAGCAGCCGAACAGATGTTAAATTTAGGTCGAGAAAGCTTGCTTAACTATCAATGGAAAATTCCATTACAAGAAACGGCAGAATTAGAGTTAATTCGATTTAACGGGGAAATTTGCATTGCGGAAATCAAGTCAACTCCCATTCAATGGTTGGGTAAACCAGCTTCTTTAATTGGCTTGCGAGATGTTAGCGATCGCAAACGGGCAGAAGCAGCTTTGCAAGCAAAAGCACAACAGGAAAAAGCAATCGCGACTGTCATCGGGCGGATGCGCCAAACCCTGGATATTAACACAATATTCTCGGTTACGACAGCAGAAATGCGGCAAGTTATGGAATGCGATCGCACTGCCGTTTATCAGTTCAATCCCGATTGGAGCGGGCAATTTGTTGCCGAGTCAGTAGCATATGGTTGGACTCCATTGATAGCGCGATCGGAGGATAACTTTGAGGAGAATGCTGGGGAAACACAATTTACAAACTACCCTGTTTGCAATGTGATAACAACAATGGCAAGAGGTTGC
Source organism: Oscillatoriaceae cyanobacterium Prado104 (assembly GCA_025454405.1). GTDB lineage: Bacteria > Cyanobacteriota > Cyanobacteriia > Cyanobacteriales > Microcoleaceae > Microcoleus. Next base: position 81,316 of record JALOON010000010.1, on the reverse strand, counting down.
CCCGCACCCATTGCAGATAGTTTTATCCGCGAAACTAAGGGCGGTATCTACAGCAAAGACATCAATTATCGAGTTAGCTCTGACATCTACCGATCGAATTTTACCCTTTGCTACATCAATCTCTTAGAAACATTTCAAGCCCGAGCCTACATCATTGTTCCCATCTATTGCTGCGGTAAGCTTTGGGGATTGCTCGCTTGCTATCAAAATTCACATTCCCGCCATTGGGCGCAGGGAGAAATCAATACAGTAGTTCAGATTGGCATTCAGTTGGGAGTCGCTTTGCAGCAAGCCAAATTGCTCGCAGAAACCCAACAGCAAGCCGTACAACTCCAACAAGCAAAAGAAACAGCAGAAGCAGCCAACCGCGCTAAAAGTCAATTTCTGGCAAATATGAGCCACGAGTTGCGCACTCCCCTCAACGGGATTATGGGCTACGCGCAAATCTTGCAGCGCGGCTCAAATTGCACCGCCAAACAACTCGAAGGGTTGGATATTATCTACCAGTGCAGCCAACATTTACTGACGCTGATTAATGATATTTTAAGTTTGTCTCAAATCGAAGCCAACAAACTCGAAATTTACCCGGAAATGTTTGATTTTTCCGCATTGCTGCAAGGCGTTTCCGAAATTTTCCGCCTCAAAGCCGAACAAAAATCAATTCAGTTTACTTACAACGCTCTTACTCCTCTGCCACAGAGAATTTATGCAGATGAAAAGCGACTGCGCCAAGTTTTAATCAACATTCTTTCCAATGCTGTAAAATTTACCGACTCCGGCAGCGTCACTTTCAAAGTAGAGGTAATAGGTAACGAGCAACAACAGCAATTACCAATTCCCAATTCCCAATTACCGATTACCAAGATTTGCTTTCACATAGAAGATACGGGCTGCGGCATACCTCCAGAATATTTGGAAAAAATCTTTTTACCCTTCGAGCAAGTCGGAGATATTTCTCGCCGCAGCGAAGGCACCGGGCTGGGATTGTCAATTACTCAAAAACTCATCGCTTTAATGGAAAGTAAAATTTTTGTAGAAAGCAATTCTGAAGTTGGCAGTAAATTTTGGTTCGATTTAGAAGTTCCCGCCGTTGCAGGTTCGATCGACTCAACCCCCGCGCGATCGACCGATAATATCGTAGGATATCAAGGCAAAAAACAAAAAATTCTCGTAGTTGACGATCTGCCGGAAAATCGGGGAGCAATAGTTAATTTACTGGAGAATCTAGGCTTTGAACTTTTGGAAGCAGCCAACGGACAAGAAGGTTTAGAAAAAGCGGTCGAATTTCAACCGGATTTAATTTTGTGCGACTTAATCATGCCGGGGATGGACGGTTTCACCGCGATCCGGCAACTGCGCCAATTACCTCAGTTTCAAAGTACAATTATTATCGCCGTTTCTGCCAGTGTCTTTAACAGCGACCGACAGCATTGTTTGGATTGTGGGTGCAACGATTTCCTTGCGAAACCAATTGTGGTAGCAGACTTGCTCGACAAAATCAAGACTTATTTAAACTTGTCGTGGATTTTCCAACCAGAAGGCTCGGAGGACAACTTGAGGCAGGCTGCAGGACTCAATTCTGGGCTAGAGGCAATGGTAATACCGCCGACAGAGGAATTGCTAACCTTGTATGAAGCAGCTAAAGGCGGTAGTGTAGAAACAGTCGAGCGAGAAGTCGATCGACTGATGCAATTAAAGCCCGAATACAGTTGCTTTGCTACCAGGGTTCGGGAACTGTCCGAAGATTTTGAATATGAATCAATTGTCCGCTTAATCGATCGCTCTTGACAGTTGACAGTTGACAGTTGACAGTTGACAATCTCAAATATTCAATCCCTAATTGAAAATCAAAAATCGAAAATCGTTTGACTGTTGACAGTAGAAGTATGCGATCGTCAAAGTTCGCGATCGTCAATATTATGAAAGTCAAAAAAATTGAATAATTATACATGGTCTGCAAATGCTGGAACGAGAATCTAACAAGGAATCAAATTTACAGGGAAACTTATCTAAAGTCGATCTGGCTGGAAAAAACGATCGGAAAAAACAGCAAATTCTGGTAGTAGACGATACCAGTACGAACCTTAAATTAATTTCGGATTTTTTGAGAGAGTCCGAGTTTGAGGTGCGAGTTGCTAAAAGCGGCCTCCAAGCAATGAAACTTCTGGAAACAACAAAGCCAGATATTATTTTGTTGGATGTCGTGATGCCAGAAATGGACGGTTTTGAAACCTGCCGCCTCCTAAAAAATTCACCGTCAACCAGAGACATTCCAGTAATGTTTATGACGGCAGTTGATGATGCTGCTTCTCCCAACTATAAAATCAAAGGATTGGAACTGGGGGCTGTGGATTACATCAGCAAGCCGATCCAACTGCCGGAGGTTTTAGCCCGCATCAAAACGCACCTGCACCTGCGCGATTTAACTCAGCAACTCGCCCAGCAAAAAGAGTTATTTGAATCGTTATTTAACCAATCAGCCGATGCAATTTTTTTAGTAAATCGTGAAACTGGTCGCATAGCCGACTGCAATCAGCGTGCTGTAGAAATGTTTGAATCAAGCAGCAAAGATGAATTGCTAGATATAGAAGGACAGAGCCTGCAAAAACAGCGTTTTACTCCAGAAGAATGCAGTGCGATTGGGGAAGAGATTAATTGCAAGGGCTTTTGGAGTGGGGAGGTTGAATATGCGACCAAAAAAGGTAAATTATTTTGGGGTAATTTAGGCGTCAAGCAAATTTCTGTAGGTGGCAAGAAAATGAATCTAGTGCGCCTGACAGACATTAGCGATCGCAAACTTGCCCAAGCGCGCGATCGAGAAAAGTCGCAACAGCTAGAACAAGCACTAGCAGAACTAAAACGCACTCAAGCTCAATTAATTCAAACTGAAAAACTGTCATCGCTGGGGCAAATGGTAGCCGGTGTCGCCCACGAAATTAACAATCCCATCAGCTTTATTTACGGTAATATTACTCCGGCGCGCCGCTACTTCCAAGAATTGGTAGATCTGATCGAGATTTACCAAAAGAATTACCCGAAACCCGCACCAGAAATTGCAGGTGCGCTCGAAGAAATAGAGTTAGATTATCTGCTAAAAGATTTCCCAAAACTGATGGATTCGATGCAAGTAGGAGCCGATCGCATCCGGCAGATTGTCCTCTCGCTGAGAAACTTTTCCAGACTGGACGAAAAAGCCCTCAAGGCTGTAAATATCTGCGAAGGAATTGACAACGCACTGATGATTTTGCAGCATCGGTTAAATGCACGGGGCGATCGACCGGCGATCGAGGTGATTAAAAATTACGATATCCTGCCTTTAGTTACTTGTTATGCAAGTCAGTTAAATCAAGTATTTATGAATATTTTAACTAACGCGATCGATGCTTTAGAAAACTACAGATATCGGGGAGTAATTACCATCAGTACCTTGCTCCAATCTAAAAAAATTGAGCCTGCCAACAATAAATTTGTAGCGATTCGGATTGCTGATAACGGTCCTGGCATGAAGGAAGAGGTGAAAAGCAAGATATTTGACCCATTCTTTACTACAAAATCGATTGGAAAAGGCACGGGATTGGGCTTAGCGATCGCCCATGAAATAGTTGTCGAAAAACACAAGGGTTACATCGATTGCATTTCTGTTGAAGGGCAGGGAACAGAGTTTATTGTAGAGATTCCAGTAAAGTTGAAAATGCTTGCTTAGTTACGGTACTGGCTTTTGAGGTATTAATTGATGCGTTTTTTTGACTGATACGCTTCGTTGCAATCCGGCAGGGAATTAATTCCCTGCCTCATAGCGAAAGTCCTCCTCAGAAAACCGAGGGGGAGAGGGGAAGAGGGGGGAGGGGGAGAAAGGGTTTCTGTGATTCATAACGGGTGTTCCGCGCCCGTGGGATGCTCTCAAAGAGGACTAAGATCGCGTTCGATCGGCTACCATAACAAAAAAGGTTCGTAGTGTGGACTTTAGTCCGCTACAATTTACTCGGATTTGGTATCAATCGTCTTCAGACGACTTGTGCTTTGAGGCAGGGGTTTAAACCCCTGCCGGAGTGTGGCATAGCGCATATTTAACCGGTCAATCTTGCATTTTTAACCAGCAAAACACCTGTTCGGCAGTAATATTTAAGGGAATCATTTCGGGTACGGGGACGATATCGCTGCCTTCGCAAAATTGCGGTTGCTGGTTGGGAAAAAACACTAAAATCGATCGATCGTCCGGATCGACTAGCCATCCTAACTGACAGCCATGTTTGAGAGAGTGAATAATTTTTTTAGTGACGCGATTCGATCTTTGTTGGGGCGACAGAATTTCGATCGTCCAATAGGGCGCAATTAGAATGTCATCTAATGGTTCGCCATCCCCATCAAATTGAATTTGTTCCCACAACAGTACCGCGATATCTGGAACAATCGATCGACCGTCAAAAGTACATCGCAACTCGGGAAAAGCATAAGCTATCTTAGGTTCCTCTACTAATTCATTAACCGCCCGCAGGAATCGCCCCTGGAGACGAGAATGTTTGGTTTTTGGCATGGGTTTTTGAATAATCTCGCCATCAATGTACTCGCTAGCCGGTTTTGTTTCTGGCAGTTTCAGAAATTCTTCAAGGGTGAGACGTTGAAGTGCGATCGTCATAAAATTTGTTCCGCAATACTGTCTATTTTAAGTATAACATTTCTCTGAAGAGCGATCGAACACCCCAGAAACCCGGTTTCTTTAAGAAACCGGGTTTCTCTGTAGCTCGCAGAAAAATGCTGTATATCTAATTTTGCGGAACTATCTGCTGTTTGAACTCAAAAACATTAGCATCTTTTGGATCGTAAAATCCCCGCAGCCAATGCACGTTAGGAGAACCAAAAGTTTCCACTCTCGTAAAATTTTTCAGCCTCAAAATTTGAGTTTCGTCGGTAAAACGGGGTAAAGGTTTGTCGATGCGGAAATAGTGAGTATCGCCGTGAACGAACACAACTTGCCCCGGAAAATTGCGCGTTTCCGTTTCCAAAGCTGCGATAAAATCATTGTAGCCGCTCCTTCTTTTATCTGCCGGATCGAGTTCAAATCCCGGATTTGCTTGAGCGATTAACATAATTCCTTTGCTGTTGTTTCGCTTGGCTAAAGCAAAACATTCTTCGATCCAAGCTAAGTTAGCTGAATTGCGATCGAGATATTCTTTATCTTGTTCGGGCGTGCGATCGAAATTATTGTTGCTTCCCGGCATATTAATTGCAAAAAATACAATGCCGTTGTAAATCCAGCGAGCATTTTCGCGGTATTTAGCAAACTGCGGGTTCTCGCTTTGGCGGGTCATAGTTAAAGTACGCTTGCCCAAACTTTGACTGCCTTGACTGAAAATTTCCCGCAATTTAGCGAGTCTTTCTACCGGATCGTAACTGCCGTTATTGGCGCGGTGACAGTCAGTCCATTCATTATCGCCATAAACTAAAATAAAAGGTATTTCAAATTTTTGAAATAACTGCTTGCGACTGAGGAAAGTTGCATCGTCGCAAGGACTAGAACCGTTTTTAATATCGCCATCGTGAACGACAAAAGCTGCGGGCGATCGATTGATATCTGCTATCAAATTCGGAAATTGCGCTTCCTGTTCCGCGCTGTAGGGCAAATCGCCAATTAACGCAAACTCAAAAGGTCGTTCTGCTGAACTTTGAGCGTAAGTTAACGCACCGAAACTCGCAATTAACGCACAGGCGATTGCGGCAATAATTAGATATTTTTTAATCATTTATTTAGGTTTAACGGATAAAGTTATGATATCATACAAGCCGAAATATACGGATTAAAACTTATGAAATTTCGCAGGTTGCTCTCGGTAATTGCGATGTTTTCGATCGCGGGCGGCAGCATCCAAACCCAAATAAATAACACGCAGCGCGCCGAAAGTCAAGCACCAATAGCAGCCGCTGTTCCCCTCAAATCAAAGCCGGAAATTAAATCGGAAACCAAAGAAGCAAAACTAATTGCTGTCGGCGACATCATGATGCACATTACTCAAACGCGATCGGGCTACAATCCAAAACAGAAAACATACAATTTTGACGGCTTTTTCACTGCAGTTAAACCCATCCTCAGTACGGGCGATTGGGTAACGGGAAATCTCGAAACACCGTTAGCCGGTGAAGCAGTAGGCGGCTATGCGGGATATCCGCTATTTAACGCACCGCCTCAATTAGCCGATGCCGCCAAAAAAGCCGGATTTAATATCTTGACAACTGCCAACAATCATGCTTTAGATAGAGGAGAAACCGGAGCAATAAAGACGATCGAGAATTTGCGCGATCGCAAAATCGCTTCAACAGGAACAGCCGCATCAAAAGCAGAGGGCGATCGAATTTTAATAGTTAAGAAAAACAACATTTATCTCGCCATGCTTGCCTACACCTACGGCACAAACGGCATTCCAATTCCCAAAGGCAAAGATTACTTAGTTGACCTAATTAACGAAAAAAACATAGTCAAAGACATTGCCAAAGCGCGCCAAAAAGGAGCAGATATTATCGCCATTTCCCTGCACTTCGGCGACGAATACCAGCGACAGCCAAACCGCCAACAAAAACAATTAGTGGAAAACCTCTTAAAAGCAGGTGCCGACATCATTCTCGGCAGCCATCCCCATGTCGTGCAGCCTTACAAAATCTTTAAATTCCCCGGTAAAAACGGCAAAACTCGCAAAGCCGTAGCAATTTATTCACTGGGAAACTTCATTTCCGGTCAAACTAAACCCTACACGGATTTAGGCGTAATTTTTCAAGTAAATATCCGCAAAAAATTTCCCGAGAAAACCGCAGAAATTACCGAGGTCAAAACCCATCCTACTTGGGTGCAGCGCTACAACTCAAACAACAAATTAAACTACCGGATTTTGCCTTTAGCGAAAACAGTCGCCCAGAAAAAAGACCCGCTATTAGCAACTTCGCAGTATCCTGTTCTCCAACGATATTTGCAGGATACGAACAACCATCTTAATTCTTTAAACTGAGATTTTGTAATATCCTGCATAACCTGTAGGGGCGGGTTCACCAACCATTTTTAATACCCACAAACAATCTCGATAAACCCGCCCCCACCCCACGAATGAAACCCTTCAGATACCAAAGAAACCGGGTTTTTATTGAGATTTAAGGTCGGATGCAGTAGTTTCGCAAAAAAAACCGGTTTCTGCCTCGATTTTAGATAAGTTTTATATAATGGTTGCAACGCGATCGACCTTACCATCAAAAGATATGCCTAACTTGCTACCAATGGATGCAAAACTACCGCCAAATATCGATACTGCCACTTTTGGATTGGGTTGTTTTTGGTCTCCCGACGCGCAGTTTGGAATTCTCGAAGGTGTCGTGCGGACTCGCGTCGGTTATGCGGGAGGGACTACAGAAAATCCCAATTATTATAATATAGGAAATCATATTGAAACAGTGCAAATAGATTTCGATCGCGCCCTCCTTTCTTATTCCGAATTGCTAAATATTTTCTGGAGAAGCCACAATCCCCGACAACTTCCTACTTGGTCGAGACAATATATGGATGCAGTTTTTTACTGCGACGAACAACAGGCAGAATTGGCTCGATCGAAACTCAAGTCAGAACAAGCTGCTGCTGGCGAAATTCATACTTTAGTCGAACCGCTAACTGCATTTTACTTAGCAGAAGATTACCATCAAAAATATTACTTGCGCCAAGCAACAGAATTGATGAAAGAATTCGATCTAATGTACGATCGAACTCTATTTATCAACTCCACTGTAGCAGCCCGAGTCAACGGTTACGTTGCAGGCTGCGGCAGTTTGCCAGCATTAAAAGCAGAAATAAAAGAATTTGGTTTATCAGCAGCCGGATGCGAAAGACTCGAAAAAATAGTTTCTAAAAACCGATATTAATCCCATTAAATATTAATATTTGAGATGACTTAATTGAGGCAGAAACCGGGTTTTTTCCCAAAATACTGCCTCCCAGCTTTAAATCCGATAAAAACCCGGTTTCTTTAGTATGAATGCAATTGAGGCAGAAACCGGGTTTTTTCCCAAAATACTGCCTCCCAGCTTTAAATCCGATAAAAACCCGGTTTCTTTAGTATGAATGCACAATAATCCAAGCCGGAGCGACTTTACAAAATCTCGAATTGAATCGATCGAACGCAATCTAAATCCCGAAATTTAATCGCTTTGCAAAGATGCCATTCTCACCCTCACCAACAAATCGCTGAGTTCAGCTTTCGCGCTAGGAATCGCAGGCAAATGACTGTTAAAGCTAGCCAATTCTAACACATTCACCAGCCGATCGCGCTCTTGCCGGTAAAATTCCACATCTGCATCTTCCAACACAGATTTTTCCGCACCCGCTAACTTTCTCGCAATCAAATCGGGAATGTACGGCAACTGAAACTTTTCGTTTAATTTCACCAAATTCGCCTCAACTTCACCCGACTGCATCAAGTGAATTCCCGTCAGCAACACCCGATAAACGTACAGCAGCGGTTTCACCCGCCTCGGGCATTCCTTCTCAAACAACCTCCACTGATTTTGTGCAAAACCGAGATAGTGGTGGCTGTGGTATTTGGTGATGCAATTAAGGGCGATCTCCTTCAATTCCTCATGTTCTTTTGTAGTGTAAACTATCAGCGGCGAATAGAGTTGTTCCAACACGTACCCGTTGCGCTTCAACATCAAATCGAAAAATTTCTTAATATCGTGAGTGACTAAATCTATTTCCAGTCCCCCGCGAATCTCAGAAAGTTCAATAGTTTCTCGCCCCAAAATCAATCCGATGACTTTCGGCAGCGGCAAAATATGAACGCCGCGCAAATCGAAGTCCGAATCTGCCGAAGGAAAACCGTACAAATGCGCCCCGCTAATAGTAGCAAACAACAGCGGATAAGGTCGATCGGCAATAACTTCATTTAGCTGAGACGGATAGTGTATCATTACAATCACCAATTATCTAAAGATGAAATTGTCAACTACTAACCTGCATGGGATCGACTGTCAACTGTCAACCTATATATAGGGCTTGCTGAATAAGTCTTTTGGTGAGGGGGGCATAGGGCATTGGGCATATGACCATCTCTATGCGATCGTCCCGCACTAAATCGATCGCAAAAGGCTCAAAACCCTTGCTCTCGGGGGCTGAGAGTTTTATTCAGCAAACCCTATATAGCAAGTCTCAATCATTTGTACAATGTCTTTCTTACTCCCTCCCCTTAGTAAGGGGAGGGTTGGGGTGGGGTAAAAACTTTACGACTCATTTAGACGAACTATACTGTTTGCTATCAACTGTTTTCAAATTAATCTGACGCACCATACAACTTATAACGGGGATGAATAAGCCGGATTTTGGATCGCTTCTCGTTGTGACTGGGTGAAGCATTTGGACATTAAATTATAAGTTGGGAAACATGAATAGTCGCTCAAATGCTTCACCCCTACGGTTTGCCCGTGTCAACTGTCAACTATCAACGGGCGGGCAGGCACGGGGGCACTGCTCCTACCAACTATCAACTGTCAACTATCAACTACCAACCGACGTGCTTTAATCAAGAATTGATTGGCCTTTTCATAATTTGGGCGTTCTGGTAAATTAGTTTTAGAAAACGCCCGATCGAACTCTTGGTGCAAACTCAACCGCCACTGATTCACCTCTTCCCAAGACATTTCTCGATTGCGAATAGCTAAAAGTTGCGATCGATAATCCTCCACTCGCACGGGTACAAAACCCTCTTGCAGCACTGTAATTCCCGACAGCAGCAAGCGAATTAAGTGCATCGCGTGCTTCCAGCGAATATCTCCAGTATTGCGGAGGTCTTGTTCCATTTTTTTAAACTGAGATAAAACGTAACTGTTGTAAGTTTGATAAACCAATTGAGACAGAAATATTTCCCGCAACGACAGCAATTCCTCTGCTACTGATGACAGCGTTTCTACCAAAGGCGTGTACAAACATTCAAGGACATTGGGATTAGCTTTAAGCGCCAAAACCAGAAACTTTTGCAGTTCCCAATAACACTCCTGATTTTCCCGATCTTCTAACTGTTCGGGAACCCCGTAAAGCGACCAGTGAAGGATGGCCGGTGGCTGGTAAATTCCCCGCCTGTCGGTATCGGATTGCTCGTTATCCAAACCGTAAGCCCTCGAACCCACAATACAGCGGTAAATCACTCGATCGAACAAATTGTATTCTGCTAAAAAATCACATCCCGGCTGCAATCCTTCGCTCTGAAACTGCTTGCGGATGCTGAGTTCGTGCCTGCGCAAACTAACTTCCGTGCCGTCGGGAAGTTTGACTGAATAAGCGTGGGAATTGTCGGTAGGGGATTTGACGATAACTCCTACTGCGCCCTGTTTCCAAGTGCGATTTTCTCCCGGTTTTTTGACCTCAATTTTAGTGACAATTTGAGTGCCGACGGGCAGAATTAAGTTGAAATTGGTGGAAAAAGTGGTATTTGTCACAACTTAACCTCCTAGGGCGATCGGCAGCTACAAACTAATGTAACACGCAATACTACAAATGTCAAGTGCGAGCGAATCTCAAATCTAAAAAATCTCAAATCTCGAATCTCAAATCATTTGGTTTGATAGCGCAAAAAACTATCGAAAGTAGCGCGATCGGGCATAGCGGTTTGCGCGCCCTTTTTAGTAGCGCACAAAGCACCAGCAGCCGCACCCCACACCACCGCTTCCGACACAGACAAACCAACATCCAATCCGGCAGCCAATCCACCGTTAAAAGCATCCCCAGCCGCCACAGTATCGACTGCTTCTACAGCAAAAGCCGGAACAAAAATACTGTCAGTTTCCGTAACGCAAACCGCACCTTTCGCACCCAATTTAACGATCGCATTTCTCACACCGCGTCGTCGCAATTCTTTGCCAGCTAACATAGCACTTTCCGCATCGTTGACGGGAAAACCGACTAACTGACCGGCTTCAACTTCATTAGGTGTTATGATATCAATCAGCGGATAAAGTTCGACCGGCAAGTTCGATCGCGCTGGTGCCGGATCGAGAATTACTCGCACCCCTGCTTCGCTAGCTATCACGGCAGCTTTTTGTACGATTGGTAGGGAAATTTCTAACTGCAATAACAAAGATGTAGCACCAGGCAGCAATTTTTTCAGACTTTCTAGATCTGTTTCGCCAACATTATTGTTAGCGCCGGGAATGACAATAATATTATTTTGACCGCGATCGTCTACGGCGATAATTGCAATTCCTGAATTAGTATCTTTATCGATCGAGATATTGTCTGTATTTAAACCATAAGATTGCAAATTTGTCAATAATTCTTCAGCAAATCGATCGCTGCCAACGCGACCGATGATATGAGTTGGAATGCCGAGACGGGCTGCTGCAACTGCTTGATTTGCTCCTTTCCCGCCCCCGCTAGTGCAGAAATTGCTGCCCGTTACTGTTTCTCCCGGTTGCGGCAAGCGAGGGGTTTTAACTGCCAGATCTGCATTAATACTGCCGAATACGATTACTGTCATGGTAGGAATCCCTTATTTTAAATATTTATTAAGTTTAGAGCGATATCCGATCCGATCGCGATCGCTAAGATGGAACGGGAAAATGAAACGAAAAAATTACGGTTGCTAGAGATTGGGTTGCTGCCGCAGAACGGGTAATATGGGAATGTAGCAATCGAACTGCTATCATCGTAAGTTAATGCAAAAGGTTCAGGGAATACTGAGTTGCAATTGTCACATCAAGTTCTGAATTTTTCGTAAATTACTGATTTCAATTGAATTAGAAAATTCGGGACAATCGAATGCAAATCTAAATAAGGAGGCGTCGAACGTGGTAGAATATTACATTGTAAGTCTGCGCAAAAACTGTTTAGCACCCGCTCAGTGTTGCTTGGTCGAATTTGAAGATGTTTTGGTCGAATGCTGTCAGGGAACTCTCATCACACCTGAATACCAAAAAGATCTATCCAGGGTTCAAAAATTGCGGCACAGGTTTTTTCCAGAAACTAAAATAAATCTGCCCCAGCCTGCTTCAATCTCCAACCCGCAGGTTTTGATTTTAGTCACTTTAACCGTTTGGGATTGCCAGTTATTAAACTACATGCCACCAGATTGGCGAAAAAGATTCGATTTAGTTGTTGCTTATGTTTTCGATGCAGCAGTGCCAGAATACAGCCAGACTGAAAAGCTGAAGATAGCTAACTCTCAGTTTGGGAAAACAGCAAAACTTATGGATGGTTTTTTCATGCCTGTTTACAGCGGCGTGCGGGCGTTAGAGGAAACCTTAAAAGTTCCTGTATCCGTGGTGCCGCTAGCTGCTGATGCCAGCAAATTTGGCAGCAACAATCCCAATCGCTGTATTGACGTGATGGGTTACGGCCGTCAGTTTTTGCCGCACAGTCAAATCCTCGAAAAAACTTACAATGATTCGGCCTCTTCCCGAATTTATTACCATACCAACCATCTCAGCATTGAGAAGATAAATAATTTCTACGAACATCGAAGAATGTTTTGGAAATTACTCAATAGTTCCCAAATAGCTTTGGCTTACGATCTTTTAACAACTCCCAGGGAGGGGATCGTGTACTCGTTTGTGGGTCAGCGTTGGTTTGAATCTTTGGCAGCAGGCTGCGCGATCGTCGGGCGCAGGCCTGCATGCCCTGAAGCTAAGGATTTACTGGACTGGGAAGATGCAACAATTGAAATGCCGGAAGATGCGGGCGAGCTCATTCCATTTATTGAGGATTTACTCCATGACAAAGAACGCCTGCAATCTATTCGCGATCGGAACTATCTTAATGCTCTCGCTCGACATGATTGGCGGTATCGGATCGCTGATATGTTAAATTATTTAGGTCTCGAAAAACCCATACCGCTACAAAAGTCTTTAGCGGATTTGCAATCGAAATATGAAAGGGTCAAAAGAATTGTAAGCGATCGAGCGCAGTTGGAGCGCAGCAATCGCAAGTAGAGCAAGTGCGGGCAACAACAAAAAAAGTAGCATCAAGCATCAAAGAGCAAATGTCAAAAGCTTTCCCGCTCGTGCTAAAACAGTTATACCTCTCACCGATCGATTTAATGGCTGCACTTACCCTAGATCGCAATCCCTGTGTCCTGCTGGTTGAAACAGACGAAGTTCTCGCCGGGTACTTGAGTACGGACTTGAAATCCTGCGGCTACGAACCCGTGGTGGCTGCTAACGTCGCCACAGGCGAACATTTAGCTCGCGAATTGCAGCCAGCTTTGATTGTCATCGACCGAGTTTTGGGGCCAGAGTCGGGACTGTCGCTGTGTTCTCACCTCCGAACTACTGGCAATCGAGTGCCTGTACTATTATTAATCGGTCGCGATACAGTGGACGATCGCGTAGCTTGTTTGGAAGCTGGCGCTGATGATTATTTTCTTAAACCGTACCGCACTGACGAGTTTTTGCAGTTAGTGCGCTTGTATTTGCAGCCGGATACCCACAGCAGCGAACAATTGAGGTTTGGCGATTTAATTTTGGATTTGGCTACCAGGCGGGCCGAACGCAACGGACGGACGATCGACCTGACGATGAAGGAATTTGAGCTGCTAAAGTATTTGATGGAGCATCCTCGGGAAGTTTTGACTCGCGAACAAATTCTAGAGAATGTTTGGGGTTACGACTTTTTGGGAGAATCGAACGTGATTGAGGTTTACATCCGCTATTTGCGCCTCAAGGTTGAAGATGAAGGCGAAAAGCGGTTGATTCAGACAGTGCGCGGCGTTGGCTACGTCATGCGAGAAGCTTAAAGAGTTTTGAGTTTCTCGGGAGTGCGTGAGTTTTGAGTTTCTCGGGAGTTTTGAGTTTTGAGTTTTGAGTTTTGAGTTTTGAGTTGAAAGAGAGTTTTAAGTTTCGGGAGTTTTCAGTTTTAAGTTTTTCGGGAGTTGAGAGGGAGTGCGTGAGTTTTGAGTTTTGAGTTAGCAGTTGAGAGGGGGTTTTGAGTTTTGATTTACCAGTTGTGAATTTTGAACTGTCTTTAACTCATAACTCAACATTCAAAACTCAAAACTCCTTACCAATTCCCAATCCCCAATTCTTCAATCTAAAATCTAAAATCTAAAATCATCAATATGAGTTATTTCGCTAATTTACTCAGTGTAGGGCTAGGCGTGTTGTTGCTGGGATGTTCGGCCGGATTGCCCGTAGCGAATGCTGGCGACAGTGTATTAGCCGCGCAATCTCCAACGGCAACTGCATCGCCTCAAAAGTTGCCCGTTTCCGCTAGAGCTCGGATAGCCTCCCAGAAAATCGAACTTGAAGTTGCTAAAACACCCGAACAGCAAGCGATGGGTTTAATGTACAGAACTTCTTTACCAGATGACAGGGGGATGCTGTTCGAGTTTCGGCCCCCGCGCCCGGTAAGTTTTTGGATGAAGAATTGCAAGATTTCTTTAGATATGATTTTTCTCAAGAATGGCATCGTTCAAGCTATCCAAGCCGAAACTCCTCCCTGCACTGCAGATCCTTGTCCTACCTACGGCCCCGATACTGCAGTCGATGCGGTAATTGAACTCCGCGGCGGGCGGGCTGCCGAACTCGGTCTCAAAACGGGCGATCGCATTGAAGTTGAATTTCTCGATCGACAATAATCTTCAATAATCCTTGCGTATTTTACCAACGGCCGCAGCGAGCGGGGACGCTCGCACTGCATTTTTACTCGTTTTACTCGTTACCAGGCTCTGCCTGGTAATGCAGATCCGGAGGCTCTGCCTCCAGTTCCAGCCTCGCGAGGCAGAGCCTGGGAGCCAGTTAAGAGCCGGAAACTTAAACTTTACTGCCGTGCTTCGCCGAGCTTTCTCAGGAATTGCGCATTCCTAGAGCTTGACACGCTACTCATAGTAGTAAGGTGCGCAGTGCTCACCCTACATACAGCGTGGATGCTCAGTCTTGTTTCTGAGAAATTTTATAAACTTCACAAAAATTGATACAATCTGCTAACGTATTAATATCCTAACCCGCACAAAAGCCAAAAAATTTGCTAAGATGTCGATCTTAGCTAGTCTGAGCTTGAGTTCGTTTGCCAAAGCCGTAAATTGCCGATCGCAGACACCTGAAACGAGTCAGCGAACCGCAGCCAATTCACAAGATACCAGGCTCGGCATTGGAGCGTCGCAGCATTAAGATGAATTCTCTGGAACTTCTTTTGCTAGAGTTCGATCTACTAAAATTACCTGAAGAAAACAGTTTGCAAAATTTTTCTGGCAAATTTCCTTGAAAAAATTTTCTGTAGCAAAATTAACTAGCAAAGTTAACTTCAGCTATCAGGTTCGGGTGAGGTCGAAATATCCGACCAATTTTTGAGGAGTAGATTTGCGGATTCTGCATTTTGGCAGATGAAGTTAGAGTCTGAACCTGATTTAGTAGATTAAAGCAGCAGAATTTATGATTAAGATTCGAGCTGCCCGGACGCAGAGGTATTTAGTTTAGGTTAGAGCGCGATGCCGGTCGCTCAGACCACAAACAGCAAGACCAACAACAGCAAAAGCACAAAACTTTTCCCATTTTAAGAAAAGTTAACTTTAGAGTCGCACTCCCAACAGCGGACAGCAATTTCAACCGCCACACTGTTAAAGCAGATATCAACGGTTGCAAGACAGATCGGAAACTGGCTTAGTGCAGCTCGAAAACATCAGGTTTGCATCAGACAATGGTGTCCTACACTCGGAGGTGAAATCAATGGCACCCGCTACTTACACGAGATTAATTCGATTTTTACAAGAAGATTTGGCGATTTCTCCCGCATCAATTGCCGTAGCAGAAAGAGTTGGTGGTAACGAACAGCCGCAGCGCGATCGAGACCCGAATTCGCTGCCTGTAGTTCTGTGGCAATACGGTTTGGTGACGCTAGAACAGTTGGATAAAATATTTGATTGGTTGGCAAAAGCATATTAAAAGGATTTTAGATCTCAGATAAAATCTCTTAGATAAAATCCAAAATCCAAAATCCTTTAATAACTACGATTGGGATTCAGCTAAAAATTTAGCGGCGGCAGCGATACCGGCACCAGGAGTAAAGCCTTCATAACCCAATTCTCGCAGCACCACTTCGAGGGCTGAAATTGCTGCTAAAATATCGCGATCGCACACAAATCCCAAATGACCAATTCGGAAAATTTTGCCCTTCAAATGGTCTTGCCCGTCGGCAAGAGCGATATCAAACCTTTTCTTCATCAAAGTCCGCACTTTTTGAGCATCTAACTGTGCCGGTGGCATAACTGCGGTAATCGCAGGGCTGGCGGCACTGTCAGCAGCAAACAAGGGCAAACCCAAAGCTTTGACGGCAGTGCGGGTGGTTTCCTTCAAGCGTTTGTGCCTTGCAAAGACATTTTCTAAACCTTCTGCTTTCATCATCTGCAGCGATGCTTGCAGGCCGAAAAACATATTGACTGGTGGAGTAAACGGAGTCGTATTTTTAGCAGCATTTTTGCTGTATTTGCCCAAATCTAAATAGTAGCGGGGCAATTTCGCAGTCTTGTAAGCTACCCAAGCTTTCGGACTCACGGCTACAAAACCCAAACCCGGAGGCATCATGTAAGCTTTCTGAGAACCCGAAGCCACAACATCGATTCCCCACTCGTCCACCGGGATGCTGGTAGCCCCCAAACTGGTAACGGCATCAACCATAATTAAAGCTTCGCCGTGGGCTTTGACATGGCGGTTAATCGTTTCGAGATCGTTAAGGACGCCTGTAGAAGTTTCCGAATGAACGAGGATGACAGCTTTGATTTGTTTGTCTGTATCTGCTTCTAGTTTTTCGCGGAACTGTTCCGAATCTAAAGGTTGACCCCATTCGGCTTTAATAATTTCAGCGTTTAAACCGTAAGCGAGCGCTACTTCTGCCCAGCGTTCGCCAAATTTGCCGTTATCGCCAACTAAAACTCGATCGCCCGCACTCAGGAAGTTAATTATGCCAGCTTCCATCGCCCCAGTACCGGAAACTGCCAGACTCAGTACGTCGTGGCTAGTTTGGTGCAGCCATTTCAGATCCTGAGTACACTCTGCAAAAATTGCCTCAAATTCCTTGGTGCGGTGGCCCATCGGGTGTTTTGCCATCGCCAGCAGTACGGCTTCCGGCACCGGCGTCGGGCCCGGAATCATCAGCATTAATTTGTTGTCCATGATATATTCCTAGCTTTCTGCGTTCGCAGTTACACTCAGGTTAAAGCTTATATCACATCTCAGGAATCTCGGTAAAAGTAATTGAATTTTTTAGAATATCGAAACCTTAAAACATTCCGCTTTCCTGTCTCACTTCTTCACACAGTGAGAACTCATGCGACTTGTTCGTATTTTTGCCGAGCTTCAATGTTTGATTAGAGAAATCTAATTGCTGTAGGCATTCGGTTGTACAAATCCGGCGCGGTGCGAATCATTTTGCGCAGGATTTCATCAGTTACCCAAAAAACTATAGGAAAGGAAAATCTTTTGCTGAATTCGCTGCATACTAGGTTGGTAGAAGCCAAAAGTCGATCGACCTCAGTCACCGACTCCAAACCGAGAATTATTAAAGCTGGAGGTTGTTCGCCGTTTAGTTCGGGCAAGATTGCGGTGTAGAAGGTGGTGGCAGGTTGAGGCAGCCAAAGTTCTCGCGGTTTGAGAGTTGAAGTTGCTTGCAGGCGTTCTAGCGTTTGCTGCCGCAAAACCATTGAGTTGCAGTTAACTAAAATGAAAGAAAAGTAACCTTGCGAAAGAGCGATCGCCCGCATTAAAGTGGCGAAGGATCTTTGGTTGTCATGAGCTGGAGGACCTTTAGCCTTATTTTCCGAGATTTGCGGTACAAACATACAACGCAGTTTCTTTTGAGGTAATTGGCATAATTGAAAAGGTTTTTGGACAAAAAGCATAAATTGTCTAGCTGTGGATACAGCCAGTGAGTCCGAGAGATAATATGCTTTTCGACTAACTGCATGACTGGCACACCAGACCCCGAGAGCGTGACCGTAGTTTACCACAGTTGGCTATCTATGGGTAGAAGTTGAGTGAAGTTTTATCATACAGATTTTGCTGCATTCTACACTTTTTGTAAAGAAATTATGCAGGCAGGCAAACTCAACTTTTGAGCAATCATCTAGGGTAATTTTGTATTATAGCACTCTTTTCAATTAATTTCAATAGTATTGAGCAAATCGCCGATCGCCACTCAAAAATCTAAACTTGTTTGCGATCGAGGCAAAGTAAACCAAAAAATTGCCCCCGCACCGGGACTGCTAATCACCCCAATTTCTCCACCATGAGCAGTAATAATTTGGCGGCAAAGATATAGCCCCAAACCCAAACCGATCGAGTGTCCGGACTGATACCCCCTAACATAAAGGTCAAACAGATGCTCGCACTGTTCCGGGGGTATTCCCACCCCATCATCTTCAAGGGTACAACAGATCGCACTCGTTGGAGAATTGGCAATTGGCAACCGATCGTCCTGTTGTGTGACATCGCCAGTTGCAGTTAATTCTGCAGCCTCCATTGCCTTAGCTGAAACAGTCAAATTCAGTCCCGGCGGATTATGTTTCAAAGCATTAGCAATCAAATTTGAAAACACGCGCCACAATTGAGTAGCATCCGCATTAACTGCGGGCAAATCCTCAGGAATTAAAATTTTCAAAGTCGCATGACTGTCATTAATTAAAGGTTCCAAATCCGAGACAGCCGCTTCAGCGATCGCCCTTAAATTTACTGCATCGCAGTACAAAACCAAACCGCGCAATTCTCCAGCATGAACTTCCAGCAGCGAATTAATCAACCGCAACTGTTGCTCGCTACCCTGAATCATCCGCTCTAAAACAGAACGGGGAATCTCGATCGATTCCCCGCTTTTTTGCTGCCAATTTTTCAGCAACATTAACATTCCCGCAACCGGATTTCGCAAGTCGTGAGACAGCGCGTGAATAAACAACCTAAGGGATTCTTGCGCCTGCTTCCGCTGAGTGATATCCTCAATTAAACCTTCATAATAAAGTACCTTACCCTCAGAATCGCGCACCGCCCTAGCCTTTTCAGAAATCCAGACTATCGTACCGTCAGAACGGTAAATTTGAAACTCAAAATCCGACACTTTGTCGCTTTGTTCGATCGACTTGACAAACTCGATCCTGCGGATAGGATCGACATACAACTGGCGATCGATATCGGTAAATTTCGCCGTCACTTCCTCGGGAGAATTGAAGCCGTAAATCCTTGCCAAAGCAGGATTTGCCGTAATGTAGCGGCCGTCGGGAGTGCTTTGAAAAATCCCTTCTCCCGCATTCTCAAAAATGCTGCGGTACTTCGCCTCTGCCACCTCCAATTTTTGATAGGCAGATTCCAACTCGCGGCGGGTATTAAACTCAGCTCTTTGCAGTCGATCGTACCAGCAAACCGACAAATCACAAATCAAACAGAACCAGAATAAATACAAGTAAAAACCGCTCAGCCTAAAAGCAGTATACTTGGCAAAACTCAGGTTTAAAACCAAATTTATCCCGAGATGGCAGAACAAAACCCCGAGTTGAGAAATCAAGTGTAATTGCCAGCGGACAGGCATCAGCGTCGCTTGGGTCAGAAATGTTAAACTCCAAGTTAAAATGGGCACTTCTCCCATTTTGGCTAAAGCTAGCCCGATTTGTACGACTACAGTCAGCGACCAAGAAAAACCTAAAAATAACAAACCCGGATACCGCTGTCCGATCGAACTTTTTTGCAGTATCAAACAAGTCAGCAATCCCAACTCTACAGCAGCGCTAGTATACAGGTAAACAATTTTAAATTCTCGGGGAGCAAAGATAGCTTCACCTAGAAGGTAGATAATAATTGTCAAAGCAAAAAACATGGCAATCCGCACAGCAGGGCGCAACCGATCTCGGAGAAAACGATTGCGCCACATTTCGTAAGCTGCTAGCGCTGGAACTGATTTGGCACCGCCAGAATAAAACATAAAGAGGGAAGAGGGAAGGGAGTTTTGAGTTACCAGAGGAGTTTTGAGTTTTGAGTTTTGAATTTTGAGTTTTGAGTTACCAGAGGAGTTTTGAATTTTGAGTTTTGAGTTACCAGAGGAGTTTTGAATTTTGAGTTTTGAGTTACCAGAGGAGTTTTGAGTTTTGAGTTACAAGTTGATAGTTGATAGTTGATAGTTGATAGTTGTCAATTGTCATCATTCATCAAGAAGTCAGAAGGAAGAGGGAAGAATGCTGAAGCAATATATTTTGGGGTTTTTTAGTTCGTCTATTTAATTAGATAGACTTATTTGCCAACTAAAAAACATCAGACTGTAGATTTGATATTGTTCGATCGCGAGCGATGACTTTTGATTGGCGATTTTTGATGTGAGCATTGAAAGTTAACCCTTTAAATTGGGGAAGGTCGATCGGAATCAGTGACAGCAGGTAGCGAAAACCAGAAAGTCGAGCCGCCTCCGGGAGTGCTTTCGACGCCGATTTCGCCACCGTGAGCCTTAACTATTTGCTTGCAGAGGTACAGCCCCAAACTCAGCCCAGTTAATTGTCTGCTATTCGGGTCTTGAACGTAAAGTTCAAACAGAGATTTCCGCTGTTGTTCGCTGATTCCCACTCCATCATCGGCTATGGTACAGCGAACCGCTTTTACAGTCCTACCTGCAGGTATTTCACCACCCGCGTGTCCGATTTGACCCCGGTAGCGGGGCAATTTGCAAGTAGCATCGATCTGAAATTTTGCAGCAATTTCGCGGTTTTTAGGAGTGATTTCGATCGCGCTTGCTGGTGGCTCCCAATTAGTGTCCAGCATTTGAGCGTTACCGCCCGATGGCAAGCGGAGGTTAGATATACAGCTAGAAATCGGATGGTTAGTTGATGTTAACAACTGTCTGGCTTCGGCCAAGTTAGGTTTAATTTCAATTTCACTCACCTCAGCTTTCAAAGTAATGTTAACTCCCGGAGGATTGTGTTTGACAGCATTGTTCAGCAAATTTTCTAACACCCGCTGCAAGTGTTTTCTGTCCGCATTTACTAAGGGTAAATCTGCTGGGATTTCTTGGATTAAAGTAGCTTGATTCTTAACCAACAACGGTCTTAGATCGGCAATAATTTCTGAAGTTACAGACTGGAAGGCAAGCGGGACAGTAGAGAGGACGATGCCTTTAACCTCGCTAGCATGAGCGTCAAGCAGGGAATTAACCATGCTCAATTGATGTTCGCTACCTTCAACGATTCGCTGCAAAATCGATCGCGCGACGGGAATTGCTTCTGTTGATTCAGCAGTAGACTTGTTAAGCAAGTTTTTCAGCAAGATTAACATTCCCATCACAGGCGTGCGCAGGTTGTGAGAAACTGCGTGCAAAAATAAATCTTTGAGTCGGTTGCTTTCTTGCAGTTCGTGCATTTTTTGCTGCAATTGCCCGGTGCGTTCTGCAACTTGAGATTCTAAATTAGCATTGAGAGCTGTTACCTGCTGTAAAAGTTGGGCTTGCTGGAGGGCGATCGCGACTTGGGTAGCCAGTTTCTCCAGCAAATCAATTTCAAATTCTTGCCACTGGCGGGGACCGGAACACTGGTTGACAGCCAAGAGTCCGAACAATTCATCCCCCAGGACGATCGGTACATTTAACGTAGCGCTAATTTGATAATAGCTGTAGAAGTTGGCGAGAGCGACGCACGATTCTGTATTGGCAGTGTCCCAGACGCATCGGATGCGGTTGTTGGCATAAAACGTTCTCAGGTTGTTGAGGAAATTTTCATCAGCGACTTCCCATCCCAAAATCGATCGATACTCTACATTCACAGATTCGGCCACAATTTTACCGCTGGCAGGTCGCGCCAGTGCCGTACCCTCTGCCTGCATGATGCCGATGAAAGTGCGATCGGCCTTGAAAAATTGGCGGACTTCGGCAACGGTAGTATTGAGAATTTCTTGCAAATCGAGGGAGTGGCGGATGCGCAGCGCCATTTCTGACAGCAAGCGATCGCGCTCCGCTGAAGCTCGCAAAGCTTGAGCCGCGCGCGATCGCTCGGTAATGTCCTGCACGGTAGCAGCGATCGCGTCTGAGCTAATCGCCGACTGTTCGCAGACAATGCGCTCGGAACCGTCAGGAAGCACGATCCGGTAATCTATGCAATAGGGTTTGCGCTCAAACATAGCTTGACAGTGCGATCGGGCGACCAGAGCTCGATCGTCTGGATGTACCGATTGCAAAAAGACTTCAGGAGTTGGCTTGACAGTTCCCGGAACCAAGCCCAAAAGTCGGTAAAGTTCGTCAGACCAGTGCAGTTCGATGTCCGGCTGCGAGCCACTTTCAGACCGCTCAAAATTCTCCTCGGGGAACTCGATCGCGTTGCAATGCAAGTCCCAATTGCCCAACTGAGCGATCCGCTGGGCGTTAGCCAAACTAGCCTCGCGATCGCGCAGCAGGGCCGCCGTGCGGCGCACCTCGATCAAGGCTTGGTGCCGTTCCGCGACAGCCGCCGCCAACATCAGAGCCACGATCGCGATCGTCCCGGTAAAAGCTTGTAAAAATACTACCGCCTGTCTGAGATTATCGCTTTTGGCTAAAAACGGGCCGCCTCCTCCCACAGCACCCACAATCGCGATACAAGAGACGATCGAATAAGCCAAAATTGCTCCTTGCTGACCAAATCGCAAGGCCGCCCAAACCACCAGAGGAAAGGGCAAATATTCTAGCGGATACCAAGCGCTTACGGTTTCTGTTTTCGAGCCAAATACCAGCCAGCTAACGGTGAGCAACAGAGTTAGCCAGATAGCGACTTCGGAACAATTAACAATTAAATAGGGAAAATTAACAGTTGAAATATAGCGGCGGGAAATATAGTTGCGTTTTAATTTAAATTGGCAATTTTTGAAATTTTTAATAGCATGCGTCAAACTCAGCAGCACCGGAGTCACGATTAAAATTCCCATGCCGTCTCCGAGCCAAGTAGTCCACCAACTTCGAGAAAAATTGCTCCATTGATTCCAACCAAAAATGCAAGTCCCCAAATTGCCGATGCTAGAGCCGAGAAAAGTAGATCCTATGGCAGCGCCCGCCACCAATCCCAAAACATCTTCCAAGCGTTCGAGCTTCGTAGAAAAGCCGACCCGCTTCAGCACGGATTCCCCCACCAAAGCTTGCAGCGTGACGCTCAAGGCTGCTGTCACAATTACTGGCAAGGGTATCCCGACTCCAGCGGTGGAGTTTAACAGCACCGAACCGAGGGTAATTCCCGGCCAGATCCGCCGTCCTTCCAGCAGCAGTGCGGCCAGAGCAATGCCGGCGGGCGGCCACACGGGAGACGCCTCGACCTTCACCAGCCCCAGGAGCGATGCTGCGAGTTTGCCGGTCACGCAGTAAGCCAGAGCCAGAATGATTATCTGCAATAGCGGTTGAGAGCGGCTGTTGAGCTGTTTCATTTTTGGCGATCGAGTCCTGCTGTGCTACTTCTTACTGTAAGCAATTAGCGGGCGATCGAACTTCCTCCTCATGAATCACCTGGTTGGGGGAGGGGAAGTTTTGAGTTTTGAATTTTGAGTTGTGAGTTAAAGACAGTTTTTGATTCAAAACTCAAAACTCCTTACCAACTATCGACTGACTTACAACCCAAAACCCCTCTTACCATCGGGTTTAGTAGTCATCCAATTCGTCTTTGCCGTCGCCAATTGTTCGTCACTCACGGTAGCGCCCGCCAGATTAGCGCCGCACAAATTCGCTCCCCGCAAATTCGCCTTGCTCAAATAAGCGCCCGTCAAATCCGCTCCCCGCAAGTCGGCATTTTCAAAATTTGCCGTACTGCAATAAGCTTCAGCTAAATTGGCCGAGCGCAAATTCGCCCCAACCAATCTGGCATGACCCAAATTCGCACCTGACAAATCTGCTGCTTGCAAATTTGCCTTCACCAGCTTGGCTTGATAAAAATTGCTCCCAGCCAACTGCGCTTTCGGCAGTTGCACTCCCGACAGTTCGCAGTCAGCAAAATCGCGCTTGCCTTTAAAATACGCCGCTCGCAAGCTGTTACCGTCCCATTTGGGGGATGCTTTCACCATTTTTTGGGTTCCTAAATTGCCGTTGGAAAGCGCCGTGCCGAAAGTTCTGCCGGACTCTGCCAGACTGCGGGCCACCCTCGGCTGCATCCCCGTATTCCCGGATTGGGTGAATGATGTTCTGGTACGCAAAGTTTGTTTGGTCGATGTTTGATGCGTTTTGGTGTTGGGTGAGACCCACGCAGTACCTTCATCGTTAAATATGGTCGGTTCTTCAACTGCGCGATTAGTGCCGTTGAATTGAGTCGTTAAGCCTGCTGAAAGTTTGGGATCTTCAAATTCGCCGTTGAGGGATCTGATAACATCTGTTGCTGATTGAAAGCGGTGTCCTACCAAAGGTTTGAGCATTTTATCGAGCACCCGCGCCAAATTCGGGCTCACCAGAACGTGTGGCTGCCAGATGATTTCGCCCGTCACGGCGTCGAAATCTAAATCTTTGGGCGATTTTCCTGTCAGCAAGTACAGGCAAGTCATGCCCAAGGCGTAAATGTCGCTGGCAAATATCGGTCGCAAAGCCATTTGTTCGGGTGGGGCAAAGCTAAAGGTGCCAACTGAAAATTTGGTGTTGGCGCTTTGGTCGGCGGGGTCTAATAATAATGTTTGGCTGACTTGATCTTTGACTGCTCCGAAGTCAATCAGAACTAAGTGATTGTCTTGAGTGCGGCGGATAATATTTGCCGGTTTGATATCTCTGTGAATTACTCCTTGACTGTGAATGTACTGAACTACTGGCAGAATTTCTAATAGAAAATTTTTAACGTCAGATTCGTTAAAGCGTCCTGATTGTTTGATTTCTTGTTTCAAAGTCAAGCCTCTAACATACTCTTGAACTAAGTAAAATTGCTGTTCGGCTTCAAAATAATCTAGCAGCCTGGGTACTTGCGGGTGGTCGCCTAGTTGACCGAGGGTTTTTGCTTCTCGTCTAAACAATTCTCGCGCCATTTCTAAAACTCGCGGCGACGAACTGCTAGGTCGCAGTTGCTTGACCACACAGCTTGGTTGACCGGGCAATGAAATGTCTTTTGCCAGAAATGTTGCGCCAAAACCTCCTTGTCCCAGCGGTTGAATTACTTGATAGCGAGCGCGCAGCAACAGCTTCGCACCGCAAGCTTGACACTGGAGAATAGAGTCAGGAGGGTTTTGGGGATGGGGACAGCCGGGATTTACGCAGTAGCTCATGTCGATCGAGTGTGCCTATATTTTTATCATCTAGCCAGCGCAGCTCGACTGCACAAAAGCCCTTTTCTTGCTGCGAGAAGTAATTACCTGTCAGTGGCTTGGGGCCGCGCGCGCGATCGCAGATTTCGATCGCACCTCAGTTTTTTAGACGGATATCTTCGATCTTTATTTTATTATCTCTTGACTGCGGGTTTTTTCTCTAGATTTTCCTTGAAGATACTTTAAAGACTTGCTAAAGTTCCCCTTTTTTGTGTAAAGTCATTTTAAACTTAGGTGCTGTTTGCGCTGTTAGATGTCTCTAGCATACCTCATTCTATTTTCAGAGTGTTACCAATCCCACACCTGCTATCTATGTTGGAGCGGATCTACCGAAAACGATCGCCCCTCAGAGCCTGTACTTGACAATCATCAATGAATGTGGTAGGGAATTTGTGAGTTAAGCGAGATATGTCTGCTATTGGTAATTGGTAAATTGGTAATTGGCAATCGATCGGGCCGAGAGCAGGAATGAAGGAATGAGCGTGCGGGATTTTAGCTTAAACTCTGAAGTCGATTAGGGGCGATCGGATTTCCTCTAATTAAATTCTACTCCAACAGTCCCCAAGTAAGATAATTTATCCAGCATTTCTGCTGTAACATAATGTACGCTAAGATTTTTGGTAATTGGTAATTGGTAATTGCCGATCCGCGTACCTCACGCTCCTTGAGAACTTCTATTATAATGCGAGCGTCTCCGCTCGCAGCTTGGCTAGCAAACGGGGACGATCGCGCCGATAGTCCAAATATATTTAGGGCAATACAAGCGGAAAAGATATCAACTATCAACTATCAACTATCGACTATCAACTGACTGAATCATGCGTATTTCTCTAAATTGGCTGCGGGAATTGGTAGATGTGACAATCGCCCCGGAAGAATTAGCCGAAACTCTGACAATGGCGGGGTTTGAAGTCGAAGAAATCGAAGACCGCCGCACCTGGGCAGACGGCGTAGTTTTGGGCAAAATCACTGCCTGCGAACAGCATCCGAATGCCGACAAATTGAGAGTTTGTCAAGTTGATGTCGGCCAAGCAGAGGCTTTGAATATTGTTTGCGGCGCGCCTAATGCGAGGGCGGATATTTACGTACCCGTAGCTGTAGTGGGGACGTTTTTGCCGAATATCAATTTGAAAATTAAACCGGCTAAATTGCGAGGCGTTCCTTCAGAGGGCATGATTTGTTCTCTGGCTGAATTGGGCTTAGCAAAAGAGTCGGCAGGCATTCACATTTTTGACTTGGCAAATCCTGAATTGGGCAGCGATATTCGCCCGCATTTAGGTTTGGATGATGTAATTTTAGATTTGACAGCAACTGCCAACCGTGCCGACGCTTTGAGCATGGTTGGTGTAGCGCGGGAAGTGGCGGCGCTGACTGGGGCAAGTTTGAGAATTCCTCAGGTGGCAGATGCGGCGATCGAGGGCAAAGATAGTCCTAGTTTAGCAGTAGAAATATCGGCACCTCAAGGTTGCCCGATTTACATTGGGACGGCAATTGAAGGAGTGAAAATCGCACCGTCTCCAGCTTGGTTGCAGCAGCGGTTGCAGGCGGCAGGAGTGAGGCCGATTAGTAATGTAGTTGATGTCACTAATTACATTTTATTGGAATGGGGACAACCGCTACACGCTTTCGATCGCGATCGACTGCAATCTTTCACCGGCACTCAAGATGTTAACATCGGCGTCCGCTTTGCCAACACGGGCGAATCCTTCAAAACATTGGACGGACAAAACCGCAATTTGCAACCTCAAAACCTGTTAATTACTGCTAGCGACAAACCCGTAGCCTTAGCTGGCGTCATGGGCGGCGAAGATACGGAAGTTTGGGATGGAACGCAAAATTTAGTTTTGGAAGCAGCAATTTTTGACCAGGCAACCATCAGGCGATCGGCGCGCGCTCAAGGCTTGCGCAGCGAGTCATCGATCCGCTACGAACGGGGGGTAAATCAAGCTGCCTTAACGACGGCCTGCAACCGCGCTATTTCTCTAATTTTGGAGTTAGCTGGAGGCGCTGCAACAGTTCAGAAAACGGCGAGTTCCGGCCCGGAAAATTTGAGTTTTACTCGATCGCTCGAATTGCGCTTGGATAGAGTAAATCTAGTTTTGGGCAAACTGAAAATGGGAGAAACTGGCGGTACTGAGTATCTGGAACCGGAAGAAGTAAAAAACATCCTCACTGCTTTGGGATGCGAAGTTGTTCCGACTGAAAAAGCGCGGGTTTTTGCCATCACTGTTCCTCCCTACCGCTACCGCGATTTAGAAAGGGAAATCGACTTAATTGAAGAAGTAGCCCGACTTCACGGTTACGACAATTTCTGCGAAACTTTGCCCAGCAAAACAGCAGCAGGTTATTTATCTCCAGAATACGCAGCTTTGCGGAATTTGCGATCGGCCTTTCGGGCAGCCGGTTTGACGGAGTTGATGCACTATTCTTTGGTAAAAACTGAAGGAGCAAATCAAGTAGTGCTGGCGAATCCCTTGTTTGTCGAGTATTCAGCTTTGCGGACTGAAATGCTGTCCGGTTTGATTGACGCTTTTCAGTACAATTTGGAACAAGGAAACGGTGCGCTCAACGGTTTTGAAATCGGTCGCATTTTCTGGAAAGATGGCGATACAATGCAGGAAGCCGATACAATTGCAGGCATAATTGGCGGCGATCCAACAGTGTGGAAATGGCAAC
This sequence comes from Oscillatoriaceae cyanobacterium Prado104, assembly GCA_025454405.1. Lineage (GTDB taxonomy): Bacteria > Cyanobacteriota > Cyanobacteriia > Cyanobacteriales > Microcoleaceae > Microcoleus. Next base: position 53,443 of record JALOON010000010.1, on the reverse strand, counting down.
AGGGAGGGCGCGATCGACCTTTAACTTGGTTTGAGGCAAAAGGTATTTTAGAAAGCGCATTTCAAGCCTTGAATTTGACTGTCGAATATGCCAGCGATTCTTCCAACCTGCGCTTGCACCCCGGCCGCACGGCTGCCTTATCGATACTCCCCTACCCCCCCTTAGAAAAGGGGGAAAATAAACCGTTAGGAATTTTCGGTCAAGTACACCCGCAATTGCAGCAAGAAAAAGGTTTGCCAGAACAAGTTTACCTGTTTCAATTAGATTTGGGAATGCTCGTAGCTGAATTAGGGCGATCGAACGTTTTAAGCCGCAAATTCTCGAATTATTCAAGCTTCCCAGCATCTGACAGAGACATTGCATTTTTCGCACCGATTGAAATTCCAGTGATTGAAATCCAAAGTGCGATGAAGGCGGCGGCGGGAAGTTTGCTAGATTCGGTAGAATTGTTCGACGAATATCGCGGCGAAAATGTACCCGCAGGGCAGCGGAGTTTAGCATTTCGATTAGTATATCGCGCGGGCGATCGCACCTTAAGCGAAACCGATGTCGAACCCGCCCAGCAAAAAGTTCGGGATATTTTAGTTGAAAAATTCGGCGTCAGTTTGAGAAGCTAACCGTTCGTAGTGAGGACTTCAGTCCGCAAAAAGAAAAACTGAAGTCCCTACTACAAACCTTATTTTGCTGTTTGTAGTGAGGACTTCAGTCCGCAAAATTCCAGTAAATTAGGACTAAAGTCCCTACTACAAACCTTTAATCTAGGTTTGTAGTGAGAACTTCAGTCCTTAAAATTTCAAAATTAAAATATGCCATCGTTAATTTTAACCCGGATTTTCCTGGCAACTGCCGCCGTCTTCGGAGGTTTATCAGTGGCTGGTGGCGCTTTTGCCTCTCACGCTTTAAAAGATAAATTGAGCGATCGCGCTTTAGAAATTTTCGATACCGCCGCCCGCTATCAAATGTACCACGCTTTAGCTTTGTTGTTGGTGGCGCTGCTCTTGAGTCGCACCGAAGACGCTCGAACTTTTTTTGCAATTTCTGGGTGGGCTTTTATTGCCGGTACAATTATTTTTTCCGGTAGTTTGTACGCTTTGAGTTTAAGCGGTATCAAATGGCTGGGTGCAATTACGCCACTGGGAGGGGTTGCTTTTATTCTGGGCTGGGGATGTTTGGCAGTTGCTGCTTTTAATTTCAAGTGAAGTTTTGCTATACCAAATCCGGTGAAGCTACCCCCGATCGAGGATCGATCTAATTTCTGCCCCCTCCTCCCCCCTCTCCCCCTCTCCCTAAAAATCCCCAAGCAGATTACCCGCCACATACTTGACTTTTGCAACATTGTGTGTATTGTGAGTGACCGAATTTATGAAAAAAAAAATTTATTCATAAATCTTAAATTTTCATAAACTTTAGTAGTACAATCCTAATAACTCAAGCATAAGAATGTTTCCTTATCATGATCGCGGATCAATTTCCTTGGCTGACCGCAATTGTGCTGCTCCCCCTAGCAGCATCCTTAGCAATCCCGTTTATACCCGATAAAGACGGCAAAACTATCCGGTGGTACGCCTTAGGCGTTGCTGTCACAGACTTTGTGTTAATGTGTTGGGTATTTTGGACGCACTACGACCCCAGCATCTCTACTTTCCAAATGGTAGAGCAGTACAGTTGGATACCTCAGTTAGGCGTCAAATGGGCTGTTTCCGTTGATGGGCTCTCACTGCCGCTGGTTCTTTTGGCAGGATTGGTAACAACGCTCTCGATTTTTGCAGCTTGGCAAGTCGATCGCAAGCCCCGCCTCTTCTACTTCCTGATGCTGCTGATGTACTCAGCGCAGATCGGAGTTTTCATCGCCCAAGACTTGATGTTGTTCTTCATCGTCTGGGAACTAGAACTAATTCCGGTTTACCTGTTAATTTCCATCTGGGGCGGACAAAACCGCCGCTATGCAGCTACAAAATTCATCATTTACACCGCAGCCGCTTCTGTATTTATCTTAATAGCGGCCTTAGCAATGGGATTCTACGGCTCAGGCAACCTTACCTTCGATATCGTAGAACTCGGACTCAAAGATTACCCCTTAAATTTAGAACTGCTGCTTTATACAGGATTGTTGATTGCCTTCGGCCTCAAACTGGCAGTTTTCCCGCTGCACACCTGGCTGCCTGATGCCCACGGCGAAGCATCTTCTCCCGTATCGATGATTTTGGCAGGAGTGCTCCTGAAAATGGGCGGCTACGGGCTGATTCGGATGAATCTCGAACTTCTGCCCAACGCTCACGTTTACTTTGCGCCAATTTTAGCCATACTGGGTGTCATCAATATTATCTACGGTGCTTTGAACTCCTTCGGCGAGTCGAACATGAAGCGCCGCCTTGCCTACTCGTCTGTTTCTCACATGGGATTCGTGCTGTTGGGCATTGCCTCCTTCTCTGACTTGGGAGTCAACGGAGCTCTGCTGCAAATGATTTCCCACGGTTTAATCGCCTCAGTTTTGTTCTTCCTGGCCGGCGTAACCTACGATCGCACCCACACCATGTTAATGGATGAAATGGGCGACATCGGCAAAGTCATGCCAAAAGTATTCGCTCTGTTTACTGCCGGTGCGATGGCATCCATTGCATTACCCGGAATGAGCGGTTTTGCTAGTGAACTGTCGGTTTTCGTCGGTTTGGCAACTAGCGATACCTACAGCGTAGCCTTCCGGGCAGTGACAATCTTCCTGGCAGCAGTTGGATTGATTTTGACACCGATTTACATGCTGTCGATGCTGCGCGAATTGTTTTACAACAAGGGCGTCGCGCCGACTTGCGACATTAACGGCATGCAATCGCAAACCTCCGGTAATAAGGGAATTCTCGAAGAAGCAGTTTGTTTCGGTAATAGCTGCGTTTTGCCTTCTGAGGCGGTGTTTATTGATGCTCAGCCAAGAGAAATCGCGATCGCATTTTGCTTCTTAATTCCGATTATCGGGATTGGGTTTTATCCCAAAATGGCGACTCAAATGTATGACGTGAAAACTGTTGCGGTAAACGCAGAAGTTCGTCAATCTTACGTGCAAATCGCCGAACAGAATCCTCAGATTTACGCTAAAGGATTCTTGCTGCCTAAAGTTGCTCGGGTACAAAAAGCTCCGAATTTGGGCAGAATTGCTGAATCTGAAGCATCCCCAGTTTTGGGTATTGTCAAATAACTTTCGCTCCTTACTTGTGTTATAAATTATTCGATCGCTCGTTAAGGGCGATCGATTTTTTTTATTTGAGATTTGAGATTGGCGATTTTTTTTATTTTAGGATGTAGGTTGGGTTGAGGCACGAAACCCAAATAGCAGCGCTTCAGTGAGTTGGGTTGAGCGAAGCGAAACCCAACCTACCAACCATCAACTATCAACTGTCAACTATTTACTGCTGTTGCATAACATTTCCAGCGTGCAAACCGCACTCTTTCTGAGTCGATTCTTCCCACCACCAACGGCCTTCGCGTTCGTGTTGGTTCGGCAAAACCGGTCTGGTGCAGGGTTCGCAGCCAATACTGACAAAACCCAGTTCGTGCAACTTATTGTAAGGTACTTCTAAAGCGCGAATGTAGTTCCAAACCTCTGCCGAAGACCAATTTGCTAAGGGGTTAAACTTAATTAATTGATGTTCTTCCGTCGAGAATGCACCATCAATTTCGATTGTCGGAATGTGATTGCGGGTGCTCGGGCTTTGGTCTTTCCGCTGGCCCGTAATCCAAGCATCGAGGGTGTTCAATTTGCGGCGCAGCGGTCGGACTTTTCGCACGCCGCAGCATTCTTTGTGACCGTCTTTGTAGAAACTGAACAATCCCTTTTCTTCTACTAAAGCTTGTACTTCTGCCGCATCGGGAAACATTACTTCTAATTTGATGCCGTAATGTTCTCTGACTTTATCCAAAAATTGATAAGTTTCCGGGTGCAGCCGTCCGGTATCAAGAGTAAAAACCCGAAAATTTTTGGTGATTTTTGAGGCAAGGTCTATCAAAACCACATCTTCAGCGCCGCTGAAGGAAATGGCGATATTGTCAAAATTGTCTAAGGCAAATTTGAGAATTTCTCTGGGTGATTTTTGACTGTATTCTGCGTCAAGGGCGGCAATATTCAAATCGGTACGAGTGGCGACCATGTTTTTACTTGATGCTGTGTTCTCTTCTTTGTAATTTTGAATTGTAGCCGATCTCAGACTCCCGCCCGCTAATAAATTTTACTTTGGGAATTTTACTGTGGGAAGGGGCGATCGCTCGCACACTCGAACTGCCAGACAGACAGCACAACCGCGACTTCGCCTAAATCATTTCACGCTACTAAATCTATTTTAGCAAAAGGGCGATCGGTGTTTGATGTCAAGCCCGGTTAATTAATCTTGACGAGCGAACGGTAGCAACAGGGGGATGCCCGAAAAAAGTACCAATTACCAATTACAATTAGATGAGTTTGAAAAATCTTCGGAGATTAGGCTGTGGCAGACAGTCGATCGATGCCAGAAAATTATCAGAAGTTTCTTCAGGAATTTAAAGAACGCATCCGCAATGCTAGATTGCTCGCTGCACTTGCTGTTAACCGAGAATTAGTATTGCTTTACTGGCAAACATGAGGAGTTTTGCAGAAGCTTACCCAGATTTTGAATTTGTGCAGCAGGTTGCTGCACAAATTCCTTGGTTTCACATAATTGCCAGAAAAACAGATAAGATTAGTCTGTATGTTACTCCCGATCGCGCTCGATCGAAAGCAACATACAAAATACCAAAACTACTCAACAATCCAAGGAGTCAAACTCGGTTCCCAATCGCTCAATTCTGTCTCTTTGAACCACAGGCCGATTTCCGCGCGAGCAGTCTCAACAGCATCGGAACCGTGAATGATATTGCGGCCGACACTCACGCCAAAATCGCCGCGAATAGTTCCCGGTTCTGCATTTAGAGGGTTTGTAGCCCCAATTATTTTCCGCGCCGAAGCCACAACTCCCTCGCCTTCCCATACCATTGCCACCACGGGACTAGAAATGATAAAGCTTACCAAGCCGGGAAAAAACGATTTTTCTTTGTGAACATCGTAATGCTTTTCAGCCAATTCGCGACTTGCCGTCATCATCTTCATACCAACTAGCTTAAAGCCCTTGGCTTCAAAACGGCCGATAATTTCCCCAACGAGTCCCCGCTGTACGCCGTCGGGCTTAATAGCTAAAAAAGTGCGTTCCAAGCTCTTCTCCTACATTTTTCTTAACTGAACCAACAGATAGAGTAGCTTAGAACGCACTCCAAGGCAATTCTACCCTGCAACAAGTTGCCGGAAGGTACTTATGCTCAATTTTTCTTGATACATAAATCTTGAGGATTGAGATGCAGCGCAATTATGATGCAAATCACAATTTATCGTGATTGCCAACACGATGGTCTATGAGTTCAAATACAAATATATATGATTTAAAACACACCGATTTATGCTGCAAGACACGGATAATCAGCGGATGTGTGAATATTATACTACTTAAATGAGTTAGTGAGGGTGTCAAGTCATGAAAGAAGTTATAGCAATAATTGCCAAGAAAAAACAAGAATTTGCCCGATTACCGCTATTTGACTTTCTAGCTAATAAAAAGATTCATCCCAGACAAAGACTGATTTTTTCACCTGTGCTCGCTCCTTTGGCATTAGAGTTGAGCGATTTAAATAAATACGTTCTCCGAGAATCGGGCAGCAATAACCCAGTTCAGGAATTGCTTAACAAACACACGTACAAAGAGAGCTACTACTGGCATTCATGCCTGGAAAATTTGGAAAAATTGGGTTTAAATCAATCAATAAGTTACGGGGATTTGCGATTTCTATGGGGAGAAGAGACCAACAAAACGCGATCGCTCTGTTCGGTTCTCGAACGCCTTGCTTTTCAAGCGCCTCCCCTGCAAAAACTCGTGTTAGCGGAAGTGCTGGAAGTAACGGCAAAGGTGTTTTTTGATGCGGTGCTGCGAGTGGCAATGGAAATTCAAGACATTCCCAAAAAAGAACGCGCTTATTTGGGTGGCGGTTATTTGCGTTTAGAAAATCATCGCATTTTTAACCACCCAGAAATGCAACATGTTTTATCGGAGAGCAACATTAGCGATCGCGAGTGGCAAGAATCTTTAGAATTAGCAGAAACAGTGTTCTATCTTGTTACGGAAGCGATGGACGAATTGCTAGAAAATGCTCAAACAAATTCTTGCAATACCGTGCTGCAAGTCGCCTGAATTTTGAACGATGAGTAGGACTTAAAGTAACAAAAGAATTAGAAATCAAATTCCTTCTTGCGGTTGTTGTCTGTTTTCATTCAGCTAATTCCATAAATATTTTCACGGTTGTTGTCTGTTTTCAGATAATTCCATAAATCTCTTCACAGTTGTTGTCTGTTTTCAGATAATTCCATAAATCTCTTCACAGTTGTTATCTGTTTTCAGATAATTCTATAAATCTCTTCACAGTTGTTGTCTGTTTTCAGATGATTCTATAAATCTCTTCAAAATTGTTGTTTGTTTTTAATTAATTATACATAGGGCTTGCTGAATCAAACTCGCTTGCTAATCATCAAAAGCGTTGCGATATTCCCTATTTCCTGTTCCCTATTCCCTGTTCCCTATTCCCTATTCCCTATTCCCTATTCCCTGTTCCCTATTTCAGATTACCAATCATCTGAAACCTGAAACCAATACCATCCATCACCTAAACGATAAATCTTGTAATTGGCATTCCCAAAAGGACTACCTTCTGAATTTGGTTGATACGCAAAACCGTAGGAAACCCTATCAGGGCCTAACCCATCTCCATGACTGTAAACCCTGAAATATCGATCGCCCCGATTTCCAGCGAAATATTCATCAACTTGATAGATGCCAAGTTTAGTATCAATAGATTGCAATTTGTTCGTTGCGACGGGATGCGTAGCCAGCCACTTTTCAAAAGCAGGGCGGGACAAAAAGAAGGCAATCCTTCGAGGAACGTAGAACTTCAGCAAACCGTAGGAAAGTGCCAGAATTAATAGAGTTGCAATTAAACGGCGGAATCCCGATCGGCTTGATGGTTCATCTCGTTTCAAGCAAAGATTAATTGCAGAGATTGCCAGTCCGAGCGCCAGCAACAACCCGAGAAATGCAATCCCAATAAAAATCATCAACCCATGTAAAAGACCGGGATAAATACTCAATAATAGTGTTAAGCTACAGGTGAATATAGCTATAATTAATAGTAGAAGATTGAATTGCATATCGGCTAATTTATATGATATTTGTTAAGTTAACAGTTAACTATACTACAAACAAATCTCGGACTAAAGTCCGCACTACAAACATTTTTTGTGATAGCAATCTATCGGACATGATATTACTTGTTCAAACAATTACTAAATTGTCTCTATGTACTGCTGTCTCTACGCCATTGTAACCTAAAATTTCAGCAATGCGATCGGAATGACACCCTTGAATTTGTCTCAATTCCAAACTGCTGTAATTCACCAATCCTCTAGCAATTTGCTTGCCCTCTGCATCGCAGATTTGCACGGAATCTGCCGCTTGAAATTCTCCTTCAACTCGTACAATTCCGGCAGCTAAAAGTGATTTGCCGCCTCGGGCAATTGCAGTAACTGCCCCCGCATCTAAATAAAGTTTTCCTGCTGGAAGTAGCACGTTAGCTATCCAGTGTTTGCGGGCGTTTACAGGGCGCGGTTGAGGCTCAAATTGAGTCCCGATCGACTCTCCTTGAAGTATTTTCTCAATATTGCCGGGAAAACGACCGTCGGCAATTACAGTTCGGACTCCCGATGCAGTTGCGATTCTTGCCGCCTCAATTTTTGTTACCATGCCGCCGGTTCCCCAACCGCTGCGAGAGTCACCTATTTTCACTTGAAATTCTGTTAGCTGCGCCATGCTTTGTACTAACACAATTGGTTCGGCATCGGGATTGCTGCGCGGATCGGCAGAATACAGTCGATCGATATCTGTCAACACAAACAACCAATCAGCTTCTACCAAGCTAGCTACTAATGCTGAAAGAGTGTCGTTATCGCCAAATTTAAGTTCGTCTACTGCTACGGTATCGTTTTCATTGACGATCGGAATTACGCCCAATCTCAGCAATTGTTGAAAAGTATTGCAAGCATTAACATAACCGTTGCGCTGCACTAAATCGCCCCGCGTCAGCAATACTTGAGCGATCGGCTGTTGTAAGCTGGTAAATAAGTCATCGTATACCCGCATCAGCCGCCCTTGTCCCACAGCGGCTACAGCTTGTTTGAGAGCAATATTTCGCGGGCGTTCCGTCAAACCCAAGCGCGCGCACCCCACTCCTACCGCCCCGGAAGAAACTAAAACTACTCGGTTGCCTTGCTGTCGCAAATTAGCCAAAATTTCGACTAATGCAGCAATAGTTGAAAGAGCTAAATTCCCTGAGGTCGATCGAGTTAGCGTCGAAGTTCCTATTTTAACAACTATTGTTTGAGTCATTAGTAATCAGTAATTAGTAATTGATAATTGGTAATTGGTAATTAACTCATATTAACTATAGCGCTTCTCGATCGAGTGAGGTACAGAAAACTTATGGGCTAACCTGATGCCCAATGTCCAATGCCCAATGCCCAATGCCCAATGCCCAATGCCCTATACCCTATACCTAAGGTGCACCTCATGTTACTAAGAAATGCTAGATTAGCTATCAACTATCAACTAATCTTTAATTTTAAGAGTTGCGCCCAACGCTTGAGATACCCAAACTTCAAAAGAGCGCACCGGATATTTCCGCACAGCTTCCCCAGCATCAACCATCGGTTCCACTAAAATAGTAAACATACCCAAACGATTGCCGGCTAAAACATCAGTAAACAGCCGATCTCCCACCATCGCTACTTGTTCCACCGGCAAATTCATCGCCGTTACAGCCTTGCGCAGCTTGCGGCGCGACGGTTTAGCAGCACCGATAATGTAAGGTAAATTCAAAGACTCAGCAATCCTGCCGATGCGAACCTGACTTAGATTATTGCTGACCAACCACAGCGATACTACTGGTTGAATTTCTTTTACCCACTGCCCGAGTTCGGGAGAAGCATCAGTTGCCGTGATGGGAACTAAAGTTTCATCTACATCCAATACTAATCCTTTAATATCGTGTTTCTCAAACACATCAGGCGTTAAATTTATTACTGAATTGCCTAATACTAAGTCAGGCTGTAGAAGTTTCCCCCAAGACATAATGATTTTAGATTTTAGATTTTAGATTTTAGACTGAACTCTAAGAGATTGGCATTTAAAGATTGAAGAAGTAAAAAATCAAAAGTGAATATTTATTATTTTTCCTGGCTTACTTTTGACTTTTTACTTTTGAATCTGCCAAATGACTGATGACTGATGACTGATGACTGCTTTTGGAGTCAACTGCCAGCGGCAATCTATTGATTCGATCGCAATTGACGATCGACTTGAGCGACAGCAGCATCATGTTCTGCCTGGGTGCGGCTAAAAATGTGAGTGCCGTCGTACCGAGCCATAAAATACAGGTACTCCGTATTTTCTGGAGCTAGAGTAGCTTCTAAACTCGGCAGTCCGGGAGCCGAGATCGGAGTTGGTGGCAGCCCCACATTCAGGTAAGTATTGTAAGGAGAAGGCGTTTCCACCTGCTTAAAAGTCAGGGGTTTTTCCTTAGTTTGCCGGATGCCTAGGGCGTATTCCACCGTCGGATCGGCTCCCAACTTCATGCCCTTATTCAAACGGTTGGTGAACACTCCAGCAATGCGCTTGCGCTCCGAAGCAACCACAGACTCTTTTTCTACAATACTTGCTAGAGTCACCCATTCTTTTAAACTCAGCTTAGTATTCTTCTGATTTTGTTGGTAAACCGGCAGAGCCACCTGCTCGAAACGGCCCAGCATTTGCGCGATCGCAGCTTGAGGAGTAATTCGATCGCCATCTAGCTGATAGGTATCGGGGTACAAAAACCCTTCCAAATGGGGCAGCCCGCTAGGCAGCCAAGGGTATTGGGCATAGGGAACTTGGCTGGCCGCTGCCATAAACTCCTTAGCTGGAAAAAAGCCTTGCGCTTCAAAATACTCAGCCATTTGTTGCAGCGACCATCCTTCTGGTATGGTGAAACTTTGCTGCACGACTTCACCGTTCCAAATCTTCTCAGCAACGCTGCTGAGGGGCTGAGTCGGCGACAACTCATAAGTCCCTGCTTTAAAACCTCCCTCGCGGTTTTGCAGAGTCAGCCAGCGAGTCCACATATTCCATGCAGCGGCCGATCGAATCAATCCCGCCGCCTCTAAATCTCGACCGATTTTTTGACTGGCAGTGCCCTCTGGGATTTGGATAGAAACAGCAGCATCCTCTCCCGGATTCCCAGCGGATGTTTTTGGTGCAGCAGAAGCCCAGCTCCACCAAGCCCACCCTTGCCAAGCGGCAACGCCCCAAATTACTGGCAGCAGGGCCAGATAAAACAACCATTTAGAGACTTGCACAGAGCTTTTTCTGCCCTCGCGCGCGCTACCTTTTGTCAGGTGTTCTTTATTCATAGAAAACTCCTGGGTGTGAAACCCCGTCCTTTAAGGACGGCTTTTGTGTTAAAACAAAGGTCAGCGGTATTGAAAACCAAGTATCCGCACACCACCTTGAAAACTAGAGGTAAGGGGTTCCAAACAGGAAGGCTTGTTTGGGTAAAATCTCTAAGCAACAAGTACCAGATAGCAATTGAAAGCTGAAACCGTACCGCTGGGCTGGCGGAATCGGGACTCTGGAATGGGTCGAAAGTCTGTGGACTCTGTGTAAGACAGTACATGGTTGTTAACTGTGGTATGCAACAGTGAATGAAGCAGAAACTCAAATCGCGAGGTTTGGGAATCTCCATGCATTTATGCCGGAGAGGAAGTCAATGTCAGTTGTCCTCGATCTTTGAAATTTAACTAACGACTAACGACCAATGACCTGAGATTTACGAGCAAAAAATTGCGTCAGCCTCCTCATTTTTCCGAGTGTGCAGGCATACTGTCTTCGCGAATCAAAATTCGATCGCCCGAGAGTGTTACTTTCGATCGAGCAGTCAGATACTCGGTTTAATTGGTTGTTGCCGAATGCCCAATGCCTTGTACCTTCGATTGACCTAAATATCTATGAGACCTCTTGGCAAAATAATCTGAAACCCTTACTCTGTCTGGACAACAACCTAGTTCCCGAACATATTTATTCAAGCTCGTCAAAGAATTGGTCTTCCAGCATTGGCAACAGTGGCTCCAGCTTTTGGTATTCTTCTGGCGATAGCAATTCTGGCTTGCCGTCATCGCTCATCCGGGCTAAGATAAAAAACGGGTCTAGAGGTGTATAAATTGCATATTCCTGTTCCTCGTGGTAGAAACTGGTCAGCCAGAGAAGTTCCTCAAAATCCGACTCTTCCCCGGACTCTGTATCTGAAACCACATCCTCCTCTGGAAATTCCGGCAATTCGCCAACAACAGTCAGCGTAACTGCCGTGCGCTGGAGCGACAAATTCTGCTCTTGCAGGACAACTTTAGCAGTGTCAAAAATTTTGTCAATTTCCGTCTCGTCTTCTACCAGAATTGCTGCTTCGTCCGAGTCATCTCCGTGCCAAGTAAATATTTCCACTGGAGAGTCAACCGGCAGCAGCAAAACGTAGTCTTGACCTTCTACGTTCATAGAATATTCAACGTTGCAAGTCAGCGATCGCCCAACTTCATCAGTTAGGGTAACGGAAACTTCGTCGGAATTGCCATTCTCTTTGGGGTTTGGGGATGAGAACATCGCGTGTAAGTTATTTTCCTTCTTCGATACCGGGCATACAGAGGATTTCGATCCAGTGTATCTGGGGTTACAGTGTGCGCTGCAAACTTGCACAACCAGAATATCACGCCTTTGTTACAAAATCAGGGGAGATTCAGAGAGGGAGCACAGGGGGGAGAGTGACAGACTCTGCTCTCACACTCCCGTTGACGATTGTTATCCTACAACTCTTCTTGATTGTCAAAAACCTGCACCTGTCAGCCCCCTCTGGTCCCTCTCTCCCTTTCCTCAGACTGGTTCGTAAAGGTATTCAAAGCCGTTGCCGTCAGGATCTCTGCCGTAGAAAGATGCCGTACCGTCCCGGTGTTCGTGAATGTTCGTGACGGAAATGCCGTCAGCTTTTAGTTGTTCGTAGGCGGATTCCATTTCGGCCCTATCGTCAAAAATAAATCCAAAGTGTGCTCCTGCTTGGTTGTAACTCGGACTCAACAGTGCCAGCCCGTCATTTCCTGCTTTTAAATAAGCCCAGTCTGCATCTTTCCAGACTAATTCCATGCCCAAGTTTTGGTAAAATTCGGCAGATTTTTCAATGTCTTGTACGCAAACGGCTACGTGTCCCAATCTTTTGAGTTTCATATTGACAAATGTGATGTTGTTTTGCGTTCTTCTTTATTTTATCTCTTGTCACCGAACCGATAAATGCTTCCAGTTTCTCCCTTTTTAATGTACGAAGAATTTAGATCCAACGGTCAAAATAAGGCTGTGCATCCGGTTCCCCCCTTTTTAAGGCGGGCTAGGGGGGATCTAGATCCAACGGTCAAAATTACAGTCTAAAAGCGCATCCAGACCACAGAAACCGACGATCGAAATTACATTCTAAAAGCGCATCCAGACCAAAGAAACCGGGTTTTTATAGACACCTCCAGCTTCGACCTGTGTTGTCGCAAAAACCCGGTTTCTACCTCAATCTGGATTCAAAATGTCAACTGTCAACTGTCAACTGTCTAGATTTCTTGCGGGTTGAGTTCTCCTTTTTCTCGAATTTTTTCTACTTTGGAAGGCTGACAGCTATCCATTGCCGATCGCACTTGTTCGACTTGCTGCGTTGCTGTTATTTCCTCAAATAATTCGATCGCCTTTTCAAAGTTTCCTTGACTTTTCTCTGTTTCTCCCATTGTTTGATAAGTTATTCCCTGCTGGTAATACGCCTGGGCTAAACCGCATTTAGCATTAATTTTATCCAGCATTTCTATTGCTTCCGAATGGTGCAGCAAGGCTCGATCGAAGTCCTTTTGGTCTCGGTAAATCTCTGCTATACCGATATGAGCTTTTGCTTTCACGGTTTGAACGGGAGTGTACTGGCTTTGTTCGGCAGGCGCTACAGCTTGGCAGTACAGGTTCAAAGCTCGATCGGTCTTGCCCAGGTTTTTGTAAGTTGCTGCTAAAAATATCAACTTGTTTCCCGTTACTACTAACTCCTCTTTCTCTATTTCATCTTCGATATTTTTTACCAAAATAGCAGCTTCTTTTTTCTCACCTGCCTGCGAATGCAAAAATGCCAACCCTATATCGATCGAATCGAGGGCGATCGGGATTTTGTCTGCTCTAAATTTCAGCTTGACAAAAATCTCCATTGCTGCTTGAAACTCACCCAATTCTATTTTACAAAATCCTATATTCAGTAAAGCACTCCATTTCCAAGTTTCTAAATTTTCCGTCATTCTTTCTGCATCGCTGCCCTTCGGAGGCAACTGCAAGCATCGGATCGACTTTTGTTCGGCTAACTGGTGGCAGTGAACGGCTTGCTCTATGTCGCCATTAAGCCGGTAGCAAACCCCTAAAATACTGTACAAACCGCTCAAGTAATAATCCGAGCTAATATTGTTAACAATTCTCGTTGTTGCCGAAATAATTGGCTGCAACAAACCCAAATTGAACAAAGCCCGACCCAGGCGATCGTCCGTAGAAAATAGAGTATTAATCTTTTTGATAATTACATTCGCTGCTTCCTCAAAACTGTTAATAGCAACGTATTGGTAATAAGCCTCAAAAGCTTTAAGGGCATCTTCTACAGATTCAATAGTGTCCACACTGTCAGCCCAGAACTCGGCTGCTTTTCGGTTAGCAGTAGTCCAATCTTCCGGCGACAGGCGTTCGATAGCTTCTTCCCGAACTCCCGGATGCAGCCAATATTCACCCTTCTGACACTCCAGTAAAGATCTGTGCAACAGAGATTTCACCATTTGCCGGCGGTTGGCTTCCGGCACATCCCACAGCAAACAAAACAATCCTTCAGCCGAAACAGTTGGCACATCTTGATAGCGGTAACAGCCCAAGCGGCACAGCAGTTGGTAAGCCTCCGGATCGAGTTCTTGCAGTCGATCGAACTGACTGGTAACTAAATTTTTCAAATCGGTTTCTACCAGCGGATCGTCGCTGTGTTCCAGCCAATAAGCTGCCATGTCGCCGTCAAAATCTTCGCGAATCGCGCCGCAGATAATCCCCATTGCTTTAGCATTGCCGCCGTAAGCTTTGTGAATCGCTTTGAGGGCTGCATCATCGATATCGATATTGCGGCTGGAAAAAAACTGTTGCCACACCGGTTCTGCCAAACCTGGCAGGAGGTAGTGTTCGACAGTTACATCAGAGTCGCAAAGCCTGTCGCGGCTGGTAACTAGCGTCAGCGACTGCACCGTCTGATCGGCTAAAACCCTCAACAGTTCCACATAACTGCGGTGCGGTTCGATAAACTTGCCTTGTCCGTCGAGGGCGGCTTCCAAATTATCGATTAACACTCCGACTTTCAGAGTCTGCAACTGCCGCTTCAGCCGCCCCAGCGTAACGCCAAACTCCCGATCCGGTTCTTCGCCGAAGTCCTGTCTCAGCCATTCTTCAACAACGCTTTCCACCGGAGTGATGTTCTGCGTTTCCTTGGCTACCAACAGTTCGATCGTTTTATCAAATCCCTGAGTGTTCAGGTAATGTCTGGCCAAAGTCGTTTTGCCCATGCCGCCGGCGCTTTGGATGACAATGACTTTTGCTCCTTGAGCCGCCAGAATATTTAAATCGGCGATTGCCTCTTCTCTCCCCAAAAAATTGGGGTTTTCGATGTCCAACTCCGAATAAGGCGCGACAGGATGTTCGCCAGGAACAATTTGTCCCGACGGCGCTTCTAATTTCGAGTAGCTGCGCCAAAATCGCTCTACAACGGCCTGAAGGTTGTCTCTTTTGACCTTTTCCCCTTCACCGAAGAGAACAGAAAGCCGCTTCCACAAATTAGAGGCAGCATCCTTAACCGTTCCCACACCGTAGCCTTCACTATCCGCAACCTGTTGGTACGTCCTGCCTTGCACGCCTTGCCAGGCTTCGCGAAAGATAGCACTGTCAAGGTTGTCGAGGGTTTTCAGGTTCCGAGCCACAAGTAACGAGTTGGTAAAATCCAGTGCACGATCTGCTTCCATTTACTCACCAGGTTTAACGTTACCCTTAAAACACAACTTTAACAGACTTTTTCCGACTCGTTTGCATCTTCAAACTACCGACTTGTATGGACTTTTGCCGACTGACAGGGCTCTTGAGGTCGTGGCAGACTGTTAAGTGTGAAGGGGAAGTTGACCGACAAGCTTCCCACCTTCACGCAAAGTCAAGGCAAATACAATCGGGAGCAAGCATCATGAGTATCGATAATTTAGAAAAAGCGATCGTTGATGAAGAAATCCGCCCTCAAGAGTTGGGCAGAGTCCGATTCCAAAGCACTTGGTGGCCTGCTAAATGCGATCGAGAGGTGACTTTGAAACCGGGTGACGAGGTTCGCGTCGTAGGAATTGACAATATTACTTTGATTGTCGCGGCGTAAGGAAAAAAGCATCCGGCACTGAGTCGAACGATAACTTTCTCGCATCTTTAAGTTCAGGCAAATTTACAATCGGGAGCAAGCATCATGAGTATCGATAATTTGGCAACAGCAATCGTCGATGAAGAAATCCGCCCTCAAGAAGTAGGTCGAGTCCGATTCCAAAATAGTTGGTGGCCTGCCAAGTGCGATCGAGAGGTGACTTTGAAGCCAGGTGACGAAGTTCGCGTCGTGGGAATTGACAATATTACTTTAATCGTCGAGGTTTAATCGATCGGCTAAATCTATCGCATCTTTAAGTTCAGGCAAATTTACAATCGGGAGCAAGCATCATGAGTATCGATAATTTGGCAAAAGCGATCGTCGATGAAGAAATTCGCCCTCAAGAAGTAGGTCGAGTCCGATTCCAAGACAGTTGGTGGCCTGCCAAGTGCGATCGAGAGGTGACTTTGAAACCGGGCGATGAGGTTCGCGTAGTGGGAATTGACAATATTACTTTAATTGTCGAGGTCTAGTTTTGCCTCGCGAGACGGGGCAAAGCACGATAACTTTATCTAGTTCGCAAGCTAATACAAATCTCTAATTAGGAGCAAACAATCGTGACTGTTGATAATTTGCAAAAAGCGATCGTCGATGAAGAAATCCGCCCTCAAGGAGTAGGTCGCGTCCGATTTCAAAACAGTTGGTGGCCTGCCAAATGCGAGCAAGATCTGACTTTTAAAGTCGGTGATACAGTGCACGTAGTCGCAATTGAAAACATTACTCTCATAGTAATTGAAGCTTAGTTTAGAAAATCTGTCTGTAGGTGGGGAGTGCCAGCACGAATTTCAGGCATTCAAGAAACAAGTAAAAACCTATCTTCAGGAGCGATCGGTCATGTCTACTAACTATATTGAGGCAGCCAGCGTTGTAGGTGGAGAAATCCCCGCAGTTGCTGATGAAAAATTATCCAGCACCGCTGTTGAAACAGCAGTTGAAACAGCAACAGTTGCTAGCCCGGAAACAGCCAACACTGCGGTTGAAGAACAACCAGCCGCTAACCATTCTACTCCACACATAGCCCAGGATGAAAAAGCGATCGTCGAAGAAGAAATTCGCCCCGGCGAGTCAGGCCGAGTCCGCTTCCAAAGCAGTTGGTGGCCGGCAAGATCCAATCAAGAAATAACTTTTAGTCCGGGAGAAGCTGTTCGGGTTATCTCCATTGACAATATTACTCTGATCGTTGAAGAAGGTTAGTTGAGCAGTACTGCAACTGCCACGCAAGTTAAGCGCAACCTGTCCGATAATTACCTTGCTGGTAAAGGGTATTGCTTGAAAGCTGAGAAATGCGATCGCGCTAATTCCTAACTACACAATAATCCCTTCAAAAGCGCGATCTTCCTTCTGGCAAGAGTACACTTCAAGATCTAAAAGTTTAGCCTCAACAAGTAGCCGCGGGCAAGCAAGATTGCCGGCGGTTTTTTTTATTTGAAATTAGTTTGAGATTGAGATTTAAGATTGGAATTGGTGATTGTTAAATTGGGACTTGAGAATTTAAGATTGCAGAAAGTTTTTCTATTTAATATCGAGGATGTCTCAAACCAGGATTCGGTATCAGTCATATTAAATTATCGGTTTCTGCGTTGACGAAGGAGTTGGTTGCATATCTCGTTGTCTTTTTAGTAATTCATGAGAATTCTGCAATACAAAAATTGCTGTAATAGTCATAAAACCCAAGCAAATTAATACTTTTAGTATTTTTGATAAATTGAGTGAAGGCAAACGACGAGATACCGAAGATGCTACTAGGGGTTGAATAGCTTGCAATGCTTCATCTGCTGACTGGTAGCGCTGTTGCCATTGGTATCGCACCATTTTATCTAAAATAGCTGCTAATTGTGGGCTGACTGATACTCGTTCCCTCCAAATAACTTCTAGCGTTTGCGAGTCTTTTGGCAACTCGTGAGGAAATATACCAGTCAGTGCTTGAATACCCACCATTCCTACTGCATAGATATCGCTGCACAATTTGGGATGCCCCTTTTCCTGTTCGCTGGGTACATATCCGGGAGTGCCGATCGGAACTGTCTGCGGTTGTCCTGTAGGATAGTTTGATTGGCTGTATATCTCTTTGACTGCTCCGAAGTCAATCAAAACAATTCTACTATCCGAATCGCGCCTCATTAAATTGGAAGGCTTGATATCCCGGTGGATGACATTTTGTTGGTGGACTGCTCGCAATATTTCTAAAATATCATATAGCAATTGAATGACTTCTTTTTCACTAAACTGAACTCCCTTTGCTCCCCTTTGGTGAGGGGGATTGAATTCCTTACTCAAATCATGTCCCTCAATCAACTCTTGGACGAGATAGAATTCTTGGTTTTCCTCAATGTCAGCCAATAGCTGCGGAATGCGATCGTGCTTACCTAAGTTGTACAGGTATTCAGACTCCCGTTTAAACAGGCGTTTGGCTGTTTCCAAAACAAATGGTTCATTAGACTGCGGCTGGAGTCTCTTGACAACACAGCGCGGATGATTGGGTAGATCTCGATCTTCGGCTAGATATGTCTCGCCAAATCCACCTTGACCCAATAAACTGATGATGTGATAGCGTCCCTTGATAGTTAGTCCTACAATCATTTTATATCACCATATTTTTTATCATCTTCACACGCTCAGATGCAATTCCGATATAATTGGTATAGTTATTGAAACCGCCCAAAAAACCCTTTTCATTAAAAGTCACGAAGTGCCAAATATATGACTACAAGAACATATCGGTTGATTCCGGAAATTATGGCTGCTATTTTCATTTTGTTTGGGGCGTCGTCTTGTTCGAGGAATATAGCTTCCGATTCGGCTACCCCGACTCCTAGCGAGCCACCGACAATCTTTAAGTGCGTTCGGCAAGGGAGTGGCTGGGCAACAATCGCTCAAAAAGGTACTTTCGTTGTTTCTCCGCTGATTACCTGGAATACCACAGAATTTGGTCCAGAATATACACCGGAAGAACGCTGCAACATAGTGTCGCCAAAACTCACGAAAGCTGTTGCTGATAATGGGGGTAAGTTGGGCTATTTGAAATTAAATGTTGGTTCGGTGAACAATCAAAAAGTTGTCTGCGTCCTCAGTCAGGGACAAACAAGCTGCAATGCAGAGAATTTGTTGTTTACCCTCAATCAAAACAACTCTCAAAAATCTGAAGAAGTTGTGGAAAAAATCTTTAACGTGAGTCAGGGTAATGCTAGTAGTAATATCATTGAAGAAAATGGAGGTTCTGCTTCGATTTTGCTGGAAAATTTAATTGAGCCAAAATTGTAGCTTTTAAATTTGAAGCATTTAGTAAAATAGTTCGGGACTTACGCAGGATATATATGTAGTGTTTTGTAGGAGCAATCCTCGCAATCGCCCCTACAAAATCTCATATATAGATCGGATTTTCATGTCAATCGCGCTACAGCAGTATTTTTCGCCGATAAAATGACCAAACCCTTGCTGAACATGGGTTTTAATAGAATTCTCAGTCAAAATAGCATCCTGAGTAAGGAAGATCCGGATTATTACATAAGTCCTAAGAAATAGATTGTTAGGAACCGGGCTTTTTGCTCGATCGGGACTTACCAAAACTATCTATATATGGTGTCTTGTAGGGGCAATCCTCTTTTGAAAAGTCCCTATCCCTGGATGTATTGTGTAATCCCAAATCTGGGTATTATACCAAATCCGGGTATCGTACCCCCTTTATAATTCCAATCTCGTAGGGTGCGTCGATCTCGAACAACTCTTGCTACAAACCAAGATTAAACGAGCGACGCACCATACCACTTATAAAGGGGGTGAATAACCCGGACTTAGTATTATACCCCCTTGATGATTTCCTAAAAGTAGGGTGCGTCGCCACGAACAATTCTGGCTATTTATCAAGATAGCAGAGCGACGCGCCCTACCATCATACGACAGACAAACAATAATACAACGATTGGGTAGGGATAGATATGATTGCGTTGCATAGATTATCGGTTGTTGCGGTTTTTGGATTAGCAATTGTTGGATGTGAAAGTTTAATTACTTCTAAAAAGTCTTCCGAAGAATTAGCTAAAACAGCCGAAGAAATAACTGTTACAATTGATGGATGCAGTACAGCGGGTTCGGGAGTAATTTTCAATAAAGATGGCAATACTTACTCGGTTCTCACTGCTTATCATGTGGTTAAGCAAGCAGAAGGAAGTTGTTTGATTTTGACATCAGATGGTAACGAATACAGATTTTTAGCATCGGACGCAACCGTACCTGTAGCTGGTATAGATTTGGCAGTGTTGACTTTTGAGAGTAACAAAACTTACAAGTTAGCGAAGTTAGGAGACTCAGACACAGTTACTAAGGGTACTAGCGTTTCTGTTGCTGGGCTACCTGCAGTTAGCGAACAACTCAAACAACGCACGATGCTGGTAATTCCTGGTACTGTTATCGGTTTAAACCCAACATCTTCGGAGTTGGAAGGATATGGCTTGGTTTATAATAACAATACTAGCCGCGGGATGAGTGGCGGTCCCGTGCTAAATCAACAAGGGGAAGTGATTGGCATTCACGGGAGTAAATATATTCAAGAAGGGATAGATACGGGACATAAACTGGGAATTCCGATTAACATTTTTTTAAAGCCTGAGATTGTATTAGATAAGGGTAGTCTCCCTAATGATGCTAATGACTATTTCAATCAAGGACTTGCTCGTTTAAATCAAGGAGATTTTAAGGGTGCTCTAGCTGATTTTTCTAAGTCGATCGAGCTTAATCCCAATAATGCTGATGTCTACTTCGGTCGAGGTTATGCCTACTATAACTTAGGAGATAAACACAAGGCGATCGCTGATTATGACCAGACTATTAAGATTGATTCCAACTATGCTTTTGCCTACAACAATCGAGGTAATGCCTACGATGACCTAGGAGACAAACCCAAGGCACTCTCTGATTATAACCAGGCTATTAAGATTGACTCCAACTATGCTTCTGCCTACTACAATCGTGGTCTAGTCAAGTACGGTCTAGGGAAACAAGAAGAAGCGATTGCCGATTATAATGAGGCAATTCGGATTGATTTAAACTATGCTTCTGCCTACAGCAATCGGGGTAGAATTAAGTATGAGCTAGGGAAAATAGAAGAGGCGATCATCGATTATAACCAGGCAATTCGGCTGAATCCCAAAGATGCTATTGCCTATAAAAATCGAGGTTTAGCCAACTATGACATAGGAAAAAAAGAAGAGGCGATCGCAGATTATGATGATGCAATTCGGCTCAATCCCAAATATGATGTTGCCTACGTCGGTCGGGGTGATGCTAAGTATGATTTGGGAAAAAAAGAAGAGGCTATCGTCGATTACACCGAGGCTATTCGGCTCAACCCCAAATATGATTATGCCTATGCTAGTCGGGGTTTAGCCAAGTATGACCTCACGAACAAAGAAGAGGCAATCGCTGATTATAACGAGGCAATTCTGATTAATCCCCAATATGCTTTTGCCTATGTCAGTCGGGGTAATGCCAAGTCTGACCTAGGGAAAAAAGAAGAGGCGATTGTTGATTACACCGAGGCAATTCGCCTTAATCCTAAATATGATTATGCTTACAACAGTCGGGGTATAGCAAAATACGACCAAGGTAAAAAAGATGAGGCGATCGCCGATTACAACCAGGCTATTAAGATTAATCCCAACTATGCCAATCCCTACTACAATCGAGGTAATGTCAAGTCTGACTTAGGAGATACGCAGAATGCGATCGCGGATTATCAAAAAGCCGCTGAATTGTACAAAAAACAAGGAAGAACAAATGATTACCAAGATGCTATCAACCAAATTAAAAAATTATCATCGCAGTAGCGATCGCCCGAGATAAAAATTGCGCAAAAAAACCCGGTTTCTCAAAGCAAATCCGAATTTAGCAGCAAAAAACCTAAAAAGAAATCGGGTTCCCTATCTTGATAATTCACCCGCTCAAAAGTCCCGATCGGAATCGCCCAACTCAAAGCTTCCATCTGCTGAAAAACCGCTTGAGAAGGCAAACTCCCATCCGCAAATCTAAAAACCTCAATTCCACCCAAAGGATATTTCGATCGACCATTAATACCCACCAACTTACCATCACTATTGAATACTGGTCCGCCGCTCATGCCATCAACAATATCATTACTATAACCCAGTTGATATCCATTACCTAGCGATCGATCAGGCAACATTTCTACTTGACCAATCGTGAACTGAAGAGCTTTTCTCCCCCAATTACGAGTATTTTCTATCGAATTTGAATTAATCCAATGCCAATTGGGAAAACCAGCAGCAAAAACAGCACTTCCAATCGATAGCTGATGCGAGTTTCCGATTTCTGCAACTCTATAGGATTGATAACTGGTAAATTGTACTAAAGCTAAATCTAAATTTCCAAACTGATACGAAGGCAGCAACTTAGCAATATGCGTCTTTCCGTCAGCAGTCAATACTGTATAGTTATGTTCTTTACGATCGACTACCACATGATCGTTTGTCAATACAGTATAAGCTTGTCCTTGATGCTGAATAATTACCCCAGAACCCGACGCAGACTCAGAAAAAATTCTGACAGTGACAAGATTAGCAATTTCATAAACTTGCTGGTTAACTTGTTCGGATATATTAGGAGATGCTGCTGAAACTTTTTCCGGTGTTTCTCGCGCTAAACCGTTCAATATGCCAGTCAGTAACAGTGAGATTGCTAATATCTTCCAGTGCTTCACATATTTTAGCGAGTGAGTTTTTCTCTTGCCAGTATAGTGGGAAAATAGCTTCATATTATTTGACTGTTTAACTTTCCAATATCCAGGATCTATCAATTATGATACAGCTACCACAGAAAGTATCCGGAGCGATATCGTAGAAAATGGCAATCTCGAACCTCGATTTGCCAACCAACAATTTTTTCGACCAATACCTAGACCAGACGGCAGTTATAATATTCCCCTAGCGACTATCCGCACCACTATTTTGGAGAAGAAAGCATGACAATTATTCAAAAGAATTTCGATAAACTTTATACGATCGCCAGCGATGTCGCTCCGCCGATTGTTGTAGATAATAAAATGGTGATTCCCGCGCGCAATCTCGGTGCGATTCCAGGACACCCGCTGAATCCTGCACCGCAAGAAACTATTTTTATACCCAAATGCTATTTAGTCTTTGAGGGAGTCAAAAAATCGATTCGCGAACTGTGGCATTATGTTGCTGACCCCCCAGAATCGGGTCATTTTAAAACAGTGGAACCTTCAAGTTCGATCGTCGATGGCCCGTTTCCCGAACTCGGCGAACCAGTAGAGTCTTTTTTAATAGAAGGAGTTATGCTATTTCCCCATGCTTGGGTTAGTTGGGAAATTGAAAGTGTGTCTTTTTACCTGGAATTGGACAGCACAAATCAACCTAATTTCATTGAAAAAGACTTGATTCAGGTGAATTAGCTCTAAATATCATGTCGGATCGATAAATCAACTCACTTCTTGCTTTTGAAACAATGCAGGCAGAGGTTCGTTGCCAAAATCAAGCAATTCACCAGCCACAGGCAGCCATTCATCATTTACTTCTTGACAAGAAATAGCTATCACCCTGTCAAAACTACCGTCACAGGGAATGATAACTTCATAAACAAAAGCATCTTCAGCGGTTAAAAAAGCATCTCGGATATCAATACTTCCAGACCGAACCCGCTTAAACCGACCGATAGACATGGGAACATACAGCCATCTTCCCATTTCTTTTGTTTGACTTGCCCAAACTGCAAGAAATATCTGTTCAGACGCATTTTGGCAAGCAAATAGGCACGGTACATCGTAATACTCGTAAACCTCGATAATTTCCAATTTACCTAGATGAGTAGACTCGGGAAGCAGGCTCATAACTATACCTCACTCAGTGACATCAACAGCTTTAAATAAAGTCAAGGCTTCAACGTTAATTGGAACCCACCAACTGTGGTGAGAATTCTTAGTACCCGGTGAGGGAGTATGCTTGATTCGTCCTGAATCGGGAGTCAAATTTGCCACAGCAACCTTCATATTTTTAAACCGACCAGTTCTGCGGTTAACAGTGACATCATCTCTTGAAGTAAAAACCGAGAGAGCACAGGAACGGCATTCTTTTTCGCTGTCCGGGAATTGTCGGTTTGGGTACAGTTGGCGGACTGTCAAAAAATCATCAGCCGTTGCAGAATCTTGTTGAATCAGGCGATAAACTCGATCGCACGGCTGTTTAGCATCGTTTGGCGGACAATTAGGTGGAAAACAGTTGGGCCACTCCATTTGATAAGCTCTTAGATGATTTTGCTCTAATTCCTACTTCCCCTTTCCCTTTCCCGCCAAAAACTCCCGCAAACGCAGCAAACTAGCAGTTTGTCCCAAATTCAAAGGTAGCAGCGACACTCCCTCCAAGCGAGACTGCACCCAACCGTCGCCCCAATACCATTCGTGAAATCCGTCAATTCCCTGACTCAGCAACAGCCGCAGGCAGTTCGGTCCGGCAATTTCCACATAATGTTGCACCGCTACCGGGCCAATCCAACTCGTGAAAGTTAAATCTCGATCGAACATTTCCGGCAAACCTTTCGACAACTGTTGGGGCCACAGCCATTCCTGCAACTGACTCGGGCGCAGCAAGCTATCTCGAATCGCAGTTTCCGAAGCATCAACCTCAATGCGCAATTGACTTTGTTGGAAATTACCGAGCATAAGAATTTCAGATATAAGTGGAATTAACTTCAATGTAACTTATTGCAACGTATCAAGTTTTCGGGTGGGTCGATCGAACAATCGCGATTTGAGTTGCAGATTGTCCGCAGCGATGCACCATATAGTATTGAATCAGGCGCAGCAATTTGTCATGTTTTGTAATGATGTTCCAACCCGATCGCTACATTGCCTTTCTTGCGCCCGGTGCCGACGTAGCGGTAAGCTTCCGCAATCTGCTCGAAAGGATAGCACCGATCGATCGTTGGTTTAAATGCTCCCGCCTCAGCCAGACTCGCCAGGAAGCGCAAATCCTCCGCACGCTCGTCTGCTGGCCCGGCGATGACTTTCTTATTGCCCGTCACCGACACCCACAGACCCTGAAGTATGTCTGGCAATCCAGCTAAAACCAGCAGCAACCGTCCTTTTTCCTTCAACGAATTCTTGCTGCGAGAAAACATAGCCGTGCCGACTGTATCAACAATGATGTCATAGGTTTCACCATTTTTCGTAAAATCCTCTGTAGTGTAGTCGATCGCGCGCGCGGCACCCAAAGCTCTCACCAATTCCAAATTCGCGGTACTGCAAACTGCCGTCACGTCAGCCCCGAAATGCTTGGCAAGCTGTACTGCTGCGCTGCCAACCGCTCCGGATGCACCATTGACAAGCACCTTTTCCCCCGGTTGCAGGTTTGCCCTTCTAAAGAAATCCAACGCCGTCGTCCCGCCAAAAGATAGGGCTGCCGCTTCATCGTAGGTGAGATTGGGCGGTTTTAATGCCACCGCCCCGTCTTCTGGCATGCATTGGTACTCGGCATGACAGCCCATGCGAATACCGGTTAACGCAAAAACTCGATCGCCAACTTTGAAATTGCGTACATTTTTGCCTATCGATTCTACTTCCCCAGCGAGCTCTGTTCCTAAAATGGGTTGTCTCGGTTTCGATACTCCAAAAACCAACCGCGAGATGAGCCCGAAACCAAAAGGCACATCGAGATTGAGCACCCTCCAGTCTGCTGATGTTACTGTTGTCGCATATATTTTTATCAGTATTTCATTGTCCTTGGGAGTTGGTTTGGCAAACTCTTGGAGGTGAAGAACATCAGGTGGACCGTATTGTGTGTATGCAATCGCTTTCATGAGTTTTTTTCAAAATTGCTTCGGTTTTCTTTCAGAGTGGTCTGCAATACTTATAATATAATTCATCACGCTCGGATTACTGTAATCTTGCGCCCCGATCGAGTTGTGTGAATCTCTGTTTTCAATCGCTCTTCAAGTTCAAGTGCGTTGTCTCGGCGATCGAATATTACCAACCAACCAAAATCCTGTCTCAATCTTGCTAAATACTCATCTAACTGCTCCAATCCTTTAGTTAAAGGATCGACTTTCCGAGTGCGCCAAACCTTCAATTCTATTCCTAAAGTCACTTCACCGTAACGCAAACACAAATCCATGCGATCGCGCCCGATCGCATATTCTCTCTCCAAGGTTCCGCCACCATTAATTACTCGATGCAGAAACGCCATTAACACTAAATGCGGCGCAATTTCGGGATACGACGCACTTTTGAGTAACGGTTCGCCATGCTGCAACCAAAAAGCCAGAAAAGCATCGAGCAAAGCATCAGTATCTAATTTCCCCTCAGCCGTCAACCAACTCGGTGCAATTTGTGGCAATGAAGCCATTGGCGTTACTGTTAGCACGCGGGGCAAGACTTCGCGATAAATGGGATTGGCGATCGTCAATCCGCCTTGAGGGTCCATTTTACACAAACCCAAATCGATGACAAATTGAATATCATCATTGGGGATATTTCCCAATTCCAAACCTGCTAAAATAGGTTCGATAATTGCTTTTACTCGATTTTCTGTGAGGCGTTCTGCCAAACTATCTAGATGCGTATCTTGACGTTTTATGAGAATTTCTTTAGCTTCAAAAATATGTTCTGCTGTAATTGCTGTTGATTCATCAGTCACTAATTCTTCTACTATTTCTTTAGCTAGCGCATTCACCAACCAAGGTTGTCCTTGAGTTAATTCAAAGGCTAAAGCTACTGCTTCCGGGGTAAAGATTTGTCCGGTATCTTCAGTATGTTGGTTGTAGAGTTCTGCAACTTCTGCAGCGTTAAAATTTCTCATAGTGAGCGATCGCACTTTAATATTAAACGGACTCGAAGTATTCAGCCTGTCACTCCCGCCCGCAGCGACTTTGTAATCTCTCACATCCCGCAAACCTATTAAACCAACCGATTGAGGAAAGGCACCAGGACGAGATGGATAACCGTTGCGTAACTGACGCAAAACAGACAGCAACATTTCATTTTTCAGTGAATCAATTTCATCAATGAAAACAACTAAAGGGCGAGGAGAAGTTTGAGCCCATTGCCGCAATGTTTCTTCAATTCCTTGTCCTACTGCTATCTCTTGTTTGGCTGGCGGATGGAGTTCTGGTTGCAGGTAGACTCGTGCCGCACTCCGCCAAGAACTTAATATTGCTTCTTCGGCCAGTTGCGGATCGCGATCGAAGGGCGAACCTAATTCTACTGAAACCATAATGGCAGTATATTGTCCGCCCAGGGTAAGTTGTTTGGCTAAAGCTAGCATGGCAGTAGTTTTGCCAATTTGTCGCGGTGCGTGGATGACAAAATAGTTGCGTTGAGCAATTAATCGCTCCAAATCTGGTAGGCGACTGGTAGCAGATAGCATATAGTGGATGTCAGCGCTGCACGGACCAGCGGTATTGAACCAACGAGGCATAGTTGAACTGGGGTGAAACAGGGTTTGCTTTCAGTTTACTGTGTTGTTGTTGTTAGAAGGGCGATCGATTAGGTATGAGTTTGAGTTGAATGCTGCGATCGAACCTTTACTTTGACTTACGTGCGATCGACCGCAAACCGAGTTATTTGCGAAAATATTTCATCGCAGCTAGCAGTAACAGTAAAAAATCGAGTTTCTTCGATCGCAACCTGCAATACCTGCATCCTTAATTTAAATATAACTCCAATTAAATCAGTCTTTTCCAGTTAAAAACAACTGCCAAAATCCGCAACGCTACAACAATCAATTCCAGAACAATCCGCAGCGCCACAATCTAATACCTCGAACGGCACATCGCAGCTAAGTGCTGCAAGGGCATCGGCACATTGATTCGGACAGTTAGAATTTCTGCGGGGATTATCGCTTGTTGGTTTCGGTATTTCCTCGCCCTCAAAGTTCGAGTCTTGACCGTCAGATTGACTGCTACACCTAGCTTTCAAAATTTGATTTGCCTGCTTGCAAGCAGCAAATCGGCGGCGCGATGCTTTCAGTACTTCAAACAAACCAAATTTCGCGATCGCACCCTTAACATACTGCGAACAAGACTCCCCTCCATAAAGCACTCGATGAGCGCAACAAAACCCTTTTTTCGGCGAGATATGTTTCTGATATCCGCTAATCGAAGCGATCGCTAATTGTCGGATAGCTGCATCAAAGCTGGAGGTTTGCATTAGTTTCCAGTAGGTAGAATATTGTTTGCCTGCGAACAACTACAACAACAGCTCAACAATTCCTCATGCTAACTACCAAAACGCACCCCCTGGTCCCATTTCGCCCCCGATCGCCCGTTTTGTATCAAAATATTAAGCTGTGTTGCGTTTCATTTAAATCTCAAACCCAGCAGGTCAGTGCGATCGCGCTGCGTGATACCATCACAGCTTATGTAAAGCCTATAGCAAAAAACTGGGGAGAAAAGCTTTGACACTACGGGTTGCAGTTGTGGGCTCAGGCCCAGCCGGTTCTTCCGCCGCCGAAACACTGGTAAAAGCAGGCATCGAAACCTACTTATTCGAGCGCAAGTTAGACAATGCGAAACCCTGTGGCGGGGCGATTCCCCTGTGCATGGTCAGCGAATTTGAATTGCCGCAAAATATCATCGATCGCCAAGTCAGAAGGATGAAGATGATTTCCCCCTCCAACGTCGAGGTGGATATCAACATCGAAAAAGAACACGAGTACATCGGCATGTGCCGCCGGGAAGTGCTTGACGGTTTTCTGCGCGATCGGGCTGCATCTTTAGGTGCCAAACTGATTAACGGGACTGTTCACAAATTAGATATTCCCACCAACAGCACCGGGGCCTATACCCTGCATTATGCCGACCACTCGGACGGCAGCGCCATGGGCGTTCAGAAAACCCTGCAAGTTGATTTGGTGATAGGGGCAGACGGCGCTAACTCCCGCGTAGCAAAGGCGATTGACGCTGGCGACTACAACTGGGCGATCGCCTTCCAAGAGCGCATCCGCCTGCCTGAAGATAAAATGGCTTACTACGAAGACTTAGCCGAAATGTACGTCGGCAACGACGTTTCCACCGATTTCTACGCTTGGGTATTCCCCAAATACGACCACGTAGCCGTCGGCACCGGCACGATGAAAGTCAATCAAGCCGATATCAAAAAACTGCAAGCTGGCATCCGCGCCCGCGCTGCGAAAAAACTCCTCGGCGGTAAAATCATTAAAGTGGAAGCTCACCCGATTCCCGAACACCCGCGCCCGCGCCGCGTTGTCGGTCGGGTTGCTTTGGTGGGCGACGCTGCAGGTTACGTTACCAAGTCTTCGGGCGAAGGTATCTATTTTGCTGCGAAGTCCGGCCGGATGTGCGCTGAAACGATTGTGGAAATTTCCAACAAAGGCGCGCGGATTCCGACGGAGGACGAACTCAAGATTTACTTGAAGCGCTGGGATAAGGCTTACGGCATGACTTACAAGGTGCTGGACATCTTGCAGCGCGTGTTCTACCGTTCCGATGCTACCCGCGAAGCTTTTGTCGAAATGTGTGCCGATCGCGACGTGCAAAAGCTCACATTCGATAGCTACTTGTATAAAACCGTGGTTCCAGCAAATCCGCTCGTGCAGATGAAGATTACTGCAAAAACGATCGCTAGCTTGCTGCGCGGCAATGCTTTAGCTCCTTAATTTCCGGCGCTTAACGCACTTTGTATAAAAAGCGGGCAGTCACAAAACTGCTCGCTTTTTTATGTTTGCAATAAGGACTTCAGTCCTTCAATTACTGGTATTACTGGTTCCCAGGCTCTGCCTGGGAACCGATGTCTAGAGGCTCTGCCTCGCGCGATCGCAGGAACATTCGAGGCAGAGCCTCTGGATCTGCATTCCCAGGCAGAGCCTGGGAACGAGAGAAGACAAGAGAATACTTGAGAAATGCTGGTTCCCAGGCTCTGCCTGGGAACCGATGTCTGGAGGCTCTGCCTCCCGATCGCAGGAATATTAGAGGCAGAGCCTCTAGATCTGCATTCCCAGGCAGAGCCTGGGAACGAGAGAACGAGAGAATACTTGAGAAACCGGGTTTTTCCAAAAAACCCGGTTTCTGCTTCTGGGACTTGCGATTAATTCAAATTCAACCGCACCAAAGTATCGGGGGCGAGGAAGTGAGAGATGTGATAGGCCCGCTCTTCTGTTTTCAGCAGGATTTTTTCGTAGAGGTAGCGCGTAGCTCGATCGCCCAAGCTTTCTGCTTGTGCTGCTTGACGGCGGAGCAAATTTATCACCGCTTGTTCCGCTACTAAATCGTGTTCCAACATTTGGCGGCAGGAATACACGCCGTCGGCTTCCGGTTCAAAGCAGCACAGCTCGGCTAACTTGCTAAAACCAGCAGCCGGTATGCCACCCAAACCGTTCAGCCTTTCGCCCAATTCGTGGACGCTATCTTGAGCTTCGCCGTAGCTTTCTTCAAAAAATTTGTGCAAGGAGTAGAATTCTGCCCCTTCCACCACAAAATGATGTTTCTGATATTGCAGGTATAGAGCCTGAAAGCTGGCCAGCAGAGCGTTCATCCCCTCACAAACTGGTGCTGTGACTGAATGTTCCAACAGAACGGGGTTTTCAGCGATGTGGCCAAACGGTCTCAATGCACTCTGAGTCTCAGCCATAGGTGTTTTCCTCTCAATAGGCAGTATTGTTGCCAATTTGAGTTTTAGTGTAGCACCCCTAATCTACCAGTCAAGCAGGCTTGGGCACATTCAGTCCTGCTAGTTAAAGATTTTATAAATTAGTAAAAATTTTTACAGAATCTGTTGAGAATAATTTGCATTTGAGTTATGCTCTAAAAAAGATGCGCGTTCCGAGAGCTTCCTGAAAATGGGACGGATCGACAGTAAAACTTAATGCAAATGATTATTGTTGCTAGAAAAATGAACCCAGCAGAACCCGAATTAGAAATCGGCGAGATCGTGCAAGTCAGTTGGTGCGATCGCTGGCAAGTCTACCGGCGCTTGCAAGAACTGGAAATTCCCTGCTGGTGCGCAGTCGATCGACCTTTGCGGGTACAAGTCAATACCCCCAAACAATGGACTCAACTAGCGAGCGTGTTGAGGCAGTTTAGCGCCCCGCGGTGCGAACTGGTGCAGTTGCTGGAGCGCTGCTGGCAAATCGCGTATAAAGCATAAGTCAACGCATAAGTCAACGCATAAGTCAAGAAAAACTCGGTTATTTAGCAGAAAAATAGGAGGAAAGACAATGTATAATTCTTGCAAGCAAGTTTCGGAATTCAGCTTAGAGGGAGAAATCCTCGGTCTAATTTTTCAAGATGGATGCAAACTTAAATATTTGCGAATTAGCAGCGATCGCGGAATAGAATATTTAGTAAAACTCTGCAAGGAATTGCGAGACTCGATCGGGCAAGGTTTGCGACAAGGATTGAAAGTTAAAGTGGCAGGCGAAAAAGAAATCAACTTGAAAAATGGCAAAATCAAACACAAGGCTCGCAGCCTGCAACTCGCGATCGAAACTCCCGATCGGAAACAGCTAGACTTGACAAATACCAGGCATATAAGCGAATTAGAAAGGGCGATCGCTACTAGCACCACCAATTGCAGTACCGCATTGCAAGCGGCGAAAGCTCCAGCAAAAACCAAAGCCAAAATATTAGTGTGTCAAAAATCTGACTGCCAAAAACGCGGCGGCGCAGCAATATGTAAAGCTTTAGAAAATGCTTTAAATTCTCGGGGATTAGAAGGGAAAGTAACAGTTCAAGGAACCGGATGTCTCAAACAATGCAAAGCAGGACCAAATATAGTTTTGATGCCGGACAAAACTCGCTACAGCCGCATCGCACCGACCGAAATTCCAGCATTAATTGAGAAACATTTCGCAGCAGTAAAAGCTTAGATTTACAGCAGAAG
Organism: Oscillatoriaceae cyanobacterium Prado104; assembly: GCA_025454405.1. GTDB lineage: Bacteria > Cyanobacteriota > Cyanobacteriia > Cyanobacteriales > Microcoleaceae > Microcoleus. The sequence continues at coordinate 21,927 of JALOON010000010.1, read as the reverse complement.
ATGCGTTAAAAGTGCGAGCGTCCCCGCTCGCGAACCTTGTCCCGAGTTCTGAACTTGGCCGATCGCTTCTGTTTCCTTGAAAACCTGCTTTGCCACAATGTCAGCTCGCTACAGGATTTATCAATCGCCACATAGCTATTAAATGTTAAGAAAACAGGTATCTAATCCCTTTCTTAACCACCTTGCATCTCCCGTATTGCGCTATGACTGGAGTCCGATCGGCGAGTGAGATAAACTGTACTTGAGACTCTGTGACTATTGGGATAAAAAGCTATGCCAGAAGCCGATCTTCGAGCCAACCAGCACCAACCGCAGCCTGATGCCCGATCGGATACCGAACCGTTCCAGCGGGCTGCGGGGGGATTCGAGGCACTCGCCCCCCATCCGATCGATCCTTCCACAGTCCTCCAACAGCCGGAAGAAGACTGGCAGACGGTCAATTTTCCCAACGCGATGAGCGTCGATGCAATTCCCACAAAACTGGAAGCTGGCAATTCGCAATCCGTACCAACAACTCCCGTATCGACTTCGCCCCCAATTTCCGACAATCTAAAAAATTTGATGCTATCAGCGGAACAGGCTAAGGGCAAAGGAGGAACGCCTGTCACCCTAATGCAAGCACTGCACGAATGCAACCGCGACCTCCTGCAGCGCATCGCCCAGCTAGAAAAGGCCCTTGAAGAGTCCCACAACAGCTTGCAGGCACGGGAAGCTTTGCTGCAACAGCGAGATGCCGAACTTCAAGAAACTCAAGAACAATTGATCGGGCTGTTTGGCAAACTCGAAATTTCCAATCAAACTCTCCAAAACCAAGAAATTTTAGTCGAAAGTTTAACCAAGCAGTCGGCAACCAGTCAAACCAGGCTGGCGGAGCTCGAACGAGAATGCGCTCTCACCCAGCAGCGCTATAACGAACAACAGCAGCAATTAGTAGCGGCCGAAAATGTTTGCAGGGAACTGCGATCGCGCTTGCACCGCCAGCAGCGCCACACCCTGCAATTTAAGGCGGCTTTGGAAAGAAGTTTGGAAATGCCGCATCAGAAGTTACCGGTCAACATCGAGTCCTGCGAGAATGCAGATGATGTTGCCAGCGCGCATTTAGAGTCTTTGCTCGCTGCTGTCAACGATCGCATCGTTCCCGTCCCAGCAACTCTCAATCCTTCCCCCGTCAAAACTTGGTCCGATCGAACCCAACAGCATTCAGACTCGGCGGATGCAGCAACGCAGGCAGAATCGGAACTCGATGCCAGTCAGGAACTCAACATATTAGCTTCAGCATCGGAAACAGCGTTGCCGGAAGTGCAAGCATACTGGCACCTAGCGCCAACCGCCCGAAAAGCTGGGGAGCCTCAACTGCCCCTGGCCGAACCCGAACCCGAAATTGCTGCTAAATTAAACAGTCCTAACTTGATGCAGACAGGTCAAATTTTAAGTTCCGGTGCAATATCTGGAATGCCAGAAGCGCCAGAGAGTAAAGTTAAATCTCGATCGAACCAACAACCCGAGTGGCTGACTTCGATCGCCAATTTTGGGGTGACAGTCAAAAAAAGGCGATCGCTGGCTGAAATTGAATTGCCCAGCTTTCGATGATAGTTCTCGGGAGTTTTGAGTTTTGAGTTTTGAGTTTTGAGTTAAAAGACAGTTCTCGGGAGTTTTGAGTTTTGAATTTTGAGTTCAAGACAGTTCTTAATTTAAAACTCAAAACTTAAAGCTCAGAACTTCCCCTCTTCCCCGCTCGCGATCGTTTATCCTCGATCGTTTATCCTCGATCGTTTATCGTCGATCGTCGATGTTTTGAGTACGAGCGTCCCCGCTCGCGATCGTTTATTGTTTATCGTCGATCGTCGATGTAATGTTGGGTTTCACTTCGTTCAACCCAACCTACACATCTTCAGAAAATTTCAGATAACTGTCAGTTAGTTCTTTGACTGCTAACTCGTAAAATTGCTGCCCGTGTTCGGGAGTTGCCAATGCCGGATTTGACCCCATTCTGCCGTCGGGAAACCGGCGGCGAAAGTCTGCTGCACCGTAAAATTTATGCCCGGAAGCAACTTCCTCCGCTAGCGGGGCTTGTTTGATGGCTTCTGGATAAAGATATTGAGTTAAAGCAATTTCGCTGGGGGTGGCGTGGGAACCTTCTCGATCGCCGTACAATTCCTTAGCTAATTTGTATACCGAACCGCACATGAACCAGTTGCCGGTTTGACACTGCACCCGATCGGCATTGGGTAAATTCAAGTCCGACAAATGCGCGTAGGTTTCGGCAAAAGCTGCTTTCATCGTGGCAATATTGCCGCCGTGACCGTTGATGAAGAAAAATTTCAAAAAGCCCGATTTTGCCAAACTGGTGATATAATCGCGGATTACCAGTATCATGGTCTGGGGTCGCAAGCTGATGCTACCGGGAAAACTGGTATGGTGCAGCGCCATCCCCACATTAATTGTCGGCCCGACTAAAGCACCGGCTGCTTCGCCGACACCGCGGGCGATCGCCTCGGCACAAATGGCATCAGTACCGATCGCGCCGGTGGGTCCGTGCTGTTCCGTAGAACCGATCGGGAAAATGATGCCTGTCGATCGCTCCAGGTAAGTTTCTACCTCAGGCCAGGTACTTAAATGCAGCAACACAATCGTAAGTTAATAGAATTTTTACTGTAGTAGCAATCGCAGGTAACAATCGCAACCGATCGCCTCAAAGATGAAGTTTAACGCAAACTAAATATTGTATCCTTAAAGAAAGTTGCTACGGCGCGATCGCAGCAGTCGAGTTACATTACTTAACGTTAATAATTTAACTGTTCGATCGCCAAAACTTAACCTTTGAATAACTTTTTAACTGTACGATAAAATCCATCTCCCCTAGCGATTGGGTGTAACCTGGTCAAGTACAACAGGCAATGTTTTACAAAGTAACGTTTTACAAAGTAACACCAACCCTGAAAAAAAACCAGGCTTGTCACGCCCGGACACAGGCAGACGGCGCGGTTCCGACAACTGCTCTACGGCTGTATTCCTTGCACGAGCAAGTAGAGCAGGTGGAGCGCGTATCTGTTGGATGGACTGGCGGAGGACTAAAAGCGATCGCAGCGACGGTTGCACGAGCGATTGTCGCTAAGGAAGCGTCTCAGCTACTGAAGAAGACGCTTCTCCCCAGCCAAAAACAAACCTAACTCCAACACTTTTTTATGTCTTCTGCTGAATTAAGCGAAAGTCCTGCCAGGCCTGCTACTGCACAAGCAGGCCGCATCTTGTTATTGGAAAATGAAGACTTGTTGCGGGAAATGCTAGCTTTAGCCCTTCAAGAACAGGGCTACGAGGTAGTGGTGACTAGCGACGGGCGCAATGTTGTTCCGTCTGGAATGGGGCATTCATCAGATCGTGCTGATTTTGCTTTCAACCTATCGATCATGGATTCGATCAACGGTTTAGACTTGTGTCGGATGTTACGGCATCAGGGAAATCCAGTACCGATCTTAATTATTGGTGCAAGGGGAAGCGCAAACAATTGCGCTTTTTATTTAGAAGCTGGGGCCGACGATTATTTGACCAAACCTTTTGGAATGCGGGAGTTTATCGCTCGCTGTCGGGCCCTGATGCGCCGTCAGAGACTCGGAAGCTTGCCGCAGCCGGTGACGCTGCAATACAAAGGCATAACTCTCTATCCTGAAGAGTGTCGCGTGCTGGTGCGCTCCCAAGAAGCGAAATTTTCTCCGAAACAATTTCGCTTGTTAGAGTTATTTATGAGCTATCCGCGGCGAGTTTGGTCTCGCGATCAGTTGCTAGAAAGAATTTGGGGGCAAGATTTTATCGGAGACAGCAAAACTGTTGACGTTCACATCCGCTGGTTGCGGGAAAAACTAGAACTAGATCCGAGTCAGCCGGAATATATCATTACGGTGCGAGGTTTTGGCTATCGCTTTGGTTAAGGTTTAAAACAAGCTTTAGGCTGGCAAGTCAGTTGAAATCTGTGAATTTGCGTAAGGACACAACTCTGTTGTGTCCTTATTAATATTTCCGGCTGCAGTCGGTACTGAGAAATTAATTTCGATCGGCTTAATTTTACGCACATTTTGCGGGCGATCGACCGACAATTATTCGCAATTTTACTGAAATTTAAACAACTTGTGTTAGAAAAGGTTATGGATGAGGTGAAGGGGTAGTAACTGTTACCTAATTTCTGGACATAGTTACCCATTAATGTCCATTTTGGGTAACTATAGCGGTTTTCATCACTCCGGAGGTACGCTAAAGGGTTTGAATGTTCGGGCTATCGAGCCACATGAATGTACCTCACCTGCCACAAGAGCAATAATTAACATGGAGTAAGGTTTCCTTGACTTGAAGCGCGGTCTGTATTTGGTTAGATTTAGACCGTTGGATCGGTAACAACACGAGTTGTAATAATGGATTAAATAATTGCCATGTTACTGGGATTTAAAACCGAACTCAAAGCCAACAACTCTCAACGTACTCATTTCGCCAGACATTGCGGAGTAGCGCGTCACGCTTGGAATTGGGGTTTGTGGCTCACCCTCAACATTCTTGGCTACAACCAGGCCAATCCTGACAGTAAAATCAAGTTTCCCACTGCAATCGATTTACATAAGTTGTTGGTGAAGTTGGTCAAGCCTGAATGTCCTTGGTATTACGAATGTTCCAAATCTACCCCACAACAAGCCCTGATGGCGCTGCGCGAGTCATGGAAACGCTGTTTTGACAAAACTGCTGGCGTACCTCAATTTAAAAAGAAAGGTAAGCGCGACTCGTTTACGTTAGAAGGCACAGTCAAAATACTAGGCGATCGCAAAATTCAAGTGCCTGTAATTGGCGTACTGAAAACATACGAAAGATTGCCACAAGTTCAACCAAACTCGGTAACAATTAGCCGGTGTGCCGATAGATGGTTTATCAGTTTCAGATTTGAGGTCAACGCACAAACCCTTAATAACACAAGCGTTGTCGGCGTTGACCTCGGTATCAAGAACCTAGCAACTCTCAGTACAGGTGAAGTAGTAGTCGGAGCTAAATCCTATCGCAAATACTGCCAAAAACTAGCACGACTTCAATATCTGAACCGCCACAAAGTTCGAGGTTCGAGAAATTGGAAGCAAGCTCAAATTAAGATAGCTAAACTGCACCGCAAGATTGCCAACATCCGTAAAGATACATTGCACAAACTTACGACACTGCTTGCCAAAAACCACGGCACAGTAGTCATTGAGGATTTAAATGTATCTGGAATGCTGGCCAATCATAAATTAGCAGCAGCGATTGCCGATATGAGTTTCTTTGAGTTGCGCAGGCAATTAACCTACAAATGTCAATTGTATGGTGCCAAGCTGGTAATTGTAGATCGATGGTTTCCCAGTTCAAAACTTTGCTCCAATTGCGGTGCTAAAAAAGAAGCACTCTTGCTAAGAGAAAGAGTGTTTGAATGTCACAGTTGCGGTCACTCTCAAGATAGAGATTTGAATGCCGCAATTAATCTGAAACAAGCCGTCAGTTAGACGGTGTTAGTCTGTGGACTGGAGAGTGCCGACACTTCCAGGGCGAAGCAGAAAGTAAGCGTCATGCGTCCAGAAATGTATAGATCTGGGTAGCTTTGGGTAAGTCTTATGTAACGGTTGTATCGAGGGGTGAAACCCTTGAAGGGGAAAATCAACGCACAATTATCGCCCCGAAAGTTAAGAGAACATAAAATCTTCGCAATTTTAATTGCAGTTGCGATCGTGTTGGTATTCAGTCGTTAAAAAATTCTTTACCTATGACTATCAAACGTCGAGACTTCCTACTTTTCTTAGGCGCAAGTGCAGGCACTCTCGGCCTCCATGCTTGCGGGCAAAAATTTTCCATGCCCTTTGACGATACTGTGAAGGCGGATCGGGTCGCCGAGGGTATAAATTTCAAACCAGTTCAAGGGCCGATGCCTTTGCAAACTAGCATAAAAACAGCACAAACCGGACAATTAATCCAATTTAGCGGCGCGGCCGATCGACAGCTAGAACAAGCTTACAAAACCTACGAAGTTGTTGATGATTTGGTGCTTCCCGAAGGCTTTACCTACGATATCATTGCCGCTTGGGGAGACAAAGTAGGCGATTCTCGTTTCGGCTACAACAACGACTATCTTTCCTTTGTGGAAACAGGCGAAAATGAAGGATTTTTGACGGTAAATTTCGAGTACATCAGTGCTAAACCTTGGCTCGAAACTTATCAAAAAGTAATCGGCAAGGCGCTGCCTTTTGAAAAAGTAGAAAATGCCCTAAAACCTGCGGGGAGAGAGGGGGTGAATGTTGGGGCGATCGCCGACAAAGATCCGCTGAAAAAAGCGATTCAAGAAATAGCAAAAGCAGCGATGATTGACATGGGAATTGGGGTAATTTCAATTTTCCGCAATGATAGCGGTCAATGGGTAAGAACGAATTCTCCGAACGATCGCCGGATTACTGGAATTTCGGGTTTGGCAGACGGGCGCTACTTGAAAGCAACCGGACCTGCGGTAGCTGTTTTCAACAAAAAAGGTAAAGGCTACGTCGATAAATTGGGCGACAAAATCATCGGCACTTTTCAGAACTGTGCGGGCGGCACGACGCCTTGGGGAACGGTTTTTAGTGCTGAAGAAAACTTCCAAAATCTCGTACCGGAACCTGTATTTTCTGACGGAACATCTTTCGATCCGAGCGAGAAAAAATTCTACACGGACAGTGAAGAAATTGGCGGTTTGGGAAATGTTTTCGGTTTGGCTGGCAACAAGTACGGCTGGATGGTCGAAGTAGATCCTGCCAATCCAAACGATTGGGGAACCAAGCACACTTGGTTGGGAAGATACCGCCACGAAGCAGTAGGAATTCGGGCAGTCGCTGGCAAACCTTTAGTATTTTATTCGGGGTGCGATCGGCGCAGCGGACATATCTACAAATTCGTTAGCAAAAATACAGTTAGCGACCCGAAAGATAAAGCTAATTCCAAACTATTGACAGAGGGAATGCTTTATGCTGCTAAGTTCAATTCTGACGGTACTGGTAGTTGGATTCCATTGCAAGCAGATACGGCTGTAAATCCAGATTTGCCGAGCGTTCATGCAGGGGGTATGATTACTTTGCCGAAGCGGCCGGAAGGCGGAATTTCCAAAGTTGAAAAAGATGCAGAAATAGCTGCTTTCAAACGGAAATTTCAGACTTTAGGCGACCTTTACGAAGGCACAGACACGGAAAAACAAGGTGCAATTTTAATCGACGCTCACTACGCGGCAAATGCGGTGGGAGCAACTTGTACTGCGCGCCCGGAAGATACAGATATTGCTCCTGATGGTTCTCTTTACATTACCTTTACTTCAGGTTCTGCAAGCGGCAGCGATGGCGGACCGGATTTGCGAATTTTTTCAGGAAAGGACGGGCAAGCTTACGAATACGGCTGGATTATGCACTTAATGGAAGATGGCAACGAACCGGCGGCGATGAGTTTTAAATGGAAAATGTTTGCTACGGGCGGCGAACCTGCTGAAGGCGGTTTGGGTTTTTCCAATCCAGATAATTTGGCGATCGACAAAAGCGGTAATATTTGGATGGTGAACGATATGTCTTCTAGCAAACTAAATTCTGCGGTTCCTGCTGGCAGAATCGATAAGGAAAAGCAGCCGTTGAGTCAATCGGATTTGCTGGGTTTGTACGGCAACAATGCGATTTGGTTTTTGCCGGCGTCGGGGCCGCAGGCAGGAGAGGCTTTGCTGTTTGGAATTGGGCCGATGGAGTGCGAGACTACCGGGCCGTTTTTTACTGAGGATCAAAAGACTTTGTTTTTGGCAATTCAGCATCCGGGAGAGGTGAATGGAATGCGAAAAGATATGGCGGCGGATACGCGCAAGTTGGCGATGAAAACTATTGAGGGAGAGGAGTTCGTCCAAACTAGAAAAGTGCCGGTGGGTTCTAATTGGCCGGGTAAAAAGGTTAACAATCCCCCCAAACCTGCAGTGGTGGCGATTCGGCGGATGAACGCCCAGCAGTTAACGCAGCCTGCTAGTTGAGGGGGAGGAAGATCTGCCCGCCTAATTGCCAAGCTCTTAAACCCGCGGACAATTGAGCTAAACTGATTATTTTGAAGGGAAATTTCAAGCCGATCGAGCGCCAGATTGCCAAATTTTTGTAGCATGGTTTTATATCATGTCCGGTCGATTACCCGCAATCAAAACGGTACGAACAAATCTTATTGCGGTCAATTGACCGGATACGATATTACAGCCTGCATACAGCTCATTGCAACATTTTTAAATCTCCAGACACTGAGCAGTTAATTCCCATACTTTCAGTCTCTGAGAGCCGATTTTCCAACGCGAGCGTGCGGGACGAACCAAGAAAGCACGAATTTGTACGGATTTGCTGTCAGGGTCGATCGGGCTATGATTGACGGTTGGGAAGTTTTCAGGATTTAAATGCTAAACACAAATACAATAATTTCCAGCCTGCTGTTATTTATCCCTGTTTCGATCGCCGGACACTTTCTCGGCTGGGATTCCTCCACAATCTTCATCACCTCGGCCCTCGCCATTATCCCCCTAGCCGCCTGGATGGGCACCGCCACCGAAGAAATCGCCGTTGTCCTCGGCCCGAATTTGGGGGGTTTGCTTAACGCCACTTTCGGAAACGCCACGGAATTGATTATCGGCATCGTCGCCCTGAATGCCGGATTGATTAGTGTTGTCAAAGCCAGCATCACCGGTTCGATTATCGGCAACTTGTTGCTGGTAATGGGACTTGCCATGCTGTTAGGCGGCTTGCGCTACAAAGAACAAGAATTTCAGCCGATAGTTGCCCGCTTGAACGCTTCGGCAATGAATTTAGCCGTGATTGCGATTTTAGTACCGACGGCAGTTGATGTCACATCCAGAGGCATCGATCCCGATACGATGCAAAAACTTTCCAGCGCCGTAGCTATAGTTTTGATTGCTGTCTACGTGCTGACGCTGCTGTTTTCCATGAAAACCCACACCTACCTCTACGATGCGGGTATGGCCGAAGTAGATATGCTGGAAGAACTTGCCGAAAGCAATTTGGCGGCAGAAGATCCCGAACACAAAGTTAATTTGCCGCTGTGGATTGGAGTGCTGTTGGGCTGTACTTTGATGGTAGCTGTAGAGTCGGAATTGTTGGTAGGTACTTTGGAAGAAGCTACTGCTAGTTTGGGAATCAGCGCGCTGTTTACTGGGGTGATTTTAGTACCAGTAATTGGCAACGCTGCTGAACACGCGACGGCGGTAACGGTGGCGATGAAAAATAAGATGGATTTGTCAGTTTCCGTAGCTGTGGGTTCGAGTTTGCAAATAGCTTTGTTTGTGGCCCCGGTGTTGGTATTGGCGGGTTTTATCTTGGGCAAACCGATGGATTTGGATTTCAATCCGTTTGAACTCGTAGCAGTGGCGGTAGCGGTGCTGATTGCCAATTCAATCAGTTCTGACGGCAAGTCTAATTGGCTTGAAGGTATTTTATTGCTGGCGGCTTATGCTGTTTTGGCGCTAGCTTTTTACTTTCATCCGATCGTCGAAGGTCTAGCTTAGAGTTGCTTCGCTATATAGCGATCGTAAATGAATCGTAAGTTTTACAGGCCCCACCCCAACCCTCGCCTTATTAAGGAGAGGGAGTAAGAAATTCACAAATGATTTACGATTGCTATAGTATTTTTCAAAAAAGTGAGGTACATTCTCAAACTATTACCAAACTGTACCTCCTCCAGACTTGAGAAAAGCTATATTTCGATCGCGACTTGCGCATTCATATCAAAGAAACCGGGTTTTTCTGATACTTAAAACTGGGATGCAGTACGTTCGCAAAAAACCCGGTTTCTGCATTTTCACAAAACAACTTGGTTGCTGCAACAATCCTCTCTCAGAAGAACGGGGTTTTTATCCCAAATTTTCAGTAAAAATGAAAGATATTGCTAGAGTGCGAAGGTCAAAACGTCAAGACGAAAGCTAAAATAGTCTTAGCCTCAAATCAAAGCCGTCCTATAAGGATGGGGCTTTAAACCCACAATTTTTGGTAAAAGAGAGATGTCAGCACGACTGTTACTTGTAGATGATGAACCTGGTTTGCGGGAAGCGGTGCAAGCTTATTTGGAAGATAGCGATTTTGCAGTTGAGGTTGCTACTAACGGTCGCGAAGGCTGGGAACGCTTGCAGCAGTACCATCCCGATTTGGTGATTTCCGATATTATGATGCCCCAGGTAGACGGGTATCAATTTCTCAAGCAAATGCGGGAAGATCCGAGATACAAGGCTTTGCCGGTGGTGTTTTTGACGGCGAAGGGGATGACGGGCGATCGCATTCAAGGCTATCAGGCGGGCTGCGATGCTTACATTTCTAAGCCTTTCGATCCTGACGAATTGGTGGCAATTGTAACTAATTTGTTGGCTAGGCGGGCTGCGGCTAAGGAAACCGGAGAGAATAATGCCGAAAGCCCGGATATTGCTGCTTTGGCGGATCAGATGGCGAGAATTGAGTCTTTACTCAGCGGGCGGAGTTCGATCGCCCAAAGTGCTTCTCCGATTAAAATTGATTTGACTCCGCGAGAACAGAGCGTTTTGGATCTGGTGGCTCAGGGTTTGATGAATAAGGAAATTGCCCGCCGCTTGGAAACTAGCGTGCGGAATGTAGAAAAGTATGTCAGCCGTTTGTTTAGCAAAACGGGTACTAATAGCCGGACTGAATTGGTTCGCTACGCTCTCGAACACGGTTTGACTAAGTGATATCATGTCCGGTCAATTACCATCACAAAAATAGTTCGTAGTGCGGACTTGGAGCTGCATCTTTCAAGGACTAAAATCCTGACTGCAAACCTGTTCGTAGTGCGGACTTGAGTCCGCATCTTTCAAGGACTTTAGTCCTTACTACGAGCAATATTATCGCGTTCGATCGACTGGAAACAATCTCATAAATCGTCAAAATTGAACTTGCCAATGAACCATTTTCTGGTATTACATTGCGACTCTATTGCCCGTTTATTGCAATAAATTTATGCCCAACCCGAATTCGGACGATCGCCCCAAAAGCCCTAAAAAACCATCAAACCTCTCTCAGGAACAGTACGATCGCCTTAAAGGAGAAATTGCCGCTCCTTACCGACTGCTGCGACAGTTTGTTTACGTCGCTTGCGGGGCGTCGGGTTTTATTGGGGGCGTGGTTTTCCTCGCTCAACTTGTCGCGGGCCGGGATGTTGGCTCCGCTTTGCCCAATTTTGCCCTCCAAGTCGGGGTGGTGGCTTTGATGGTGGTGCTGTTTCGCTGGGACCAACGGGCCTCCGATCGCTCCCGCAAGTAACAAAAACTTTACAAATCGAGACAATGACACACATGAAGCAAGAAAAATTTAGAAATCTAAAGAAATTATTATGAAATCTAAGGTTGCGATCGTTCCCTGTCATGATTTAAATGTGATTTCAATCGGGGTCAGCTAATTTAAAGACCCTAACAATAAATCCCTTTTAATCCCTTGAAATGGGGTCAGCCTTTTTAAAGACCCTAAAGATAACAACCAATTTAAGCTCAGCGCCAGCCTTCAGCAATCGAAGAACTGGCGCTGATTGCTTGGAAAATTATTATTTGGGAGTGCGAGCGTCCTCGCTCGCGTACCGAGGCAGCAGATTCGAGCTCGGCGGATTTGATAGAGGACTGCTTGCTGCAATGGTAAAAGAGATGCGCACAACTCAATGACCTATGTTGCGTTTCATACGATCGAGTTCTTCGTCAGCTTCCCAGCGCTGAAATTGTTCCTCTAAGGGGTCAGCAGCCTTAAAATTGGCGTAACTTGCACTCTGATTCCAACCCTTGGTATCCCAAGTTTGCTCTTTCTTGGTACTAGCCTTAGCGCTGGCGGTAGCTGCGGCTTCGGCTGCTTTGGCTCGAACTTCCTTCCGCCGCACTTGGATTTGGCGGTACAATTCTTTAGCTTTCTCGATCCGTTCTTTGCAGCCTTGCATTTGCCCCCAGCGCTGATTTCCCTGACGCAGCAAAGCAGCTTGTCTCTCTTGGGCTGCTTGGGCGAGGTCGAGTCTTTGAGCTGCTTTGGCTTTGTTAACGCGATCGTGCCAGCGCTGAATTTCTTGAGCTGTTGACAAAATTTCGTCTTGCAATTGTTTCTCTTGTTTTTGGATTTGGAGAATCAAGCGCAAAGTATCTTCTTCTTGTTCCTTCAACTGTTCCTCAATTGCCTGCAACTCCAGATGGGGATTGCTGCGCATGAATTCTTCTAATTTGGTTTCGAGAAAGCGGCTGAAGTCGTCAAATAATCCCATTTCTTTAATAATATTTATGAGTGTTGAATAGTGGATATTTTCGCCATTTCGCAAAGTCTGATGATCCGATCGCGATATTACTCAGTTTTTTTACTCAAAATTCTCGGCCGGGAACGGGGACAGCTTTTGAGGTCAAACTCGAAGGCGATCGGCTTGTCATTCTAGTTTAACAGGACAGCGGGAACTCCCCTTCCTCGCGCAGCGAAGTGACGAGCGACAGCAAAAAACATCAGAGATGAAGCCTTGCGGTTTTTGGCATTGGGAACCAGTGCTGCTGAAGCGTGGAGGGAATGTAAGTCGTGGTGGCAAGATTTCGGTCTTGTTGGACGCTATTCCCCTTGAATCTGGAAGCCTCACCCTCGCGCATGAGCGCGTAAGCGCGAAGTAGCAGGGTGGGGTAGTTCACCCTCATATTTTTTACTCGCCAATAAGCATCCCCGCCTGAAAACGGGCGGGGATGCCGTTCAAAATTTGAAGTTTGTTTAAAACTTTTGTCCGACAAAAACCGATCGCACGTCTCCTCCCTTGCGGATCACTGCTTCTTGATTTTTGATTTCTGCCAGAGTCCAGCCGCTAGCACCAATGGTTTCACCCACATAAATTCTGCGAGCTACACCGTCTATTTCAAACAGAGCGGCAGATCGATCGCCCAATTCCAAAATCCCTACTAAGGTATTGGAGGCTATCGGGGCGGTGTTTGCCGGTGCGGCGGGCTGCGGGGCGGCTTGCGGGGCGGATGGTGCCGGATCGACAGCAGCCGATTGTGCGGGTTCGGTTTCGCGAGCCAAAATCCTCGGCTGCGGGGCATCTGAGGCTGCTGGGGAAGCGGCAGTCGGAGATGGGGCTTGGGTGCTAGCAGAGGCGAGCGCGCGGCCTGAGGCTTGGCCGGTGGGCGAGGGAGAAACTGAGGCGGTTTGAGCTGGAGTTGCAGCCTGTGCGGGGGCTTGTGCCGGAGCCTGTGCTGTAGCTTGCAGGGGAGCTTGTGCCGGAGCCTGGGCCGGCGGCAGGATAACTACTTGCGGTGCCGGCGCTCCGGGCTGAGCGGCGGCTTGTTCGATCGCGTCGGCGATCCGGTTGACGGCGCTGGAAAGGCCGGCGGTTGCGGGAGGCGTGCCGGAAATTGGAATCCTGGGAAGCGAGCCTGGGGCTACGGCTCCGGGAACTCCGGGAAGTTGCGGGTTAGCTGGGGCTGGTTTTTTTTGTTCTATCGCCTCTAGGGAGCGCTGTATGTAATCGACAAACTCGGTATCCGGTGGTGTTTTGGCTGCTTCTGTCGCGGGGGCACCTGTGGGGGTGATTGCATTCAAACGGACGAGTCCCGATCGACTTGCCAGCCACAAACCCAACACTAGCAGTAGGGAGCCGAATGCTGCTCCCAGCAACATTTTGTCGAAGGATTGTTTTGATTGGTGTTTTTTAGTGGTTTCAAGGGCGACTTGGCGGGCGATCGCTTCTACATCTTTGGCTGGGGCTGCTGGCAGTGCTGGCTGGGAGAGGATGATTTGAGGTACGGATATCTGTTTGAGGGCGATGAATTCCGGCTTACCCGGCTCGGCGAGCATTCCTCCGGGTTCGTCAAAGGCTCGATCGACCCCTGCGAACAGTTCGTCCATGAGCTTATCGGCGTAGGATTCTACTGCCACAGCTTCGACCGGTACTGATTCAACAACGGTTGTGGTGGTAGCTGTCGGCTCTTCGGTTGTTTCCAAAGCCATCTGTTGGGCGGTTAAATTCTGAGGCATAGTTTTTCCTGGTTGGCGCTGCTCGACATTCTTGAGACTTTAATTTCCGACTTTTATAGGTAATTTTAAACTTTACCAATTCTGTCTCAAACAAGTGAATTTTAGATCGCTGCTAACAAAATTTTTAGTTATCGGCAAACCGATCGGGGTTTTGACTCGTGTTTTTGAGACCGGCTAAGTTTTGGGCTGCGATCTGGGCGATCGGTCGGACTTTCTCGCGGATGATTCAGGTTTTGGGATTTTTGTCAATCATCCAATAGAGTTCCTGCGGGAATTGACACAAAACTTTATTTTGCGAGCGCCTTAACTTGATTTTAACCTGAGTTCAACCTTATAATCTCGTTAATCGATAAACTTACCGATGTTTATTCCCATGACCTACGGTGCAAGCTTGCTGTTTTTCAGCCCCGATGACTGGTTGACCGTTACATTGCGCTTGGGTGGGGCGCTGCTAGTAGGTGGCGCGATCGGACTCAACCGCCAGCAATCCGGCAGGCCAGCAGGCTTGCGAACTTATATGGCCGTAAGTGTTGGGGCTGCGATATTCGTGATGATTCCCCTCCAAGCTGGGATCGACATTAACTCCACAAATGCACTCAGCCGCACAGTTCAAGGAGTGGCGACAGGTGTTGGGTTTATTGGAGGAGGTATCATCTTGCAACAATCGAGACAAAATCTCAAACCGCAAGTTAAAGGACTCACTTCTGCGGCTGCAATTTGGCTGACAGCAGGGTTGGGAACCGCAGCAGGATGCGGAATGTGGGCTACAAGTTTAGTCGGAACTTTGATAACTCTGGTAATTTTGAGCGGAGTTAAAAAACTCAAACAGGTGCCGATTTATCGATCGCACATTTACCGCAAACCAACCAGCAAAAATGCAAAATTGTTTCGCAGTACCGAGCCAGGTTCTAACTCATCTGTTGATAACAAAGCAGCAGACGATCGCTAAAATTACGATCGAACTCTCACAGATAACTTTTCCGATACTTTATAATTTTGCTGAAAGGCTCGATCGGCCGCAATAAATTTCTTTAATTTTCTTAAAACCTCAAAAACAGTTGTTTTCCCAGAGCCATTTGAACCGAGAAACAGATTTAAGCTGTCTGCTGTCAATTCAAAATTGACCAAGCATCTAAAATTATTTACATAAATTTTCTTCAGCATATTATTAATGGATAGTTGCCAGTATAATTTTATAACTATAGCATAGTAACTTCCAAACTTTTACAAACTAAACTCCATCCCACTAAGCTCGATCCAAACCCGCAAATCCCCTGGAACGATCGCAAAAAATTCGATAAGTGCGATCTGGTTGTCCCAACATCTACCTGCAACACGAGCTACATTTTGTGTAACAGGTTTTTAAATATGTTGATATTGAAGAATATACAGTCGCAACCCCAATCTTTAATAATTGCTCCAATTAGCTCAAGTGACAAGCCTTTATAACCCCAAGGGTAGATAAAAAATAGTGTAGGAACTTTATTGATTTGTTTAATTGCTTGTACAATTTCTTCTCCAACCTCCTTGTTTAAAAGTATTGGCTTATGGGTTAACCTATTGACATGTGGGATGGATTCTATAGCCTGCTGGAGAGAGTGAGTATTATTTGAGTCCTTATCATTAAACAAAGTTACGAGCATTTGTGACATATCTCGATCGGCAATAGCGCTTTCTAAGATAAGTAAAGGAGTAGACTTAGAACCATCTTTATAGCGACCGGGTCCAGAGAATAAATCAATATACGCAATTTTATTACTCCATTTCTTGGCGGTTGGTATAATTACCTTTGCCCAGGCCCAAAAATATTTAGCAACTATTGTGGCTTTTACTACAGAATTATCTGTGGACTCATCAAAGAAAGAACTGTCAGGCATCACAGTCACCTCTACACTCTAGCTATTTTTCCTGTTACTACACAATATTACCATAACCTCCACCCCCCGGAGTCTCAATAACAAACACATCTCCCGGCTGCATTTCCACACTCGCCGCACTCCCCAATTCCTCAACTTTTCCGCCAACTCTCTCAACATAATTTCGCCCGACTTTCCCCGCTTCACCTCCATGCAAACCGCAGGGAGAAACAACCCGCCTCCCCGACAAAATACCCGCCGCCATCGTTTCTAAAAACCGAATTTTCCGCACCACCCCATTACCGCCTCGATGGTGTCCGTTTCCCCCACTATTTTCGCGAATTGCAAAACTTTCTAACAACACCGGAAACCGCCATTCCAACACTTCCGGATCGGTTAAACGCGAATTTGTCATGTGAGTTTGCACCGCATCTGTACCGTCAAAATTTGCACCAGCACCAGAACCGCCGCAAATAGTTTCATAATATTGATAGCGCCGATCGCCAAAGGTAAAATTATTCATAGTTCCTTGGGAAGATGCGATCGCGCCTAAGGCACAATACAAAGCATCGGTAATATTTTGGGAAGTTTCCACATTCCCCGCAACTACTGCAGCCGGATAGCGAGGATTCAGCATGCAGCCTTCGGGATTGATAATTTCCAGTGGTTTCAAACAGCCCGCATTCAGAGGAATATCGTCATCGACTAAGGTGCGAAAAACGTACAAAACAGCCGCTTTGCACACCGCTGCGGGAGCGTTGAAATTGTTGTTTTGTTGCGGTGAAGTGCCAGTAAAATCTATTTTCGCACTCCGCGCAGTTTTGTCAATAGTAATAGCTACTTTAATTTGTCCCCCGCCATCCATCGGATAAGTAAATTCGCCATCTTGCAAAATATCAATTACCCGTCGCACCGATTCCTCAGCATTATCTTGCACGAAGCCCATATAATCTTGCACTGTTTCTAAACCGTAATGTTCTACCATTTTGAGAAGTTCTTCGACACCGCGTTTGTTGGCGGCAATTTGTGCTTGCAAATCGGCGATATTTTGTGCGGGATTGCGGGCGGGAAAATCGCCCGATGTCAGAATTTCTAGTAATTCTGGTTCTCGGAATTTTCCCCCGCCGACTAGCTGGAAATTATCGAGCAATATGCCTTCTTCGGTTACTGTTTTACTGTTGGGTGGCATGGAACCGGGAGTGATGCCGCCGATGTCGGCATGGTGCCCGCGCGATGCTACGTAGAAAAGAGGGACTGAAGTCCCTACTACGAACTTATTTTCTGGTGAGAATACGGGGGTAATGACGGTGATGTCAGGTAGGTGCGTGCCGCCGTTGTAGGGATTGTTGGAAACATAAACATCGCCCGATCGAATTGTATCGCCTTTTGCTTGAATTAAAGCAGCAACGCTTTCGCTCATCGAACCTAAATGCACGGGAATGTGCGGGGCGTTGGCAACTAATTGCCCGTTTTTGTCGAAAATCGCGCAGGAAAAATCGAGGCGTTCTTTGATGTTAACTGAAGAACTGGTATTTTGTAATGTTACTCCCATTTGTTCCGCGATCGCCCGAAATAAATTATTAAATATTTCGAGCAAAACTGGATCTGGTGCAACCGCAGATGTAGCAGATAAACGGGGATTAACGCAGATACGATCGGCATTTATTTGGGGGGATTGGCGGTTTAAGATTAAATCGTTATTGGCGGTAATTTCTGCTTGCCAACCCGGTTCGATTATATTAGTTCCTGTGGCTTCAACAATTATCGCGGGGCCGCTGATACAGTCGTTCGATCGCAAATCTTCTCTCCGATAAACAGGAGTTTCCCGCCACCCGCCAGCAACATACATTTGTACGGTGGAAATGGGTTGCGCAGGTAAGTTGCCCCTGTTACCAGCAGGATAAATTATCGAAGTATCCGGCAGTTCCATTATCTCGATAACTTCCACCGAAACCGCTTCTACAATTAGCGCTTTTTCTGGCATAATAAAACTGTAACGCTGTTGGTGCGCCGCTGCAAAATCCGCCTGCATTTCTTCAATACTGCTGGCAAAATTAACCAGCAAAGCCGCATCGCTTCCCTGATATTTCAAATGCACCTTGCAAATAACTTGAACCTCTCTTCTCTCTCCCTCTGCGCCCTCTGCGCCTCTGCGGTTCAATTCCCTCTTTCCCTCCGCCTCCAAATGCGCAAAAACATCCTGTAAATCACCAATTAATTGACCAGTTAATAATTGCTCGATCGCCCGTTCCCGAATCGCCCGCACGTCAGCCAAACCCATACCGTAAGCCGACAAAACACCCGCGTAAGGATGAATAAACACCCGTTTCATGCCCAAAGAATTCGCGATCGCGCAAGCATGCTGTCCCCCCGCACCGCCGAAACAACATAAAGTATATTCCGAAACATCGTAACCGCGTTGCAGCGAGATTTTTTTCACAGCATTTGCCATCTTTTCCACCGCGATCGCCAAAAAACCCTCCGCTACCTGTTGCGGTGTCTTCCCGCCTCCAATTTCCCCCGTTAATTGCACGAATTTTTGCCTTACGATGTCGCGGTCGATCGGCAAATTTCCCTGCAATCCAAACACTTTCGGAAACAATTCCGGTTGAATTTTTCCCAACATCACATTGCAATCTGTCACCGTCAAAGGGCCGCCTTTCCGATAGCAAGCCGGTCCCGGATTTGCCCCTGCAGATTCGGGCCCGACGCGGTAGCGGGCACCATCAAAAAATACAATTGAACCGCCACCTGCTGCTACAGTATGAATAGCCATTACGGGCGATCGCAATCTTACCCCGGCAATTTCTGTCTCGAATTCGCGTTCGTATTCGCCGTTAAAATGCGCGACATCTGTCGAAGTTCCGCCCATATCAAAGGTGATAATTTTCTCGAAACCCGCCTGTTTGCTAGTTTGAACTGCGCCGACAATTCCCCCCGCCGGACCCGATAAAATACTGTTTTTTCCCTGAAATTGCGCTGCTTCTACTAACCCGCCATTGGATTGCATAAACATTAATTTCGGGCATGGGGGATTGGTAATGGGGCATGGGGAATTGGGCATCGATAATTCCCGATTAACCTCGTTCCCAGGCTCTGCCTGGGAATGCAGATCCAGAGGCTCTGCCTCGATTAATTGACTGGTTACTTGTTCGACATAACGGCGTAAAATCGGAGATAAATAAGCATCGACAACCGCAGTATCTCCCCGCGAAACTAATTTCATCAGCGGGCTGACTTCGTGAGATACTGAAATTTGAGTAAAGCCAATTTCTCTGGCAATTTTAGCAACTTGTGTTTCGTGTTCCGAGTAGCGGTAGCCGTGCATGAATGCGATCGTGCAACTGCGAATTCCTTCATTGTAAGCTTGCTGCAAACACGGGATAAAATCGTCATTAACAGCAATCAATTCTTCACCTGTTGCGCTGTAACGTTCCGTAACTTCGATCGCCCTTTCGTACAGCATTTCTGGCAAAACAATGTGGCGGGCAAAAATCTGCGGGCGGTTTTGATAGCCAATTCTCAAAGCATCGCGAAAACCTTTAGTAATTAACAAAACAGTTCGATCGCCCTTCCTTTCTAACAAAGCATTTGTTGCTACCGTCGTTCCCATTTTTATTGCTGCAATTTGACTTGCAGGAATGGGAACGCCTGCGGGAATTTCCAAGATATCGCGAATTCCTTGAACTGCCGCATCTTTGTATCGATCGGGATTTTCCGACAGCAATTTGTGGATAATTAATTTACCCTCAGGATTCCGAGCTACAATATCAGTAAAAGTACCGCCGCGATCGATCCAAAATTGCCAGCGAGTGCGATCTGGAAAATTAGTATTCATATTTTTTTCTATTTTTTTTAGTAGACCAATCTAGAATCATTCAACAAATTTTTTTAATTTCAATTCATAAAATTCACAACCTCAAACTAATAAAAATAATACCATATTTTTTCTTTCTTCTTCCTTCTTTCTTCCTTCTTCCTTCTTCCTTCGCGTCCTTCGCGCCTTCGCGGTTCATTAAAAAAAATGCTATACATATCGAATAGCCTCAATCAACCCCCGACAAACACCTGTCAAAAAATCCAAATCCAAAGTCTCAATTGTATCGCTTGCTTGGTGGTAATGCGGATTCCGCATATTAGCTGTATCCGTCACCATAATCGCCGGATAACCATTATCCCAAAAAGGAACGTGATCGCTGCGTCGAGTATCCGGCACAATTAAACCGCGCTTCGGCACCGGCAGCCACTCGCAAGGCTGGCCGGATTTGCGGATATTTCTGCTCAAATTAATCATATCTGGAACAGTCCGCAAATTGCCAATTAAAGCAATAAAATTACCGCAATTTGGATAGAAGTATTGCAATCCGGCGGGATATCGTTGAGAATTGGGAGTGCGATCGCAATAACCCAACATTTCCAAAGAAATCATCAAGCGGATTTGCTGTTGTTGTTGCTTAAATTTAGCTGCATGATGGTTGCTTCCAAAATAACCGTATTCTTCCATATCGAAGGCAACTAATTGCACTGGATATTTTACAGTTTTCGAGGCAAACTCTGCCGCCAATTCCAGCAAAACAGCAACTCCAGTAGCGTTATCATCGGCCCCAGGTGTCCCCGGTACGCTATCGTAATGCGCGCCTATTACAATCGGTGGCAAGTGCCTTTTACTAGCTTTCTCAGAGGGGGGTAAATTCAAGATAAAATTGTGATGAATTTGACCGCGCACTGTAAAGTCATCAATTTCGACAGTTCCCCACTGTGCCAAATTTTCGCGGATGTATTGCTGGGCGTAAAAATGCCCTGCGGAAGCAAAATAAGGGTTGCGATCGCGTACAATTTGCATTAGATGGCCGTGCAAGCGTTCTTTGAGTTTCATGCAGTCTTATATTTAACGATTACAATAAAATTATATTCGATTGAAGCGAGAAATTTATCGGAAAAACAGCAAAATGTCCTACAGCGATTTTAGCTTGGCAAAAGTCAAGCAAACCTTTGAACTGACAACTGTAGAAACAGTCGATATCTTCGCAGGCGTACCAGAATTAGAGTGCAGCACCCTCTTGACAGAAATTCTCCGCTACAACGTGCCTTTAGCCCTTGCCAGCAATAGCGAAAAAGCGCGATCGGAAATGATTATTTCCCCAATTTTAATCGACCTCAGAAGGCAGTTAAAAGAACAAATCAACTTATTTTCTGGAATCGAGTTTGACGTGGATAGTAGCGAGGGATTAAATGGGGTTTGCGATTTTATTATCAGCAATTCACCTGAAATACTGTTTGTCAGTGCTCCGGTAATTACCGTGGTGGAAGCCAAAAAAGAAAATATTACTGCTGGCTTGGGACAATGGGCGGCAGAAATGTTAGCAGCTATCATATTTAACGAACATGCGGGCAATGAAGTTTCTACAATTTACGGGGCTGTGACAACTGGGAGTATTTGGAAATTTATGCAATTAGACGGAAGTGTTCTTAGTATCGAGTTGACAGAATATTACCTCAAGGATGTGAATAAAATTTTGGGGATTTTGGCAAGGGGAATCATTTCGCAGGGAATTGACTTTGAGGAGAATTGACTTTGAGGGCGATCGAGAATAAGATTGTAAAGAGTTAGATCCAGCATTTTCCGAGAGCAAACAATTGCACTAAAATTATATGGTATGTAATTATGCTAAAAGAAGTTAGAATAAAAAATTACAAATCAATTCAAAAGCTGAAGCTGGAATTAGGACGAGTCACCGTATTAATTGGCGAAAATGGCTGTGGGAAGAGCAATATTTTGGAGGCGATCGCTCTTGCTTCAGCGGCAGCAGATGATAAGCTAGATAATGAGTTTTTAGCTTCGCGCGGCATCCGAGTTACAGAACCTCAATTGATGCGATCGGCTTTTGAGAAGGAAAATTTAGATAAAGATATCAGCATTGAGTTAAGAGTGGACGATCGAGAACAATTTATAGCCTTTCTCATGTAGATGAGGTACAATAACAGCAGTGGGTAAACCAATTCACTAAGTCTGACTCGTCAACCTGCTCAAAGGCTATCTTGATTGC
>JALOON010000137.1 GCA_025454405.1 Oscillatoriaceae cyanobacterium Prado104 | reverse complement strand
TGAACCTTTCCTTACGGGGATTAAATGTCCGGCATTAATCGTTCCGGAGTACGGCTATTACCTGTGCTGGCATTTTCATTCGATCGGAATCTGGAGGCAATACGGGCGCTGCTCGATAAAACTCTGCCATCTCAGAAGAAGCGACATCAAAAAAGTTTTTCAGTCAATAGCTTGCAGCCACCGCGAACAAAAGCGATTTATCAAAAAAATGGGTTAAAAACTTTGTCCTTTCAGGACGGCTTTAATTCAAGTTGGTTGGCAAAGATTTCAATTAGCAACAAATTAAGAATTGCGACAATTCTCAGACAGAATTACCCACTACAACCAACAGTTCATCCAAGGAAATTACTGCAAGATTTAGAACTCAAAGCTAGGTGTCGCCATTGACCTAATGTTGAGCGTGTAGGCTTTCAGTCGTTTTAATTTTCCAATCCCTCACCCGTTAATGCTTCCAGTTCGGCTAACAGCTTCTCCAGTTTCTTTTGCTTTTTGGGGTCATCCCAAACCTTAGACTTTTTCACTTGCTGCAAAGCTGCACAGACGCGGCTTTTGAGCGATCGGTCCGGGGCGGGCGCTCGACCTAAAAATTAAGCGGACAAGCTATTTGTCACTAAGCAGGGGTCACATTACCATCCTGATCGATCCATATACCATTGTTCAATGCCTCAATTTTTTCCCTCACTTTATTAGCAGTAGGAATCACTTGGATGATGGAGTTATTATTGTCATAGAGGTTAGTCCTAACATCGTATTCAATGGGAGATGCTTTAACATAGATAGCGTTAGGAATGATTCCCTCTCGAACCCTAAGCCAAACAGCTTGATTGGGGTTTTGAATTTCTACCCTATATTGAAAGCCATACACTTGGGAAATTTGAGAGTTATTTGCGTAATAAGACTCAAAAGAACGTAAAGCCTCTTTAAGAGGAGATTCTGCGTTATTTTTGTGAGCGCTATTTGCTCTAGAAGTTAGCGGGACAAGATTGTTTGTTTCCCCCTTACCACCAACCTCCTGATTCCACATATGTCCTTTGATGAAATTGTGCTGTGGATAGTTAGTTAGCAAGAAGCTTGTAAGAGGCTCGAGTTGAGTGCCTCCTGGGGCAGTACCTGGTTCCTCAAAGGCTCTGGGCAAAAGAATTACTTCCACTGTATCGCTCATCTCACCACTCAGTGTCCTACCACTATTATCTGTAAAAGAGTATGCAATTGTTTTCCATTCATTTCTCACAGGAAAATACGGAGGAATCGTGTCCATCCGCGGTCGTGTGTCCCTCTTGCAACGATTGCTTGCTAGTGTTTGTTGGACTCGATAGCCAATTTGATTTAATCCTTGAGTCACGATAAATTCTCCTACCTAACGGTCTAGATTTATTTGCGCGATCGAACTGTGTTTTCTTGTTTCTTGGAGGGGTAACAGTTGGCGATGGGGTTTAAAATTAATAGGATTTGAAACACCATTGGGCTAGCAACTCGATCTTTCCAAAGCTAAATCACCCAATTGGCAACCCTCAAATTCTCATTTCCCCGTTACCCCCGAATCGATACCATCGATCGGATGCGTTAATTATGAAAGAGGATCGATGTTGAAATGTTTTTTAAATTCTGGAAACCATTTTTTATCCAGATCTCCTTGGTAGTAGATTTGCCCGTTTCTCTTGCAGACATACAGATTTTCACTCACTGCCCAGCCGCCTCCACCAGCTACATAGGTAAATAAGCGATCGCCGATTTGATACCTCCAGCCGTCCTTGACAAACTCCTCATCCCATGACGGGAGTTCCAGGCTCGTAAAAAGATCGACAAAAGATTCAAAAATCTGCTCGAGTTCCAATCCACTGACTTTTACGTATGCCTCCCGTGCTAAATCGCATCCCTCCTGAGTTTGGATTTCAAATACTGTAATTATCTCTCCACCAAAATCGCTCTCCCTGATTGATTCGCTGCCAATTCTATTAACCCCAGTGTCTTTTTGGGCCCACAGCATACCATCTGCAAGGTGGGCAGAAAATTTGTTATCTGAGGGTAAAAGAATTGGCGGTCGTGGTGGCTCTCCAGGTGGTGGCTCTTCAGATGGTGGTTCTTCAGGCGGTGATTCTTCAGGCGGTGATTCTTCAGATGGTGGCTCTTCAGGTCGAGTTGGGATACCTAAGATCGATTCTATAGGCCCTAAATCCATTTTGGGCCATTTTTCCATAGCATCGGTCAGCACGTTTATGGATTGCTGTATTTGTCGTGAAACCTCTTCGGCTTGACGCTCGCATTCTTTCTCCTCATTTTCTGGGTCGGGCTCGGGCTCGGGACTGGGACTTGGTTGTGGAACTGGAACTGGACTTGGTTGTGGAACTGGACTCAACGCCGGTTCGGGAATAGGACCCAACTCAGGTTTGGGAATGGGACCCGGACCTGGTGGTTTTGGATCGGGACTCGGACCAGGTTTGGGTTTTGGAACATCATCTGGATCTGGAATTGGCGAGGGATTTTCCCGTACAAACCATTCCAGCCAAGTATATGTTTTGAAAAACGCAATTAATGAGTAGAATGGCACAAATAGCCAACCATCATCATCGTCATCGTCATCATCATCTTCATCAATTTTCGACTCGACCTCTGAACTCAATTGATCGATTTTATTCTTGATATCTCTGATGAGACTATCTGCTTCTGGACTTTTGGCGTCATATTTTCTTGCTAGTTCCTCTATCTTTCTCCACTGTTCTGTGAAGTTTTTGGCATCCTCACTCTTGATTTCTTTCCCATCTTTTTTGCCAGCTTCCTTGAAAAATTTGGCGATCGGCTTTACTAAACTTGGCTCAACCAGCAAATTTAATTGAGATGTTTCCTTTTCCTGTCCTCGTTCAACCTCATCCGCGAACTTGTTTGTGTAGTTTATCATTCGTTCAATATACAGAACGAGGATGTCGCTCGGCACAGATGGCTTCCCATTTGAGGGTGGCAAGGCAAGTCTAGTTTCTGGGTTGCCTGAGTTTTGATAAAGAGCTTGGATGACACTCTTACCCCCTTCCCAAACATCATTGGAAAGTTCCCAAATAATCACGCCCTGCGCGCCGACTCTCTTTAAGAAATTCAACTTATCAGTAGCAGTTTTGGGCGTTTCAAAGTAGATATTGTGAGCGTAAGGGTAAGTTCCCGGCGCAGAGACAAACGGCGGTCTGGGAGTATTTCCAGGTACTTTAATATTGGCATTTGCTGCCGTAGGAGCATCGGGAAACTGCCTGAGGATGTCTTTGTAGCGGATGCTTTTGTAACCGGGAGCAATTTGTCCGCTCAAATCATCGGGTTCTTTGCCATAGGCAAAGTCATAACCGTAGATTGGCACTCCAGCAACAATCTTATTTCTTTTAAGGTTCTGTCCCTTTCCTTGCCAGTTGGTGAAAAAAGGATTCGTCCAATACCAAAGCGAATCTTCTACTGAAAGAATCGGATTGTCTGACATGGGATCGGTCGCATTCGCAGAACTTTTGCGATTGGCGGGCCATTGACCTTGCTGTTCTTGTGCGTACTTCTCTTGCTTGCGAATTTTGATTAAAGCGGTTTGAGGACCGACTGGCGATTGATTCCAAGAGCCAGTTAAATCGTAGGTCATCAGACCGAGCCAATCCACATATTTGACTAATTCTGGGTCATAGCAATTGCCGTACCAGGAAGTGGCAAACAAGGCGGCGGAAATAATTTTGTCCGGCATCGCTTTCTTCAATTGTTTGGCAAATTCGGTCAATCCTTTGCCCGCCGGATGCGGTCCATCGCTCTTAAGTCTGCCCCCTTGGTCTTTATTTGGATCGCTGTTTTTATCCCACCAGCATTCCAAATCCAGATCGACTCCATCCAAACCATTTTTCTTGACAAAATCGACGACATTCTTCACCGCTTTTTCGAGTACGGGATCGTCAGGATTTTTGCCAATCCGTTCCATCAAATAAAGGAAACCGTAATCTACTGCACCGCCAAGGGCGATCGAAATATGCGTACCGCAAACATGGCCGGTTAGCAAAACATCGTTGAGAATCGCATTAACATCCTCAACTGATTTGGATTCAAACTCACCAAGATCGGTTTCACTAAACATGAGAAACGAAATAATCCCGTGAGTGACATTGCGATACATCTCCACATTGGCATAATCAAATCCTTCTTCTTTTCGCCAAGTTGGAATGTAGCCAATGATTTTAGCGGGTTCCTTTGCAGGGCTAGAGGTGACATCATACAGTTCATCATGCAGCCGCCAGCCGTTCCGATCGGCTGCGCCCTCCCCTGGTTTTGAAGCCCAGAATGCAGCAATAAAGACATTGCCTTCGTATTTCACCATCTCGCCGGTTTGATAGCCTGAAGGCTTGTCTACCCAGTCAGGCACATCTGAGTATTCCTTGGATAATCCCATAGTCGAACTCCTTTCGATCGGCATAAATCAGATTAGATATCTCCAAAAATTAGCTAGAAGGGAATAGGGAACGGGCAACAATTCGTTCCTCATTGTTCCTTGTTACTCTGAAACTTTTGTCTTATCTAAGCTGAAAGTTATTGTTTGGAGAAGTCTATTAGCAGATAATTTTGCTCGGATGCAGTATTTAGAAAGTTTCTGATTGTAGAGCGATACGCATCTTAGCTTGGGTGTCACTGACTCAAGCGCGAGTGATACCAGCTCGGGGTTATTCACCCCCTTTATAAGTTGTATGGTGCGTCGCTTTTTTAATCTCGATCGGTAACAAGAGTTGTACGTAGCGACGCACCCTACGACCTGAGAATCATAGAGGGGGTAACATACCCGGATTTGGTATGAGAGGTAGAAACCACAGTCAATTGGTAGTTTAGTAAACCTAATTACCCATTAAGTCAGTGACATTCATCTTAGCTTGCTTGCCTAATATGCAAGTATGACGTTGATGCTTTTAAGCGGGAATCTTAATTGACTGACCGATTTGCAACTTCTGCGGGTCAACCTTAGGATTCGCATCTTGAATTTTTTTGACCTTCTCTTCCTTGCCATCACCGTAATAGGCAACAGCAAGTTCATAAAAGGTGTCTCCAGCCTTGATTTTATGCTCGCAGGTGGGTTGACATTGTTTATCAGACATATTGTTTTCCTCCAGTTTCTAATTTGCAACAACACCTTTATTGAATCTATTTTAGATGGAATAACTATCTATCTATAGCATGAGTTAAATGAACTTTTTTTCTACCTTTTGATAGGCTATTCGTTACAAAAGAAAGTAGTTAATCTTCTAGATATTTTGCAGACTATTAAAGCTGAAAAATAAGTTACAGCAGATTGCAAGCTTATGAAGTACACTCCAGAAACCCGGTTTCTTAAAGAAACCGGGTTTCTCTGTACCTCAGATACCTGAAAACTGCTGTAAGACATCAAAAAATTTCCCGTGTTTAAAGCGGGAAATTATGTAAGGATTCAGGTATCTGAAACGCAGTCACAGAAAGACTTCTAGAATTCAAGCATTCGCTAAACCAACAGCTTAATTATCAATAGGCACGAAAACAAAAGCTTTCATGGTTTCTTAATAAGAATGGATATTCGATCGAGATTGGATCGAATGGTTACAGCGTATAGGTTTTACTGCTTTTCTCACGACCTGAATCTTTACGAAATTACGTATTGTTAAAGGGGAAACTCGCTGCAAGAAAACGGTTTCTACTAGAGTGTATTGATTCCAATGTTTGGTTTGGGATGAGCCTGCAACGCGATCGCATTCATAGCGCATTGAGTATCGATCGCGAAAGGCTGACCTGTGATGTAGCTCGCAGCATCAGAACATAAGAACACAGAAGTATTATTCTATTCCTCCTAAAATTAAGCTCGGTTGTGTTCTCTTGAAATGGATCGATTCACTGTGAGTCCACCCTCAACAATCAACTCGCTGTGTACCCGCCATCGATCGCCAAAGGTTGCCCAGTGATATAGCTAGCAGCATCAGAGCAGAGAAACACAACCGCTCGAGCAATTTCCGTTGCCTGACCGATCCGACCCATTGGAACCATAGATCCGAGATCGTCGAACGTGATGCCCATCTGGTCAGCGCTACGAGCCATGAGGTCAGTCGCAATCGGACCCGGATTGACGGCATTGATCCGAATACCTTGTTTGGCATAGTCAAGCGCAGCAGTGCGTGTCAGCCCCATCACCGCGTGTTTGCTGGCGACGTAAGGAGAGATCCCCGGAAGCGCAACGAGACCATTCGTTGACGAGTTGTTCACGATCGCGCCTGCGCCCTGAGTTAGCATCTGTTGAATTTCATATTTCATGCACAGAAATAACCCTCGCGCATTGATTGACATAATCTGGTCAAAGTTCTCGATCGATTGTTCGTGCAGTGGTTTAACAGCAAGATCGATGCCAGCATTGTTAAAGGCACAATCGAGTCTGCCGTAGGTGGCGATCGCTTTCTGCACTAATTCCCGGACATTCGCCTCACTCGATACATCTGATTTCACGAACAAGCATTCCGCCCCAGTCTCGCGAATCAGATCAGCAGTTTCTTCCCCTTCTACACCACGGATGTCCGAGAAGACTACTTTGGCTCCAGCAGCACCAAATGCGATCGCGGTTGCACGACCAATTCCTGATGCGCCTCCAGTCACTAGAGCTACTTTATCCTGAAGTATCATTCTATTTCTCCTAAAATCAAGTCTGGTTGTTCTCTCTTGAAATGATCGTGAAATCGCTTTAAAAAAAGCTTAGACAAATCTTGCCAGCAAAAAACGAAGAGCAAAGGTAAAGGCATGAAAGCTGACATGGGATAGCATCGCAGCCTCAAGCGAATATTGCCAAAAGAGCCAACCAAACGCAATGCCAGCAATCCCATTCAGTAACAACGCTCGAATAATCACAACTGGAGTGAGGGAAACGATCGCGGCAGTCGCTGGCAAGTGTAGTAGTCCAAATACCAACGAGGCTAGAACGATCGCACCCTGGTAAATCCCTTGACTTGGCAACGTAACGCCTTGTTGTAGACCTTTCCACGCGATCCAAACCAGCAGCGACATTAAACCCCAGCGCATCAAAATTTCCTCGGTGATACCGCCATAGAACATTGCTGTGAGCAAATTCAACCAACTTAGCTCTTTATTATTGGCTGCCTGTAGCGCTTCAGGTAGGAGAGGTTGCATCAACCGATCGAGCAAAAAGACAACGATCACCGCTGCTGCACCTACACCCAGGCTCCACATGATCTCAACGGCGAGAAATAGAGGCTTAGCAGTGTGAAACACCCAATGATCAATCAAATGGGAGCTGAATCCAACACGATAGGCACAACCAATTCCGATCGGAATGCTGATTGACAGTAGAACTGTAAGCTGTAGTGCTTGCAGCAGCATTAAAACCCACAGTGGCGGAACGTTTGCCAGTCTTTCTGGAGACAGTTTCGCTAACTGTTGCTCAACTAATGAAACCGAGGTAATCGAAAGCATCGCAATTCCCGCAATGCCCAACACAAATAGAATTCCAAATTGTTTCAGAATTGTCATTAGTTTAAACTCCAGAGGATTACCGTCTCTTGCCAAAATGGGAAGATACTGAGAATACAGGTGATGTAGGACACTCCTGCATGGATGAACAGGCTGGTTTGAAGACTCGAAGGCAGATTTGGGTACGAGAGCGCGGTAGCTTCGCTTCACGCAGTGTTCGCCGTCAGACAGGCTTCCAGTGCCAGATACAGGAAAGTAAACAAGGTAAATCGTTTCATTATCTTTCAATGACAACTTAGGTTCGCTTCGGTGCAGCAGGCTTATTGGGCTGCGTTTAGCCAAACTTTATTGCGTAGTCGCAGGCGAATGTCTTAAAAGTGCGCGGCTCTTTACCAATTGCTTCCTGTATATCAGACGAAACCATTGCTGCCTCATTGCGTCGGTAGTGCGCGTAATCCTCAATCAGTCCGTCTGCTTGCCAAACTGGCATCCCAATGTTGAGCAGTCGATCGCGCATTGCTTCAGATGGAATATCGACAAATGTAATCTGACGATTGAGCGCAGCCGAGAGTTGTTCTGCCAACTCAGCATGAGTCAATGCCTGGGACCCCGTGAGGTTGTAGATTTTTCCCTCATGCCCTGTTTCTGTTAGAGCAACTACTGCAACTTCTGCAATATCGCGCACGTCTACCACGCTGACCTTGGCATCACCGATCGCTGCATAAAAGGCGTTTTGGCTTGCGATCGTCGATTTAAAGTTCAATAAGCCCTGCATAAAGAGGTTGGGACGCAGAAACGTGTACGTCATTCCTGAGGCTTTGATTGTCGCTTCGACTGCGGCATGGTAACGCAAAAAGCGCACGGGCGAATGGACATCGGCTGCAAATTGCGATAGTTTGACGATATGCTGGACACTACTCTGACGTGCCGCATCAACGAACGCAAGTTGTTGCGCTTCTGCGTGTTCTGTAG
>JALOON010000136.1 GCA_025454405.1 Oscillatoriaceae cyanobacterium Prado104 | reverse complement strand
CGAGAAGAATCTTGCAAAAATAGAGGATTTGCTTGGTTTGAAGTTCCTGTAATTTTGGGTGAAGCTTTTAGACTCAACAGCGATGAAATTGATGTTGTGGAGTTAAATCGATGTTCGCCGCTAATTGCTCATTTTGTGGCGCGAGATGGAATTTTACTATACGAATCAGAATCGGGTCAATTTGCAGCTTTTAAACAACAACGATTGATGTCGGATGCAGAACTAGAAGTGCTGCGCCTGAATCTGCGGCAAAAAATAGAAGTTGCGTTGCAAAGGAAGGAATTATGAAAGGGATTGAGCCGGAAATCGTCCTAAATAAGCTGGATTTTATGACGGACTATTTAGATAGTTTAGGTGCTTTTGAGTCGATTACTTTAGAAGAATATCTGAGCGATCGGGAGGTTGATTAGGGTTTGTTCGTGGGGTTGGGGCGGGTTTATTTAACCTGTTTGCTACGTTTAAGATTATTGGCGAACCCGCCCCTACAGGTTATTGCAAATGGTGCAATATCCCAGCTTCATCAAACAACAGAAAATTTACTATCATTATCAAATTCATTTACTCTACAAAACCAACCATGTTCCAAATTTCACCAACGCTGGCCGAACTTCGGCAAATTGCTTTACAACTTCCCGACGAGAAGAATCTTGCAAAAATAGAGGATTTGCTTGGTTTGAAGTTCCTGTAATTTTGGGTGAAGCTTTTAGACTCAACAGCGATGAAATTGATGTTGTGAAGTTAAATCGATGTTCGCAACCGATCGCTCATTTCATTTCTCGCGATGGAATACTTCTTTACGAACAAGAGGCAGGTGAGTTCGAGAAGTTCAGAAAAAGTCATCTCATGAGTGACGCAGAATTGAAAGAATTGGAGAATCAACTTCTCCAGAATATTCAGGATTCTCTTAAAGAATGGGGTTTGGTATGAGCATTGAGAAGTCTGTAGTTAAGGTTGAATTACAAATATGACTAATTCCATTCCCGAAGATTACAAGAACTTACTGACGGAAGTAAAACAGCGAATTCGTGCGGCTCAATATGAGGCACTCAAAGCTGTCAACAAACAACTGATCGAATTGTATTGGGATATTGGCAAAACGATCGCCACTCGCCAACAAGGCGCTAGCTGGGGTAAATCAGTAGTCGAACAACTAGCAAAAGATTTACAAGCTGAGTTTCCAGGTATTAGCGGATTTTCGGCTCGTAATATCTGGAGAATGCGAGATTTTTACCTAACTTACCAGGCGAATGAAAAACTGACACCATTGGTGGCAGAAATTGGTTGGACGCACAATTTAGTCATTTTGGAGAAATGTAAAGATGATTTAGAACGCGAGTTTTATATTCGCATGACGCGCAAGTTTGGCTGGACGAAAAATGTCTTGATTCATCAGATTGAAAATCAGACTTACGAAAAAACACTGCTGAATCAAACCAACTTCGATCGCGCCTTATCCGAAGCAGATCGCGATCGAGCAAAACTCGCAGTTAAAGATGAGTATACCTTTGACTTTTTGGCATTGAGTGATGAATATAACGAACGCCAGCTAGAACAAGAAATTTTAGCCAAAGTCGAGCCGTTTCTGAATGAAATGGGAGGAATGTTTGCGTTTGTTGGCAGTCAATATCGGTTAAGTGTCGGAGACGAAGAATACTTTATCGATATTCTGCTGTATCACCGATCTTTAAAGTGTTTAGTTGCGGTAGAGCTCAAGATTGGAAAATTTTTGCCTGAGTATGTTGGCAAGATGCAGTTTTATCTCGCAGTTTTAGATGACAAAGTGAGGCTACCGGATGAAAATCCTTCGATCGGCATTATTCTTTGCAAATCCAAAGACAAAACCATTGTTGAATATGCACTGAGAGAATCGAACAAGCCGATCGGCGTGGCAACTTATAAAATTGTTTCGACGGTTCCTAATGAACTGAAAAATCAATTGCCCGCACCAGAACAAGTCGCAAAACTTTTAGAAGGAATAGATTGAAAATGACAAATTACTCTATAAATCTTAAACCCGTTTACTCTCTTCTCGCATCAGAAACTCCTCAAGGTGTGAAGTTGCCGGAGGGTTGGATACTTTCTTGGCATCAAGTGGCGACTTGGGAAGCGTTGCAAGATCCGAATATTGATGTGGTGTTCAATACGGCGGTGACTGGCGATGGTAAAAGTTTAGCTGCCTATTTGGCAGGGATGACCGATCGATCTTACTCCACTTTGGCGCTGTACCCAACTAACGAACTAGCGAGAGATCAAGAAAAGCAGGTACGCGGCTATAAAGATCAGTTTCAACCCGAAAATGACCCGCAAATTTATCGTTTAAATGCGGCGATTCTTGAGGATTTTATCGCCACCAATAAACTTTCTTCAAAATTAGCAGGATTGTGCGATCGTGCGGACAACTCAGAATTTTTGCTGACAAATCCCGACATTTTTCACTACATCCACGATTTCCGCTATTTGCGGCGAAACAAAGCAGGTAAAGGAGACAATGCCGATCGCCTTTTTGCCAAAATCGACGAGAACTACAAACTTTTCATTTTTGATGAGTTTCACATTTTCTCCTCTCCCCAAATTGCCAGCGTCATCAATGCCATACTGTTAATTAAGCATACATTTCCCGGCAAAAAGTTTTTGTTTCTCTCGGCTACGCCTAGCGATTTGTTGGTAGAGTTTTTATCCAACGCTGGGTTAAACTATCGCATCATCGATCCAGTCAAGCAAGGGGCTTATAGCTTCTCAGAAGGCGAAAACAGGCGACAGATAAGTTATCCGATTACTTTGACTTTTCCGCAACAGTTAGAACCAAATCTGCGATCGAGTTATGACTGGATTGTCGAAAACGCCGAAACAACCATTTTGAAATTTTTTCAAGATAATCCTGGGAGTAAAGGTGCAATTATCCTCAACTCGATCGCGGCTGTTAAAAAATTAGTTCCCAGGTTTAAGGAGATTTTTGAACCGCTGGGATGGAAAGTTAGGGAAAATACCGGATTGACTGGCGAGACAGAAAAGTCTAAATCTGTTGCAGAAGCGGATTTACTTCTGGGAACATCGACAATTGATGTAGGAGTTGATTTTAAGATTAACTTCTTAGTATTTGAAGCGGCGGATGCGGGGAATTTTATTCAGCGTTTCGGCAGGTTGGGGAGACATCAAGGTTTTGAAATTTATCAGGCTTATGCTTTGCTGCCCAACTTTATTGTCGAGAGATTGTTTGAAGCTGACAATCACCCGCTACAGGATGGCGAAACGCGCTCGCATTACTTTTTCCGAGGCCATCCGCGCTCATTACAGCTATGTCAATGAGTTTAAACAATATCCAAAACGTTGGGGAGGAATTCAGTCAGCTTGCGTCCATTTAGAATTGAAAAGTTTTCAGATGCAGCAACAATATCCCGAAGCTGCAGCTAAGTTTGAGGCCGATATTGAGCAAGCTTTGGGAATCACGATTAAACAAATGTACGCGCAACTTTTCCGCTGTAAGGAAAAACGAAGTTTTCGCGGTATTAGTCAGCTAGATTGCGGGATTTATGACATTACTAATCCCGATGAACCAGAAAAAGAACGGTTTAAAACTTACAATCTTCCTAGCTTGTTGAGTAACTTTCATTTTGAGTTGATGGCAAGTACAGAATTTATGGAACGAGCTAAAAAAGCTGGGTTAGCCACCAGTCGTTTTGAGAAAGCTTTGTGTTATCTGAAATTGACTGGATATCGGGAATTGCGAGAAGATTGGCAGTTTTATTGCTCGCGAAATGAACTCATCGAGATTGCTAAATCTGGCAAAGTGCAAATTTTGAAAAATTTGGAAGTGACGGGGGGAACTAATGAAATTAGTCGCAAATTATCCAATCGAGGTTTGGTGTGTTTTGTTTCCGATCGCGATCGCGCTACCCTGCGGGCAAAATGCGGATTGCCAGTACATTTCCAAGCTTATGCTTTGAGCGATCGATTTGATGGCAAGCCAAATTACACCATAGCATTCGGGCGATCGGCCCTGTTGCTAGAGACTCTGATTTGGCATTGGAAACCGCAGCAGGATGAAGGGTGGATTTGTTAAAGATGTACGCTAGTGAAGAAAAAACAATGACTGGAAATAATTTACTATCTCGAATTTCGATCGATCCAAACATCTGTTTTGGAAAACCCTGCATTCGCGGCCATCGGATTTGGGTTTCGATAATCCTTGACTACCTAGCAGGAGGAATGACTGTTGAGGAAATTCTCGAAGCATATCCCAGCATAGAAAGAAATGATGTTTTTGCTTGCATTGCATGGGGTGCTAAATATTCAGGAAGATCTACTTATTAAACCAGAGGAATTAAAATAATGTACGGCGTAAAAATTGAAGAATTACTCCAAGAAAAGCGAGAACAAATTCTCAAAATAGCGGCAGAACATGGCGCTTGCAATGTCAGAGTTTTTGGTTCGGTTGCGCGAGGTGAAGCTGATGTAGATAGCGATATTGATTTTCTCATCGATCTCGGAGAAAATCGCAGTCCTTGGTTTCCGGTGCGGTTGATTCGAGACTTAGAGAATTTGCTCGATCGCAAAGTAGATGTTGTTACAGAAAATGGACTCAAGGAACGAATCAAAAAACGAGTTTTGCAAGAGGCAATTAAACTATGAGAGATGATACCGAAAGAGTACGGGATATTCAGGAAGCAATTGTCAGAATCGAAAAATATTCAGTGCGCGGCCGACAGGTTTTTAATGAAGATGAACTCATTCAAACATGGGTAACGCAGCACTTGCAAATTATTGGAGAAGCATCAAATTCAATGTCTGAGAGGTTCAAAAGCCAGCATCCTGAAATTCCTTGGCAAGATATGGCCGATTTTAGAAATGTCTTAGTTCACGAATATTTCCGAATCGATCTCGATATTGTTTGGTCAATTATTGAGCAAGAGTTGCCGAAATTAAAAGAAAATGTTGCTCGCATTTTGCAGCAAATGTAATAGCAAGATAAGTTTGCTTTTCATTCGTGCAGATCGAAAATCCCACCCAACCCCTACCACATCCTCAAAATGAATGACAATCAACTAGATGAACTTTATAAATGGCTGCATTCTTCCGATGACGATGACGAAGAAACGCCAGCAAAGTACGAACTCTTAACAATTAGATTGTTTAAAGAAGCAATTCGAGAAGCCGAGGGAAATGAGCGCGATCGCCTCCTAGAATCTTTTGCAGAAAATGTCTTACCAAACTTGATGCAGCAGCTAGTTGGAGCCACAGCTAAAGGCGGTCAATTTACTGAAGACAGGCGCGCTGAAGGCAAAAATGTAGAACGAAGCAAACACGATCAATCCTTTACTTCTCACCTGCTTAACGGCTTATTTCCAACTTACCGAATTCTCAAAAAACTCAAGACAGAAACACTGGAAACTAATCCAGTTAAACGCAACTGTAGCGACACGGAAATAGCTTTGTTCGTAGCGTCGTACATCCTGCATGACTTTGACAAATTTCCCGATTATTCACAATGGCTGAAAGATAACGATGCTGGGGGAAAATTTGCCGATCGAAATTGGCGAGAAAAACCACCTCACAAAGACGAAGCACCGAATTTCGGACGCGATTATGTAGCCCTAAAAATTCAACAACTTGGATTGGATAGTTTGTTAGGTGAAAACTGGCGATCGCACATCGACGATCTGGTGTGGATGACCAACAACGCCGGAGTCAAAAATGATAGCGATCGGGGTTTGGAAATTCGCGGATTGCAGCCCAAACTCGATGGTAGAATCAGGGGAACTATAGCCAATTTAGTCAGACTTTCAGACTTATTTGCCTCAGTCATCAAACATCCCAGCGATGCGGAAGCTAACGGTTTATCTGAAGTTTTGAATTCCCTCAGTAACGGACAACTTAAGTTTAGCTATCATTCCCTCTCAGACAATCGCGGAGTATTGACAAATATCATTAACAATGCTCTGATGGACGCTCATCCGATCGAGTTTTATACGCCGCTGCTGTACTTGCCGGATGGCGTAGTTTATCTAGCTAAAATCGATGCACCCGCACTGAATGTCGCAGATATTCCCGATCGAGTAATCGACAACATCCGCAACCTTTGCGCCGAGAGATTGAAACACAAAACAACCGGATTTAGTCGCGACGGCAAAGGCTTTAAATTTGGTGAATTTTACTGGCTGTTTTTCGATATCATCGAACTCATGGAAGTCGCGATCGAAGCAGCTTGCAAACTCATTCCCAGCACCAAAGCATCCTCTGCCAAAAAACGCAGCGACAGCTTGCTAAGTTTCCAAAAAGATGGAGATTTGCCCGGTGAATTGCATCTGGAATTTTCCGAAGATTATCGGATCGATCGCCTTGCAGAATTTGGCGATACCCTGTGTCGCGGCATCTGGAATAAGTGGCAAGAACGCTTGAGTAATTCTCAGAAAGAATTGCCCAAAGCCAAACGTCAACATCCGCCAGAATTAGATTTAACTCAAAAACTGGCAGAACATTTAGGTTTGACCGAGGAAATCCCCGCTTTAAAAGCAATCCAATCTCTCAAAAAAACAGGCGGCGTTCCTCTGGATTGGTATTACTTAGCTGCACGGTATTTTCAGCTTCAGCAAAATAAAGGATTTGATGACGATCGAGTGCGTGCAGTTTTAACAGGGATGGTTGAATGTGCAGCTACACTCATCAAACCCATTACCGAAAAGTTTGAAATTCCCGACGGCTGGAACGATTTGCGAACATATATCAGTCGCATTGTTTCCTTGCCAACGGGGGCAGTTGTCAAGCCAGAAACCGATCCGTTTTTACTCGAATTAACGCGGTACAGTGCGGCAAAAATTACCGGGAGAGGTCGCGAAAATGTTTGTGCGATGTCGAGTTCCGCCTATACGGTAACGGAACAAATGGAGGCGGCAACTTTATTTATCCCTCAAGTTTACAGCAACCGCCAAATTTTGTTTAACGCGCAAGCAGCCAAGCGTCAAATTTGCTCGATTTGGTCGATCGAAATCATGTTGAGACAAATTCTGATGAATCAAACCAACGCAACAGGGGGAGATTTTGAAGGTCGCAAATATCGCTATCTCTATCTTTATCCTGCCTATTTCTTTACACCAGAAACCAACAAGTTTCTTCAAAAAGCTTACAGTTGGATTGCCAGAACGCGATTTGATGCCGACATTCGCAAGCATTTAATTAGTGACAAACAAGTTGCTAAGTTTACTCTTGACAATTACCAGCAAATTGATTCATTATTGATTCAGGAGAATTTAGAAGCAGAGAACGATCGCACTTTCAAAATCAGCTATCCAGACGATCGACCGCTGACCTTTTTCTTCCTAGCATTGCCACCGGGAAAAGATGCAACCGATACCGAATCTTGGGTAATGCCGGCTTGGTTGGCATTTGCTTTACCGCTAATTTTAGATGTAAAAACAGTCGCATCCGAATCGCCAGTACCGCCATTTATTAGCGGTGCAGATTTTGAAAAAACAGCAATTTTAGATGGCGAACATCAAGCAATTCGTTCTTTAATCAAGCAAGATGATTGTCGCTTAGATGGAATTTTGCCTCGCATATTAAAGCCGGGTCAAATTTCACCGCTAAATGCTCTAAGTGCCGCTTACTGCATTCACTTGGAAGTCAACCGCAAAAAAGATGGCAATCCCGACTGGGGGAAATTGTCAGATTTAGCGCGAGATTTAGAAACCAGTCCGCTTTATGTCTTTCACTACCTGACTAAATGGCTGCGTAAACAAGACAAAATCGAGTCCGTACCCATTGCTAAAATTCGCTTGTATCGTGACCTTTACTACTACTTCGATCCCAAAGGAGATGACATGACAAAACTTGAAAAATTGACAGAACTTTACCGCCGTTTTTACCGAGCTAAAACCAAAGGAAAACCACCTAAATCTAATGCAATTCTCAAGCCAATTGATGAAGCGGCTGATGTTATTTTGAAATTCAACAAAGATTTAGCAGATGAACCTGAATCTCTAACACAGATTGCGGCCGCAAAAGTTGCGAGTTTGATGAAAAAAGTCAGTCGAAAAGAAGCAGAGGGAAAACGTACACTTATCTTCGTTGATGGGAAGTGGAAACCTGCTTTGACTGCTGAGGAAGAACGGCAAGCTGTTTATGATTTTGCTAAGTATTTTGTGGAGGTGATTTTCTATGGCAGTTTTAAGGGCGATCGCGCGCGTTTAGCAGGCACGCAACTCAACCTAATTCGCGATACTTGCGATTACCTTTATCGCTTAGCAGACGATACAGAACGCAAAAATCGCCCGCAGAATGAACCTGACGAGGTTCCTGAAGTTTCAGAAGTAGAAGATTAAAGCTTCTCAATTTTCTCAATAGTTCTTTATTTGGAGCAACCCAACCATGAAATTGCTAAAAACTCTCGATTCCAAATTTTTCCACGCTGAAATTCCTGCAAAACCGATGGGAAAATACGCTCATTTTATCACCATTCGCATCACCGAATCTTATCCGCTGTTTCAAACAGATGGAGAACTGAATAAAGCCAGGGTAAGCGCTGGAATTCAAGACAAGCAACTTATCAGCCGTTTGGCAATGTTCAAACGAAAACAGTCCACACCAGAACGTTTAACCGGACGGGAATTGCTGCGAAATTATAAAATTGGCGACTGGGAAAAGTGCGACTATAACGTCGATTTCAGCAAAACTACTCCTGATTGTATTTTGTACGGTTTTGCGATCGGCGATTCGGGTTCTGAGAAATCGAAAGTAGTTGTAGATACGGCTTATTCAATCACTCCTTTCGATGATTCTCATTTAAATTTCACCCTCAATGCACCTTTTGAAAACGGAACGATGAGCCGTCAAGGGGAAGTTACCAGCCGCATTAACAGCCAAGATCACATTTTACCTCAAACCTTTTTCCCCAGCATTGTAACGCTAAAAGACCCCACAGAATCCGGTTTTCTCTACGTTTTCAACAACATTCTTAGAACGCGCCATTACGGGGCTCAAACTACCCGCACCGGCCGAGTTCGCAATGAATTAATTGGCGTGATTTTTGCCGATGGAGAGATTGTTAGCAATCTACGGTGGACGCAAAAAATCTACGATTTGATGAAAGATGCTGGCAAAATTAATCCCCCAGATCCTTTGAATGAAGATGATGTCTGGAATTATGCAAACCAAGCAATTACTGAGATGATGCAGCAGGAGTGTATCAGACACGATGATTTTATTGGCCGATCGTTCGAGCCACTTTTGGCAGAGGTAAAAGCGATCGCGAGCGATGAAACTCAACTGCAAGCAATGCTAACTCAAGCCAATATCGAATCAACAGCTTACGCTCAGAAACATATCTTAAAGAGTTCGGAGAAAAGCAAAAAAGGTAAAAAAGCAACCGCCGCAACGGAGTAAAAATCGTGACTTTGATTTACCGCTGTCAAATCGAGTTGCACGATAGTTTGTATTTTGCAACTCGCGAAATAGGGAGACTTTACGAAACTGAGCCGGTAATTCACAATTATGCGCTTTGTTACGCCCTCGGTTTGGTGGATAGCGAAATCTATTCCACCACCGTTTCTGAAGAACATTCCTATCGCTATTTCTGTCCCGAACAAGTTCCTAAATACGAGCCGCATTTAACGGCGCTCAACCAACAGGGAATTTATGTAACTCCGGCTCGATCGATCTCTCACACATCGACTCTCAACACTTGGAAATATGCCAACAATAACTATCACGTCGAAATGGAAAAAACCCAGAAAAATATTCCCAGTTTTGGCAGGGCAAAAGAAATTGCACCGGAAAGCAAATTCGAGTTTTTCATCATTTCAAAAAAGCCACTGCAATTGGTGAAATGGATTCGTTTGGGCAAATGGATGAGCAAAGCTGAATTAAAAACTGAGGAAATTGGCAAGGGCGATCGCAAAAATGGCGAGTTCACTTTTCCCTATCCGCTCAATCCCTTAGATGTGATGTTTTCCCATCAAGTTATTAGCTACGACGTTGTTAATATGCCACCAGTAAGTTTGATTCAAAACATCAAAATTCGCGGTGAATATTACCAGATTGATAAACTCTCAATTCCAGCTTGTATGGAATTTCGCTTTCGGGCTAATTGACTTTCAAAAAATTTCGCAGTCAGGACTTTAGTCACGATCGCGATTGTAGGGGCGAAATACTTTCGCCCTTCCTAGAATTAGGAAACAGGAGAAAAGTCTACATCTTCATACAAATCCTCGATCGCGCCGGAAAAATTAACGCTAGCTAAATGAAT
Organism: Oscillatoriaceae cyanobacterium Prado104; assembly: GCA_025454405.1. Taxonomy (GTDB): domain Bacteria; phylum Cyanobacteriota; class Cyanobacteriia; order Cyanobacteriales; family Microcoleaceae; genus Microcoleus. The sequence goes on along the minus strand of JALOON010000136.1, from coordinate 1,754 downwards.
TGTATCTCCTGCGCGATAGGGATAGAGAACCCATTGTCCGCGATCGTTGCGACGAAAACAATCGACTTGGATGCGATTTTGGCTGATGAGTATGTATTCTTGGAGGGATTCTAAATGTCGGTAATCAGCAAATTTGTCACCTCGATCGAAAGCTTCCGTTGTTGGAGATAAAACTTCCACAATCAAACAGGGATGACGCAAAAAATTAATCAATTCCCTATCTCGACTATCGCAAGTAACGGCAATATCTGGATAGTAATAGATGTTAATCGACTCAATCCGAACTTTGGTATCAGCCATGTAGGGCAAACATCCCCTCCCACGCAAATGATTTCTCAACAATGTATATAGATTACCCGCAATTAAAACGTGAACATTACTTGCCCCTGCCATTGCATAAATATCACCCTGCTTGTATTCATGCTTAATCGAACTCTTTTCTTCTAATTGAAGATACTCTTCTGGAGAAATATAGCCTGAATTTTGACTCGCAACCATGTTCTTAATTCCTCTTTCTTAATTTATGACTCCAAACCCGTTCGACTTTATTTTGACACATTCCACAAAATGTCCTGACACTCAAGAATTCTGGGTAATCTAAATCATGCCGCACAGCCTCATCCTCAACCTCATTCCCCTGGCCCCAATTCCCCCCGGATACCTAACGGGAAGACACCTGCACGCCCTATTCCTCACCCTCGTGAGCTCCGTCGATCCAAAACTCGGCGACTACCTCCACGATGCCGCAGCAGATAAAGCCTTCACCCTCAGCCCTTTACAAACTAAAAAATGCCCTTTCAAAAAACACCATTCCCTCCAATGGGAACACGAGAAACCCATTCCCGAACATACCTTTTGTTGGTGGCGAATCACTCTCCTCGATGACTCCCTATTCGGCAAATTAACTCAGCTTTGGCTGAATCTCAATCCCTCGAAACCGTGGCATCTCGGCCCCGCCGATTTGTCGATCGCGAATATTCTGGGAACTCCTCAAACAAATCAGCCTTGGGCTAATGCTTGCGATTATTCTCAATTGTACCGACAAGCATCCGAGACTAATCGATCGATCGCCTTCAGTTTCGCTACTCCGACATCTTTTCGACAGGGCAAATTTGATACGGTTTTGCCGACTAAAGAATCCGTTTTTAACAGCCTTCTCAGTCGGTGGAACAAGTACAGCGGGATTGAAATTTCTCCGCTGTCGACCGAGGCACTTTATCCGAGTTTTGTCAATATCAAAACGGAGGTTACTAGCAACTATCACAGCAGTTTTATCGGTGTTGTTGGGGAAGTTACTTATCGGATTTTGGGAGATGTGGAACCGTTGGTTATCAAGCAAATTAATGCTTTGGCTGATTTTGCTATCTATTGCGGATTGGGCAGGAAAACGCCGATGGGTATGGGAATGGTGCGACGGCTTGTTGTTAGGAGTTCTCCTGTTGAAAGGATTGAGGAAGGAGGATGATTTAGTGTTGGATGCTGGGGCTTTCGATCCCCCCTAGCCCCCCTTAAGAAGGGGGGGACCGGAAGTGCTTAAAGTCTTTTCTTTAAGACGATTATATTTCGATCCCCCCTAGCCCCCCTTAAGAAGGGGGGGACTGGAAGCGCATTCAAAGTCCCCCTTTTTAAGGGGGATTTAGGGGGATCGAGACTCGGCAACCCACGAGAAATATCAAACAACTCAAAGTCCCCCTTCTTAAGGGGGATTTAGGGGGATCGAGACTCGGCAAAAAACGAGAAATATCAAACAACTC
>JALOON010000009.1 GCA_025454405.1 Oscillatoriaceae cyanobacterium Prado104 | reverse complement strand
TATGTTTTGGCATCCCCCATCCTATTGGAAGCATATATTTGCCGCAGTCAGTTGGAAGCATATATTTACCAAAACGGCAATCTTATGGTTCCAATGACACAAGGGTTTGAACTGCTACTTTGCGTCTGATGACAGCTTTGCTATTTCTACGCCTATTTGACACCGATCGATAAATTTTAAAAACCCGCCCCCGCCTCACTAACAACATTTAAAAATCAATTGAATTTAACCAGGAGATCGAGATTTTTTTGGTGATTCGTTGGGTGGGGGCAGGTTTAGTATATTATTAGACATCTAGTAAAAAGATTCTGGAAGCCTTCCCCTAGCTGGAAAAAAACTAATTTTGGGAGAGGTTTATTAATTGCATCAACTATTGTCGGCGAAAGAACCCCTACAAAAATCTCGATCGACTACAATACGAACAAATAGAGTTTGATTTCCATACTATATAACTGTCAACTGTCAACTGTCAACTATTAACTATTATGACCCTAGATTTCCATCGATTCTGCGATGCCTGCAACCCCACTCACTCCCTGAAATTAGGAAATTCAGAAGATATGCAATACTACATAGATTTTGCAGCCGTTCGCGGAGGTAAAATTATCAACACCCTCAAACGCACAATTACTCGCATATCGCCAGATAAACCGACTTGCCAATTATTCACCGGGCATATTGGTTGCGGCAAATCTACCGAACTATCGCGCCTGCAAAAAGAGTTGACCGATGAGGGATTTCATGTAGTTTACTTCGAGTCAACGCAAGACCTCGATGAAATGGATATCGACTTAACAGATATCATGTTAGCGATCGCGCGGCAAGTCAGCCAAAGCTTGGAAGAGGGCGATATTGTTTTGCAACCGCAGGGTTTTAAAGCTTTCTTAAAAGGCAGTTGGGACTTTTTACAAACACCAGTGACGCTAGAAGCTGAAGGAGATTTTTTTGGCAGCAAAGTTAAGGGAAGTACCGACGGCAATCTCGAATTTTCTCTGCCTTTAGGCATCGCCAAAATCACTGCCAAAACTAAAAGCAATTCCGACTTGCGATCGAAACTGAGACAGTATATGGAACCGCAAGCGAGTAAAATGTTAGAATTGATAAATCGAGAAATTATTGAAAGTGCGATCGAGCGACTCAAACAGCGAGGTAAAAAAGGATTGGTAGTAATTGTTGACAATTTAGATCGGATAGTTGCTAGACCCAATGCAGCGGGGATACTGCTGCCAGAATATATCTTTATTAACCGGGGAGATGACTTGCGAAAACTCAATTGTCATGTAGTTTATACGCTGCCGCTGGGATTGATTTTTGGCAATGACAGTGAAATTTTGAAAAATCGCTTGGGGGGCGGAGTTGAACCGAAAGTTTTACCGATGGTTCCAGTAAAAAATCGAGACGGTAGCGAATGCGTGGAGGGCATGAATTTGCTGCGAGAAACGGTGATGTCGCGGGCATTTCCCGATGTGCAGGTAGAGGAACGGATGGGATTAATTAACGAGGTTTTTGACAGTCCCGAAACTTTAGATAAATTGTGCCGAGTCAGCGGCGGTCATTTGCGAAACTTGATGGGGATGTTATTTGGTTGCTTGCAGCAAGATGACCCTCCAATTTCTCAAGCTGTGTTGCAATCGGTGATTCGCAATTTACGCGACAGCCTGACTCGCGGTATTGATAATGATGAGTGGGAATTGCTGTTTAAAGTGGTGAAAGAACAAAGCATTAATGGAGATACAGAATACCAAGATTTGCTGCGTAATCTGTGGGTTTTTGAATATGTGGACGATCGAGGAAATTGGTTTGCTTTGAATCCGCTGTTGGTGGAAACTGATAAATTTAAGCTGTGGCATCAGCAAAATTGTTAAGATTATGTTTGTGCGATTTTACCTGAGTCTCGATCCCCCTAAATCCCCCTTAAGAAGGGGGACTTTGAGTGCATTATATTGTGCGGTTGTTTCTGAGTCAGATCCCCCTAAATCCCCCTTAATAAGGGGGACTTTGAGTGCAGGATATTCTGCGGTTTTTTCCAAGTCAGATCCCCCTAAATCCCCCTTAATAAGGGGGACTTTGAGTGCAGGATATTTTGCACTTGTTTCCGAGTTGGAGCGCCCTAAATACCCCTTAAGAATAGGGACTTTGAGTGCATTATATTCTGCGGTTGTTTCCGAGTCAGATCCCCCTAAATCCCCCTTAATAAGGGGGACTTTGAGTGCATTATATTCTGCGGTTGTTTCCAAGTCAGATCCCCCTAAATCCCCCTTAAGAAGGGGGACTTTGAGCGCATTATATTGTGCGGTTTTTTCCGAGTTAGATTCCCCTAAATCCCCCTTAAGAAGGGGGACTTTGAGTTGTTCCAGTCTCTCCTTAAAACGAGAAACTTTGAGTTCTTCCGGTCCCCCCCTTCTTAAGGGGGGCTAGGGGGGATCTTCCTAAATATCCACTTTATTTCTAAAATTATGGTAAACTCAAATTCCGCCGACATTGCAGCAGAAAACGAACGATCGCTCTCTACTTTACTGCGAACGATCGCCCGCTTTCAAGGAAAATTTTCTTTAACTTTAGTGCGCTGCAATTATGTCAGCTTGCGTTCGGCAATACTGCAACAACTGCGCGATCGATCGACTGTTGAATATCAAGAATTAATTCTCAAACCGGAAACTAAAACCCTTTATCAAACCATTCTTGATGCCGTTCGAGAACAGCCGCCGAAAGCTTTAATAATTGTCGGTATCGAATCGGTGGATGCGATTGATGACTTGCTAGCTGGGGCGAATCGAGGGCGAGACAAATTCAAGCAAGATTTTGCATTTCCCTTAATATTATGGGTAACGGATTCTGTACTGGCTAAATTCAGTCGATCGGCAACCGATTTGAAGTCTTGGACTCCGCCACCAATTCAGTTTACCATGCCGATCGACGATTTGATGAATTTCTTGCAGCAAAAAGCAGAGCAAGCTTTTGCTAATTTTGAAAATTTCAAATTAGATGACTGCGAAATTGAGTCGCTAGAAAATGACCTGATAAATTTGGCAGAAACATTAGACCCGGAATTGCAAGCAAGTTGGGAATTTATTCGGGGATTAGTCAAATATCGGAAAAATCAAATAGATGCTGCCCTAGAACATTACCAGCAAAGTTTGGCATTTTGGCAGCAAAATTCTCAGTGGGAAAAACAGGGAATTGTTTGCAGGCAAATTGCTCAAGCTTACAACCGCCAAGCCCAATTGCACCGGGCAGAAAATCAAAGGTATTGGCAACAATCTAAAAAATATTTGCAGCAATCGATCGAAAGTTTCCAGCAAGCACAACGCAACGATTTAGCAGCTAAATATATTGGCGAACTCTGCGAAGTGCTGCGACTTTTACAATAGTGGGAAGCGTTGCAAAATTTAGCAGAAACAGACTTAGAAATGCATAAGATCGGTGGCATACCGAGTCAAATAGCTGAAGATTGCGGTTTTTTAGCTGAGGTAGCGCTGCAACTTTCTGAGTGGGAAAAAGCTGGCGAATTAGCTAAATTGATATTGTCGATTTTAGAACAATCGGAAGCAGAAAAAAAAGAGACAGGTTTGTATCTGTTACTTTTGGCGAAAGCCCAGCGGAATCTCAACCAACAACTGGATGCTGTTCGCAACTTAGAAACAGCCAAAGAAAATACAGAGCCTCAAGACGACGTGCAACTTTATTTAAGGATTTTAGAAGATTTGCGATCGCTATATTTCGATCGAGGCGAATATTTAAAAGCATTTCGCATCAAACTCGAACAACAAGAAGTTAAAAGCAAATATCGACTGCAAGCTTTTATCGGTGCTAGTCGCTTGCAATCGCCACAACAAATAATTGACAGCGGTTTAGAATCCGGGAAGTCAAAAGCTGAAATTGTTGGGGAAATTGAAGCAGCTTCCGGTCGATCGCGCGATATTAAAGAGATAAGTCAACGGTTGCGGACACCTGCTGGCAAACTGACGATCGTTCACGGACAATCGGGGGTAGGAAAAAGTTCGATAATTCAGTCATGGTTAGTTTCCGCACTGCAACTGACAACTATTGAAGCGCGGGACATCTTGCCTGTTTTATTGCAATCTTATCACGATTGGGCGAGGGATTGCGGTCAATTTTTGCAAGCTGGAATTGAACAATTAAAAGCTGAAAATTTCTCTACTCCTATTGATACCCCGTCGCTCTGGAATTGAAGCATTTTGCTGTTGTTAGTGAAGGCTCCAACTGGCTCCACAACAATCTGCCGAATAATGCTGATGAAAGCGATCGCCACTTATGCGATGATATTCGCGATCGCCCCCAATAACTTCCCATCGATCGACACAGTTTTCAACTATCAATTATCGACTATCAACTAATTCCCTGCCTTTGGATAGATCGATCGCCCCCAACACGCTCTTTAAAATACAAAATAATTATAATTTGACACGATCATGGCATCCTCCCAACCCCTCACAGGCATCGAACTCATCGACTGCGCCAAAGCCAACGCCCAACAAGGAATCGCCACAGCAGCCGAACTTTGCGGCTACGGCAATGACTTAAATAAGTTCGATCGCGAACTCAAACAAGCTTGCCAAAACATCGGTGTCGATGTTAAAGAATTGAGCGACTTGATTACCCCCCAACACATGATGCAACAAAGCGCGGGCATCGAAGTCGCCCCCGACACGCCCTCTGAACTTTAACGGTTCGACACAGCCCCCAACTCGGGTGAAAAAACTCGGTTACTTTAGGATGGGTGCCTCAGCCCCGATCCCGTTGCCCCTTTATCCCGAAAACCACTGTAGGAGTCTGCCTTATGTTGAGGATAGAATGTTTTGCAGGAGCTTGCAGCAGAGCGCAAGCCCGAATTTCACCGGTTTTCGCCGGGTTTTGGGAAACAGGGGTGCGATCGAGGAGGGGTGCTTAATAGTTAGGAGGGCTATTGTGTCAAACCAGCAAGACCGAATATTGCGTTTGTTTATAGAGGAAGCTAAGGAACACCTCGATACTCTGGAAAACGGTTTGGTGGATTTAAAATCTACCATGAAAGACCCCGAATCCGTTCAAGAGATGTTTCGAGCCGCCCACTCCGTCAAAGGTGGCGCGGCAATGCTCAGTTTAGATAGCATTAAAACCACGGCTCACCGCTTGGAAGATTGTTTTAAGGTTCTCAAAGATGGGCCGGTAAAGCAGGTTGACCAAACAGCCGAATCCTTATTTTTAAAGGGAGTAGACACCCTCAAGGACTTGCTCGCGCGCCTGGAAGGACCTTTTGGGTTGAGAAATGAAGAGGGAGAAAAACTCGTCCAGCAGGTAATGCCTGTGTTTGCCCAACTCGAAACTCACCTCAACAATTTGGCGCAAGGCAAAGCTGCAGCGCCCGCAGCTACTGTCGGTAGTGCTAAAGCTGGCAGCGCGCCACCGGCAAATTTTGTCGCTCAAGTGATGGTTTTACTCAAAGAAATGTTGGAGTTGTTCAAGCAGAAAGAATCGGCTGCTTCTCGCCAGCAGTTGGGTCTGGTGTGCGACAAACTCGGCAAGTTGGGTTCCGGGATTGCGACTTGGCAAACTTTAATCAAAACTGCTAAAGCAGCAACAGCAGATCCTAAAAACTCTTTTAAAGCTTTAGCACCGCTGATTATCAAAGAAGTCAAGGAAGCTGGGGATTTGGTTCAAGGGGGGAAAGTCAAGGCGATCGCCCCCAGTAAAAATTTACAGCTTTTAGCCGCCGCTGCCAAAGCCAAGGCCGCCACGACCGCAGCAGCGCCAAAGGAAACAGCAGCAGCGACAAAGCCAGTGGCGCTGCCGTCAGAACCAAAAGCTGTTGTCAAGCTTTTACTCAAAACGTTCAACAAAAAGCAACTTTCGGAAATCGCCAAGCTGCTGATTCACGCTATCAAATCGTCTTCTTAGCAATCGCGGTAAGGTGCGCAGTGCGCACCTTACGGGTATTTTTGCAAGCGCGATCGCCCTCAAGAATTACTCGACGTGCTACAACCCACATTCCGCACCCTCAACTGCGTGTATGCCAGTTGAGGGTGCGGAATGTGGGTTTTAACGCTAATTCCTCTGTTGGGGGTTAGTTATTAGTCATCAGTCATTAAACTCCCTCTCAACTCAAAATTCAAAACTCAAAACTCAAAACTCAAAACTCAAAACTCAAAACTCAAAACTTCCGAACAACTATTTCAAGCCCTTGGACAACCCCACCTCGGCTATTCGGGTCTCCCTACTGTCAGGGTTCCTTTAAAAAAGATACCTTGTACAGAAGGAAATACACAAAAATTTACATCTATAATTTGTGTAAAGCTCCAAATCGCTCCTCACCAGCAGCGATACAGCCCTCGTCCCAAGAGTAGGATGGAAACAAAATATGTTTGAACGCTTTACAGAACAAGCCATAAAAGCAATCATGCTAGCCCAAGAGGAAGCGCGTCGCCTCGGCCACAATTTTGTAGGCACCGAGCAAATCCTCCTGGGACTTGTAGGCGAAGGCACTGGCATCGCTGCAAAAGTTTTGCTTGAAATGGGCCTGAACCTTAAAGAAGCACGCTACGAAATCGAAAAAATCATCGGCAGAGGTTCGGGTTTTCTGCCGCCGGAAATTCCTTTTACACCCCGCGTCAAGCGCATTTTTGAGACAGCCCTCAACGAAGCGCGGCAGCTAGGTCACAATTACATCGGCACCGAACACATCCTTCTGGGATTGATTCAAGACGATGAAGGAGTCGCGGCTAAAGTGCTGCACAATTTGGGAATCGATCGCGCTCGCATCCGTACCTTAGTAATCCGCGCCGTCGGCGAAGCCGCCGCCGTGCCAGCAGGTAGGGACAGCAACAGCGATCGCAAAATCCCGACTTTAGAAGAGTTCGGCACTAATCTCACTAAGTTGGCCACCGAAGGCAAGCTCGACCCTGTAGTCGGTCGCAACACTGAAATCGAGCGCGTCATACAAATTCTAGGTCGTCGCACAAAGAATAACCCAGTGTTGGTCGGCGAGCCTGGAGTCGGCAAAACAGCACTCGCCGAAGGTCTCGCCCAGCGAATTGTCAACCGCAATGTGCCGGAAATTTTGGAAGACAAACAAGTCATCAGCCTGGATATGGGTTCGCTGATTGCCGGGACTAAGTTCCGGGGCGAATTTGAAGAGCGGCTGAGCAAAATCGTCCAGGAAATTCGCACCGCCGGCAACATCATTCTGGTAATCGATGAAATTCACACCTTAGTCGGTGCGGGGGCAATTCAAGGCAGCATGGATGCTTCCAATATGCTCAAACCGGCTTTGGCCCGCGGCGAATTGCAGTGCGTGGGCGCGACTACTCTGGACGAATACCGCAAGTACATCGAGCGCGATGCAGCTTTAGAAAGACGCTTTCAACCGGTGATGATTGGCGAACCTAGCGTGGAAGAAACCATAGAAATACTCTACGGCTTGCGATCGGCCTACGAACTGCACCACAAACTGACAATTTCCGATGCAGCTTTAGAAGCAGCCGCCAAACTGTCAGACAGGTACATCAACGATCGATTTTTGCCCGACAAGGCGATCGATTTAATTGACGAAGCAGGTTCGCGCGTGCGCGTGCTCAATTCCCAAACTGCGCCGGAAGTTAAAGAACTCAAAAAACAACTGCCAGCAGTAATTAAAGAAAAAGAAGCAGCAGTTCGCTCGCAAGACTTCGACAAAGCTGGCAAATTGCGCGATCGCGAATTAGAAATTCAAGCAGAAATTACTGCAGCAGCGAACGACAAAACTAAAATCAACAACTCTCCCGTTGTCACCGAAGATGACATCGCCAATATAGTAGCTAATTGGACGGGAGTACCTGTCAGCAAACTGACAGAATCCGAATCCGAAAAGCTGCTGCACATGGAAGATACTTTGCACCAGCGTTTGATCGGGCAAGAAGAAGCTGTCACCGCCGTTTCCCGCGCCCTGCGTCGCGCCCGCGTCGGCTTGAAAAACCCCAATCGCCCGATCGCCAGTTTCATCTTTTCCGGCCCGACAGGCGTCGGCAAAACCGAACTGACCAAAGCCTTGGCTGCCTATTTCTTCGGCTCGGAAGAAGCGATGATTCGGTTAGATATGTCCGAATACATGGAACGCCACACTGTTTCCAAACTCATCGGTTCGCCTCCCGGTTTCGTCGGCTACGATGAAGGCGGCCAACTAACAGAAGCAGTCCGCCGCCGTCCGTACACGGTTATCTTGTTCGACGAAATCGAAAAAGCTCACCCCGATGTCTTCAACATGATGCTGCAAATCTTGGAAGACGGCCGTTTAACCGATGCTAAAGGTCGCACCGTGGACTTTAAGAATACGCTGCTGATTATGACTTCCAACATCGGTTCTAAAGTGATTGAAAAAGGCGGCGGCGGTCTCGGTTTCGAGTTTGCTGAAAATTCTGCAGATGCCCTATACAACCGGGTGCGCAGTTTGGTAAACGAAGAACTGAAACAGTTTTTCCGCCCTGAATTTATCAACCGCTTGGATGAGATTATCGTCTTCCGCCAGTTGACGGAGAAAGAAGTAGCGCAGATTGCAGACATCATGTTGCGCCAAGTCTTCAGCCGCTTGACCGAACAAAATATTACTTTGTCGGTGACCGAACGGTTCAAGCAACTGTTAGTTAAAGAAGGCTACAATCCCAGCTACGGCGCTCGACCTTTGCGCCGCGCAATTATGCGGTTGCTGGAGGATGTACTGGCTGAGGAAATGTTAGCTGGAAGGCTGAAAGAAGGCACGACCGCTATGGTAGATGCGGATGAAAACGGTCAAGTTAAGGTCTTGCCCGGTGGCGAGTCCGAACCGAGATTGCCCGAGTTTGCCATGAGCCATTAAGAAGTGCGATCGACAGCTAAATGCTGTTAAATAAAAACCCGGTTTCTCGGAGAAACCGGGTTTTTATAGCGCACTTCTGGCGGATTTGCTAAAAATTGTTCTACCACTTTTCCTAACTTGCTGAGGCGTTCTGTTTTCTCTGAATAGGGTTTGCTGAATAAAACTCTCAGCCCCCGAGAGAAAAACTATGCCCTATGCCCAATGCCCAATCCCTCCGCTTCGCTTCGCCCAATGCCCTATTCCCCCCTCACCAAAAGACTTATTCAGCAAGCCCTAAATAGGTAATTTTTTCCTTCCGTGTAATAAGAAATTCCTCGATCGATAAGCTGATTGATATTCATATTATTTTCAACTCTACTACCTTCAAATTTTACGATCGCGATCGCCTGCTTGATAACCATTCCTCCTAACTCACTCAAAAGCTAAAATTTTAAACAGCCTTGCTCAACACAGCTAAAATAAATTCTTCAATACTCACCCCTTCCCTCTCAGCAATATCTGCTAAATCCTTGTGCAGCGATTTCGGAATTTGCAACAATAAACTTCCGCTACACTCAATCTCCGTTGCAGGTAAAGGAATCTCATCCCCCAACTCAAAAGCAGTCTCTATCCACAACTCCCTAGCTCCCTCAATATTCTCTATAGCTTCTAACAAAGTTTCCCCCACCGACGTACAACCCCGAAGCTCCTTAATTACCGCCGTATAACCCTTAGACTCCGGATAAAAAACCACAGGATACCTCAAACTCAAATAATACTCCAAAGACTTGAATTCACTTTCATCTGCGTTCATCGGCGTTAATCCGCACCCATCAGCGGTTCAAAAAAATAAGGCGAGCAACGCCCGCCCTACCATCTTACAAAAACCCTTTAAACCTTCGCCTCATTCTTCACCAAATTACCCCAACCCAAATCCTTCAGCGAATTATTCCGGCGCAGCGGGCGAGTCACCAACTCCAAAATATCCCGCGCGTTTCCAAACCCGTGAATCTGAGCAAAAGTAAACTCAACGGACCACTTAGTATTAATTCCCCGCGCTTCCAAAGGATTAGCGTGTGCCATACCCGTAATTACCAAGTCAATATTCTGCTCGTAAATCCGCTGCAACTGATTGTAATTGTCCGGTTTTTCCACAATCCGAGGAACGGGAACCCCCATCTCCTGACAAGTTTTTTCTAACAGCGCCAACTCAGCAGCCTGATAGCGCTTGTCCATGTAAGGAATGCCAATTTCCGGGCAAGTCATGCCGCAGCGAATCAAGAACCGCGCTAGCGAAATCTCCAGCAAATTGTCGCCCATAAAGAATACCGATTTGCCGCGAATTAACTGAATGTAATCCTCCAAATTGGCCCAGATTTGCGATTCCCTTTCCTCCAAACCTTTGGGTTCAACGCCCAAAACAGAGCAGATTTTCTCAATCCAAGCGCGAGTGCCGTCAGGTCCGATCGGGAACGGTGCGCCAATTAATTTACACTTGCGGCGGCGCATCAAAGTGCTCGCAGTGCGCGATAAAAATGGGTTGACTCCCGATACGTAATAACCCTCTTCCAAGACGGGCAATTCTGTGTAGCGCTTGGAAGGCAGCCAACCAGAAACCTTAATTCCTTGTTTCTTCAATTCTAAAGTTAGCTGAGTAACTACCGGATCTGGCAAAGAACCGAAAAGTACCAGCGGTTGGTGGTTGACATATTCCGATTCTTCTGCTATTACTTCCTCTTTTTTCTTGCCGAAATTCAGCAGTTGCGAGATTGCATTTCTCTCCTGTTTCTGAGCTTCTACCACAGGAGCTTTGTCAGGACATTTAGCAGCCATCGCCGCCAAAACCGTATCTTCCCCTTGGGTAAAAGCGTAATCCAAACCGTTAGCGCGGGCCGTCACAATGGGAATGCCAATTTCAGCTTCCAGCTTCGGCGCTAAGCCTTCCAAATCCATCTTGATAATTTCAGTAGTGCAAGTGCCGATCCAGACAATTACACTCGGGTTGCGATCGCGCTTGATTTGCAAGCACAACCGCTTCAATTCGTTATAATCATTCAATTGAGCGGAAATGTCGCCTTCTTCCAACTCAGCCATCGCATAGCGGGGTTCGGCAAAAATCATTACGCCCATCGCATTTTGCAAGAAATAGCCGCAAGTCTTAGTACCGATTACCAAGAAAAAGCTATCTTCAATTTTTTGATACAGCCAAGCAACGCAGCTAATCGGGCAAAACGTGTGATAATTTCCAGTCTCGCACTCAAAGTTTAAAGCTTGAGGTTCAGTAGTAGCAGTCATAGATCGAATCTTCTCCATTTAAATTGTTGTTTGTCTTGAACGCAACTCGATGGGAACTCTCAACCGCCTGGATTCTGCTGTTGTGTCTCGGAGCAAACGATTTGGAATTAAGTTGTTTTCGCGCAATTACTCTCAAAAATTGCTCTCAAAAATACCTGCGGCAAACTCAATATTTCCGCAGAACCTGCAGGAGGTAGAATTTGAGTGCAAAAACTCTAAGTAAAGCGCTAGCGCTTTACAACAGGGATTTGCTGTCCCCAAACCCGAGCGGGTATTTTGCTTGTTTCAGTTGTGAGTTTGAACTCGCAACTCACAACTCGCAACCGTCGCGGGAACCATCAAGACTGGGAGAAATTTGGTCGATCGCAACCTCACTTAAAATCCGACAAAAAGCCCGAAATTTCTTCATCTTCTTCGTCGGAATCCAAATCTCCGAGACCTAGAGCATCTAAATCGTCTTCATCTGGATCTCCTGTAGTTGCTTCTCCCAAATCGTCAAGTCCCATATCGTCGAGGTCATCGTCGTCGTCGGATACAGAAAAATCATCAATACCGTCTTCGCCGTCCAAATCGCCCAGGTCGTTATCCAGGTCATCTGAGGTGTCAGCTTCAAACGGATCGGGGATTTCTTCTGCCACAAAATCTGCTTCTTCTTCCCCAAATGGATCGGAGATTTCTGGTTCGAGATCCCCAGAGGTCAAAGTTCCAAATTCTGATACTTCTTCTTCTGCCTCATCATCGCCGAGGCCTAAGTCGTCGTCGTCTAAGGCTGAAACTTCTTCGTCCCCGCCACCGATATCGAAATCAGATGTGCCCTCTTCTTCCTCATCGCTGATGTCCAAGTCGCCCAAGGCTGAAGCTTCATCATCATCGCCCATGTCGAAGTCGGAAACTACTTCTTCTTCCTCGTCGCCCATGTCGAAGTCGGAAATTGCCTCTTCTTCCTCGTCGCCCATGTCGAAGTCGGGGAAATTGCCTCTTCTTCCTCGTCGCCCATGTCGAAGTCGGAAATTGCCTCTTCTTCCTCGTCGCCCATGTCGAAGTCGGAAATTGCCTCTTCTTCCTCATCGCCCATGTCGAAGTCGGAAATTGCCTCTTCTTCCTCTTCATCGCCCATGTCGAAGTCGGAAATTGCCTCTTCTTCCTCTGATTCCTTATCAGGCGAGCTAAGTGCTGACGCTACTGCAGCCGCACCGGCTACTCCAGCCACCACCGCTGCTGCTCCTAAAGCAGCTTTGCCCATGTTGCTGGATTTGGCTGCTGCGGGTGCTGCTGACTCTGTTGCTGCGGGTGCTGCTGCCCCTGCAACAGCAGAGGCAGCAGGTGCAGTTTGGGCAGGAGCACCTTTGGCGGCAGCAGGCGGTGCAGCAACTGCTGCTGTTGCGGGACTGCCTGATGGTTGGGCGACTCCTGAGGGCATACCCAGGGCCAAGTCCGGGTCAAAATTCAGCCCCAAGACTTCAATCAGGCTGTCTGCATCCGGTTTGAGTTGGGAAAAGGGAAGCATGAGCTGCTGGAGTTCGGGCTCCAGGGCAGCCGCAATTCCCAGGATGAGGTAAGAAACGGGCCTTTTCCCGCCGTCGGGAGTGGCTACCGTGTTGTCAGCCGTCATGTGCAGGAGCAGCCAGGCCCGATTTGCCTGGTAGTAGTCCAACCACTTCTGTTTGAGAGCAACTGAAAAAGTATCAAAAAAAGCCATAAACTCTTTATCCTCATCCTGTTCGCTAGACCTATTAAACCATCATCAGGTCTAGCTCATCTTCCTCCTTCTTGACCACCGGTTGTACGGGATTTAGATAAAAATCTGACAGCAGCGAGAATAATTCGCGATCGGGCGAGTCTTTGGGCACAACTCCTTCTGGTCTTGCTAGAATCTGGTCGGCGATGTTGAGGTAGTAGTCGCAGACGTAGTTAAGCGAAGGATCGCTTTCGGCCATTTCAAACAGTGTTTTGCCTTTGACGCGGGAAACGCGGATGTCTTCGATTAGGGGCAGCACTTCTAGCACCGGCATCGGTACGGAATCTACATATTTTTCGATCAAGTCCCGCTTCGAGGTGCGGTTGCCGATCAAACCGGCGAGCCGCAGGGGGTGAGTGCGGGCTTTTTCGCGGACTGAGGCGGCGATGCGGTTTGCTGCAAACAAAGCGTCAAATCCGTTGTCGGTAACGATCATGCAGTAGTCGGCGTAGTTGAGGGGAGCGGCAAAACCGCCGCACACTACGTCGCCGAGTACGTCGAACAGGATGATGTCGTATTCGTCGAAGGCGTTGAGTTCTTTGAGGAGTTTGACGGTTTCGCCAACTACGTAGCCGCCGCAGCCGGCCCCGGCGGGCGGACCGCCTGCTTCTACGCAGTCAACGCCGCCGTAGCCTTTGTAGATGACATCTTCGGGCCACACATCTTCGTAGTGATAGTCCTTTTGCTGGAGGGTGTCGATAATTGTGGGAATTAAGAAGCCGGTCAGGGTAAACGTGCTGTCATGTTTGGGATCGCAGCCGATTTGCAAAACTTTTTTGCCGCGTTTGGCTAGGGCAACGGAGATGTTGCAGCTTGTTGTCGATTTTCCAATTCCGCCTTTTCCGTAAACTGCGAGTTTCACTGTTGGTTCTCCTAATTTGTGCTTTTTTTATTTATTTTTTTCGGTCGATTTCAAAACTATCGATCGGGTTTCCCCGCAGCGCGCGTCTGGGTTGCGATCGCCCCACTGCCGCGCTCCCTGCTTTCATCCCTGTTTCACTCGGGCAGCAATCTGTTTTGCAGCTTTGAACGCATTATTGTGCAACTTCTGGGGAAAAGAAAGAGGGCGCTGCAATGAAAATTGATGCTATTCAGCTTATTTTGAATCTTTTAAGAGATTATCTGGTTTGGTGCTGTTCCAATTTCTTTTAATCTTAAATTAAGATTTAATTTTAGTTTTAATTTACTATTTTAGAATAAATAGGTACAAAAACAAAACATAAATCGGGCTGCCGAAGCGCCGGCGAGATCGTTTCAGAAAGCTAGATTCAGAATTTTGAAAGCTTTGCAGGCTTTTCGAGACTTTTGGAGGCTGCGGGGGCAGGGACAAACCCTTGCAGTAAGGGTGCCAAATCGCAGTGAATCCGACCAAACTGACGCGCCCCGACGACAGAAACCAGGTTTTTAGCGATGCTGCTGGTAAACGCGCTGTATTTCGCGAAAAAACCCGGTTTCCTGACACCCGCGCGTTACTCCCGTTCGACTAATTGGGTGCAAAGCTGAGAAAATCAGGTGCGATCGCATTGAGTGCGGGTGTTTTTGCCCGTTGTGCGTTTTTTTTGTAAAAAATTGTTAATTTTTGAAATTGCAGGGCGATCGATCGGGGCTAAAGGTCAAAACAGTCGTTAATTATGGGGACAATGCGGCACTTCAGCGATCGATAAGGCCCTCAAACCGGAGAAATTTGTTGCGGGCGATCGTTCAATTTTCGTTGTTTAGCCAAAATCGGCAATAAATCTCGCCGATCGGGTTTTATTGTCGAAAACTAACCCTACAATAAAACAAATCGATCGCGCTAGGACGTTGGCTGGGCGATCGTTGCGGGCCCTACATACTTGTGCTTTTTTACTTTTTGGTTTTTTCAAAGCTACAAAACCTGTTGCTTTGGCAATCGCAATTGAAAATTATCTTATGTTGCTTAAAACACTTAATTCTATATTCGATCGAGCAACCAAACTGCCCCTGCGAACGGTTCTCGTAGTTCCTTTTGTCCTGCAAACCGTCACGGCGGTGGGGCTGGTGGGTTATCTCTCCTTTAGAAACGGACAGCAAGCAGTCAATGATTTGGCAGGACGTTTGATGAGCGAAGTAAGTTCCCGCATCCTCCAGTCCCTCCACAGTTACACGGCAACGCCCCGCTTAATCAATCAAATTAACATCAATGCCATCAGTCAGGGGCAGATCGATTTACAGAACTATCCCAAGCTACAACGCCATCTCTGGGATCAAATCCAAGCATTCGAGTCAGTTACTTACATCTCATTCGGAACTGAAAAAAGAGACTTTATTGGCGTTCAACGTTTAGACAATGGTAAATTAACTTTGACAATCTCCGGTCGATCTACAAACTATGATTACACGACTTACGACCTGGACAGTCAAGGAAATCCCACTAAAGTTTTGCAGCGCAAACCTAAGTACGATCCGCGCATTCGGCCTTGGTATCAAGCCCCCGTCAAAGCATCCGGCAATGCGTGGAGTGAAATTTACCCTTATTTTGACTTTTCCAAGCTGGCGATTACCGAAGGAGTGCCTTTGTACGATCGCCAAGGTACGCTGCTGGGAGTAGCTGGCGTCGATTTATCTTTATCTCAAATCAGCGATTTTTTGCGTACATTGGAAGTAGGTTCCACGGGTCAAACCTATATTGTAGAACGCAATGGGATGCTGGTAGCTAGTTCGACATCCGAACAGCCATTTATCAAAGATAAAGAGAAACCCCAGCGTCTTTTGGCAGCGAATAGCAAAGAACCATTAATTCGATCGACTGCCAATTATTTACAGCAAAAGTACGGTAATTTAGACCGAATTACAGAAAATATCCAACTAGATGTTGACATCGCCGATCGGCTTCACTGGGTAAAAATTACACCCTTTACCGACAAATTTGGTTTGGATTGGTTGATTGTAATAGTAGTGCCGGAATCAGATTTTATGGCACAAGTTCATGCCAACAACCGCACCACAATTCTGTTATGTTTGGCAGCATTATTTGGCTCGACATTACTGGGTTTGTTGACATCGCTTTGGATTAGCAAACCCATTCACCATCTCAGCCAAGCCAGTCAGAAAATAGCTAACGGCGAACTCGACCAACAAGTAAAATTACGGGGAACAAAAGAACTAACAATTTTAGCCCAGTCTTTTAACCGCATGGCCCAGCAGTTGCGTCTCGCTTTTGCCGACCTAGAAAAAACAAATTCAGAGTTAGAAATTAGAGTCGATCTGCGTACTGCCGAACTCACAGAATCTCAATCTCAATTGCAACAACAAGCGCAATCTTTAGAAGAACGAGTGCGGCAGCGCACCGCCGAATTGTTAGAAGCAAAAGAAAAAGCAGAAGCGGCCGATCGAGCCAAGGGTACTTTTTTAGCTACGATGAGTCATGAATTGCGGACACCTTTGAATGCGATCCTCGGCTTCGCTCAACTGATCAAATACGATAAATCGATCGCGCCTTCCCAACAAGAAAATCTCAACATCATCACGCGCAGCGGGGAACACTTATTAGAATTAATTAACGACATTCTCGATATGTCTAAAATAGAATCGGGTCGGATGTTGCTAGTTGAAAATGCCTTTGACCTTTATTATTTGTTAGATATCGTCGAGCAAATGTTCCAACTCCAGGCGCGCGAAAAAGGCTTAGATTTAAAGTTCGATCGCGCTTTGGAAGTCCCCCAGTACCTGCGCGCCGACGAGCAAAAGTTGCGCCAAATTTTGATTAATTCGATCGGGAATGCCCTCAAATTTACCCAGCGAGGCAGCATCACAGTTAGAGTCAGAATCACTGATGATTCTTCCCAACAAACAAATTCAAACACGGGTGAAAATCCCGCGCCGCAAGAGTTATCGGAAAACTCTCAGGAAACTGGGGAAATGGGGACAGAAAAAGATAGTTTTCAAGACTTATTACCGATTGCCAATTACCAATTAAAATTTGAGATTGAAGACACTGGCTGCGGCATTCCGTTGGAAGATATTGAAGGTTTATTTGAGCCGTTTGTGCAGAGTAAAACAAATCAAGGGTTTCAAGAAGGCACGGGTTTGGGTTTAACAATTAGCCGTGCTTTTGCTCGTTTGATGGGAGGAGATCTCACTTTAATTCGCACGGCGGTAGGTGAGGGAACGACGTTTGCTTTTGACATTAAAGTAACTCTTGCTGAGGCGATCGAGGTGGATGTAACTGCACCCCTGCGCCGCATTGTAGGATTGGAAGCCAAACAACCGACTTATCGCTTGTTAGTAGTGGAAGATGGTTGGGAAAACCGCCAACTGTTAGTAAAGTTACTGCAGCCTTTGGGTTTTGAGGTGAAAGAAGCGGTGAATGGACTTGAAGCCCTGGAGATTTTGGAGAGTTGGAAACCGCATTTAATTTGGATGGATTTGCGGATGCCGGTGATGGACGGTTACGAAGCAACGCAACAAATTCGCGCCAAATTGGAGGGGCAAGCAATGGCAATTATTGCTTTGACTGCCCACTTATTTAAAGAGGAACGGGCGGCGATATTGTCGGCAGGTTTTGATGATTGCGTTACTAAGCCGTTTCGAGAAGTGGAATTGTTTGCAGTGATGAGTCAGCATTTAGGAGTGCGTTACCTTTATGAGGAATCTGCGGGCAATTATGAGGAAGCTGCGACTAACGAGACTTCCAGTGAGGAAAATATATTGAGTGCGGATGCGATCGCCTCTTTACCAACTGAATGGTTGAACAATCTCAAAAGGGCAATTATTATTGGAGATACGGATGCAATGGAACTGGCGATCGCGCAGATCCGCACTCAAAACAATGCAATTGCTAGCGCGATCTCCCGCGATCTCGATAATTTTGAGTACGATAAGATTTTGGAGCTGATCGAATCTGCAGGTCGAGAGAGCGCGATCGAGAAAGGTTTGTAGTGGGGAGTTAATTCCCACCTTTAGAGGACTTAAATCCTCATAAAAACTAGGCATATTGTACTGTTTGTAGTGCGGACTTAAGTCCGCAAATGCAGAGGACTTTAGTCCTCACTACAAACTATAGCTTTACATTATTTTTTAACCTTTAATTTTCAAGATTCCATAGAAAACAGCCCATCAAAATCGCCAAATTCAAATTATCAAATGCCAATCAAAAATCGCAAATCGCAAATCAATTTGTTTGATGTAGAATTAATAAAGTCAATGCCAATAAGGTTTAGCATCAGGATATTGCTATGGAAAGAGGTTTGATGTGGCTGCCGCTGCTAGCAATTTTTATTTCTCTGGCTTGGGCGGGATGGAACGAGTATCAAAAGCTGGAAGCTTATCGGGCTTGGGCACAGAAATTCGATCGGGCAAAATACGATATTTATGCTGTACTCGCTCAGAAAGGAGATAATTTAACTTGGGGAAAACCAACTCGATCTGGTCCGGTGAATTTGCAAACTTTTTCCTTAAAAAATGTCCTGTCGGTACGGCTGTTAGTTAACGGCGCTGTGGTAGATTTAGAAAACCCACCGAATTCAGGAAGTGCGATCGCCCTAGAATTTTTATTGGGCGATACTGCTGCGGTGCAAATTCCATTTACAGAAATTGCTCTGGCTGCTCAATGGGGAAAGCATTTGCAGCAACAATTGCAGCAATTGCACTAACATCATCGAATCAGCGCCACTTCTCTTTCAATCTTTTTCTGTTCATTCCCCGAACCCTTCCCCCTCCGAATGCAAATACAGGAATTTTTACGGCGCTATCAACAGGGAGAGCGCAATTTTGCTCACATCGACCTTAGCGGTGCTAGTTTAAGCGGTGTCAACCTGCGAGAGATAGATTTAACCGGCGCTAATTTGACAGGCGCAAATTTAAGCTGGTCATTTTTGGGCAATGCTAAGTTAATTGGCGCTTGTTTGCGGCGCGCCGATTTGCGCAGTACGGCGCTGGCAGGGGCGAATCTAGAACAGTCAAATTTGAGCGGTGCCAATCTAGCAAAAGCGGATTTGCGCCTTGCTTGTTTGCAAGCAGCAGATTTGAATTGGGCAGCGCTTCCCGAAGCGGATTTGGGCGGTGCTAACCTTGAAAAAGTTAAATCGGATCAAATCAATTTGGAAAGGGCGAAACTTGACGGCGCGAAGTTAATTGCAGCGGAATTGATGGAGGCAAATCTCAACCGCGCCAGTCTTGTCGGTGCGAATTTAACGGGTGCTATTTTGCGGGAAGCGCATTTAGTAGAAGCGAATTTGCGCGAGGCAATTTTAATCGGCGCAAATTTGATTGAAGCAAATTTAAATGGGGTGCAAATGCGCTCGGCAAATTTGGCTGAAGCTGATTTGCACCGGGCGGTATTGGCGGGGGCAGATTTGACTGAGGCGGTGCTTGACAGTGCCGATTTGAGCCGATCGAATCTGGCTGGTTCTTACCTGCTGAAAGCAAGTTTCAAGAAGGCGCATTTACTGCGATCGAACTTGCAGGGAGCGTATTTGCTGCGGGCGGATTTAAGCGAAGCTAACTTGCGCGGTGCCGATTTGCGCAAGGCAGATTTGAGTGGCGCTTATTTAATGGATGCGATGTTGGGCGAGGCGGATTTAAGAGATGCTTGTTTGATCGAATGCCGTTTGATTCGGACGAATTTAGAGGGAGCGCAACTTACAGGATGCTGCATTCAGAATTGGCAAGTTCAAGATGCAGATTTGTCTAAAGTTGATTGTCGCTACGTGTTTGTGAATTTTGATTATGCTGCGAAAATTCCGGCAAACCGCCGGCCGGTCGATCGAGATTTTGAGCTAGGGGAATTGGGGAGGCAGCATCAAGAGGAAAGTTCCTCGATCGAGGTGTATTTTCCCACATTTCCTAATTGGGAGGCTTTGGTGTTTGCGGTGGCGGGAGTGGAGTTAGAAAGCTGCGAATTAAAGTTGAAAATTCAATTTTTTGAGTCCCTAGGCGAACAGCATTTACTGCGACTTAACGCGAACCGTTTGGTGAACGGTAAAATGTTGGGCGATCGGATTTTGCAGCTTTATCCAAAGATGCTGGCAAAGGTTGCCAGCAAGCGTTCCCAAATTTTAGGTTTGCTAGATTTGGCTGTTGCTAGTGACACTGCGGAACCCGAACCTCAGCAACCGACGGCACCGAACCAACAGGAAATATTGCAAAGAAAGCAAGCAATTTACCAGCAACTGGTGCGACAAATTTCGTTTATTTTGATGTCTCAGACGCCGGAGAAATTCACCGACAGCGTGCAGCGTTTGCTGGATTATTTGCAGCAACAAGGTGTTTCAACGGAGGAGATTCAAAGGAAGATTATCGGGCAAACGATCGCCCAGCGTGCGAAGCTAGATCCGGCTTTTCGGGAACAGTTATTGCGGTGGGAAAAAAATGCGTCAGAGCGCGATCGCTGTTCGATGATGGGGGAAGCGGTGCGATTGGCGATCGCCCTTTTGTGGGAATAAATCTATCTGTTCGATCGTTCCTGAGGGATGCTCGCACTGTTTCTTTTCGCTCCTATGCGTCCTGTTACATTTACAGCATATTCCATAACGAATCACTCCTATCCCTAAGACTAAGTAGGTAGGTACAAAAAAACCAAACTATATTAAAATATGTAAATGAGAAGGTGTACCAGCTTACCCATTACCCCTTACCAATTACCAATCTAAAATAGTTCTAGTTGACAGGTTAAAAATTGTGTGTAATAATTATAGTAGGTAGAAAAGTTGCCTTCAGCTTCTCTTGACTAAAGATTGCGGCTGCTGAACCAAAATCTTGAATCCACTACATTTCATCCACTACAACAACCATTGAATTTGCGGTAATTGCCTGGCAACCCGCAACAGATTCTTATGCAGCAGCCCAAAAATTTGCCCCGGCTTTTGCGAGCTTTGTCTCGGCAAGGTCTTGATGTCAGTTACAACAACAAAGTCTACTCAATTCATCTCAATAGTTCCTTAGAAAAACACTGGCAAAATGCTGGTGCTACAACCGCAGAAGTTTTGCTGCCCGAAGGTTTTCCTGTAGAAGCCAAAGCCCTCAAACAGTTAGCAAATCTGGCACAAGTGCGCCACCCTCAAGGCGGTTGCGTTTGCCGCGCTTGTGCGACTCCCGATTTTCATCCGGGAGATGCGGGAGTGGCAATTGGTTCGATCGTCCAAACATCAGAAATGGTGATTCCGGCGGCTATCGGTGCCGATATAAATTGCGGGATGCGATTGCACGTTGCAGATTTATCTCTAGATCGATTTCTAGCACAGCGCGATCGTTTTGTGGAATTGATGAAAGGCGATTATTTCTTCGGCACGCGCGATGTCAGCATGAGTGCAAACACTTCGCGCGCGATGTTCCAACACGGCATTCCCGGATGGTTGGAAGGTATGCTAGATCGGCCAACCGGCAGCGCGACTAATTCCGATCTCGCTCAATTATTATCAGAGTGCAATTCCCTACGGGATAGCTTCGCTTCACGCACTTTTCTCGGCGGTTCCATGAATGGCGATATCCAATGGGCTCCTGCAGAATTAGTTCCAAAAGACGGCACTGTCAGGGATGGCGGGTTAGCTACCATCGGTGGCGGCAATCACTTTGTCGAAATTCAAGTCGTTGAAGAAATCTTCGATCGAGCGACTGCTTATACTTGGGGAGTGCGCTCGGGACAAATCGCTGTGATGGTTCACTCGGGCTCGCGGAATGTCGGCAAATACATCGGCGGAATGTGGCGCGATCGGGCGCGCGAAGCCTGGCCAAAATCGCTAAAATATCCAGAATCCAATCTTTTTCCCCTGTCTGTCGCAGCCAATCCCGAACTTGTCAGCAGCTACCTGCAAGCCGAAGCGACGGCTGCAAATTACGGTTTTATCAACCGCTTGCTGCTAGCAGAAATTTTGCGCCTGCGGTTGCGGCAAGTTTTCGGGGATCTCGAAGCTCCCTTAGTATACGATTTACCTCACAATATTACCTTAGCTGAAGGTGACGGTTGGGTGACTCGGAAAGGCGCTTGTCCGGCACATCCCGGCCAGCCTGTAATTATACCGGGTTCGATGGGCGCGCCGTCTTATTTGCTGGTTGGTAAGGGGAACGATCGATTTTTGAACTCAGCCTCACATGGTGCAGGCAGGGCGCGATCGCGCTTCGATATGAGTCGCGAAGGTGCAGACAAAAGCGATGCAGCTTTGGGATTAACTGGAGTAGATTGCATTACTTTAAGGGAAGAACGCAGGATCGAAGAAGCACCGGCCGCTTACAAGCAAATTCAACCGATAATTGACCTGCAAGTTGAGGCGCAAATGGTCGATTTAGTCGCTAAAATGAAGCCTGTGCTAACTTTTAAAGCTTAGGAACGGGACGCTGGAGGATTCAAAATTAAATACAGCAGTTTTGGTGGTATGTGAGGTACGAAAGAAACCGGGTTTCTTAAAGAAACCGGGTTTCTTAAAGAAACCGGGTTTCTGGGGTGTACTTCAGAAACTTGCAATCTGCTGTAATTAGGACTGACGCACTCCGGCCCCATAAACCTGAGTTTTTGCGAAAATACTTACTTGAAACCTTCAAGTTTGGCAAACAACCCGGTTTCTTGATTCACAGTTTGTCCGAGACTGTTCCGATCGATATTCCCCATGAATGATTTTCAATCGTCACCGACAAAGCCATCAAAACCCTTGCATCCCCTCAAGCGACTGTTGAAATACGGGCGTCGCTACCGCTGGCAAGTTTGGCTGGCAGCGATCTGCTCAGCTTTCAATAAAATCTTCGATTTAGCACCGCCAGCATTAATCGGTATTGCCGTCGATGTGGTGGTCAAACAGCAAGATTCTCTCCTCGCTGACTGGGGCATCAAAGATAATTTTTGGCAATTGGTAGTTATTACTTCTTTGAGTTTTATTGTCTGGGGATTGGAGTCATTATTTCAATATGCTTACGATTATTTGTGGCGCAATTTAGCTCAAAATATCGAACACGATTTGCGTTTGGATGCTTATACCCATTTGCAAGACTTAGAATTAGCTTATTTTGAAGAAAGCAGTACGGGCGGTTTGATATCTATTCTGAATGATGATATCAATCAACTAGAACGGTTTTTAGACGGTGGCGCTAATGAAATCATTCAATTAATTGTAACCTTAATCACGATCGGTACGGCTTTTTTTGCTGTCTCTCCCAAGGTGGCAACTCTATCAATACTGCCAATTCCGTTTATTGTTTGGAGTTCGATCGCCTTTCAAAATAGCTTGACTCCTCTCTATGCTGAAGTTCGCGAAAAAGTGAGTTTGCTCAACGGACAATTGGCAAATAATGTAACGGGAGTTACTACGATTAAAAGTTTTACTGCTGAAGATTATGAAAGCCAGCGCATCAAGAACCAAAGTGAAGCTTACCGCCAAAGCAATCGACGGGCGATCGTCCTGTCGGCTGCTTTTATTCCGCTGATTCGAGTTGTGGTTTTCGTGGGGTTTATTGCCACGTTATTTTACGGCGCTTTGGAAGTAGAGGCTGGCAGGTTGTCTGTGGGAACTTACAGCGTTTTGGTGTTTTTAACTCAGTGGTTGCTGTGGCCTCTGACTCGGTTGGGAGAGACTCTAGATCGCTACCAACGCGCTATGGCTTCTACTAATCGGGTACTGAATTTATTGGATACTCCGATCGCCATTCCTACAGGAGATATTCGGCTGCCAATCAGTTCGATTAAAGGCGCGCTGGAATTTAAAAATGTCACCTTTTCTTACAACGAAAGAATGCCCGTTCTGCGGTATTTTTCGCTGGCGCTGCCGGCGGGAAAAACAACGGCGATCGTCGGCGCGACTGGTTCGGGAAAAAGTACGTTGGTCAAATTAATTTTGAGGTTTTACGATATCCAATACGGTCAGATTAGTTTGGATGGAATCGATATCGCGAAACTGAATTTGCGAGATTTGCGCAGGGCGATCGGATTGGTGAGTCAAGATGTATTTTTGTTTCACGGTACGGTAGCAGAAAATATTGCTTATGGCAGTTTTGATGCCACAAACGAAGAGATAGTAAAAGCTGCTAAAATTGCTGAAGCTCACGAATTTATCGTGCAATTGCCGTTAGGTTACGATACGATTGTCGGGGAACGGGGTCAAAAATTGTCGGGGGGACAGCGACAGCGAATTGCTATTGCGAGGGCTGTTTTGAAGAATCCGCCAATTTTGATTCTCGATGAAGCTACTTCAGCGGTGGATAACGAGACTGAGGCTGCAATTCAACGATCGCTCGATCGAATTACCAAAAATCGCACTACAATTGCGATCGCCCACCGCCTTTCTACTATCCGCAATGCTGACTGTATTTGCGTCATGGAAAAAGGTAGAGTCATTGAATCCGGCTTGCACGAACAACTGATCGAATATAACGGAGTTTATGCGTCGCTCTGGCGCGTGCAGTCTGGGATAAAATAGTTTTGAGTTTTTCGGGAGTTTTAAGTTTTGAATTTTGAGTTTTGAGTTTTTCGGGAGTTTTGAATTTTGAGTTTTGAGTTTTTCGGGAGTTTTGAGTTTTGAGTTTTGAGTTTTTCGGGAGTTTTGAGTTTTGAATTTTGAGTTTTTCGGGAGTTTTGAGTTTTGAATTTTGAGTTTTGAGTTGTCAAGAGAGTTGAGAGGTTTGGGAGTTTTGAGTTTTTCGGGAGTTTTGAGTTTTGAGTTTAAAGAGAGTTGAGAGTTGACATTTGATAGTTGTTGAGTGCGATCGTCCCCGCTCGCGATCGTCGTTCGATTGATAGTTGACAGTTGACAGTTGTTATTTTAACTTATAACTAATGACTGATGGCTAATAACGTTTGCGAGCGCTTAAGCTCGCACTAATGACTCCTGACTGATGACTGCAAGATATTAGTTTCTACAAGCAAAGAGGGAAAATGTTTCTATTTGATAGCCCCGAGTCCAAACCCGATCCCAATAGCTGGCGTCGCAAGTTGGATAAATTTGTGAAAGATAACAAACAAGAATTGGCTGCTTTGGCTTGGGGGCTATTTTTGGAAAGGGGCGAGGAAAGCGATGATGTTTTGGGAATTGATGTGGTAGAAAAGCCTCGTTTCGTGTATTGCAAACAAGAAGCGATCGAGGAATTGAACCGCCAAGTCAAAAACCACATTCAGGAAATTTTAGGAGTTTTGAAGGCTCACAAACCTGAAAAAGAAGTGGCGATTGTCGCGATCGGCGAAGGTGAAATTAAGTTGATTTTATTTGAAACGGAACCGCCACCTCCCGCGTGTTTTGAGGAAGCAGCAGCCGATGTCGATACATTGCTCGATCGATTGGAAAAATCAATGGCTGAATATATGTAATAATCGAAATACGGTGCGCGGCGCGCAACTACCGCTATCGCAAACTAGGTTCGTAGTAGGGACTTCAGTCCTTCTTTTACGGACTGAAGTCCGCACTACAAACCTAGTTTCTTGCCTTAAAGTCTTTAAAGATTGTTTGAAACGAGTACATCAATCTATTAACATCGTTGGTAGCTCTAGGCAAGATATTGTGTTCCCATTTTTTGCGGGCGATCGTCAGCAGTTTTGCTACGGGTTCGGAGTAGCTGTTAGAAATAAAATAACTGCCACCTTCGTACCGAATATCTGACGCCAATCCAATAAACGAACCCGCCATTTCTAGCTTGAGCTCCGATGTAGAATGCAAAGATTTTACCGCTAAAATTACTTGTGAGTGTCGCGGTTCCCGCTTCAGCAAGCGGCACATATTTGCTTCTTTTTCGTACAGGATTAACAGGTTGCAATTGTGCAAAACTCCCGCCCTACCTTGAACTTTGACGCCGAGGTGAACTTCCAGGGTTGGTTTGCCGGGAAATTCGACTACAGCATGAGTGTAGGGCTGGGCGGTGCCGTGAATTTTTCCCGGACTTTTTCTAAAGGTTAAATACTGTGGCGTTTCATCATCTAAAACTGTGTTATAATAAATAATCCCTCCTTCATTAGCAATGGCTTTCAACAGGATGGTAAATAAGTAAACATCAAAAATGTTTGCTTGTTCCGCAGCGTCGCTAAATTCGGGATTTACAGCATTGCTTAATTTGCTTCTAATTTCTGCATTTGTAGCGTAGTTGCTCGGTTCCGAGGGCAATTTTTCCAGCAGTCTTTTCAGGGCGATCGCCTGTTTGTTGCGCGGGCTTGTAACGTTAGAGGTAAATTCGATCGTTTTGGCGGATGCGGCGTCGTTGGCTGCAAAAGTAATTTTTGTTCCGAGGGGAGAAGTTTCCGATTCTACTTTCAAGAAATAAGCAATTTCATCTTCCATTTCGGAAGTATTCACCGTTGCTTGCTCCACCGCATCAATTAACATCAAAAGTTGTTCTTTCGCCGTGTATTCTTCTATCTTTAACAGCGGAGTTTTTCGCTTGGGCGATCGCTCTTGAATCGTTTTGCCTATCTCTACTGTATCGGCTACTTCCTTCGCTACCCACCCCAAATTAAATTCGTTAAGAATTGCTGCCAGTTCTTGATAGAGTCTGGCATATTCGATCTCGTCCATAATGGTTTCCGCAGTGCACAATGTTCTCATTATATACAAAAGATTTGACTTTTTGGTCAATCTCAGAGGACGGGATTTCACGCCTATTTCTCGATAAGCTATTAGCTAACAGTCCCGGACGCACTCCGCCACAGAAACCGGGTTTTTACCAAAATCTGCGGGCTGGAACCAAGTATTATCGTAAAAAACCCGTTTTCTAGACCCTCACGCGCTAGTCTCAGCCAGGCGACTTTACCAACATCATGACGCACAGCATCCAGCACCTCATTGAACCCCACATTCAAGATTTAGGCGGATTTCAAGCCCGCCGCCTGCTGCCTTCGGATGTTCTGACAACGGTAGGCCCCTTCATATTTTTTGACCATCTCGGTCCTGCGGTATTTCCACCGGGTAAGGGCGTCGATGTCAGGCCGCACCCGCACATCAATTTAGCAACCGTGACCTACCTGTTTGATGGCGTGTTGCTGCATCGCGATAGTGTCGGCAGCGTTCAAGAAATCCATCCGGGGGCGGTAAATTGGATGACGGCAGGGCGGGGCATCGTCCACTCCGAACGTTCGCCCCAGGATCGCGCCAAAAAAGCCATTTTACACGGCATCCAAACCTGGGTGGCGCTTCCCGACGAACACGAAGAAACCGAACCCTGGTTTCGGCACCATCCGGCAACCGATTTGCCTGTTTGGGAGGAGGCAGGAGTTTCGTTTACTCTAATTGCGGGTGAGGCGTTCGATCGAGCCTCCCCAGTCCAAACATTTTCACCGATAATTTATTTGGACGCAAAACTCGCTCCTGGCAAGCAATTTACCTTACCGGGATTCTACAGCGAACTGGCAATTTATAGCGTCACAGAAGGGATTTCGATCGACGCATTGCCTCTAGAACAACATCGGTTAGCGGTGCTAAATTCAGGCGCATCGGTCAACATTTCTGCTAATAGCAATGCCCGCTGCATGGTAGTTGGCGGCGAACCTGTCGGCAAGCGATATAAGTGGTGGAATTTTGTTTCCAGCAGTCTCGATCGCATCGAACAAGCAAAGCAAGATTGGGTGCAGGGAAAGTTCGATCGAGTTCCTGAAGAAACAGAGTTTATTCCTTTGCCAGAAGAACCGCATCCAGCAACCCAACAACCGCTTTAGCTACATTTAGCTTCTTAACTGCGCAAACGACCCGATCGCAAGATACTAATTACTAACCACAAACCCAAAAAGCTTGCAGCCCCAAACAAACCATTGCTTAAAAAAGATAGCTGAGAAGTTTGACTGTTAGAAGAAATAATCGCCGCCCCCACAATCAAAGAACCCACCACAATACTAAAAGAAAGTCGGTTCGCAGCATCCCCCACAGTACGACGCAGCGGATCGAGATCTTTCAGCGTTAAATTCCACTTCAAAGTTTCCGAAGTAACCCGATCTAACAACACTTCCAACTGTCGCGGCGATTGCAAAGATAAACTTTTCACATCCAAAGCAGTTCTCAGCAAAAGCTGCACCGGATCGTCTCCGAATAGCTGCCGCCGAAACAAATCTGTCATCAGCGGTTTCACCTGTTCTATAATGTTAAATCGCGGATTGAAAGAACGCGCTAGTCCTTCTAAATTAGCGAGAGTTTTGGCATACAAACCGAGATTGCTGGGCAGCCGAATTTTATTTTTGCGGGTGATTTCCAGCACTTCATAAAAGATTTCGGACAAGTTCATTTGCGACAAACTTACATTATAATATTTGCGCAACATTCGAGCTAAATCGTTTTCGAGATTTGCCAAACTTGTCGGTTGGGCAAATTCTGCCATTTGCAAGGTTAATTGAGTGCATCGTTGAGAGTCTAGATCGACAATTGCCAGCAACATTTCTGTTAAATTTTGTTGGGTGCGCGGGTCCAACCTGCCGACCATGCCGCAATCTAACAGCCCGATCCGACCGTCTTTGAGATAAAAAATATTGCCTGGATGCGGGTCTGCATGAAAGAATCCATCAACATATAACTGCTTGAAGAAAGCGCGACAAAGCAGCGTGGTAATTTCTTCGCGTTCGGCATTGGCATCTCCTTTGTGGCGGATTCCTTGCAAATCTCCTAACAGAATCGGCACTCCGTTCAGCCATTCCATGACTAAGAGTTTTTTGGTCGTTAATTCCCAATGAATTTCTGGCAATACAATTTGTGAGGGATCGAACCAGTTGCTTTTAGATAAGTTGCGGCGCAGTTCGTCAGTGTAGCCGGCTTCTTGAGTAAAGTCTAATTCGGCGCGGAGGGCGACTGCAAATTCTTCTGCTAGGGCGACAATATCGTATTGTTGGCCGAAGTCCGTAAGCATGACAAGTTCTGCCAAACCTCGGAGTACAGCGATATCTTGTTCGATAACAATTTCTATACCGGGACGCTGAATTTTCAGGGCGACTTCCCGGCCGTCTTTGAGAGTAGCTTTGTGAGTTTGGGCGATCGAACCTGCTGCGATCGCTTCGGTGTTAAATTTAGCAAAAGTAGTTTCGAGAGGTTGTTTGAGTTCCATCCGGACGATAGCTTCTACTTGCGACCACGGTACGGGCGGCACTTCCGCTTGCAGGGTAGAGAGAATCTCAATGTAGCTGGCAGGCAACAAATCGGGACGGGTACTCAGCAATTGCCCCAATTTGACAAAAACCGGGCCTAATTCTATGAGAATATTGCGCAGCACAGCGGGTGTCGGGAGACTGGGCTCGTCGGTTTTGCTGCCGGTTAGGAGGCGTTTCATGTAATCCCAACCGTTGCGGAAGACGACCTCTAGAATTTCTCCTTTGCGAGAAGTGTTTTGAACTAGGCTGAACACGTTGCCTCCGGGTCGATCGGGTTTAAGGGCTATATATTCTTAGGATAGCGCTGTTGACCGGACACACGAGTGTCTTGAGGAAGATTTTGAGGGTATGGGGAAACGGGCGATCGGGTAGCGATTAACTTTGGCTGTGAAAATCCCAGGCTATTACTGTACAACAAACAATTATTCTACTTTCATTGAAAATGGTTGCTATTTTGATGAGCTGCCGCGTTTTGTTATAAGCAAAGTTAAACCAGATGCTGAAGAAACTCATACCAATTTAATGTGAAGTTGCACAGATCTAGATCCCCCTCGCATCCACGCCGCTCGATCCACTTGGGGGGAGCCCAAGACCGCAGCGGCTCCCCTTAATACCAATTTCATTAAGTAGCGCGACAGATGCTTCTTGTCGCAGTATGGGTTTGACTGCTGTTATCTGTAGCATAACTTTATGAAATTGGTATAAGAAGGGGGACTTTGAGAAGAATCTTGTCCCCCCCTTATTAAGGGGGGTTAGGGGGGATCGAATTCTATGCAGCCTCATAAAAAATTGGTATTACTTCGCTTTTCATGCCGCGCTAGTAATACGCATCTTACAAGCATCCCAACTATCGACGATCTACTATCAAATAACCCGATCGTTCCCTCCATCTACCGGAATTTGCGCCGCCGTGGTATTGGCAAACAAATCGCCGCACAATTCCGCCGCCAATTCCGCAACAGCATGACTCGTTACTTGCACTTTCAACACATTATTAGTTTTGTATTCTTCCACCGATAAACCGTAATGTTTGGCGCGGGATTCCAACACTTCATCCGTCCAAACTCCGGTATCGAAAACCGCGTTTGGATGCAGAGTATTGATCCGAATGCGATCGCCCCCCCATTCCAATGCAGCTACGCGCACCAGTTGATTTAGCGCTGCTTTAGACGCAGAATAAGCAGCCGCACCCGGCCCCGGTGCGGGGACGTTTTTTGACCCGATGACGGCAACGCGACCGCCTTTCGGTGCGAGTTTGAGGAACGGG
This sequence comes from Oscillatoriaceae cyanobacterium Prado104, assembly GCA_025454405.1. Classification (GTDB taxonomy): domain Bacteria; phylum Cyanobacteriota; class Cyanobacteriia; order Cyanobacteriales; family Microcoleaceae; genus Microcoleus. The sequence goes on along the minus strand of JALOON010000009.1, from coordinate 62,612 downwards.
TGGCATTCCCGCATTAATATTAGATTGGCATCGAGATTGATTGACATGACTTTGCGCCATTCATCGGTGCCGAGTTGAGAAATCGATCGACCTTTGGGGAAAATTCCGGCATTGAGAATCAGAATATCTAAACCGCCAAATTTCTCAATTGCTTTTTCTAAGGCAGCAACGATCGCAGATTCATCAGTAACATTGCAAGTAATGCCGCAAAAATCGGCACGGGAATACAAGCTTTCAATTTGCGGGTTAATATCCAATCCCACCACCGCCGCGCCGCGTTTTAACAGCGAATCGACGCAAGCTTTACCAATTCCCGATGCCGCCCCGGTAACTAACGCCACTTCTCCGGTAAATGCGGGCGGTTTGCCACCTTGACGCAGTTTGGCTTGTTCCAAATCCCAGTATTCGACAGCGAAGATATCTTTGGCAGGCAAAGCTTGGTAGCCGCCGAGGAGAGTTGCCGATTCGATCGCGTCGGTGGTGCGATCGTAAATATCTGCTACAATCTGCGCCGCCTTCGCCGTCTGCCCCACCGCACACATCCCGAAATCCGGGTCGAGAATCACTCTCGGTACGGGGTCTAGCATGGTGAGATTGGCAGCAGCATGGGCTTGGAAATAAGCTTTGTAGGCTGCAATATAAGCCTCAACATCTCTTCCCAACATCGGGACGCGCTTGGTGCGAATGACGTGATCCGGAGTCAGCGGCCCCTGTTGGGAAATCGTGGCGATGTCGTCGCGGCGGGCATAGGCGAGGGTTTTCGGAGTGCGACTGGTTGCCAAAATGACGGGGAATCCGGCTGATTTAGAGAGTTGGTGGCGCAATTCGGCGAGGCTGTGGCGCAGGGATTTGTCTTCTGGTGCGGCGGTTGCTTGGGCGGAAGGAGGGCTGCCCGCGCCGTTTTTGCGGAGGTAATCTTCGGCCAGGGAAACAAGTTCGATCGTCCGTTCGTAGGATTCGCGGGCTGTTTCTCCAAAGGAGAACAATCCGTGATTTAGCAATACCATGCCGACAGTTTTTTCTGTTGCATCGGCGGCAAATTTCTGGGCGCACAAACGAGCGAGATCGAATCCCGGCATCACGTAGGGAATAATCACCAAACTATCGCCGTAAATCTCCCGAATCCGATCGAATCCATTAGCTGTATTTGTAATCGCAATCACCGCATCGGCGTGAGTGTGGTCTACATATTTATAAGGCAGCGTAGCGTGAAGAATCGTTTCGACAGATGGAGAAGGGGCGCTAGCGCGGGTCATCTGAGTTTTCAGTTCGTTGACCATCTGGGGGTCGGAGAGGGATTCGAGTTGCGCCAGTTTCAGCAGGTGGGGAATGCGGACGGGAGAGAATCCGGCAGCTTCAATGGTGGCGAGATCCCAGCCGCTGCCTTTAACGTAGAGAATGTCTTCTGGTTCGCCGACGATGTTGGTTTCGCGGATTTTGACGGAGGTGTTGCCGCCGCCATGCAAGACTAATGCCGGTTCGCGTCCCAACAGGCGGGAGGTGTAAACGCGCAAAGCTAAGTCATCGGGATATTGCTGCGCTTCCAGGTCGTTCCACAGGCTTTTCATAGATTCTTTTTCCCTTCGTCGTAACGGTCGCGATCGCCATTTCAAATGTTAGCAAGTTTGGGGAATTGGAGCGTACATTGTTGAAATAATATTATTGAGAATGGTCTCGATCGAGCAAAACTGTAAAGGACTGTCCGATCGAACTGTAGCGCAGGCATTGTATGTAAATGATGGTTAAATTGAACTCGCTACGGACAATGCCCACCTTTTAAATTTCGATCGTACTCCCTGAAAAACTTGAAGATGGGAAGCCGCCGGAGCGCGTAGGGATTCCCTTGAAATATTGAACTTAAATTAAAATATTAGCTTGGGGATTGGATCGTCTTCGATCGCATACATTTTCGGATACTGTTCTTCTAGATACGGATAGTTGGAGAATAAAGCCTCTAATTGGCTGCTCGTCAGACACATAATTTCTATGCCACTGATTGTACGATATTTCGCCCCACATTCCCAAGGAAAAAGTTTCCAGCCTATTTCTGAACTGCGAGCCAACTCTAGCCTTTCTCTAAAAGACATTGCTTTAACTTCTTTTCTCATTGCGTCATATTCAGTTAAAGGAATTTCAGTCCAGTTACGTCCAAAGCGTTTCTCTGCCATCACCTCATATAGACTTGGATTGTGCGCGATGCGTTTTTCAAAAATAGGAACGATCTGAATTTCAATTCCATTGAAACGTGTTCGCCAGCGAGCGCCCTCTTGACGCCGTAGAGTCTCCGTCCATTTAAATAAACTGTTTGGCTTTTTGTTAATCGCTTTTAAACTCTTCCGCAAATTAGTAGTTACAATTTTTTCAAAATAAGTTAAATAACCTAAAACAACTGTTTTTAGTTGGTGATTCTCTGCCGGACAAACTCCCAGTCCAATAACTCGTTCGTTTAACTTCTTGAGTGACAGCGCCAACATCTGAAAGCTAGGTACAATTTGCCGATCGGGAATTTTAGTTTGATTCAAAGTCGGACAGTAGTGTTTGATATACTGGCGTTCTAACTCATTCAGTTCACTTGGAGTACAACTCAGCCAAAATAGTTTAACTTCGCACTTTCGAGCGACTGCTTCCAGTTGGGGCAAGCGATGGTGATTTTGCCAGCGATTTCTCAAATTTGTTGCCAAGCCAACATAGAGAACTTGCTCGCGAGCGATCGCAAAGTAGATTGCTGAACATTCTGGCAATCTGTGCCGCTCTGTCAGTTTTAGACTGGGTAATATCCCAAATTCTTTCAGCATTTTTGAGCAATTTTTCGTTATTATAATATACAATTTCATCTAAATATTTTAAGGTAAAGCAGACAAATTTTTAATAATAAGTGTTTGGGAAATCGCAATTTCGCCCCTTCACCTATCTGACTCGCGCCGTTTTGCCTCGGCTTCCTCTTGCTCTTGACACCAGCTTTCTATTAGTTCGCATCCGACGCTGCTCATATCTCTTTCCGCACGAACGCACAAAGCTTTGAACCGGATCTTCAAAGCCTTGGGAATTACAAGTTTGACAGTATTTTGTTCGCCTCCAACCCTCGTTTGATTGAGAGATGGCTGGAAGTATTCGATCGCAGCTTTTTCAATACCTACCAGCAGATTAACATCGCTGCATTCAAGCCAAGCAATCCGAATATTACCGCCGATTACCTTTAGTTGATGCCAGCGATGATGTGCTATCCAACGCTGTTGAAGGTTCCCTGTCTGGCCGATGTACAAAACTGTGTCACCCTCCAATACAAAGTATACGGCAGGACACGCAGGCAGTTGAGAGCGATCGACCAATGGCAGTGAGGGCAAAGTTAGAGGTTTAATCGTTTTTCGATTCATCGAATCTTCCTTGTTTCTGAGCTCTTTCGAGTCCTTCTTCCACCAAAAGTAATGCCATTTGAGAGATCGATCGGCGCTCAATATTAGCTAGTTTCTCTAATTTCTCATTAATTTCCGGTGGTGGGTAAAAAGCGACTCTGGGAGATTTTGCTGGACTCACGTCGTTTTGGGGATAAGTGGTTTAATGTCATTTTAGCCGACAAATATTAACTTCCTGTTTCAATACTCCTTGTCGTTATCGCTGTTTTGTGACGATCGATCGTCCCTGGGAATTCTACCCTCAGATTTAGCTTGTTCTATTGCTTCTTGGATTAGTGACAGCACCATATTTGAAACCGGCCGATAGTGCGATTTGGCCAGCAGTTCTAGGTCTGCTTTGACTTCTTCGGGAAGATAGACAACTATTCTTGGTAATTTGGCTGGCAAGGCTGTTGTTTTTTGCTATTACTGCCCCATTGTAACTTGTTTTGACCTTCCACACCGTTTATTTTACCCTTATGGGTTGACAGGGAGTGCATACCGCGGTACTGTAGAGTGTATGTAAAAACCAGCCCCCACCGCTCGGACTGACAATCGTTCAGTGGGGTCTGGAACTCCCATATTCAGGAGAAATATCTATGATATCACAGCCAAAATCAGTTCCCGAACTGCTTCGCGAAGAAATTCCCGACGCGCCCGCCGGCAAACAACCGATCCGGTTGCTAATTTGCGGCGTTCCCAAAGGAGTAGAAAGCATCATCAATTTACTTCACGTCTTGGGTTTTGCCAAAGTTGATGAGTGGAGTCCGCCTTTACCATCGCCGATCGCGGGTGAAATAATGCGAATTTTAACCCGTTACTGGAAACAGTAATTTGTCAGGGCGATCGCTCTTTTTCTTATTCAAGGGCGATCGCAGTTTATCAAGCTGCAAACGCCTGTTTGTGCTAGCATACAGTTAAATTAGGAATAATCTGTTTATAATTAGATCGATCGAGTTAAAAATTTTTCTCTAAAACTCGCGCTAGTAAGTAATAACAAAAATGAGTTCAAAAGAATTTAAAACAGGATAAAAAATATGATTGGAACCCATTTGCCTGCAAGTTCGATCGAATTATTCATCAACTTAACGGACGAGCAATTTTTTGAGCTTTGTCAGAACAACCGCGATTATCAATTTGAACGAACAGCATCAGGGGAATTAATTATTATGCCACCAACAGGTAGCGAAACTAGCAAGCGCAATATCGATCTATCCTATCAACTTCAATCCTGGAGCCGGCGAAATAATCTAGGAGTTGCGTTTGACTCTTCAGGGGGTTTCACGCTGCCCAATGGGGCCGATCGCTCTCCTGATGCTTCTTGGGTGAAAAAAGAACGGTGGGATGCTTTAACAGCAGAACAAAAAGAAGGTTTTGCTCCTTTGTGTCCCGATTTTGTAGTTGAGTTGCGCTCTAAGACTGATTCTTTGAAAAAACTGCAAGAAAAAATGCAGGAATATATAGATAACGGTGCTAAGTTGGGTTGGTTAATTGACAGGAAAAATCGGCGGGTGGAAATTTATCGGCCCGATCGAGATGTTGAAATCCTCCAAAATCCTGCCGCTCTTTCAGGGGAAGATGTACTGCCGGGTTTTGTGTTGGATTTAGCAGAAATTATGTAAATAGTTGTAAGTGCGAGCGTCCCCGCTCGCGATCGATCGATAGTTGTAAGTGCGAGCGTCCCCGCTCGCGATCGATTGATAGTTGTAAGTGCGAGCGTCCCCGCTCGCGATCGATAGTTGACAATTTTTAATTAATAATAGTTAGTAGCGTTAAAACCCGTTTGGAGAATTTGCAATGAGACAAAAAGAACTCGATGAAAAGGAACTGATAGAAATTTGGAAATCAGTCAAAAACGCCGAACATAAAGCTAGAGAAATGTGTCAATTGATAACAGCTAATACGGCTAAATATCAAAAATGGTCGGAAACTAAACAAGCCGAAAGACAGAAACAAGTGCAATAAATAAAAACACAGCAGTAGGAGGATTTTCATGCAATCCCAACTGCTGCGGAAGAAGACCTCTAGAATTTCTCCTTGGCGATCGGACCATTAGATTATCCCCAAAGTAAAATTAGCGTGCGTCGCCCGCGACCGACACTAACTCTTGATAACGATCCCGTAGCGATGCACCTTACCGCTAAATTCTCCCCAAAGTCTACTTTCGTAGGGATTACAGGACTGACGCACGGGCGGTCAGAAATCGGGTTTTTGCTAGAAGGCTTCATTACAGCCCCCAGATTCGATCGAAAACCCGGTTTCTTTAAATTTATGCGTAAGTCCAATTTTTAAAGATTTCGTGTTTTTGCTCAGTTAACCTTTCTCAAGACAGATGTCAAGCTGTACAATACCCAAAAGGGTAAAAAAAGAAAGGTAGCAAACATGAGTTGGAGCTGCGACGGCGTACCCAAACACAATCCAGGACAATATAACGGTAGTGGTCCCCACCCGCCCTATGACAACGACGGGCCAATTTGCTTGATGTGCGGCTTGCCGAAAGAGGCTGTAGTTGGTTCAACAAATACTAGGGTTTCAGGACCGGGAAATGGACTGCCGATCAAACCAATTGCGATCGCTGCTGCAGGAATATTAGTCATCGGTGGTGGCGGATTTGGTTTGTACAAAGCGTTTTCTAACAAAACGCCAGAGGTTGCTGAGACACCTGGAGATGCCACACCGACTACTCCCATAACTGCTGCTCCACCGGGGGAATTCCTCAGCTCAAAAGCAGTCAGCGCCTCGCTGCTGAGTCAAGGGGAAAAAATTCTGCTCGCAGGTGGCAAAGCTGATGCTGAAAAACAAGCTGGAGCTGCCGCATTTGTAGGTAAGAATTGGGATGATGCGATCGCGAAATATCAAGAAGCCGCCGCAAAAGACCCCAACGACCCAGAAACTAAAATTTATCTCAACAATGCCGCGGCTCAAAAAACAGGAAATCCCCTAACAATTGCCGTAGTGGTGCCGATCGCGGGCAGTGCTGATGCAGCTAAAGAAGTGCTCAGAGGCGCGGCTTTATATCAAGAACAATTCAACAAAAGTCCTGCGGTTCCCGGTCGGTTATTAGAAATAGTAATTGTTAATGACGAAGCAGGCAAAACTGTATCGATCTCCCAAGACTTAGTTAACTCTGCCAGCGTATTGGGAGTTTTGGGACACGGCATTGATAGCAGCTCTCAAGAGGCAATAAAAAGCTATGAAACCGCAGGATTAGCCGCTATTTCGCCGATTAGTTCCAGCGTTTCGATCGACCCTGCTAACAAAGCCACCTTGAAACTCACCAAGATGCTGGAAAAAACTGAGGAAATGCTCAAAGTTTACCTCCAAAAACTTGGCGAAACTGTCGCAAATTATGCTAGCAAAAATCACTCGCCCGCCGCGATCGCAATCTTCTACAATTCTGACAGCGTTTACAGCAAGCAACTCAAAGAACTATTAGTTTTGGAAGTGCCAAAAGCAGGCGGCAAAATTGTTAAAGAAATCGATGTCAAAGCGGGTGCTACTTTTGATGCTAAAGCTGCTGTAGCTGATGTCAGCCAAGCCGGAGCAAATGTGGTATTTATGGCGATGAGCAAAGACCAAGTAGAACAGGCGATCGCGATCGCTCAAGCCAATAAAGAAACAGCCACACCTTTAGCATTAATGGGAGGCAGCGAACTTTATACTCCTACGACTTTAGTTAAAGGAGGAGACGCTATTAAAGATTTAGTGCTAGCAGTTCCTTGGCGCTGGGAAAAAGACGATCCTTTTTCCAAAGAAGCCTCCGAGATTTGGAAAGGACGAGTCAGTTGGCGCACTGCAACAGCTTTCGATGCTACTCAAGCTTTAGCAGCAGCAATTAGCAGCAATCCTACCCGCGAGGGAACAGTTAAATTTCTCACTGCAGGAACTCAGATATCGGGAACGGCGAAGGAATTTGACCTGTTAAAAGAGATTCCGTTAGTCAAGGCTGTTGAAGGTAAAGACGGCCCGCCAGGCTCTAAATATCAGTTTGATGCTGTTAAATAAACAGTCGATCGTTGACACGAAGGAAGAAGGAAGAAGGAAGAAGGAAGAAGGAAGAAGGAAGAAGGAAGAAAGAAGAAAGAAGAAGGAAGAGTCGATCGATTGACAATCCTCAATCTACGATCGACCATCCAAAATCCAAAATCCAAAATCCAACGATTCCCCAATCGAAAATCCAAAATCCAAAATCCAACGATTTCCAATCGAAAATCCAAAATCTAAAATCTAAAATCATTAGGCCGATCGGTGATTAGAACTCAACGCCCGCTGTGGCAACATCCTTTATTTCAAAGACCGTTAATCGTGCTGTGTTTCTGTTTAATTGCCGCAGCACTTTTCGGCATATTCGGGTTTGGCAGACCAAATATAGCAGTTGCGATCGCCCTCGATCTCAGCAGCAGCACCTACCAGCCCCAAGCCTTCAATGCTCCAGGCACAATTATGCAGCAAGAAGTGGCAGCAGTCAAAGCCTATTTAGCAGTAAATTCTCAATTGCCGAGCAATCCCAATACCATTCAAGTATTTGGCATTGGCGGTGGAAAAGCACCAGCATTAACCAGTAGCTTTAGTTCGGATACCAAAAAGGTAGAAGCAGAATTAGTCAGAGCTTTGCAAGACTCCAACTTGCCCAGATCCCTGCAACCAGAACCTCCCCAAGACAGTCTGGACGTTCCCATCCGGCAGGCACTAAATGCTTTTCAAACTGTGGCAAATAGCTGTCGCGAAATTGTCATTGTTAGCGATGCCGGCATCGAACTTTCCCCGCAAACTGTTAAGGAAGCTGTCGATCGCAAAGTTAAAATTAATGGCATTACCTTCGGGGGAAAAAGTTTCGAGCCACTCAAACAAGCTACTATACAAACAGGAGGAATTTATATTTCCGGTGCCGACGTGAATCTCAATACTTCATTTACTGAAAAAATCTTTCCCAAGTTGAATAGTAACATCAAATGGGTAATTTTTTGGTTGGGTGCAGCTTGGATCGCTTTGATGTGGACGCTGACGATGCCGCTCGATCGGTGGTTATTTCAAGGCATGATGAAGATGGACATGACTCTAGCAGGTCAGGCAGCATTGGGCAATGCATTTTTCTGGACGGCTTGCACGCCTAGCATTATTTGGAAATTAGTCGGTCTGCCAATTTTTGGTGACGGTTGTTAACTTTGTAAAACAAGAGGATTTGTTCGCAGTGCGGACTTAAGTCCGCACTACAAACCGTTTCAATCGCTGGTAATTGACCGAACAAAATATCAACTGTCAACTATCAACTATCAACTATTTAGGAGGGGATTATGGCTGCTGTTGATGAAAAAAGTATGGTTCCTACCGTATTAATCGGAGTCGGAGGAACTGGTAATGAAGTGCTGGCGAGGGTGCGCCGCTTAGTAGAAGAAACCTACGGAAGCTTAAAGAATTTTCCGATTATCAGTTTTCTGATCGTCGATACAGACAAAGAATACAAACTCAACAATCCCGGTGCGGGCGGAACTCCGTTTAAAGACAACGAAAAATTCTTTGCTAAAGTTAGCGGTACTGAAGTAGAAAATATCATGTCCAGCATGGACAACTTCCCGTGGATCGAAGCTTGGTTTCCCAATGAATTAGAGCGCAACATGACGGCGTTAGAAGCGGGAGCCGGACAGATTCGAGCCTGCGGTCGGTTTGCATTTTTTCACAACTATCATAACATTAAACGAGCCTTTAATGCAGCCTGCGATCGCGTCAAAGGTCACGACACTTCGATGTTGGACAAATACAACGTCAAGGTAAATAGTAACTCGATAAACGTGTTTGTGACCGGCTCAATTTCTGGCGGTACGGGTAGCGGGATGATTATCGATATCGGCTATGCCGTGCGCAAGTGGTTGCAAGGACAATCGAGTCCCAATACTACAGCAATTGTACCGATGCCCAACGCTTTTGCTGGCATTAATGTGGGCGATCGAGTTTTAGCTAACGGCTACGCAGCCTTAATGGAATTGAGCTATTTTTCCGACTACCGCACGGAATATTCAGTGCAGTACAGCGCTGGTTTAATTGATGAAATCCGCGACAAAAGACCGCCTTTTGACTTTACTTATTTAGTCGGAACAAAAAACGGCGAAACAGAATTTCCCCTCGACCAAATTCGGGAAATGATCGCTCAGAATATCTTCCTCGACTTGACCTCAGATTTTGCTCCCCACAAGCGATCGATCCGAGATAACATTAAAGGTTCGTGGGCCCAAGCAGACCCCGGCGGTCGCAGCTATTCCAAACAATTTATGAGTTTTGGGCTGTCAACAATTGAAATTCCGATCGCCCAAATTCGCACATCTTTAGCCAATCGACTAGCGGCGGATTTTGTGAGTTGGTGGCTGAACGAATCAGTACAATTAGTCCCCAATCTCCAGGAAGTCGTACAAAGCGACCTCAAACGAATTCGACTCACAGAAATGGAAATGCTGACAGATTTGATGGCTGCGGGCGATAAATCTTATTTAGCAGAACTTTCCAACTGGGTAAACAGCATCCGCAACGAAATTAATGGAGACAACAAACTCCAATCTACCCAGCAAGGATTGTTGGGAATTTTTGGGGGAGAAAAAGGCAAAATCCTGCAATTTGTCAACTATTTACAAAAGAAAGTTGAGGAATATCGCAGCGAACACCTGCGCGAAATGAGTCCCGACGAGCGATTGCACGGCGATTACCTGCAAAAAATGTACGATAACCGCAATCGCCTTATCAAAGAAGGACGCAAAAGCCTAGAAACTGAATTTTACGCGATTCTTGAAGACCGCAATAAAGGACCAAAATTTGCCGATGCTTTTATCGTTACAGTGCGGCAAATTTTTGAAAATGCTGTGGAGAAGTTTCGGCGGGAAGCCGAAAAAATTTGGGAGCCAAATGAGGGGCGTTTCCTGCAACAATACCAAAAGGGTTTGGAAGATGTTACTCATTACCAAGATAAGTTTGGTTTGAGCAAACAAGATGCAATGGAACGGTATTGTGCTGCGGCTCTGAGCGGGTTAGAGGGAAGTTTAATTGCGATTATTCAGCGCAAAATCAGAAACTTGGGAGTCGAAGTAATTATCAGGCTGCAAGAGCATTTAACAGACTTAGAAACTCGTTTGGCTCGCTTGAATCAAAAGTTGCGGCAAAATCGCGATGAGTTTCAAGCAGCAGCAGACAAACAAGCCAGCAGTGCGGATGTACTGGTAATTAACGGTATCAAATTGTTCGATCGCCAGCAACTAAATGACTTGTACCGAGATACGATCGAACAATTAGCAGGTGCTTCCGAAGGTGCGCGCAGCAAGTACGAATTGGGAATGGACGGAACTTGCAGCAATTTGTCAAAGCAAGTGCTCGAAGAAGCTAGCCCGCTGTGGAAACAAAACCGCGAGGCGGATGAAGTAATGCGACTGTTTGACTTGCCGCAATTGCAGGACGTACAAGATCCGGATTTCAAGGAAATTATCGATGAAAAAACGCGGTTGGTAATAACAAACGCACCTAATAGCAGTCGCTTAAAACGAGATTTAGCGGCCTGCGACGGACTGTTTAAAATGTTTAAAAATGACGAAACAGACATTCGCAGTCAACTCGAGATCGCCTACAATAAATCTAAACCCCTAATTCTGCTTTCCGATCCGATCATGAAGGGAAAAGATGCAGGTTTTACGCCAGCACTCAATACCAAAGCAGCCATTGTTGGCGGGCGCAACAGCACCGAACCCGCTGCCATTAAATTAATTCCTTTACTCCGAGAACGGGTAGGTAGCAACGATGCAATTACCCCACTGGGAGAAGCAGAACGCCACCGCATAGTTTTCGTGCAAGAAATCGGCGGTTTTTCCTTGCGCTGCATTGAAGGAATGCGGGAATTGCGACAATCTTATCAAGATTGGAAAGGGCAATCAATCCAGGCAAAACGAGCCAAAGCACGGGGAGAAAGCAAAGACCCTCCCATCCCAGTTCACATTCAAAAAGAAGCGCCTTTTTGGGATGTATTTCCCGAGGATGAGAAAATCTTGAAACTGGTAGTGCAAGCGCGTGCTTTGGGAGTTTTGCGCCGGGAAGAAAACCGCAATACCAAGGAAAAAGTGATTCGCTACACAGTAAAAAATGTGCTGGGTACGGAGAATGTAGATTTGGCTTCGAGTTGGGAAGAAACGGTGCAACTTTTGGAAGTTGTCGCCTGTCGTCCTGACAAAGAAGAGATTCAAAGACAGGTGACAGAAATCTTGACGGCGGCGGAAGATGTGCCGCAAAAACAACAGTTATACACTCAACTGAAGGCATATCTTGATGCGCGGGAAGTTGAATTAGATAAAGAAGGAGGAAACGAAAGTCCGGTTTACAAACGAGAACTTAAGATTGTTCAAGAATTGATCGAAACTTACAAGTTTCTCCCGCCGGCGGCCGGTCAAACTCCGACGCCCGCACCCGTTGCTCAAACTCCGCCGCAATCTCAACCGAATGTAACGAACGCAACTCAGAAACAAGAGTCAATTTATACTGCTAATACTGTCATCAATCCTCCTGATGTGGTTGAGCCACCGCCGGCAAAAATCCAGCAAGATTTTGTATTTTGTACGAGCTGCGGTCACAAGAATCCTCATAGTTCTAAATTCTGCGCTCGGTGCGGTACGAAGCTAATTCAACTCGGTTAAACTGAGATTTTGCATCAAGGTCAGAAACCGGGTTTCTGGCAAAGATTATGCAAGAAAACCCAGATCGATCGTTAGAAACCCGGTTTCTTAATGCTTGTTGAAAATGGTGCCCGATCCCCCCCAGCCCCCCTTAAAAAGGGGGGAGCAAGAGCGTCAAAATTTCTCTTCTATGGGGAGAGATGGAAAAGTTCTTAAAGTCCCCCTTCTTAAGGGGGATTTAGGGGGATCGAGATTTGTGTAAAAGCGAAATTTCTCTAGGTTGCTCTGAGGGGGAGAGATGGAAAAGTTCTTAAAGTCCCCCTCTTCTTAAGGGGGATTTAGGGGGATCGAGATTTGTGTAACAACGAAATTTCTCTAGGTTTCTCTTCGATGGGGAGAGATGGAAAAGTTCTTGAAGTCCCCTTTCTTAAGGGGGATTTAGGGGGATCGAGATTTGTGTAAAAACGAAATTTCTGTAGGTTGCTCTGAAGCAAGATTAGAAAATAGTGATACCCGAACTATCTGCTACAACTTTGATTAAAGAACGCTATGTAATTGACCGAATTTTGGGTCAAGGTGGATTTGGTCGCACCTATTTAGCGTCAGACAAACAAAAAAATAATTATTGCGTTCTCAAGGAGTTTGCTCCCAGCAATACCAAACCAGAAGCATTGCAAAAAGCTCGCGAACTATTTATTCGAGAAGCTAAAATTTTAGATAAGTGCAATCACCGCCAAATCCCAGAGTTTGTTGAGTGGTTTGAAGATAACGATCGATTGTTTATCGTGCAGGAATTTGTTAATGGCAAAACTTACTGGGATTTACGGCTTCAAGGTCAAACATTTGCCGAAAAAGATATCGTTCAATGGCTGCGGGATATTCTGGAAGTTCTCGAATACATTCACGGAAAAGGGATTATTCACCGCGATATTTCACCGGATAATATCATGCTGCCGCAGGGCAAATCAAAACCAGTGCTGATTGATTTCGGCGTGGTTAAATATGCGGAAACACAACTCATAAGTAGCGGTGGTTTTGCTAGTTCAAGCCAACCTACTCAAGTGGGAAAAGTAGCTTATGCTCCATCGGAACAGTTACGGGGCGGTGAGTGTTATCCCAATAGCGACCTCTATGCTTTGGCCGTGACGGCAATCGTCTTGCTAACTGGTAAAGAACCAAATACTTTGAGGAATTACGATGGGGATTGGGAATGGCGATCGCACGTAAATGTTAGCGACAAATTGGCGATAATTGTTGATAAAATGTTGCAGGAAAAACCGAGCGATCGCTATCAGTCAGCTAGAGATGTTTTAAATGCGATCGATAACGATCGAACAACACAAAAAACTATTATGAGTTCATCAGAAACTGAATTAAGTCAAGGTGCTGGGCAAGACTCAACTATAATTTCTACTGACAGTCAATATACAGGCAATTCATACCAGTCTGTAAATTATCCTCGAGCCCAACAGTATCAAAACCGCGACAATTCATCTCAGTGGAAAAAGATCGCCCTAATTGTCTTGCCAATTTTGTTCCTAGTCGGTGGAGTTGCCGCTCTTGAGTCGCCTCGCATTGGTTTTTTGTGCCGCCCTCTCAATAACTGTGTGGCGGATAAACCCTTTAACGAAAGTTACAATAGCGCCGTCCAACAGGCTGCTGGAGCGCGGGTTTTAGGGCAAAACGCTCAAACAGTCGGAGATTTGCAGGCCGCTCGCGATCGCATGAAAAGCGCGATCGAGCGACTTTCAAGCATTCCGCCAACGGCTAAAGTTTATCCCGATACCCAAAAACTCTTGCCTTCCTATCAAAGCGAATTGACTGGAATGGAAGTGCATTTGGCAAGAGAAGCACAAGCCGAGAAACAATTAGAAGCAGCAGAGGCGATCGCGGAAAATGCACCAAAAGAAATCGAATTATCCAAACAGAAATCTCTGTTGATTCAAGCAACAGACCAACTCAAAACAATAGCTACCGATTCCTTGATTGCTGACAAAGTAAAAGCCCGTTTAGCAGAATGGGAGCGCCAAATTCAAGACATTGAAAATTCCATCCGCCAAGCCCCCAGCCCCGAACAGGCGAGTCCCGAACCGTCAACTCCCGAACCATCCAGTTCCGAAGCTACACCAAGTCCAGATTACGACCTTTTTAAACCGCCATCCGACAGTAGCGAACTCCCACCAGATCCCAAACCCTCCCCCTCTCTCCCCGATGCCCCAACTCCTAAAGACGGCAACAAAACTCTTTTCTAATCCGGCACCATTAATGAAGCGATAGGTGGTAGGTGGCACAGTGGTAGGACATAAGTCTCAAACCTAAAATCTCAAACCTAAAATCTCAAACCTAAAATCTCAAACCTAACACTTAACATCTAGATACGGTTTCTGCTATAATCGCCATACAGATGTCAAAATAAATCACCATTCAGTGAATGTACGCAAATATTCAGGAAACCGCGATCGCAAGTTAAAGGGCGATGTTTGCTGCTAGTCGGTTATACATTTAAAATCCGCTCTGAAAAGTCGCGTCTCCACTTATTCTGAATCAGCTATCAAATCCATCATACAAATCCATCACGCAAATCCATCACGCAAATAAGGAACAGAATAGCTAATGAAGCTTAAAACACTAACATCTTCGATCGCTGTATCGGCGATCGCACTTGTTACCACCATTGCAGCCAGCAGTCCGGCTGCGGCCCAAACCTCAGGCTTCTTTTGCGGCAAAAAAGCAGGTCAGCCAGCAACTATTTTGCGCAGGCCCGAAGGCAGCTTTACAGTAATCAATTGGGTTTCTAATAGTTTTTCAGACGCTGGATTTGACGCTCAGCGACGCTGCGAACTGGTGTCTGACAGATTTCAACAATATTACAAAACCGGACGGCTCAAATACCTGACTACCGGAATTATTAACCGACAACCTGTAATTTGCGTTGCCAACCGTCCCGGTGGCGACTGCGCTCGCGAGTTACCAAACAGCGGCTTGTTATTTACCATTAAACCGGGCAGCAATCCGCGAGAAACATTAAAACGCCTGTTGAATTTGCGCCATCAAGCAGGAGCCAATTCACTCAACGAAAGTGCACCTTCTAGCCGAATTGATGTAGAAATTAACGATCGACTTTACATCGATATGGGCGAATATCTCAATACCCAACCGATCGAATCTGAATCGTCGCAGTAGATCGAATCTGGCGATAGCAACTCACTTTTTTAAAGTGTTGGCAGCAAACAGTTGGCAGTTGACAATTTGATTTTTATTGAATTGGCAACTGTCGGATTCTCGATCGACCGTTCTCTGTATTTAAGTTCCAACTTTTAAAAAATATTTAAGCCCAGAAGGGAGCATAATTCTATGACAATTAACCTGAAATACGGACTTCTAGCAGCCCCGATCGTTGCAACAATAGCGATAGTACAAACGCAAGATGCCACAGCACAAACAGCAGAACAAGTCAATAAAATTGCCGAGCAAATTACAGTATTAATTACAGGAGGAAATCAGGGTTCGGGGATAATTGTTGCGAAAGAAGGAAGTACCTATTACGCGCTCACTGCAAAACACGTAATAACTTCAGGAGGTGAATTAACAATTGTAGCACCCGATCGCACTTCCTACCGAGTAGACCGGAACAACATTATTCAATTGCCAGGAGTCGATTTAGCGATCGTATCATTTGTCAGCTCGAATAATTACCAGATAGCACAATTGGGAGATTCTAAAACAGCTACAGTGGGAGAACAAGTCTACGTTTCCGGCTGGCCGAAACCGGGGGACACGATTAACAGACAGATCCGTCAGATGACAGCAGGGCAAATTTCAGCTCGCGAACGAGTAGATGACGGCTATGAATTAATCTATACAAATCCAACTCGTCAAGGAATGAGCGGAGGACCAGTTCTCGATGTTCGCGGTCGCGTAATTGGCGTTCACGGACGTACAGAAGGGAGCGCAGAAGACCGAGTAGTTAAAGCATGGGTAAACTTGGGAATTCCGATTAACACTTTTGTCGAACTAGCTCCTAAAGCTTATGCCGAACAGGGAAAAGAAAAACTCAAACGACAAAATTATCAAGGTGCAATCGCCGATTTCACCCAAGGACTGCGATTCAATCAAAACTCCGGCGACGCCTTCAACGGTTTAGCTTACGCCTACTTCGCTCAAAAAAATTATAGAGCAGCTCTAGAAAATGCGATCGAAGCCATCAAAAACAATCCCCAATTAGCCGAAGCCTACCGCGTTCGCGGCGCTAGCCACGCTCAATTAGGAAATCATAGAGAAGCGATTGCAGACTTCGATAGAGCAATCCAAATCAATTCTAATTTTGCAGATGCCTACGGACTCCGGGGCGTCAGCCGAGCTCAAATCAAAGACTACATAGGAGCTAACTCCGACATAGCCCAAGCTATCCGCCTCGCTCCCAACAGTGGGGTTGGCTACTACCGCCGCAGCGAAGTGCGCCGCATAGTCGGAGACAGCGAAGGAGCCAATGAAGACGCTCAAAGAGCAGCATCCCTCGGAGCATCAGGTAATGAAGACGCCTTCCAACTAGCAGTCAATAGCGGGCTGGGACTCTTTTTGACGAGCAGCCCAAATACCAGAGTGGAGCCAATTGCTAGAGTTGAGCCGCGGCAGCCAGTCCGGAATGTTCCCCAAACCAGCCCAGTACCCAATAACTCCCTAGAAGCAAAACAACCAGCAGCGACACCTGCACCAACATCACAGCCGCGCAGTCAGCCCGCACTTCAAGCAGCGCGACAGGCAACAGCGCCCGGAGCGGAATCAGCAATTCAAGCTTTAATGCGCGGCCAGCAAACCTTCCGCACGCGCAACGGTGTATTTACTGGTGGTGTCAGTTTGCTGCAACGCTCGTTTAACATTCAACTGCCGCTGTCGAAGTTTAACTTTGCCATCCACACGACTACTAGGGGAGCGTATCACTATGCGATACCTACGAGCATCAACCAAAGAGCATATGTGGGAGCTGTTTTTTTGACGGACGCGGCTACAAAAAGCAATCCTGTTACCGTATCGATTATCTGCGAAACCGATCGAGCCAGCAACATCCGCCCGCCAGATCCGCTATACGTGCAAGGTCAACTAATTTGCCGTCCGGGGACCTCACCTGTGGGCAGCAATTAAGTGTTTAACTTTTGACATTTTTTACCCCACCCCAACCCTCCCCTTATTAAGGGGAGGGAGTAAGAAATTTACAAATGATTTACGATTGCTATAGCTGTTCAAAATAAGTTTTAAAAACTACCAGGATTCAGAAACCGGGTTTCTTAGAGAAACCCGGTTTCTCAACTTTTACGAATGATTTAGGACTGCTACAGTCGATCGTTACAATAGGTCTTTTAATTTGTCATCTTCTCCCAACGCTTTAATTACCTGTTTGATTTCCTGCGATCGCTCTTTCTTGACAATCAAAGTTACGTTACCATCCCTGACAACTACTACATCTTCTAAACCTATAGTGACAATTACTTCATCTTCACCGACTGCATAAAAAATGTTCTGCTTGCTATCAATTCCGACGTGTTTTGCTAGCTCGACATTCGGCTTGTCGCCCTGCAACAAACGGGCGATCGCGTTCCAATCTCCCAAGTCGTCCCAACTAAAACTAACTGGCAAAACACAAGCTTTTTGCGTCTTTTCCATCAAGGCGTAATCGATGCTAATTTTCGGCAATTCGGAATAAGCGGCCGCGCCTTTTGCTTCTAAAGCAGCCATCATTTCCGGTACGTACTCGCGCAATTCTGCTAACACTGTGCCGACTCGAAATACGAAAATTCCGCCGTTCCAACTAAACTTACCGCTGGCTACAAATTCCTCAGCAGTCGCCCGATCGGGCTTTTCCGTAAACCTCGCTACCCGATACGCTGGAAAACCGCCAAAATTGCCGATCGATTCGCCTTGTTCGATATAGCCGTAACCAGTAGAAGCATAACTCGGCTTGACTCCTAAAGTGGCGATCGCCCCTTCTTTTTCCGCCAACTCGGCCGCCGCTTCCAAGGTTTTGACAAAATCCTCCGGTTCTCCAATCCAGTGATCCGCCGGGAAAAAGCCGACAACCGCATCTTCGCCGTAACGCTTCGCAGTTTCGATCGCAGTCCAAGCCACAGCAGGCGCGGTATCCCGTCCCTCCGGTTCCGCCAGCAAATTTTGGGCCGGTAGCTGCGGTAACTGTTCGCTAACCCCCGATGCTAGCATTTCGGAGGTGACTACCCACAAGTCGTCCCAACCGTTACCCAAAGTTAACAGTCGATCGGCCGTTTGTTGCAGCAAACTTTTGCCGCTGCCGTCGAGACTCAAAAATTGCTTGGGGCGCTGCTTGCGGCTGAGAGGCCAGAAACGTTCGCCTTTACCGCCGGCGAGAATTACGGGAATTAAGGATTTAGACATGGTGGAAAGTTAAACTATATTATGTCCATCTTAGGATTGCAGGCTGGTGATTCGATGGGCGATCGAGAGCTTGAGTCCGGTGCTGGCGGGCGATCGAAGATTATTTTTTGCTGAAAATAGTGTGAATCGGTAGGTGTCAAAATCAGGGTGTCAAATTTTTCGGCTAGAATGCAAAGGCTGTAAGGGTTTGAGGCACTCTCACCCAAAAATCGATTCACGGAATCGCTGAAACCTTTACCGAGTAAGGCGTTGAGCAAAAAAAATCTCACGTGCTATTGACAAGGCGAAGGCTGAAATGGTATTTTGAGGATCGATTCACGAAAATGAACCTTGAAAACTAAATACACCAAGGGTTTCAAGCACCAGCGGTCACAATAAACTACACTCCCTATTAGGGATTGAAACCCGAATCCCTTGCTTTTGGCACGTCCGAAATCGACAGTCACAATAAACTACACTCCCTATTAGGGATTGAAACGAGCCTACAAAGCTTATCGAGGCTTCCTCAGATGAAGCGCGTCGTCACAATAAACTACACTCCCTATTAGGGATTGAAACCTAACCATATCTATTGCTTCCTAGAGACTGTTTCGTCACAATAAACTACACTCCCTATTAGGGATTGAAACACTAGCTAGTTCCTATTCGCTTTTTATAGGACAAGCCTGTGTCACAATAAACTACACTCCCTATTAGGGATTGAAACTCCAAACCGAGAATTTTTAATTCTAGGTTAGTTAAGTCAAGTCACAATAAACTACACTCCCTATTAGGGATTGAAACTTGCATCAGGATGAGCCTCGATCGGGATTTCGGGAAGTCACAATAAACTACACTCCCTATTAGGGATTGAAACCCTGCAAACCAGTCCTCGGCGGAAGTTATTCCTGTCACAATAAACTACACTCCCTATTAGGGATTGAAACAGTTAATGAAGGAGAAAATCGATGGCAGAGCCTTCCGGTGTCACAATAAACTACACTCCCTATTAGGGATTGAAACCGATAATCCTCCGTCCCCGTACCCGAAGCCCCTCGTCACAATAAACTACACTCCCTATTAGGGATTGAAACATCTGCAACTCTACGAATTTGAGCTGCTAATTCTTGTCACAATAAACTACACTCCCTATTAGGGATTGAAACTCATTTGCAGCAATCCATTCCTGCAAATCGTAAAGTCACAATAAACTACACTCCCTATTAGGGATTGAAACGTGAGTTCAAATCTCACGACCGCTCGATAAATGATTGTCACAATAAACTACACTCCCTATTAGGGATTGAAACGAAATTCCGGCAGGCGAGAAAAAGTATTTAAGCGAAGGTCACAATAAACTACACTCCCTATTAGGGATTGAAACTGTAAGGCCAAGGTACTCATTGCCTGCAACGAAGGGTCACAATAAACTACACTCCCTATTAGGGATTGAAACAGTGGCTGGCAAGTTACTCAGAGATGTGCAAAAGTCACAATAAACTACACTCCCTATTAGGGATTGAAACCTGGATTGCTAGTTGCCGCTTGGTTAGCCAAGCGGCAAGTCACAATAAACTACACTCCCTATTAGGGATTGAAACGATTTCCGGTCCGACCGCCTCGATCGCTCCTGCAATGTCACAATAAACTACACTCCCTATTAGGGATTGAAACATTGCTTGAGATATCGTAGCAGGTTTCTCCGCCTGTCACAATAAACTACACTCCCTATTAGGGATTGAAACTTAGAGCGAGACTGCGAAACACCTCAAACAACGTAGAGTCACAATAAACTACACTCCCTATTAGGGATTGAAACAGCATTAAATTCTTTGGCTTGCTCTATTGCTTTCTCTAGTCACAATAAACTACACTCCCTATTAGGGATTGAAACCGATATTTGAGACGCGGAATTTCACAGTACCGATCTCAGTCACAATAAACTACACTCCCTATTAGGGATTGAAACAACAAAAGATGACGCAAGGAAGGCAATAATCAAAGGTCACAATAAACTACACTCCCTATTAGGGATTGAAACTCTAGTTGGCTTAAACCTTATCAAAGTTCAACGCAAGGGTCACAATAAACTACACTCCCTATTAGGGATTGAAACCTAAGCTACTGCGATAACTCTCTGTTAAACCTTGGTAGGTCACAATAAACTACACTCCCTATTAGGGATTGAAACTAATTGTTGGTTCTGTGCGGACGGATCGCGATCGGTCACAATAAACTACACTCCCTATTAGGGATTGAAACACAAGCTCTTTCCTTGCGAGACCAGCGCGCTTTATGTCACAATAAACTACACTCCCTATTAGGGATTGAAACACGTACTTTTCTATCGCCCCCGCGATCGTGCGGATGCGGTCACAATAAACTACACTCCCTATTAGGGATTGAAACTTTTTCTGCTGTCGGGGTATGTGTTGGCGGCATTGAGAGTCACAATAAACTACACTCCCTATTAGGGATTGAAACCAAAATATTTTACTCAAAGTTTGGATTACGATCGCCTGTCACAATAAACTACACTCCCTATTAGGGATTGAAACTCCTCAAAAACAACGCTACCCGATCGCGAAGCACGTCACAATAAACTACACTCCCTATTAGGGATTGAAACCCACCCGCGTTCGATCGCTTTCTCTAATGCTGCGTAAGTCACAATAAACTACACTCCCTATTAGGGATTGAAACCATGATTTATATTTTGCTGCCGTCAATGATAGTTGTGGGTCACAATAAACTACACTCCCTATTAGGGATTGAAACTTTAATAGTCTTTCTTAGTTCTTGGTCTTCTAACAGATTGAGTCACAATAAACTACACTCCCTATTAGGGATTGAAACGTAAGAATTCCAATCGAGAAGTATCGTGGAACGGGTCACAATAAACTACACTCCCTATTAGGGATTGAAACCGAAAACTACACTCCCTATTAGGGATTGAAACGAAATTCGCCTTTTTAGAGCGAACCTTTAAGAGAGTCACAATAAACTACACTCCCTATTAGGGATTGAAACCAACTTGCTCAAAAATCAATATTAGATTAATATCGAAATATTCTTATCGTGAATCTATAACTCATGAAACTCAACTCAGGTCTTTTGTCTAAAGCGATTTTGGTTGCTAATTTGCTTTTAGTATCTATAACTGCTGTCAGCACCCACACCCTAGCTGAGAGCGAAACTCCTATTGAGAATTATAAATCTCAGTGCAGTTTTTACGGACAGAATCAAAGACAAGCACAAACAATTTCTTGTTCGATTAAGCAAAGTCCCAACCAAATAACAATTAGTTGGGGCGATGGATTTACAACTAATCTGACTTTTTCAGGAGATGGTACTTGGCGATCGATGCCATCGAAATCTGAAGCAAAAGTAAGATTTTATGCAGGTAGCGGACGAGTAGCCCACGTTGAAATTCTTGCAGGACCGGGCAAAGGTATTATTGTTATTAATCCCTAAGAAGTTGCATTTTTTGAGTGCATTTACTGTGTATTTCTATCGCAATAGGCGATCGATCGAGCAACAGGTCGATCGCTATTTGATAACAACTATTCAGCATTAAGTCCGATAGTTAATTTCTTGTTACCCGATCGATCCAACTAGCATAAAAAGATACCCGAGTATCGCCGGAAATTTCCCCAAAACTGCCGTTGTCGTCAATACTATCGATATCCCCAATATTAGTTTTGAAAAAACCCCGATCGCTGAAACCCCAAGAACTAATACCCGCAATTTTTCCATCGATAAACGAAGGTCCGCCGGAATCTCCGCTAGCCGTAGCTATTTCATCTTTTCCCAAACCCCGATCGACCAAATTCGGAAAATGCCTGCCTAAAGTATCGTGCGCCGCGCTGCCGTCATCAAAATCAAAAATTAATTGACTTCCCAATACTAACTCAGACATATCTGATTCTGTAGCATTTTTCAAAAGGTCGATCGTCCCATCGTAGCGATTTTGACCTGCATATCGTTTCTCATCAGAATTAGAATCTTCATCTTGCCCGATCGCGCCCGTACCAATATATCCGTAACCCACTTTAGTAAACACTTTACCAACTTCATTTTTATCCCGATTAATTGCGTATTGTTCCGCAGTATTTGGCGCGCGCCTTCTCAATCTTAAAACTGCAATATCGTTGCCGACTTCTGACTCGTAACCCGTCCATCCCGGATGGATGTAATACTCGCTAGCTGGAATGCTAACTTCACCAACGGGCAATTTAAAAGTTACCGTAAATTTCGTCCCTTTAGGAACCTCGACTCCGCCATCGTTGAGACAGTGGGCTGCCGTGAGAATGTACCATCCGCCTGTTAGTAAGGAACCGCTACACTCAGCTTCTTCGATGTAGACGACACCTGTATATTGATTTAAAGCTAAAGGACTTTGGGAATTGCTACCGGCAACACCAACAATCGATCGACCTGATTCTGCTGTTTGTAACGCGAACAATGCAGCCAAAACTGCCATCATAAAAAACTGGATCGCTTTCTTCATTTTTGAGATTTACTGGTAACTGCCATGCAATGAATTTTAGGATATTTGCCGGCTTCCATCCGAGAAAGCCAGCATTTATGGCACGGAAATCGCGCGCGATTGAATGATTTTGTCGATCGGATTTGATGTTTTTACTTGAATTTTTCCTCAACAAGCAGCATTACTCAATCTATCTGGCTGTGTTTCTAGTATATGCTACTCAGAACCCGGTGCCCGCACAAGAATGCCAAACAACAAAACGGGCGATCGAACTTCGATTTTTTGATACAATTCAGATAGGTCTCGATATCGAGCAGGTGTGTCTCGATCTCGACTGGCAGCGATCGAGAGAATTACCATAAATCAAAGTACAACACAGGCTCGATCGAACGCCTGTATTTCCAATTGTCAAACCTAAAAAATTGAGGTATTTGTGGTCAAAATCATTCTCATAATTATCCTCATCTTTGCTGGTGTTATTGCAAGTACGATCGCCCTGGGAAAATACCGCTGGCAACTCGCTACTGAGGAAGCGCGATCGAATCTAGAAGCAGCACGCTTGCCAATCCAACCCCTAACATTTGATGCCCGCGAAATAACAGATTTACCCGCACCCGTACAGCGCTATTTTCGCACCGTACTTGCAGAAGGACAACCGCTAATTTCCACAGTGCGAATTTCCC
Source organism: Oscillatoriaceae cyanobacterium Prado104 (assembly GCA_025454405.1). Classification (GTDB taxonomy): domain Bacteria; phylum Cyanobacteriota; class Cyanobacteriia; order Cyanobacteriales; family Microcoleaceae; genus Microcoleus. The sequence continues at coordinate 39,025 of JALOON010000009.1, read as the reverse complement.
ATCAAGGCACTTTTAACGCTAGCGAAACCGAGGAAAAATGGAGTCCTTTTACTTCAACTCAATTGGTAATTTCCCAGCGCCCCGGTTTTGACTGGGATGCGCGAATTGCGATGATTCCCGGTGTCAGCGTTTTGGTTCGCGATGCCTATATTGCCGGCGAAGGAATCCTTCATGCCTCGGTGTTGGGCATCGCCACCGTTGCCGAAGTTGGCGGCACTCCCGAAGCTGCGCGAGGCGAATTGATGCGGTTTTTGGCGGAAGCGGCTTGGTATCCGACAAGATTGCTACCGAGTCAGGGCATTGAGTGGGAGGCGATCGATAATTCTTCTGCCAGAGCAACCCTAAAAGATGGTAACACGAGTGTTTCCCTGGATTTTAGCTTTGATGAAACGGGGGCGATCGTTGCTGTTCGTGCGGATGCGCGCCCCCGTACAGTTAACGGCAAAATGGTACTTACGCCCTGGCAGGGTCGTTTCTGGGATTGGGAAATGCAAGACGGCGTGCGCATTCCCAAAGCAGGCGAGGTAGCCTGGGAAATGCCTGATGGTTCGTTAAAGCCTTACTGGCGCGCCCGCATTACTAATATTGTTTATGAGTTTGCCAAGTAAACTACTTGCCACTTACTACCTAGTACCGCAAGCCTCAGTCCAGCAAAATAGATTGACAAAAGCAATACAGTCTGGGTATATCATAAACCCTGACTGGGTGAAGCATTCGGAAAAAAAATAGTCGATCTTACCCATAGATTGTCGCCCGAATGCTTCACCCCTACACCCTTTATCTATCTGTTTCTTGTTGTCAACTTGCTTTGCTATACTGACTCTCTAGCACCTACTAGCTAATAGCTAACACCTCAAATCTAAAATTATGAAAAAAACAATTATCGGTGTTATGGGTCCCGGCGAAAGCGCGACCGCAAAAGATTTAGAAAACGCCTTTCAACTCGGTCAACTCATCGCTAAAGCAGGATGGGTGCTGCTAACCGGCGGCAGAAATTCTGGTGTTATGGATGCTGCCAACAAAGGAGCAAAATCAGCTAGCGGTTTAACAATCGGCATCCTTCCCGGCAACAACACCAACGGCATTTCGGAAGCCGTAGATATTGCGATAATTACCGATATGGGAAATGCCCGCAATAACATCAACATTCTCTCTGCCGATGCGATAATTGCCTGCGGGATGGGAACAGGCACCGCATCAGAAATAGCCCTCGCTCTCAAAGCGAACAAACAAGTTATCTTGTTAAACGACAGCGCCGCAAGTAAACTTTTTTTTGAAAGTATTGCAGCCGATCGCCTGTTTGTGGTAAACAATGTTAATGAAGCGGTCGATCGCGCCAAACAAATTATGGTCGATCGAACATAAAAAATCTCGCATCACAAAATCTGACCTCAGAAAACAAGATGAAACTCAGCAAATTAAACTTATATTTAAGCGGCGCAGTTCTAGTTTTAGGAATTGGTGCCACCATCGGAGCCAATGCAGGAATTGTCAAATCAAACATCAGCGAAAAATCGCCGCAAAATTTAGCACAAACCTTACCGCCCCCACCGCCATCAACGCCTTCACCAACTCCTATTGAGGGAGGAGAAGAAGGCCCGCCGATTGCAGCAGAATCGGGACCTGACGAAATAGCTTTAGCAACTCACTTGCAGCGCATCAATGCGAGAATGTACGGCGCTTACTGGTGCCCGCACTGCCACGCGCAACAAGAACTTTTCGGCAAAGAAGCATTTAGCGCCATTAATTATATTGAATGCGCTCCCAGGGGCAAAGACGCGCAGCCGGATTTGTGCAAAGCCGCCAATATTAAAGCCTATCCCACTTGGGTAATTCGGGGCAAATCTTATATGGGTGCGCAATCTTTAGAAAAGCTTGCTATTTTATCAGGCTATAGGGGTTCGCGCAATTTTGGGCAGCCAGTTCCCGTTCAATAAAATCGATTTTTGAGTTTCCCGTTCCCGACGCTAATTCAGGTTCGTAGTGAGGACTTTAGTCCGCAAATTTAGAGGACTGAAGTCCCCACTACGAGCAGTTATTTAGCAGCAGAAAAATGCCTAATCCAATCAAGTAGAAATTACCTGAGGCAATAGCTTATCCTGTTTCAAAAATGGTGCGATCGAACAAAAAATTTAAATATCTGAGAAATCAGATTGACGAGCTTGGCGTTGTTTATAATTGGACTTAATGAACTCAGTTACAGCCGATAAAATTCGAGGTGCGATCTATCCAATTTAGGGAGAGCGATCGATTTACTCAACTCCCAATTATATTGTAAGGTGCGCACTGCGCACCCTACATCTACTACATCAGCGATCGACATTTACAGCAGATTGCAAGTTTATAAAGTACACCACAGAAACCCGGTTTCTTCAAGAAACCGGGTTTCTCTGTACTCACATATCTGAAAACTGCTGTAATTTACCAAATATCAACTGTCAACTGTCAACTATCAACTGTCAACTGCATCTTTATAGCACGAGTAACTTTTCAAAATCTGCGGCAGGCACCGGAGGACTGAACCAATACCCTTGCATTGTATCGCAGTCGTAGCCAGATATAAAATCTTTTTCGGCTTCGGTTTCTACTCCTTCAGCAACTACCTCCAGAGAGAGACTGTGTGCCATGTTAATAATAGCTTTCACGATCGCTGCGTTTCTGCAACCCTCCGCAATGTTGCTGACAAAACAGCGGTCTATTTTTAAAGTATCGAAAGGGTACTGCGTCAGATAGCTTAATGAAGAGTAGCCAGTCCCAAAATCATCGATCGAAATAAAAACTCCCAAATCTTTCAAGTTTTTTAGAGTTTTGCTAGCGATTTTTGCATCCTGCACCATCATGCTTTCGGTGAGTTCCAATTCCAAACAGCTAGGATGCAAACCGATTTCTTCTAAAATCCCAGCAACTCTGCTGCTAAGATTTGGTTGGTAAAATTGACGCGCTGATAAATTCACCGCCATTCGCAAGCCCGACAAACCCGCATTGTGCCAAACTTTAAGTTGCTTGCAAGCTGTTTTGAGCACCCACTCGCCTAACGGTACGATAAAACCAGTTTCTTCAGCAACAGGAATAAATTCGGCTGGCGAGATTTGCCCTTTTTCTGGATGTCGCCAGCGCAATAAAGCTTCTGCACCAGTAATTTGACCTGTTTTGAGATTGACTTGCGGCTGATAGTAAACTTGGAATTCTTCCCGTTCCAAAGCCCCCCACAAATTTGTTTTCAACCACTCCAATCTGTTGCAGGATTTTTTAGTAATTTTGCTGTTGTCTGTACGCGCAGAATTGTACTGTTCCGCCACGGCTTGTTGTTTTTTCAAGCGGCTGACTACCGCGCCTACAAGTTCCGCTTTAGTAAAAGGTTTAGTCAAATAATCATCCGCCCCCAATTCCATACCCTGACGCATTTCGGCTCGATCGGCCTTACCAGTGAGAAACACAAAAGGTACCGCAGCAGAAACCGGATTCGATCGCAAGGCAGCTAGCACCCCATACCCATCAAGTTTTGGCATCATGACATCGCACAGAATCACGTCGAAAAAATTTGACATCGCTGAAGATAAACCTTGCAGTCCGTTTTCTGCACCCGTCACATCGAAACCCTCAGCTTTGAGGAGTTTGAGAATATTTTCGCGAATGATTTGCTCGTCCTCGATCACTAGAATCTTTTTCATATATCATTCCCTGAGAGCGGTATAATTGACCGGACATCCGCATGTCATCCAGTCTGAACATTAGTAGGATCGTTTGCCCGAACAGTTGTCTGAACCTTAGTCCAAAGATTCCTCCAAAGATTCCTCCAAAGATTCCTCCAAAGATTTCTCCGAACATTGGTCCCAAAAACTGATAACGTACAGCTCGATCGGTAGTCCACCCGAATTTTGTCAGGCGAAACATAGCAGGCACCCCTGAAAAAATCTAATTTTTCAAGGACAATTATATTAAAGTTTCTGCAGTAGATCGGTGCCGTCCGCAATATTACTAGGTTAATCAATAAATTTTCAACAAAATTCTCTGGCGCTCGACATTTAGCATTACCCTGAATAACTGTTAAACTAATTGTGCCGCTTGAAATTATGCCTGCAAACAATGTCAGCCTATTTACCTAGTGGATTCCCCGATCCCGCAACAATTGGAATCATAGAAATCAAGCAATACCCTCAGTACCGAGCTGTTACTTACACCCATTCTGGGGATTTGCGCGCTGCAACAGGTGCTGCTTTCAATCCCTTATTCCAGCATATCAGCAACAACCAAATTGCTATGACAGCTCCCGTAGAGGCACGCTACAAAGCAATTGAAGGGCAAATGGGCGGGTTCGATCGAGCGGAAGTTTCTTTTCTTTACCCCGCACCAAATATTGCGCCCAGCCGCATAGATCCCGCTGTTGCTGTCACCGACACAGCACCCATGACTGTTGTCAGCATTGGGGTGCGAGGCCCCTACACTTGGGAAAGTTACGAACAAAACCTCCAAAAACTTCAAGATTGGCTGAAACAACATCCCGAATACAAAATAGTCGGGCCGCCGCGCCGCTTTTTTTATAATTCCCCGATGACACCGGAATCTACTAAAATCAGCGAGGTACAAATCCCGATCGAGTTAGTTGGTAAGAAGTTTTGAGTTTTGAGTTTTGAATTAAGAACTGTCTTTAACTCAAGATTCAAAACTCAAAACTCCCGAAAACTGTCTTTAACTCAAAACTCAAAACTCCCGAAAACTGTCTTTAACTCAAAACTCAAAACTCAAAATTCAAAACTCCCTTTAACTGCCGCTAACGTGAACTACCAATTCGCGGATGTGACCTCTCTGGCGGTGTTCCCAGAGGTAAATTCCCTGCCAAGTTCCTAACAACAATCTGCCGCGATCGATCGGAATTTGTTCGGAAGTATGAGTTAGTGCAGTACGAATGTGCGCCGGCATATCGTCGGGTCCTTCTGCGTCGTGAATGTAGTGCGCGCCTTCGGGTACGAGTTTTGCTAAAAAGTTTGCTAAATCCCGAAGTACATCGGGATCGGCATTTTCTTGAATCAGCAAACTAGCCGAAGTGTGGCGCAAAAATAAGGTACAAAGTCCTGTTTTAATACCAGAATTTGCTACCGCATCTTCTACCTTAGAAGTGACGCGACACAAAGATTTTCCTGTTGTTTGAATTTTGAGTATCTGTTGGTAATGAGACATTCGATCGATTTTAGATTGCGGGGCGATTTTGGGATTTGGGATTTTACTCGTTTTACTCGTTACCAGGCTCTTACTCGTTACCAGGCTCTGCCTGGTAACGCAGATCCGGAGGCTCTGCCTCCAGTTTATCATGATTCTCAGAAACCGGGTTTCTGGCCGAGACTTTGCATAAAAATGTAGATTTACCATCAGAAACCCGGTTGCTCACTAGGTGATGTTAGTCGCTTTCCATCCCGATAATAATTACATTAAATCGCAAATCTCCAATTCCCAATCGCAAATCTAAAATCTAAAATCCAAAATCTAAAATCGATCGCGCGATCGACTCCGTACCGCATTTATCCAATTTATCCGACAAGCGCGGCGGATGCAAAGGTTTTCGCAAAAATTCCCAATCTCCCTCAAAAAACTCCGCCTCCGTTACAATTTGATGTTCCGCATAATTTTGCATTCCTGCCAGCAACACAGCAGCTTCTGCAAAACCTTCTCGCATTAAAGAAATTACGGGCAATTCCAATCGCAAAGCTTCCGCAAAAGTGCTGTATCCCGGTTTGGAAATCAACCGCCCGCAGACAGGCATTAAATCGACTGGGCGGAGTAAAGTTGGCAGAGTTTTTGCAGCTTCCGCATCTTTAACTTTAATCAAATTTGGTAAATCGGGACCTTCGCGATCGAAAGTGATAAATTGCCAATCGGGAAATTGTTTGATGTTTTGATAGGGAATTTGAGCCAATCCCAAGCCGCCGAATGTCAGCAATGCTGTAGTTTCTGGCGGTGTTTTGATGCCTAAAATTTCGCGAATTCGATCGGCACTGTAGCGGGGAGTGCCGCCTGTTAAGCCGACATCTTCTATATTGGGAAAAGCCGACATCTGTTCGTGCAAAGGCAGGCGAAACAGTCGATCGCACTTGCCGAAACATTCACCAATCCAATCGGCAATCTCGGCAAATTCGCCACCCCAATCTCGATAGATAAAATCCCATCCGAAGTTGCTCATCATCCAGCAGGGAACGCCTGCTGCTTTAGCAATTGGCGCGGCTAAAGGAGGAATATCTGCCAGCATCAAATCTACCCGATTTTGCTTGATAAAATTGACTTCGCTGGCAATTAGAGAATTTTGTTTTGCCTTAATTTCCCGAAGTTTTTCTAGCGTCAAGTCTAAATCCATGTTCAAACTGTCAGCTTGCACGACGCCGACATCAAAGGCGCGGGTGCGGTAGATGAAGTCGCCTGTAATGTAAGATTCTAGCAACCAACGGGGAGCGGTTGTGGTGATAATTAGTAAGATTTCCGGGTTTAATTCTTGAATTTTTGCTGCTACTGAGGCGGCGCGGACGGCGTGTCCGAATCCGTGATTGGTGATGGCAATGTATAATGTTGGTCGAGGCATTGTTATTGGTAAGAAGTTCGATCGCTCTTAGCATAACGTGAAAATATCTGATACGGACAGTGTTTAGGATTTACAGTCGATCGAGCGATCGCCGATCGATTGACAAAACCTCCGTTATCTCCGATCTTAACCAAGGAGATGGTGGATTGCTATTGTAATCGATGAAATAATCGTATCCCAATTGCTCGTACAGTTCGTCAACCAAGGATTGCAAATCTAATATAGGTTCTGAATCTTCCGATCGCAAAGGCAACAAGAATGCCGGAATGCGATCGCCCAAATTAAAAGGATACATATCGGAAATCGGACGAGTTTGCGATGGACTAATTAGGATGCGATAGTGACTCTGAACGTCGCCAGTTTCTACAGGCAAGGGAATACCTTCGCGCAGCAAGTCAATTTCCACTAAATTAGTGAGGCTCTCTAAAATGTTCTGTCGCTTTGCTGTATATTTTTTGCGACCATCTCCCGATTTATTTGCAGGTGAAAGCACTTCGATCGCCGTTACCACTTGTTGAGTTGCCGCATCTTTGACTTCGATATAAGATTGCTGAATTTCTTCGAGCATTGGCACCGTTACTTTAACGGGTTCGGGCAAGGGGCAAACGGCAACAGTTCCTTCAAGAGGGTTTGTATTCGCTGGCGCATTCGATCGTCGGTTTTGCTGCACGCTGATATCTGGCCTACCAATTGCAATTGCTGTAGAACCTGCAATTTTATACACCCATTTATCCGTTACCACGCGATATTTTGGAACGAGTTTTGGGACTAGCGATCGAGCAATTGCCGCCACCAATTGATTGTGGAAATCAGACCAATACTCTGGTTGTTCGAGGTAGGGATTCATTCCCGCAAATGGATTGGGCATGGGAAACTCTCTCGATTTATGTTATACTTTTACACCATTATATCAACAAGTTTCAGCAACACTTCTCCGTTGCGATACTTCAGACGCGGAATTGAGCCGTAAACTTTGACATCTCTTCTCTGTTTTACTGCCCGCGTCCTGGTTTGCAATCTATGAAACCTAATGCTTCTGTGTCTAAAAAACTGGCGATCGCCATTTCGATTACCGCTTCGATCGGATATTCAATTTCGGCAGCACGCGAAATTAGAGCGGCCTGAATTCGTTCTGGCAAGCGTCTCAAAATGACTTCGGCATCAGCAGGAGAAAGTTGTTCTTGAAGTTTGGCTTGCATGGCATTCACCTTTGGGTTGGAATTTGAACGTTGTACGGGGGTTCAGTGGCTCTTAGAATGATGGCTTCTAGCTCTAATAGTAACGCGGGGTTTCGGCAGTGAGGGATTAATTGCATTGCAATCCGTACATCCTCGTCATTGTATTTATCGAGCCACGCCCATAAAAAAGCCTTGTGTCCGCCGCTGAAGCGTCCTCGTAGGCTCTTGGTTTTACCGATGTAAAGTAATCCGTCAGTTATGTGCCTGATTGCATAGATACCAGGGCGAGCAGGAATGTTATCAAACTCACGAGTCAAGGGTTGACATTGCTCGAAAGGAGTAAAGGCGATCGCATCTAGAATTCTCCGCGCTTGGGCTTGCAGTTCAGAATCGTTCGTTGGCATGGAAGCAAGAAGGCTAATTGCACAGAGATCGTGTTCCCACAAATTCTGTTGATTGTAATGATAACAAGACTGGTGTGGGCGATCGTAAAGCATAGAGTGCTGGATGTCTGTCGCCTGCGGGAACGGCGAGGAATGGTGGGTGCGCTGCAAAATGGTTGTTAGACCCCTTTTGAACGAGCTAATCTACTATCTTCCTGACCAATTTCACAAAAGACGGTTTTACAATAAGAATATTTAAGGTACTAATTTGGCTGTTCCGATATCATCTGGGAGTTTTAGATAAATTATCCTGCTCTTGTTCTCAGAGAGGTGAATAAGTAGTCAGTAATTGAGGAACTTTGTATGTTTGAAACGTTAGAGCAGTTTTTTGAGCCGATTATCAGCCAGATTGACAAGCTGATGGTTAATCCAACCTTAGAAGACATACAGAACATTCGTAAAAAACTCAAGGCAACGGTGCTTTAGTATAGACGAATTCGATCGAGATTGAGCCGTAAACTTTGACAACTCTGAGTAATATTTAAACTCGATCGATAATTTCTTTTGCCATTTCTTGCAATGATACCACTCGATCGGCCAAACCAGAATTAGCTACAATTCCCGGCATTCCCCACACTACGCTGCTGGCTTCATCCTGAACTATTATCCGCCCTCCTGCTTCTTTTATGCGATCGCATCCTAACAATCCGTCTTGTCCCATTCCCGTCAAAATTACACCTAAAACTCCCGCACCGTAAATCTTAGCAGCCGATCGAAACAGCACGTCAACTGCAGGGCGGCAAGAGTTTTCTGGAGGTTCTTGATTGGTGCGAATTTGCACGGCAAATCCGTGTTTTTCCAACACCATATGATAGTCTCCCGGTGCGATCCAAGCAACTCCCGGTTCGAGAATACCTCCCGTTAAACCTTCCTCTACTCGAATCTGGCACTTTTGGGTCAGCCTCTCGGCCAAACGCTTTGTAAAAACTGGCGGCATGTGCTGCACGATGACAATTGGAACTCGGAAATTAGCCGGAATTTCCCGCAAAATTGTTTCCAAAGCATTCGGCCCTCCCGTGGAAACTCCTACGGCTACAACTTCGACTTTTTGGGGAATATTTACTGCTATTTTCGGCGCGATCGAACGCGGCTCTATCGGTGCGGCAGTAAATATTTTATTCTCAGTTTTTGCTGCTGAAATCATCCCCAATTTTTGCCTCATCTCGTCCCTGCAAAATACCTTTATTTTGGGAATTAACTGCTCGCGGACGTTCTGAAGTGCTGCCTCTTTACTCTTCATATTGTGAGGCTTGGTTACATAATCCGTAGCGCCCAAGGAAAGAGCTTCGAGAGTGGAAGTAGCGCCCATTTCTGTCAGCGCGCTAAACATAATTACTGGAATGTTCTTGTCTTGTTTTCGGATTGCAGCCAGCGTTTCCAAGCCGTCCATTTCCGGCATTTCTACATCCAAAACAATCAAATCGGGATGAACTTGAGAAATCTTTGCCAAAGCAATTTTCCCGTTGGCTGCAACGCCGATAACTTCCAGGTCCGGATCGCCTTCTAGTACGTTAGTTACTAACCGACGCACTACTACGGAATCATCAACAACTAAAATTTTAATTTTGGACATTTTTAAGTAGAAGGAAGAAGGAAGAAGGAAGAAGGAAGGAGGAAGAAGGAAGAAGGAAGGAGGAAGGAGGAAGAATATCCATCGTTCAGCTTTTAGATTGTGAAAATATTGCGTTTAATTAGGCGGAGTTAGTTAATTATACGCGAAATAGCAGGTCGAGCAACAAACGAGCTTGAAAAAATAGGATAAAATCGCCTTCTACGTGAAAGTCAACTATTTTGAAATGAGACATAAATAGTACGATCGTCGATCGCGCGCTAAAATTCATATTGCTAAATATTTCCTGGGCAGAACCTTCTACATAATGGGGAACTACATAGCCGAGGTTGTACTTCAAAGTATTGCTAAAAGTGCCGACAATGCCACTAATTGCTAAATTGCCAATTTCTCCCATGATGTCGGCTTTGTCTTGCTTGAATTCCTCGCTTTCCACGTCTCCGCCGCCGTTGAGAGTCAGGACGATCGCATCTGCTGCTTCCCGCGAAAATAACATCTGCGCCGAACCGGATAAATTGCCGCTAAAATCGAGTTGCGCTACGGCTACTAAGTCTTCTCCCAATGTTTCAATCAGCGTTTTTTGCAAAACTAAAGGGGATAGCGCTTGAGATGAAGGCACTTCGTATTCTATCTCGCAGGCAATCATTTCGCTCATTTGAGAAACTGCCATACCGATCGCTTTGTTGACGACATCTTGCAATTTTGTTTGCGTACCGCTTTTCATGCTGGCTAAGTCCAAACGCCGACTTTTATCGCTGGCATTTTCGGCACCTGCGCGATCGGGATAAGCTGCCATTGCTAGCGTGCGGCGCAATTCTAATTCATTGTTCGTTTTTTTGAGAGTGGCAAATACCCCTGCTAGGGACAAATATTGAATCATGTTGTTTTGCAGTTCGTCGCTGAGGACGATCGCGGGTATTTGCAAAAATTGTAAAAATTGGATGATTCCTAAATAATTGTGTTCGATCGAGGCAAAGTCTACGAGTACGCCTTTCGGATGGTGGCATTCGGCAATATCTAGGAAATTATACAAATCTGTACTGCTGGCAAATACATATTCGTCGGCTTGCAAAGTTTCGTGCAGTTGCTGATTTTCTGAGTCGGAATTGCCAGCAATTAGAATTAGGGCGATCGGATGTAGGTAATTGTTCATGACGGTGTTTTTGATAGTTTATTCGGTGTTGTTTCGCTCGATCGAGACTTACACAAGAAGTAGATTGACGCGCTATTTACAGCCGTAAGGTGCGCACTGCGCACCCTACATAAGTTGGGGTGAAGTGGCTTTATGAGATATTGGTGTTGTATCGGAAATAGTAGTGAACCCGCCCCTACGAGATTGCGGGTGAATCGAAGCAAAGGAAATTTACCGAACACAATCTAATTACCAATTCCCAATGCCCAATTCCCAATGCCCAATTCCCACATTAATACTTGAAATGACTGACAAGCCCTTCCAATTCTGCTGCGGTTTTTGACAGTTCGATCGCGGAATTTTGAGTGTTGCTGGCACTAGCAGTCGTGCTGCCGGCTGCATCCGCAACGCTGGTAATATTGCGGGCAATTTCTGAAGATCCGATCGCGGCTTGATTGACATTTCGCGCAATTTCTGTAGTCGTTGCTGTTTGTTCCTCCACCGCGCTCGCAATAATAGTTTGAAAATCGCTAATTTGGTTGATAATTGAAGTAATTTGTCCGATCGCCTGCACGGAACTTTTCGTGTCAGCTTGAATTGCTTCGACTTTTTTGCTAATATCTTCAGTTGCAGCAGCCGTCTGTTTTGCTAATTCTTTCACTTCATTCGCTACAACTGCAAAACCTTTCCCCGCTTCCCCGGCGCGCGCTGCTTCAATAGTTGCATTGAGAGCGAGTAAATTAGTTTGTTGCGCGATCGAAGTAATTACCTTCACCACATTGCCAATTTCCGCACTGCTAGTACCGAGTTTGGTAATAGTTTCATTAGTCGTTTCCGCCATTCTTACCGCAGAATTAGCAACTGTCGCGGCTTCCGCAGCATTCTTCGCAATTTCTTTAATGCTGGCATTCATTTGCTCGATACCGGTAGCCACCGAATTAGTATTGCTGCTAACTAAATCCGCAGCAGCAGATACAGTACCGGCTTGGGTTGAAGTTTCTTCAGCAGCAGCGCCCATATTTTGACTTTCACCGATCAATTCTTCCGCAGCGCTGCTAACAGCAACCGCAACTTGAGAAATCTGCTGTACTTGTTCGGTCAAATTAGCAGCCATCAAGTTAACATTATCCGTTAAATCTTTCCAGGCACCGCTGACATCCGGGACATTTGCTTGCCCTCCCAATTGCCCCGCTACTACATCTTTAGCCAAGCGATTTACTTCGTCAGCAAAAGTATTTAGTTGGTCAACCATTGTATTCAAAGTATCTTTGAGTTCCAGGATTTCCCCTTCCGCTTCCACGGTAATTTTCTTAGACAAATCGCCCTTAGCAACCGCCGTAGAAACTTCGGCAATGTTCCGCACTTGTTCGGTAAGTCGGGATGCCATAATGTTGACATTTCCCGCCAAATTCAGCCAAGTACCCGACAATCCTTCAACTGTTGCTTGACCTCCCAATTTGCCTTCGACGCCGACTTCTTGCGCGACGCGAGTAACTTCACTGGCAAATTCGCTGAGTCGATCGGTCATTTGATTGATGGTATTCTTTAGTTCTAAAATTTCCCCTTCCGCTTCGACAGTAATTTTTTTCGTCAAATTACCGTTAGCGACAGCAGTCGTTACTTCGGCAATATTTCGCACCTGTTCGGTGAGATTGCTCGCCATTAAATTCACATTTTCTGTTAAATCTTTCCAGACGCCAGCTACGCCGCGCACTGCTGCTTGCCCGCCGAGTTTGCCTTCAGTTCCCACTTCTTTTGCTACCCGATTTACCTCGCTAGCAAAATCGTTCAAACTGTCAACCATTTGATTGAGAGTATCTTTCAGTTGCAAAATTTCGCCTTCGGCTTCAACTGCAATCTTTTCATTCAAATCGCCCACACTAATAGCGGTTGCAACTTTAGTAATATTTCGCACTTGATTTGTCAGATTTGCAGCCATCAAGTTAACGCTGTCGGTAAGTTCTTTCCAAATACCGGATACCCCTTCAACTTGAGCTTGAGCGCCCAATTTACCTTCACTGCCAACTTCGCGGGCGACGCGGGTAACTTCTGAAGCAAAAGCGTTTAATTGGTCTACCATTTTGTTGAGGGTAGTGCCGATGCGGCGGAACAATCCTTTAATTGGTTTGCCTTCTATTTCTAATTTGAATTTATCCGACAAATCGCCTTTGGCTACAGAATGCAGCACCCGCGCCATATCTATTGTCGGCAACATTAAGCTGTTGAGGGTTGTATTTACGGCTTCAATGCTGCTAACCCAAGAACCTTTAAATTCTTTAATTGTTATTGCCTTGGGGACTTTTCCTTCTTCAGCAACTGCTTGATTGATGCGATCGATTTCGTCAGCAAATTTTTCATTGACTGCTACCATTTCGTTGAAGGTTTTGGCAATTTCACCCCAGCCGTTATCTGCGGGCAAGCGAACGCTGAAATCGCCGTCTCTCACTGCTGCTAAAGCTTGAATTAATTGCTGCTGGTACTGGCTGTTGAGAGTTTCTGCTGTCTCGCTGCTGTCGCTGGTGTTTGCAATTTCTGTGTCTGTTAATTCCCCGCTAGTTTTGAGTTCGGTATCGGGGGATTCTGAGTCGATCGATCGATTTTGAGTATCCATATTTTCTGCTTTCTGGAAGGTTCAATCACAACATTTGCATGTAGGGTGCGCAGCGCGCACCTTAAGTTAATTTCTGTGTGTAGCGTGCACTCTGCAAAGATGTCAACAATGGTGTCAAATGCAGTTAAAAACTGCTGTTTGACCTTTAGATCTCGATCCCCCCTAGCCCCCCTTAAGAAGGGGGGGACCGGAGTGTTTTCACAGTCTCTCCTGCTGCTTGAGAGGGGGGACTGGAGTCTTTTCAAAGTTCCCCTTTTTCAGTTTCAAAGTCCCCCTTCTTAAGGGGGATTTAGGGGGATCTGAACTAAAGTTCCCTTTTTTCAGTTTCAAAGTCTCCCTTCTTAAGGGGGATTTAGGGGGATCTGAACTAAAGTTCCCCTTTTTCAGGTTCAAAGTCCCCCTTGTTAAGGGGGATTTAGGGGGATCTGAACTTCAGATAAAAATGAGATTTTTGGTGGTTTTTCTACAGTTAACCCTGGGACGATCGCGAGCGGGGACGATCGCACTATTCAACTGTCAACTGTCAACTATCAACTGTCAACTATGTGTTAAGATACTGCCGCGATCGCTTGTAGCAATACCTTAAAAGAGCCAACATCAAAAAATAGGAGAATATCTCCTTGAATTTCCAATTCTTTAACATAAAAGTGAGCAGGAGCTAACAGCACATCGTTGCAATCCGTTGGCTGTTTTTCCCGTAGTAATTCTGCGACTCCCTCCTCTAGATAATAAGGAACTTCATACTCTAAATTTTGGTCTAAAACATTACCGATCGAACCCATCACGCCGTTAATCAGCATATTTCCTACTTCGGTAAGGGTGCTGGTTTTGAGAGAATCGAGATCGGGACTGGTTTTATCCTCTCCGGTAAGAACAGAGACTAGATTCAAGGCGCTTTCTGTGGGAAAAAGTAGCTGGGCGCTGCCGCAAAAAGCACCGTTGAAACCTAATTCAACTAAGGATAGCGGCTCTAAACCGAAGCGTTGGATCATTACCTCTTGCAGTTCTGCTCGAGATAGAATATCAACTTCAGGAATCTGCAATTCGATCGGAAATTGCAGCATTTCATTCAACATGGCGGCAGCCTGACCTACGCCTATATTGATCAGTTCTTTGATAGCATCTATTTCATCGGCTGTTAGCAGCACACCTGATGTCTCCTATTTGCTGTCTAAGGCTTTTTGAACTGCTGCCTGAATTTCCGGTGCTTTTGGGGGTTTTTTGAGCATCATAAATGCTCCCAAGTCTTCGCACTTCTGCCGGGCGCTTTCTTGAATGTCTGCTGACAGTACGATTACTGGAATTTTTGAACCTTTTTCGCCCAAGGTTTTCAGCAAGGTGAAACCGTCCATTTCCGGCATTAATAAATCTGTCATGATGCAATCTGGCGACTCGGCAGCCACCTTTTCTATGGCTTCAAATCCGTTAGCTGCTTCGATAACTTGATGCCCGCCTTCTTCTAAAGCTTTGCGGATCATGCGCCGCGAGAATGCTGCATCGTCTGTAATCAAAATTAAACCCATTGTTTGGCTTTCCTTTACTTTACTACATGGATGTTGTAATGTCGGTTTTGTAACCCGAACATTAGTAGGAGTCTCTCTAAGAATCCGGCTTTAATCCTGTGTTGCCCTCGATGCGGGTATGCCAGAAACCCTGCCGTTTTGCCCCTACAATAATTTCTTTCTCATCGCAGGATGCGGGGGACATAGCCCATAGCATCCCGATCGAGATGGAGTTTTTAAATATCATATAGTATTATGCAACCTCTCTAATCAAACAATCTGAGCTTCCTGCCAAATAAGTTTTCATTTTACCTTTGCCTTTGATCTCGATCGTGCCTCTTTCGGCAAATAAATGTTTTTTTGACAGCAAATTGTAAGTGTTTTCTGTTACTTGAATGCAGCCGGAAAAACCGTACTGTTCCATGCGTGCTGCCGTATTTACAGTATCGCCCCAAAGGTCGTAACTAAATTTTTTGGTCCCGATAACTCCTGCTATCACGGGCCCGCTGTGAATGCCGATGCGCAAGCCCAGGTATTCGGGTATTTGCGTTTTTAAATTCACCATTGCTTGCTGCATGGCGAGGGCCATTTCTAGGAGCGCATCCGCGTGGTCGTCGCGAGGAATTGGCAGCCCCGATGCTACCATATAACCGTCTCCTATAGTTTTAATTTTTTCTAGTCCGTATTCTTCTGTCAGGCGATCGAATTCTGAGAAAATCGAGTTGAGTTTGAGAATTAATTCGATCGGAGGCATGGCGGAGGCAAATTTAGTAAAGCCTACCATATCGGCAAATAAAACGCTGACGCTGGGAAAGTGATCGGCAATAATTAACTCTCCAGGTGTTTCTTCTTGCAGCCGCTGAGCGATCGATTTTGGCAAAATATTTAATAACAATTTTTCGGTTTTTTCTTGACTTTCAATCAACTGCCTGTAAAGCTGCGACTGTTGGATTAAGCGGCGCACTCGCTGGATGAATACGGGCCAGTGAATCGGTTTGGTAATGTAATCGGTTGCCCCTACTTCAAAGGCTTGGTTGACCGATTGTTTGTCATCAAGGCCGGTAATCATCAGTACGGGGATGTGTCGAGTTTTGGAATTTTCTTGGAGTCTTTTGCAGCAAGCAAAGCCGTTCATGACTGGCATCATGGCATCGAGCAAAATAATATCTGGCTGCGTTGTTTGACAAATCTGCAAACATTCTTCTCCGTTTGTTGCTTCTAAAACTCGATACCCTTCTTTTTCCATGACTCGCCGCATCAATAACTGCTGTGTCGCTTCGTCATCGACAATCAAGACCTGCGGTACGGTTGGCAGGTTTTTTCTAAATTCAGGACTGACAATCATTTGGCGTTAAAAGTTAAAGAATTGTATTCAATGCTCAGTAGGCTTGACCGAGAGCAATATTTGCTATGTCGAGAGAATGTCGATCGTTCTCCCACAGCCGCGCTGCGGTTATTGTTTATGCTTTACCTGTTATATTTATCTACCAGATCGACTTATTAACTGACAAGTTTATTGTTGGTATGGTTGGGTCGTATTAACAATTAAGTGTATCAGATATTAGCAGATTCAGACCGTCCCGCGATCGGCAAAATCACCAAATTATCGGAAATGACCTCGAACTCAACCGCTAGTTCATGTGATGCACTTCATTGGGACGATCTCGCTGCGCCATCATACCTTCTGACAGCCCAAAATACACAGTTACTTATATTTGTCAATACGCAACTTGTACTAAATTTATGATAGTTTTTTTGGCAAAATTAACGATTCATTATTTCGGCAAAGCTGCTTCTACCCGCCGGTATTCGGCTGCAATCTTTGACATTAGGACTCCTGCACCTGCAGTTTCACCCCTGCGCCCCATTTCTTCGAGTTGGGCGCACAAATTAAATAGAGGTGCGGCCCCCACAGTTGTGCAAGCACCCTTAAGGGCGTGAGACGCCGCTCGAATTGCTGCTGCATCTAGTTGACTGACAGCATCGGATAGCTCTTGTAATTTTACCGCAGCTACTTCCAAAAATTTAGCTACTATTTCCAGCCAAAACGCCTCTGCTTCTTCCCCCAATAACTCTTGCAATTCTTCAAAGGTGCTATTGTCTAGAGGAGGCAACTCTATTTCAGATTCTACCGTTGCGGGTACGGAAATTTCTGGTGCTGCTGGCGGCAAAACTGCGGGGGTTTCTGCTAATAAATTTGCTGCGGTTGTCGGGGGTAAAATCTGAGATGCCAGATTGAGATTAGTAGCGAGGATTTCCCCAGTATTTGCGGGTAAAGTTGAGGTTGCGGATTTGCCTCCTGCTTCAATTTGCGCGATCAATTCTCCGGCGCGGGCAATTAATGTTTTTAACTCTGCAAGTGCCGTTACATCAGTTGCGGGCGCGACAGTGTTTTCGGTAGCAATTTCCCGATTTACGAGCTGATTTTCAGCCAAGGTTGCAGGGGGAATATCCGGCGGCGGTGCCGGCTTGCTAGCAGGAGAATTTAAGTGCGATCGAACGCAAGTGCTATCGTACAAATTGATGGCTTGAATCACGGCTTGCACCCGCACCGGCTTGCTAATATAATCATTCATCCCAGCATTCAAACACAACTCGCGATCGCCCTGCATTGCATTCGCCGTCATCGCCACAATCCAAGGACGAGATGATTTTGGATTTTCGATTTTCGATTTTAGATTGGAGATTGGGGATGGGGAATTGGGGATGGGGAATTGGGGATTGGGGATTGGGGATTGGGGATTTTCGGGATTGTCAATTGATGGGGGATTTGCGATCGTGGATTCGCTAATTTCTGGATTGTTCTCACCAGTTTCTAACAAGAATTCCCCGGAAAATTTCTGTCGAATGCGGCGCGTAGCTGCCAAACCGTCCATTCCCGGCATTTGCATGTCCATAAATACAATATCGTATTCAGCAGCATCTAAAGCATCCAAAGCAGCTTGCCCGCTGCTAGCAACATCGGGGTTGTATCCTAACTTCTGCAATATTTGCACAGCTACAATTTGATTTACCTCAACATCATCTACCAACAAAATTCTCAAAGGCAATTTTTTTGCCAATTCATTATTAAATGCTGGCTCAGCGATATAAGATTTTTCCATACTCCAAGTACCGCCAACCATGCGGAGCAAAACTTCATGAAGTTGTGCTCTTTTAATAGGCTTGTAAATAAAAGCAGAAAATTCAACTTTTCGCCCTTGCAATTCCTTGCGATTCGGCCGCCCTCCGGAGCTGAGAATCATTAAAGGTAAATTTTTACCTTGAGGCAAGGTGCGAATTTGTTCGCCTAAAGTAATGCCGTCCATTTCCGGCATTTGAAAGTCTAAAATTGCCAAGTCAAACTGACTTTCGTTTTGCAGCACTTTCAGCGCTTGAGTGCCGGATTTAGCAGCGCGAACAATCATGCCCCAAGACTTTGTTTGCAGGGTGATAATCTTGCGATGAGTTGAGTTGTCATCTACTAATAGCAGCCGCAAACCTGATAGTTGCGGCTGAGGCGCATTGAGGTCTAAACATTCTGGTATGGGGGGGGTAGCATGAGTTTTAATAGTAAAAGAAAACGCGGAACCTTTCCCAGTTTCGCTTTCTACCCACATCCTGCCGCCCATCATTTCGCTGAGGCGCTTGCTGATGGCCAATCCCAAACCCGTACCGCCGTATTTCCGAGTGGTGGAACTATCTACTTGAGTGAAGGCTTGAAACAGTAAATCCATGCGATCGGGCGGAATGCCGATACCCGTATCCCTGACTGTAAATGTAATTTCCCAAGCATCAGTTTCTAGTTCTTTCTGTTCGCAATTCCAACAGCGAATATCAAATTCATCAATCTGTTTTGCTGTCACCTTAACGACTATTTCACCCCTTTCGGTAAATTTGACAGCATTGCCAAGCAAATTAATTAATATTTGTCGGATTCTAGTGATATCTCCACAGATAAAATCGGGAACGCTGGTATCGAATTCCGATGCCAATTCTATCTGTTTTTCTGCTGCTCTCGCCGCCACTAAATCCAAAGCTTCTTCCACACAATTTATTAAATTAAATTGTACTTCTTCTAAATCTAATTTTCCTGCTTCTATTTTAGAAAAGTCGAGAATATCGTTAATAATGGAGAGTAAAGTATCGCCACTAGCGCGAATTGTATTCAAAAAGTTGCGCTGGTTTGGTGATAGTTGCGTGTCCAGCAGCAGTTCTGTCATGCCGATGACTCCGTTCATCGGTGTGCGAATTTCGTGGCTCATCATTGCCAAAAATTCGCTTTTGGCTTTGTTGGCTGATTCGGCTTCTGTTTTGGCACGTTTGAGTTTTTCTTCTACTACCAACCTTTGCTGAATTTCTTGCTGGTATTTTTCGATTCTGTAGGTGAGTTCTGTCAGGTCTTGAATGGCAAATAAAGCATAAAATCCTTCTCCTTCAATTGCTGGTACAGGAGTAACGTTTGTGCTTTGAATTCGCGGTTTGCCGTTGGGTTGAGGCGAGGCAAGTAACGATTGGTTGAGTTGGGGAGAAAAAATTGCCGGCAAGCCGCTTTTAAACACTTGTTCCAAACGAATCCGATATTTAGGCTGGTCGAGATCGGGAAAGTGTGCTTTAAGACTTGTGCCGATTATGTCTTTTTTTAAAATTTTTGTCCACTGCTCTAAAGTACGGTTCCAAAACAGCACTGTAAAATCTTTGCGGATGACGCACAATCCGATCGGAATTCGATCGAGCACGCTAAATTGTTTTTCGGCTTGTTCTATTTCTGGTAGCATTTTAGAATAGTTAACAATTGACAGTTGGTAAGGAGTTTTGAGTTTTGAATTTTGAGTTTTGAGTTAAAAACAGTTCTTCAGGAGTTTTGAGTTTTGAATTTTGAGTTTTGAGTTAAAGACAGTTCTTCATTCAAATCTCAAATTGCTGCACCCACAAGGATCTGCGATAATTTTGCACCTTCTCAAATCGTAAATCGCAAATCTCAAATCTCAAATTGTTGCACCCACAAGCATCTACGGGAATGCTGCACCTGGAAATTCCTTGCTTGCCAATCGAAAATCGCAAATCGCAGATCCCAAATCCGCAATCCCTGGAGTAGAAAATGAGTAACGCTCTACAAAAATTTAGATAAGTTTTGCAAACTTTGCTAGATATAGTATAATACTGTGGTAAAAAATGCAACTGGATCGCCCGATCGCCCGAGCAACAGCAATGCCGGTGGGGACGAGTTCGGTTTTCAAGCGTTCTAGAATTCTGAAAATAGTTCGGGTGCAAAAACAGACTTTGCTTTCTGGTATAGTGCCAGTATTTGATGAGTCTGCTGTCGGGAGGATGGGTTTCTAAAAACCCAAACCTCTCTCAAAAACTAAGATTCACGCAAAAGGAATATGTTCGATGGAAATCGATGAAGATGTAAAGGCATTTCTGATCGAAGGTTATGAATATTTGAGTCAGATTGAAGGGGATTTAGTAGCTTTAGAACAAAGCGAATCCGATCCGGAAGTGATGAATCGGATTTACCGGAATCTCCATACAATTAAAGGAAACAGCGGTTTCTTGGGAGTAGAAAAACTCGAAGCAGTAGCCCATGCTGGAGAGAGTTTGCTCAGCCGCTTGCGCGATCGAACTCTAGCAATGAATCCCCAGATTGCTAGCGCTTTGCTGGAGACAATTGATGCCGTGCGGGAACACATGGAGGCCTTGGAAACTACAGGAGAAGAAAGCCCGATCGAGCCTACAGAATTGCTCGCAAAATTGGCTCAATTGCAAGAATCTGGCGGTGTTGAACCTGTTGCCGAATTGGCAGTGCAGGCAGGGGCGATCGAGCCGGAATTAGTTTCGGAAAACCTTCTAGAATTCGTACCGGAACAGGGCGCGATCGAGTCGGAACTAGCTTCCGAACAAGTTAGAGAAACCATCGAAAAAGTTTTAGAAGCCGTTCAGCAGCAGCAAGAAAAACAGGAAGAAATAGCAACTTCGATCGCCCTACCGCCCCAGCCACAACAGCAGGAAGAAACAGCAGCTTTGCTATCTGCTGAACCGCCATTAGTTGCGGTTGCCAAATCGCCAGTTGCCGCAGTTGCTAACTCCGAATCTAGCACTAACGGAAAGGTAAATGGCAGCGGCGATGCAGAGGGCGATCGATTTAATAAAATTGCCGACTCTGCAATTCGAGTTGATGTCGGTTTGCTCGACAAATTGATGAATTTGGTAGGCGAACTGGTATTGTGCCGCAACCAAATTTTAGAGTTTGCTAATACGAAGGCAACCAGCACGCACAATGACGATATATTAAAGTCCGTATCCGGTCGATTAAATTTAGTTACTTCCGAATTGCAAGAAGGAGTAATGAAGACTCGGATGCAGCCGATTCGGACTATTTGGAGCAAGTTTCCCCGCGTGGTACGCGACACGGCTTTTGCCTTAGGAAAACAAGTGCAGTTAGAGATGGAAGGCGAGGAAACAGAGTTAGATAAAACATTAATTGAGGCGATCGGAAATCCGCTAACTCACTTAGTCCGAAACTCTCTCGACCACGGCATCGAAACTTCAGATGTGCGCGCAGCTAAGGGCAAACCTGCAACTGGAAAACTTCTTTTGCGAGCTTATCACGAAAGCGGTCAAGTAAACATTGAAATTTCCGATGACGGCGGCGGCATCGATCCGAATCGGCTCAAAAATAAAGCGGTGCAAAAAGGCATAATTTCAGCAGATCGAGCAGAGCAAATGAGCGATCGCGAAGCGCTAAATTTGATTTTTTTGCCCAGTTTTTCCACAGCAGAAAAAGTTACCAATATCTCCGGTAGAGGAGTTGGGATGGATGTCGTGCGGACAAACATTGAAAAAATTAACGGCACGATCGATGTCCAAAGTCAAGTAGGAAAAGGCACGACATTTAAGCTAAAAATTCCCCTGACGCTGGCGATTATTCCGACATTAATTATTACTACTGGAGGGGAACGCTTCGCCATCCCTCAAGTCAATTTGCTAGAACTGTTGCGCTTGGAAGGAGAACAAATTAAAAAAATCGAAATGTTTCACGGAACGCCCGTTTACCGCTTGCGAGGGAAGCTGCTGCCTCTAGTTTATTTAAATCGGGAATTGCAGATCGATCGAACAGATTTCGGTAACGGCAAACCATCGCAATTTGCAGATGAAGCCTTGAATATTGTCGTAGTTCAAGCTACAGATAAACCCTTTGGCTTGGTAGTCGATGCCATCAACGACACTCAAGAAATCGTAGTCAAACCGTTAGGAAAACAGCTCAAATCTCTAGCTTGTTTTGCGGGTGCAACGATTATGGGAGACGGTAAAGTAGCCTTAATTTTGGATGTTGCCGGCATCGCCCAGAAAACCCAAATGACAGAGGCGCAGGAAAAAGCTATTTTAGCAGATGAAAACAGCCAGCGGGAATCTTCCGAACCGCCGCAGCAGTTGTTAGTATTTCAGGGACCCGATAGCAGGCGGATGGCGATCGAACTTTCGCGAGTATCGCGTTTAGAAGAGTTGCCCCGGCAGCTTTTAGAGAGAGTTGGCAAACAGGATGTAGTTCAGTACCGCCAGCAAATTATGCCGGTGATTTATTTGTCTAATGTGTTTGGGTGCGACAGTTATTCGCCGAATTCGCGATCGAAAAATGGTGCGGGCGATCGAGCTGATGCAATAGA
This sequence comes from Oscillatoriaceae cyanobacterium Prado104, assembly GCA_025454405.1. Lineage (GTDB taxonomy): Bacteria > Cyanobacteriota > Cyanobacteriia > Cyanobacteriales > Microcoleaceae > Microcoleus. The sequence continues at coordinate 16,375 of JALOON010000009.1, read as the reverse complement.
TGATAAACTACCATTAGTTGTAGTTTCAGTCGGCGAAACACAGCAAGTCGGTTTGGCAGTCGATCGCATCCTCGACATAGTAGAACAGTCGATCGACGTTAAAGGTGCAGCTACTCAAGAAGGGATTTCCTGTTGCGCAGTAATTCAGGGGCAAGTAACAGAAATCCTCGATGTCAATGCAGTAATTGGCAACAATTTATACGGTGGAAAGCAGATGCTAGTTCATAGTTGACAGTTGACAGTTGACAGTTGACAGTTGACAGTTGACAGTTGTCATAAATCATTGGTCATTAGTCATCAGCCATCAGTAGACATCTGGTAAAAAATAAATTTGGCTGGAAGTGTTCGATCGTGGTAGTAAGAGAGGGTGAAGCATTTGGACATAAAATTGGCAGGTTTTCGGCATAAATTGTCGCCCAAATGCTTCACCCCTACATTTATTTAACAGCTTGAAATTATTTTTATCAACTGTCTAGTCATCAGTCAATCTCCCTTCTTCCTTCTTCATTTTTTCTTCAAATATTATGCTCGAAGCAACACAACTGTGTACGTTTTTTGTTGACAACTTATTTCTTGGGATAGAGGTTGAAAAAGTCCAAGAAATTATCCGCTATCAGGAGATGACGCGAGTGCCGCTTGCGCCCGCAGTAGTCGGCGGATTGATTAATTTAAGGGGTCAAATTGTCACGGCGATCGATCTGAGGCGGCGTTTAGATTTAAGCGACCGGCCGGCCGACCAATTGCCGTTAAATGCGATCGTCCGAGTCGGTGATGAAACTGTCAGTTTGTTAGTGGACGATATCGGGGATGTTTTAGAAGTTTATGCAGGGGATTTTGAAACTCCTCCAGATACTTTTACGAGTAAAACTCGCTCTCTGATTCGAGGTGCTTACAAGCTGGAAGGGCAGTTGCTGCTATTTTTAGATGTTGATAAAGTTGCGGATTTTGCAGCCAGTCATTAGTCATTAGTCATTAGTTATTAGTCATTAGTCATTAGTTATCAGTCATTAGTTATCAGTCATTAGTTATTAGTCATCAGTCATTAGTCAATTGTTGGGCGATTAGACTTTCGATCCCCCCTAGCCCCCCTTAAGAAGGGGGGGACCGGAAATGCTTAAAGTCCCCCTTTTTTAGAGGGATTTATGGGGATCGAAACTCATGCGATCGACCATCAATCCCAAACACTCAAAGTCCCCCTTCTTAAGGGGGATTTAGGGGGATCGAAACTCACGCGATCGACCATCAATCCCAAACACTCAAAGTCCCCCTTCTTAAGGGGGATTTAAAGGGATCTAAACTCATGCGATCGACCATCAATCCCAAACACTCAAAGTCCCCCTTCTTAAGGGGGATTTAGGGGGATCGAAACTCCGCGATCGACCATCAATCCCAAACACTCAAAGTCCCCCTTCTTAAGGGGGATTTAGGGGGATCGAAACTCCGCGATCGACGAGAAATCCAAAAACACTCAAAGTCCCCCTTTTTAAGGGGGATTTAGGGGGATCGAAACTCCGCGATCGACCGCCAATCCAAAAGGTTTTAATCTTAATTTGTTACCAATTCCCCATTCCCAATTCCCCATTCCCCATTCCCAATAATTATTATGCCCATAAGTGTTGCAGAATTTGATTACATCCGCCAACTGGTGTACGATCGCACCGGCGTATTCCTTTCAGAAGACAAAAGCTATCTCGTTGAATCGCGTTTGAACGTATTAGCTAAGGAAACAGGAGCAAATTCTGTCAGCGGATTAGTCGCGCAGTTAAAGCAAAAGCCATTTAGCCCCCTGCACAAACCGATTGTGGAAGCAATGATGACTAACGAGACATTTTTCTTTCGAGATGTCCACCCTTTTAACATTTTAAAAACCTCGATCGTACCGGAATTGTTAAAGAAAAGGCAGGGCGATCGAACTTTAAAAATTTGGTGCGCTGCTTGTTCCAGCGGTCAAGAACCCTACAGTATTATGATGTTGCTGCGGGAATATTTTCCCGAACTTGCTAGCTGGAAAGTACAGTTAATTGCCAGCGACATTTCTACAGCAATGCTCGATCGGGCTAATTCGGGAATTTACGCGCAACAGGAAGTAAATCGCGGGTTGCCAACAGCATTTTTACACAAATATTTTCAGCATTGCGGTCACAAATGGCAGATTAAAAAAGAGATTCGCCAGTCGATCGAATTTCGCCAAATCAACTTGACGGAAAGCTTGGGTTTTATGTATCAAATGGATATTATATTTATGCGAAATGTTTTGATATATTTCGACATTCCCACCAAGCAATCTATTTTTGCCAAAGTGCGGCGCGTGCTGCGGCCTGACGGCTACTTATTTTTGGGCGGCGGGGAAACTACTGTGAATCTCGATAATGCTTTTGAACTGGTGCAATTTGATAAAGGAGTTTGTTATAAACTTAGATAGAAAATGATTGCTGTTTTCTGTTTTCGATCGCGAGGCAGAGCCTCTAGATCTGGGTTCCCAGGCACAGCCTGGGAACCAGTAACCAGTAAAACCAGCAAACTATCTTTAACTCAAAACTCAAAATTCAAAACTCAAAACTCCTTACCAACTATCTAACTCTTTGCCTGCGCTTTGTAGCATTGCCCGCACCGGGAATTGTGCGACTCGGGCGGCGCAAATTGCTTGCAGAACGAGCATTAATATCGGCAGCAGCGCCCCCAAAACCCAAATCTTCCAAAATTTCTACAGCAGCCCGTTGTCCCGTTTCGCAACCTCCTTCCATATAGCCTTGATTTTCTAACGAAGTGTGTTCTCCGGCAAAATACAAATTGCCAACTCGTTCGCCTTCTACTCCATACATTTGCGTCCACTGTCCGACTAAATAGCAGGAATAAGAACCTTTGAAAAAACGTTCGCCCGGCCAAAAAGCTCGCAAAGCCCTGCCCGTTCTCAGATTGCTGACACCGGGAAAAACTCTTTCAAATTGTGCTAAAAATCTTTGCGCTTGGTCTTCAGGAAGTCCAGCGCCGATTGCTAAACCTTGAGTGCCTCCGGCAAAATTAGTTACTAAACCGTTAGCAGTCGGAGCAAAAGGCGTAGCTTCCCAACTACTTTGAAATGCTAAATCGGTGTAGACTTCAGCAGTCGATCGATAGAGATCGCGCCATATTCGACTGCGGTAGCCGGTAATTAACTTAGAATTAGTACCGTAGCCCAACTGTTGGATCGCTCGCAGTTTTGGTTGGGGTAAAGGTACGTTAATTTGAACTTCTCTTAAAGTGGTGAACGGCAAAGTTAACAGCACTCGTTCGTAAGTGCGATCGAACGCGCTAGGTCCCGATCGCAAGCTGACCCGATAGCGACCGTCCGGCAACAAAGTAATCGCTTCTAACACCGTACCCGCTTCGATCGAACCCGATAATTGCCTTGTCAAACGGTTGATAATTTGATTGTTACCGCCGTCGATTTGATAGCGTTCGTCGCTGTCACCATACTCGCTAAAACTGTCAGCTTCAGTACCGATTAAAAACAGTAAATTTAAAGCCGACTGTTCTTCAGCTTCCCGACCGTATACTGCCGTGTAAGCTACTTCGAGCAATTGTTGGAGTAGCGGGCTAGCCTCCCTTTGAGCTAGATATTCAGAGATTGAAGTATTGTCCAATCTTTCCGCTGCTTCCGTAAAATCTAGATAGCTAAGTTCATCGCCGATCGACTGGATATCGGCATCAATTCTACTAGCTACCGGCCCAAAATCCGCGATGATTTCTTCTAGGGACAACCGCCGCCCTGCAAAGAAAAAAGTCTCCGGTACTAACGCCCCCTGCGCTTCAATTACATCGATCGCCCGCAATCCCAATTCCGAAGCCAACCGAATTAAATTAGTATGGCCGGTGTCGATATATTCTCCTCCCAATTCCGCAAAAATTTGCGTTCCAGCCACCTTGGGCGCAGTGCGAATCCGGCCCCCCACGCGGTTAGTTGCTTCGATGATATCGGCGCGCACGCCCGACTGGCGCAACCGATAAGCAGCCGTCAAACCCGCAATTCCCGCACCCACAATCAAAATGGGCGATCGGCCCCTTTGCTGCGCGAAAGCGCCTCCATTCCCCGCCAGCGTCGCAGTCGCAGCCCCCGCAGCAGCCAAACCCCCGTACAGCAAAGCGCGCCTGGACATGCGAGCATGATGAGCGCGATCGTCAAGCATTCCCAGCAATTCGCCAGCAGGAATGCCAGTCGCGATCGATTTTCGAGCAATACCCGCAGCCCGGTGCAGTATTGCCATCAACGCAGATTTAGCCATAATTCCGACGCCTCACCAAACTTTGAGATAGACTGTTTACGATCGAACAGGACTTAAGCTCCAACAAAGCATCTCCTGTTATTGCGCGCCTCCCGCAAAGCAATCGCAGGCTCTATTTTGCATTTTTATCGGAGCAAGTCAAGTCGAACTCAATTGTGCACTCTAACGCTCAGTCCAGAAAGATTTTTTAATAATGCTAACCCTCAGAACGCTGTTCGACAGACAATATTATCTCGAAAACAACCCCGATGTCGCCGTTGCAGTTGCCAGGGGTACGGTATCGAGTCCCTTCAATCACTACCGCCAAATTGGCAAGTTTGAAAATCGCAAACCCAACGCCTTGTTCGACCCCAACTATTATTTAGATACGAATACTGATGTATTAATATCAGCCCAAGAAAATGGATTTTCTGCTGCCGATCACTTCATCGCCTTCGGTCAATTTGAAAACCGCCAACCGAACCCTTTCTTCGATGTTGCCTTCTACCTCGCCAACAATCCCGACGTTCAAACAGCAATCGCAACCAATCAATTTTCACCGTTTGAACACTATTTGAAATTCGGTCAATTTGAAAATCGCAGATCTAGCATTCTTTTCGATCCAAACTTTTATCTAGAAAGATACCCGTTGATAGCGGAATTTGTCAGAAACGGGACAGTAAAAAGCGCGATCGCTCACTACATTCAATTCGGTCAATCAGAAGGACTGCTGAGCGTTCTTCCCAGTCCCGAAGACGATTTCAACGCAGCTACCAACCTGGGAATTTTGGCAGGAACTGAAGAAGTCAGCGATTTTGTTGATGCGACAAATCCTACGGATATTTACAGTTTTATCCTGAACACTCCGAGTTTTTTGAGCGTGAATCTCGACGGTTTGAGTGCCGATGCGGATCTAGAATTGCTTCAGGATCTTAACGGCAACGGTGCCGCCGGATTGGATGACCTTATCGCATCTTCCAACAATTTAGGCACGGCTGCTGAAGAAATTGTTAGCGCCGGGGCTTTACCGGCCGGTACTTATTTTGTGCGAGTTTCTCAATTTCAAGGCGGTACGGATTATAACTTGAGATTGAGGTCCGATCCTTTATCAGCATTGCAGCCGATCGATGAAACACCATTGCTGTAAGTTACGTAGGTTGGGCGGAACGTAGTGGAGGGTGAACGAAGTGAAACCCAACTCAAATGTTGAATTCAACTCAAATGTGGGACTCAACTCAAATGTTCGATTCAACTGAGATCTTGCACAGGGGGTTATTTGGAGGCTATCGGTGGGGGAGGGCGGGTTTATTTAGCCTGTTTGCTACGTTTTTAATCCTTGGCGAACCCGCCCCTACAGCATTGTTGGGAATGGTGCAATATATCAGATTCAACTCAAATGTTGGATTCAACTCAAATGTTGGATTCAACTCAAATGTTGGATTCAACTTAAATGTTGGGTTTCGCTTCGCTCAACCCAACCTACAAATCTATTATTTAAAAAGCAAAATTGCTGTTGCTGCCGGGAAAGGTTAAACTGAATAAAATTACCCGAATTCAAATATCATGACAGAATCCGATCGACCTTTAACCTACCCCACAACCCGCAAAAGCGACATCATTGACGACTACCACGGCGTCAGAGTATCCGACCCCTACAGGTGGCTGGAAGACCCCGAATCGGAAGAAACTAAAGCTTGGGTGGAAGCGCAAAATCAAGTTACCTTCGGCTATCTCAACCAAATCCCCGCCCGCGAAAAAATCAAACAGCGCCTGACAAAACTTTGGGATTACGAAAAATACGGCATCCCTTTCAAAGAGGGCGATCGCTATTTTTACTACAAGAATGACGGCCTGCAAAATCAATCCGTTCTCTACACTTTAACCTCCCTCGACGGCGAACCCAAAGTATTAATTGACCCCAACACTCTCTCAGAAGACGGCACGATCGCTCTCGGCGGCATAGCTATCAGCGAAGATGGCAAATATATGGCTTACGGTTTGTCAACTTCCGGCTCGGATTGGCAAGAATGGAAAGTTCGAGATATCGAAACCTGCGAAGATTTGTCAGACCATTTAAAATGGCTCAAATTCTCGGGAGCATCCTGGACTCAAGACGGTCAAGGATTTTTTTACAGCCGCTACGACGAACCCGATGAAAAAACTCAATTTGAAGACGTTAACTACTACCAAAAACTGTTTTACCACAAACTCGGAACGCCACAATCTGAAGATGTCTTAATTTACGATCGCCCCGACCAAAAAGAATGGGGATTTGGCGGCGGTGTCACCGAAGATGGCAAGTATTTGATCGTATCGGTTTGGCGCGGCACCGACCCCAAAAATCTGATTTTTTACAAAGATTTAACCGCGCCAGAATCACCTGTTGTCGAACTGATTAACGAATTCGAGGCAGAGTACAACTTCATCGACAATGAAGGGTCATTATTTTGGTTGCAAACAGACTTAAATGCACCCTGCGGCCGGATAATTGCGATCGACACTCAAAACCCACCTCCCGGAACTCTAGCCGGCGATGAAAGTCAATCCAAATTCACAGAAATTATCCCCGAAGCAGCAGAAACTCTTTCCGGCATCAGCATCCTCAGCGATCGATTTATTGCCTCCTACTTGAAAGACGCCTACACTCAGATTAAAATCTTCAACTTAGACGGCTCTTTCGTGCGGGATGTAGCGCTACCCGGCATCGGTTCGGCGGGCGGATTCGGCGGCAAGCGGCACGACACCGAAACCTTTTATGCTTACACCAGTTTCACTGCACCAAACACGATTTACCGCTACAACATGGAAACTGGAGAAAGCTCGATTTACCGACAGCCAAATGTAGATTTCAACCCCGACGATTACGAGACAAAACAGGTATTTTATGCGAGCAAAGACGGCACGCAAGTACCGATGTTTATCACGCATAAAAAAGGCTTGCAACTAGATGGCAACAACCCTACATACCTGTACGGCTACGGCGGTTTTAGCGTATCGCTGACTCCGAGTTTTTCGATTAGCAGGATCGTGTGGTTGGAGATGGGCGGAGTGTACGTAACAGCCTGTTTGCGCGGTGGCGGCGAGTACGGCGAAAAATGGCACCAAGCAGGCACAAAAGCGAACAAACAAAACGTGTTTGACGACTTTATCAGCGCTGCGGAATGGCTGATCGAAAACAAGTATACCAAGCCTGCTAAATTAGCGATCGCGGGCGGCAGCAACGGCGGTTTATTAGTAGGGGCATGCATGATGCAACGCCCGGATTTGTTCGGCGCAGCGCTACCGGCAGTCGGGGTAATGGATATGCTGCGATTCCACAAATTTACGATCGGTTGGGCCTGGACTTCGGAATACGGTTCGCCCGACAATCCCGAAGAATTTCCTGCAATTTACGCCTATTCTCCCCTGCACAATTTGAAACCGGGAACCGCTTATCCGGCAACAATGATTACTACAGCAGATCGGGACGATCGAGTTGTTCCGGCGCACAGTTTTAAGTTTGCTGCGGCTTTGCAAGCAGCGCATTCGGGAGAACAACCGGTGTTAATTCGGATTGAAACTAAAGCTGGTCACGGAGGCGGCAAACCCACTGCTAAAATCATTGAAGAATTGGCAGATGAATGGGCTTTTTTAGTGCGGGAACTAGATATTAAACAGTAGACAGTAGACAGTCGCTTAAAGAGTTTTGAGTTTTGAGTTTTGAGTTTTGAGTTGAAAGAGAGTTGTTTGGGAGGTTTGAGTTGAAAGAGAGTTTCTCGGGAGTTTTGAGGTTTGAGTTGAAAGAGAGTTGACAGTTGACAGTTGACAGCGCAAAACAGGTTATATTGTGTCCGATCGATCGACCTCAATAAATCAGGTTCGTAGTGCGGACTTAAGTCCGCGCTACGAACTGTTTTTGTTATGCTAATCGATCGAATGCTATCTTACACAAATATTTATATTATGTCCGATCGCTATCTAGTAAGATTAAATAAAATGCGACTTAAGTTTTATGACGCGATTCATTCACGATCGCTTTGCTAAAGAATACCTAGAGGAATTTCTCTCACCTCTAGGAACAGTAAAAATCGGTCAAGACGTGACTTCAGAAGTTAGGGAAATCGATGTATACTTCACGCCCAGCACCGCAAATCCTGAATACTCATCAACCTTGGGATTGTTGGGAAAAATGGCGGATACGCAAGCAATGTTTGAACCATTTCGCAATCCCGCCAGCGCCAGCGAAATTTGTAGCTGTATCGGTAAATTATTGAACGTGCGGGAAGACAAAGAACGAGAATTTAGACGAGAAAATAATCGATTCACAGAGGATAGCTTGCCGAAGCTGTGGATTTTGGTGCCCACAGCATCCAAAGCCTTAATAGATAGTTTTAACGCGCAGCCCGACGAGGAGAATTGGATGAAAGGCATCTATTTTTTGGGCTCAGCTTTGCGGACGGCGATTGTGGTAATTCACCAATTGCCGGTAACGCCGGAAACTTTATGGCTGCGGATTCTAGGGAAAGGGAAAGTCCAGCAAAGGGCTTGTGCCGAATTAAGCGCTTTAGCGACCGACGATCCTCTGCGGACGATCGCGCTAGAATTACTTTATCGGCTGCAATCGAACTTAGTAGCCGATCCAAAACAGCGATTAGAGCCAGAAGAGCGGGAGTTAATTATGGCTATTGCACCACTTTTTCAACAACAATTGCAAGCAGCACAGCAACAAGCTAGAGAGGAAGGCAGGCAAGAAGGCAGGCAAGAAGGCAGGCAAGAAGGCCGACAAGAAGGGCTGGAACAAGGGCTGGAACAAGGGCTGGAACAAGGGCTGGAACAAGGACTGGAACAAGGACTGGAACGAGGAAGACAAGAACAGCAGCGCTTAATATTAGAGAATTTTTTGCAAGTCAGATTTGCTGAACTGCCACCAAAAATGACTGTTTTTTTCTCTCCCATATCCATGCTGCCTGCTGCGGAATTTACCGTGCTGTTACTGGCACTATCGATGCTAACAGTTGATGAAAATGGACTCGAAGCAGCAATAAAATTGTTAGCTGAAAATGCTTTGAAAATTCGCTCAAATGAATTGGGAGAACTTTTGCCTGCTGCGGCTGCTAATTTGCTAGCACTGCCTGAAGAAGAATTGACGTTGTTGCTGGAACAAATAACGCAATTGTCCGCTGATGAATTGAGGGAAAGATTGCGAATTCTGCTTGAATAAAACAGCTCCTGCGACTGCCTTCCACAATCAGCAAGTGTTCGATCGCTACTCTAAAATTAAAAATGAGGACTTAAGTCCGATAAATTTGTTCAATTTGTAGGGGTGAAGCATTCGGGCGACAATTTTTGATTCCCCACCTACCATCTAATTTCCGAATGCTTCACCCAGCCCCCACGCACTAGCCCTAATTACCAAATATTTTACAATTATTTAGGTGCGATCGCCACCGAATATTTTGCTTTGATAAAAAGCCTTGTTGCGATCGATATCCTCTCGTGAGGCTGGGGAGAAGCATTTGGACATGAAATTTTTAGTTTTGTGTCTGAGATTGTCGCCCAAATGCTTCTGGTCTACAAGGAATTTGATTTGATTTGGCGGGCGATCGAATTCAAGTGTTATTGTGTCGATCCTGCCGCAATTTTTTTATTGCGTTTCGGACTGTAGGATATAAAGGATGAGAGCGATCGGCAAACCGCAGCAGAATATTCGTATCTACAAGGCATAACATTTCTAAGGATGCTCCTCGTAAATACCTTCACGACTTATGGCAAAATCCGATAACGCCGGCACATTAACTCCCAAACTTTTAATAAAATCATCAGCCAGTTCATCTAAAAGCATTTCAAATGCTATCTCACCGATCTCTGCATCAGTATCGATTGCCTTCAATGACTGACTCGATGACGATTGCCAACTGAGAAACTCGACAAAATTCAGAACTACTTCTAGCTGCGGTTTCGGTAAATAACGCAGCTTACCTACAATGTTTTCAATTACAGCTTCCATACATTTATAGCTCGGCTTCGATCGCAATTAATTTATGATAATTATATCCCAAATATCAAAGATTGTCAAAACCCAATTTTGGGCAACTGTCGAGCGACTATTAACAACTATTGCCAACTCGATCGCAATTCCTCTTACTATTGAATTTGTGCCAGGTTAATTTCCGGTAGATAAGATGCTGGCGAAAGACTCAGCGTACAATCGATAACTGCAATTAGATCGCTTAACGGAATCGGAACTTGCTCGGAAAAAGTTCCTGTCGCAATATCATCCAAAACTTCAGGAGTAGCAACATTGCCGGGATTGATAACTGTCAAACCAATTCCTGTCTGTTTGAGTTCGATTTGCAAAGCTTGCGCTGCCCCCCGCAAACCAAATTTAGAAGCCGTATTTGCAACTTCCCTCGATGCTTGATTCTCCAAACCCGAAAGCGAACCGATAAAAATCACTTTGCGAATTGGGGATTTTTGCAGCGATGGAATCAATCTTCTGGTGAATTTGATGGGAGCAATTAAATTAACAGCAATTACTCGATCGATCTCATCATCGCTACTGTTTGCAAAGGCATAATCCGAAGTGAAAGCATTTTTTTCCCAAGTGCCGCCCAAATACAGCAAGGCATCTAAAGGTTGGTTGGCAAAAGGCTCGCAGGCTCGATCGATACCTCGATTATCCGCAACATCAGCCTCGATCCACCGTCCGAATTTCGATCGAGTGCGGGAAACGCAAACTAAATTTTTGACCCTAGTATGATAGTATTCGGCAACTGCAAGCCCGATGCCGCGGCTGCCTCCTACAATCAACATCTGTTCGATCGCTACTCTAGAATTAAATTCGTGCATAAATAGCTGCCATTCCTTGCGGTTCGTGACTGTATTTCCCACTGCGGACAGGTTTGTATGTCTCATTATACAGACACAAACTGTTTGGATGTTTGACAATAAATTGCATCATTTCTTGGTGAGCGTTCCCTCTGAAAAATGTTTTCAGACTGTTTTCCGAACGCCAGTAACTGACCATCACTACTTCTTTTGGACTGCAAATCCCGGCTTTGACTTGCACGCAGCCCTCAGCCTGATTCGTGACATTTGCGATCCACAGCACTTTTCTCCACATCCAGAGGAAACCCGCGCGATCGCGAGCGACAAAGCCGTTGATAAAAACGACGGCTTCTGGAGATTCTGGCAAATCGATTTGGAAAATGGAATAACTCATGGGTATTTACTCCCGATCGTTTTAGGGCAAGGTTGTTCTCGTTGAATACTCAACTTTACTATTATTCAACTATTTGAGTATTGTAGGATAGTGTATTTGCAGCGGCTACGACTTGTGCAAGCGGTTTGAAGGGTCTGTGGGCTTTTTCTGGCAAGCCAGCTTTCAACAAATTTATCGGGAACTCAACAAGCTAGAAGAGCAAGGTTTGTTGAGTTCCAACACCGTCCGCCAGCAGAATCGTCCCGATAAAAAGATTTATCAGGTGACACAAACCGGTCAAGAGTACCTGCAAGCTTGGATTATTGAACCTTGCGATCTGGCCCCCATTCGTGACGAATTGTTGGTGAAAGTTTTTGCGGGTTATTTGGTGTCTAAATCGCCTCTTTTGCAGGAATTGGAGCAACATCGATCGCAACACCAACAACGATTAGCTGTGTACCGACAAATAGAGCAACAATTTTTCTCAAATCCCGAATTGTTAGCGATCGAAGAAAAGTTTCGTTACTTGACCTTGCGCAATGGAATTAACTACGAGATGGGGTGGTTGGCTTGGTGCGAAGAAGCGATCGCCACCATAAAAAATTGTTAGTTAAAACCACCGAAAAAACACCTAAAGATCGTTATCAAAAATCTGCTTTTCAGTCAAAAATCCGATCGCAGGAGTCCCCCGATCGGATTTAAGTTTGAATCAGTTTCGATCGCTAAAAAATACCGATGACGATCGCAAAAGTTAACAGAGTAAACAGCGACATCAACACCACCAGCATCAACCCCACACTAGACAGCCCGCGATCGTGACTTCCCAAATTTGGCTCATCTTCTTCGTGCAGCCGCATCTGGCGGATTACATCAGAAATTTCCTTCGCATCTAAAACATGGTGTAAAGCTTTCTTTTCACCGTTGGGATATTCTACAACAAAATAAGTCGGTACAACAACGCGATCGCCCGTAATATCCAGCGCATCTACTGCAATTTGCGTTGATTTTTCCTCAAGCGTTTGATTCGATTTAACAACATCACCCGGATTGACAGTGCGGAAACCCCAGGCAGTTTGAGGCATCATTTCTGAGTATGTAGATTGAGTCATGATTTTTTCTCCTTAGTCTTGACAATCGTTTTACAAAAACGCGAGTTAGACAGAGCTTTAATATGCGCACTCAGGTGTAAGCTATGAGATGGTAGGTAGTAATAGCTATCAAACTCACGCTAATGCAATTGTTCTTATGGTAGAGATTGTAGCCAAAAAAAATCTGCGATCCAATGTTTTGAATTAAATCTCAACAATAGAAAGCAATTTCCTATGCATCAAATTACTTGTTACATAAGTTCTGCAGTACTTAGGTTAGCTCGTATTTTTTTACGAAGGTAACGAAACAGGGGTGAGTCCAAGTCCGGGTTAAAACCCCTCGATCGACTGAGAAGGGGGTCAAGGGTAGAGAGGGACAGAGCAGAAATTAGAGATCCATATCAAAAAGGGGACGAATAACTCGGATTGATTGTGAAGTATTTGGCGGTCAAACCTGTAACATCGGTCGAGGACTACCAAATTTTGTACGTAGATTCGCGGATAATGTTTAACGATCGCTCGCTAACGCATCCGTACCGCAGCTAACTCGCGTGATAAAAATAACTTTATTTTTCAGTAATATCTAAGTAACGGGCGATCGTACTTGCTCTACCGAGTCTTACCGCATCCTCGATCGACCGACTTGACCTCGAAATTTACAAACCGCAACTGCTTGCTTATCTAGCAGTTGCGGTAATTTTTTGTTTTTGGGCGATCGCCACAGGCGTACTTGCTACCTATTTAATTTATTTTATATCCCAATAATTGTGTCAAAAATACTTACGTAGTTTTTCAAATTTTCCAGACTAAAATTTACAAAAACTCCTTTTTTAGACCTTATTAACTTTAAAAAAAGCGGGTAAGTTAGAAATAGCAACTAACAAATAAATTGAGAAGCATATCATGCACCTACCAAGCTTTTCATCAGTAAAAACACGCAAATTAAATACTAATATACCTGTTACACTTTCCCAGCCAAAAGAAAAGTTTCCGACAACAAGAAAGCAGAAAAAAACTGTAGCGATCGTTGACTCAAAGGTAGAAGATTACCAACAATTAGTGAGTTCGGTCACAGCCGGAACCGAAGTATTCGTGCTGGATCGCGCTCGGGATGGCATAGAACAAATCACCGAAATCTTGGGCGATCGAACCGACATCCACACCCTGCACATCGTTTCCCACGGTTCCGTAGCAGCCCTAGAAATCGGGTCAACAGAACTCAACCTCCACAATTTAGAAAGCTACAGCAGCCAATTGCAACAGTGGGGAAAATCCTTCAGCAAAACAGGCAACATCTTACTTTATGGATGTAACGTAGCAGCCGGCAAACCGGGCAGAGAATTCATAAATAAATTCAGCGAACTTACCGGCAAAAATACAGCCGCTTCCGAAAATGCCACAGGCAACGCCAAATTAGGAGGCGACTGGAAACTAGAAATTACCACAGGGCCGATCAATGCCGCACTAGCATTTCAACCAGAAATCTTAGAAACCTACAGTTACGTTCTGGCAACTTTAGTCAAAGAAAACTTTCAAAACGCCACAGTTTACGGACCTTGGATTTACGGAATTAGCGGCTCTTCAGCCCTACCGGGCTTAACAGCAGGCAGCGGTTCGGGCGTTCTTCCAGGTTTGGGAACGGGGGATACACCCGGTAACGGTGCCTTGAGATTGACTTCAAGTGCCGAAAACCAGGCAGCATTCGTCATCTACAACAGCCCGATTCCTGCCACAGAAGGCTTGAGAGTTACCTTTGAATTCTTTGCCTATGCCGGCAGCGCTTACTACGGCATTCCCGGAGATGGCATCAGCTTTTTCTTAATCGATGGAACGGCCACCCCCAGCCAAGCTGGGGCCTACGGTGGCTCTCTCGGTTACGCTCAAGAAACAATTACACCAGTACCGGGGTTAGTAGGAGGTTATCTTGGGATTGGATTTGATGAATTTGGCAATTTTTCCCAGCCCAATCAAGGGCGAGTAGGAGGCACGGGACAGTTACCGGATTCAATAGCAATTAGAGGTCGCGAATCAACAAACTATCAATTTTTAACAAATGCGTCTGTTCCAGTCTTCGGTATAGATAACTATACGGTTTCTAATCGCGATCTAGCTACCAGAAGAGTTCAAATTACCTTAGACCCTCCTTCTTCCGCAACGCCCAACCGTCTGAGAGTTGCTTTGGACTTGAATGGCAACGACTCATTTACCGATGCGGGTGAAACGATTGTTGACATCCCAAATTTGACAACAGAAAACGGAGCAATACCGCCGACCTTAAAATTTGGTTTCGCAAGTTCTACAGGACTAGCTACTAACATTCACGAAGTTCGCACCCTCAAAGTTGAAAGCATCGATCCTCCTCCCAGCCAAGCTGACATTGTTACCCTAAAAATAGGTCCGAATTTCGCACTGCCTAGCAGCACGATCGTTTACCAAATTACTGCTGTAAATAACGGCCCTAACGAAGCTCAAAATGTTTTAATTCAAGATCAACTACCACCCGGTTTAACTTTTGGCAGCGCTGGCGACGGCGGTGTGTTCAACCCTGCAACGAGAGTTGTTACTTGGCCGAGCATTAACATAGCTAACGGTGCTAGTGTTACTCGCACAATATCTGTAATTGCTCCCGCAATCAAAGGCGGTCCTTTTATTAATACTGCATTTAGCACCGGCACAACTTACGATCCGAATCCCGATAACAACAGCGGTTTTGCAGAAATTTCTCAAGTTTCAACGACGATGGTTGATGCTGTTGCCGACCTCGTTACTACTAAAATCGGTCCGGTTGCTGCTTCCGTCGGTTCAACAGTTACTTACACTATTTCTACGCTCAACAACGGGCCGAATCCAGCGGTTAATGTCGCGATTTTTGACAGCATTATTCCCGGCTTAACTGGAGTAAGCGTTTCTGATGGCGGTACGTACAATCCGGTGACGGGCGTTGTTAGTTTTCCGGCGATCGCATCTTTAGCCAATGCAGCCAGCGTCGCGCGCACCGTCAGCTTTGTCGCGCCCAATGCCGCCAGCGTCAGCAACATCGCTTCGAGCACTTCAACTACTGACGATCCGACTCCCGGCAACAACAATGGGAGCGCTATTACCGCTAGAGTTACTACCAATTTGACTCCTGTTGCCGATCTGATTACCACCAAAACCGGATCTGCTACTGCTACCGTCGGTTCAACAGTTACTTACACAATTTCTACAGTCAACAACGGGCCGAGTGCGGCGACTAACGTCGCAATTTTTGACACGATTATTCCGGGATTGACAGGAGTCATCGCCTCTGATGGCGGCAGCTACAATCCGGTAACGGGTGTTGTTAGTTTTCCGGCGATCGCATCTTTAGCCAATGCAGCCAGCGTCGCGCGCACCGTCAGCTTTGTCACGCCGAACGCGGCCAGCGTCAGCAACACCGCTTCGAGCACTTCAGCTACTGACGACCCGACTCCCGGCAACAATAACGGCAGCGCTGTTACTGCTAGAGTCACCACCAGCATTTCGCCCGCACCGACTCCAACTCCGGCACCAGTTCCGACTCCAACTCCGGCACCAGTTCCGACTCCAACTCCGGCACCAGTTCCGACTCCAACTCCGGCACTAGTTCCGACTCCAACTCCGGCACCAGTTCCGACTCCAACTCCGGCACCAGTTCCGACTCCAACTCCCGCGCCAGTTCCGACTCCAACTCCCGCGCCAGTTCCGACTCCAACTCCGGCACCAGTTCCGACTCCAACTCCAGCAACAGTTCCGACTCCAACTCCTGTCAATCAACCGCCAGTTGCCAACAATACGAATTTCAACGCCACACCCAACAGCGTCTCCAGAGTCACGGGATTGGGCGGAAGTGACCCCGATGGGACGAT
>JALOON010000065.1 GCA_025454405.1 Oscillatoriaceae cyanobacterium Prado104 | reverse complement strand
TAATCGTTGAGCCTCATAGTTGGTCGCCAGCGACCGTTGCCGTTCTTGAGTGGAGTGATGAGATACCTCGATCGGGTCTGTTTAGTCTAAACTCCAGTAGGTTACTGGAAATCATGAAAGGTAAACACTTCGCCACCGCAGTCTCAGGTGTGAAAAATCGCCTTACTTCGGAAATCTACAAAAAAGATTTTGGTCGGAATGAAAGATGTCACAGCGTCATCTGGGAATGTGCCCAAAATATGACTTACCCAGACTTTTATCAAGCATGGCACACTCAACCCACCCCCACCAATTAGCCAATACCCGATCGCAACACCGACAAAACACCGAGCGCACCACACTCCTCAAACAACTCAAACCCACAGATAAAGCCTTCCCCGTGCCCCTCAACATTCGCGCCCTAGAAGGCGAAACCGATATCAGCGCGATCGCCCAAGAACTCTGTACCCAACTATATCAAACAATCTTCCCCGCAGATACAGACATTCCCGCCATCCGCAACGCCCCCGAATTCAAGCGATTAATTCCCCAACTCAAAAACCGGCTGCAAAAACCGCACATCGCCTTAATTTTGCACTCGTGCCCCTGCGAAAATGCCCTTTCCTCTTTCACCCGCAAACTCGCCGACTCTCACATGGGAATTCATATCGCCTGGATTACCGATACACCGCTGGAATTGCCCCTAACAAGTTTTGCGCCGAATCGAGATGATTTGCTGAATGCGGTACAGAATTGGATCGGGAAAATTGGTGCGTAATCCAGAGGTAGGATAAGGCAGTGCCGTGTCCCTACCTGTCTGACAATAATGTGCTATCGAACTGATAAAATACAACTTTCAGTCTCAAGAAATATTGTGAGGAAACGGCACTGCCTTGTCCTAAATGCCTGACAGAGAAAAGATGATTTGAAGCTTTGCGAAGATCCGCACCCTACATTTAAAAGCTGATTTACGTTGTTATATGACGGCACGGATTCCCATTCTTTAATAATAGGTCAAGATGTCAAAAAAAGCAAGGGGCGATCGCAAAAAAAATGCCCGCCCCAGCTTCAAAAATCTTGGACTTATCGGCAGCCAGAAACCGGGTTTTTTACGACAATCCTGCGTTGTTATCAACAGTTAGAGTAAAAACCCGGTTTCTTTTGTCTCAACTACAACTATCGTTGATTCCAAGCCGTCGCCGCATCAGCCACAGCTTGTTCTACTGACTTTTCACCCAACATCGCCGCTTGCAAATTGTCATAAATCGCCTTTTGCAGCTTCTTAATATCCTTCAAAGGTGGCAGCAGCAACTCGGCTTTTTCCAAACCAGAAGCACTGACAATTCTAGCTCGATCGGCCGCGGGAGCATCATTCGGAACGCTCTTAAAATAATTGTCCTGCAAAGCCTCAACCGTCGAAGGCAAAACATTAGCAGCTTTAGCAAAAGCCAACTGATTTTGAGAATTAGTTACGTACAAAGCAAACTTCACAGCATCATCCGGCCGCTTGCTATCTCTGGGCACAACTAAATTCATCACCGCCACAGTTTTCTTGCCACTTTCCCCAGTAATTTGAGGTGCAGCAGCCGAAACAGCACCAATACTCGGAGCATTATCAGCAATCGCCTTCAAAAACTGAGGTCCAGAACCCAACAAAGCAGTTTCTCCAGCTTGATAAAGTTCGATCGCCCTGCGATGTCCCTGCACCAAAACATCCTGCGGCAAAAGTCCATTTTTGTACAAATCTACCCAATATTGAAAAGCAGCCTTACCCTTATCGTTATTAAAAGCAGCCTTGCCATCAGCATCAACTAAAGTCACGCCCATCTGCACCAAAGACTGCAAAACTTCCGCCGAATCCTCCGGCACAAAAGTCACAAAAAAAGCAAACTTACCGGTCTTTTCCTTCACCTGTTTGGCGACAGAAGCCAACTCAGTATAATTAGTGGGAGGTTTAGCAATGCCAGCTTTTTTCAACAACTCCGTATTGTAAATAGTTACCTGAGTTGTCAGATACCAAGGAATGCCATAACTTTTGCCCTCAAGCACGCTAGCTTTCCAGATATTTGGTAGATAGCTCGATCGCACTTGCTTCGGTATTTTATCATCCAAATTCAGCCAAGCATTGCGTCCCGCTAACAGCGCAGCAAAATCGGGATTGAGATTCACCACATCCGGCGCAGTTTTCGCCGAAACCGCTCCTAAAATCTTGCTTTCCATCGCCGACCAAGGTACATCAACCCAGCGCACCTTCACCCCCGGATTTTCCTTTTCAAAAGCCGCGATCGTCTGGTTAAAATACTCAGTAAACTGAGGTTGCAGTTGCATAGTCCAGAACTCAATACTCGGAGTATTATTGGACTCAGAATTAGTAGCGCCCCTGCTGCAACTGACAACAGCAGAGAGCAAGAGTCCCAAGATTCCAAAAATAGCAAACAGTTGCCAAGATTTACGTTTCATAAAATTTATTGAGAATCAAAGAAGGAAGAAGGAAGAAGGAAGAAGGCACAAGCAGCAAGATTTTTAGCAGTCTAGATCTTACGTTTAATGAGGTGGACGGACTTATCGCTCTCATTCGTAATTGTTTGGATTGCGATCTTATTAGGTATGATGCTGAGGTCAATAGATTCCCTCCATTATTCCCATCCAGCATTTTCAACCCAGCAGTGCGAGGCTCCGAGTTTGCGTTATCGGTATCATGGGGTACTGGCGAGCGGGAGCTTTAGGTGATTCGCAGCCTCGATCGAAAATCCGAACAGTTGCAAATTATTGACATTGGCGTTCCTCTAGCCATTCTCGGCTACATTAGGTAGCATATGCTCGGAAAGCGCGATCGCGGGACTGCAAACCGCCTTGCCCTTCGCCGATCCCCAAATTTTAGACCCAAGTTCCAGCTCCCAGATTTGTCTGCGGACCAAATCTAAAATCTAAAATCTAAAATCTAAAATCGACCGCTCCCCTTCGCCATCGCAATCACATGGTTAACTTTTTCAAAGGTCTATTTTCCAACCGCCAGCCAGGAATCGGGATCGAAATATCCCCGGAACGCATCAACGTCGTTCAACTCGAAAAGAAAGGTCAGGCATTAAAACTAGCCACCCTAGCCTCCATAGAAGTACCCGAAGATGTAGTACAAGAAGGACAAATAGTAGATCCGCCAGCAGTAGCAGAACTGATTCGCACAGTTTTGGCCGACAACAAAATCAAAGCCAAAAAAGTAGCCACAGCGATTCCCGGCCGCGAAGCAGTCATCCGCCTCATTCCAGTTCCCTCAGAACTCAACGACGACGAACTGCGGGAATACATGAACTCAGAAGCCGGACTCTACTTGCCCTTTCCCAGAGAAGACGCCGACGTAGACTATCAAAAAATCGGCTTGTTTGTCGATGAAGACGGCGTAGAAAAAGTGCAGGTCGTGCTGGTAGCCACCCGCAGGGAAGTTACCGACACCTACATCGAAACCTTCAAAGAAGCCGGACTCGTCATCGACGTGTTGGAAGTAACCAGCTTTGCCCTGATCCGCACCCTCAAAGAGCAACTGCAACAATTTTCATCCCAAGAAGCCGCCGTCCTCACCGCCATCGAATTTGACAGTACCGAGTTAGCTATAGTAGTGGACGGCATACCCCAGTTCAACCGTACCATCCCGATCGGCACCTACCAAATCCAGAGCGCCCTCAACCAAGCAATGAACCTGCCACCTACTAGAGACACAAGCGAACTGCAAGGCATGACTCTGCCAGTTACAGATACAATGAGTAACTCCGGAGATATCAATCCCGGCACCAATGCCATGATTAAAGTATTGGGAGAACTAGCCGACGAACTGCGGCGCTCGGTAGACTTCTACCTCAACCAGAGCGAAGAGCTGGAAGTAGCGCAACTGCTGCTAGCCGGTCCCGGAGCCGCGATTGGCAAACTCGACGAATTTTTCATGCAAAGATTGAGCTTGCCCGCCTCTCAAGTAGATCCCGTAGAAACCCTCGGATTGGAAGTAAGCGACGACATTAGCCCAGAACAGAGAGCAGGTTTAGGAGTAGCTTTAGGTTTAGGACTGAGGGAGGTTAGCTGACCCAAGAATTCAAGATGATAGATAGAAAAACCGATTTGAGAAATAGAGTTGCCCGACAATTTTGAACGTAAAAGGTAGAAGCGAGAAGGTAGAATAGTCAAAGTAGAAAGAATCCCGAAATTAAATTTTTATAGTTGAAAAATGAGGAGTTTCTTTCTTCCCCAAATAAATCCTTCTCTTCCGAAATCGGGCGATCGGTCTGGCAGCTAAAAGCTCAAATTTAAAATCTAAAATCGAGTGACGCCATGTACAGTCTAGACATTAATTTTCTCAACGATCGGCCGGAGTACAAACCGGCCGTAGCAGCCAAAACCACCTCTAAAAGGAGCGGCGGCTCAGCAAAAGACCAACTGCCCCTTGTCGGGGCGCTGCTATTTGCCCTCGGTGCCAACGCCCTAGTCATGGGTGCCTGGTGGTGGGTAACTAACGAAAACAGCGGTTTGGCGGGAGAACAAGCCATCCTCGAGCAAGAAGTGGCAAAGTTGAACACTCAAGCCAGTGCCATCAGAGCCATCAATGCCGAAACCGACAAAATCACTGCCGAATACAAAGCCTTAGCCGGAGTATTCGACCAAATTAAACCTTGGTCGGCGATGTTTCAAGACTTGAGCGCCCGTACCCCCACCGGAGTGCAAATTGCCAGAATCGAGCAAATCGACCCCACCCCGTCCCCCGTTGCAGCACCACCACCCCCGGCAGCTACCCCCGCAGCCTCCCCAGGGGCGAGTCCGTCTCCAGGAGCCAGCCCGTCCCCGGCCAGCCCCACCCCAGTAGCAGCTCCTACCCCAGTTGCCCCGCAGCAGCCAGCAAAGGTCGTAATCTCTGGAATTGCCAGCACTTTCGACCAAGTAAACGACTTTATGCTGCTCGTTCAGCGCTCTCCGTTCTTTCTGGATACTGACACCAAACTCATCGCAGCCACATTAAAAGATAACCCCACACAACTGCGAGTGCGGACACCAGGTGCTAGTGCCACAGAACTTCCCAAACTGCGGCCGATCGTCGAATATAAAATTGAAACTACCCTCAGTCCGACTGTCGCCTCCGAATTGCTCCCTGAATTGCGGAGCAAGCAAGCAGACGGACTGGCAATCCGCATCGAATCACTTCAAGAAAAAGGAGTGCTAGAACCCCAAACAGGTGAGGTCAAAAAACCATGACAGCAGCAAACGAGTTTATTCCCAGCGGGGGACAAGCAGAAGAGTCCGCAGGAACCGAAATCTTCGGCATCAAGCTGACGCCACAAGTCCAAGCGATAGGCGTCGCCGTCCTCGGCCTCGGACTTGCAGGCTACATCGGCTACCAGTTCGTACTGCCAGAAATGACCAAAGGCGGCGAAATCAAGCAAAAAATTGCCGAAAGCAAACAAACGCAGCAGCAACTCCAAGCTCAAATTCAGAAAAAGGCTGAAGCCGAGGCAAAGCAAGAAGAAGCCAAACAGCGCCGCGCCACCGTGACGGCAATGTTTGCCAGCGACGCCAGTGCCAACACGCTGCTGTTTGACATAACTCAGCTCGTTAACCGGATCAATGCGGGCGTGCGGACGGAATCTGACAAAGCCAAACTAACAAAATTTGAGCCGGATATCTCGAAAACAGCAGCACCTGCGGCTGCGGGAGTCCCAACTCCAGATCCGGATATTCTCAGCGATACCTCTTTCGGGCCTTCCCTAGCGGGCAAACTGCGGCGCAAAAAGTTCAAGGTAGAGTTTGAAGGCAATTTCGCTCAAACTCGCAATTTCACGCGCAACTTGGAGTTGATGCAGTCGCTGTTAGTGGTGAGAAATTTGAAATCCGAACTCGCACAATCAACTCAGCAAGTATCTGAGGTGGAATTTCAGAAAGGGAAAATAGTTCCGATCGAACAACCGCAAACTAGAATCAAAACATCTTTTGACTTGCACGCCTTGCTGCCTCTCAAGCAAGAAGAAAAACCGCCAACTCCGAGTCCTTCTCCGGCTGCTGCGGCAACTCCCAAGCCTTAACGCCAGTCTTAAGGGCGCAAGATAGCGGTATTTTTGCGATCGATATTAAGTATTTCTCATGCATTCGCTCCTGCGGCTGCTATAAAAGGTAAAAGTCAGCAGGCAGAAGTCCCAAAATTATTAATGCCAGAAGAATATTTTTTTGCATGGCATCGATAATTAGGTTGTAAATTCTGCCTGCTACTTTCAGAAATTATGCCGCAGGAAAATTAGGCCGGAATCCGAATGCTTGCTGCTTTCGGAATTAACTAATTCAGCAACAAAAACAACAAAGTCTAGTTGAGGAGGGAATGTGAAACAGCATCTACGTTTAAGTGGTGGAATAAGTGGTGGAATCTTCAGCAGCGTTGCCGGAGTTCTCGTAGCGCAGGCCCCTGTTTGGGCGGCACCCACCCAAGTCACAGGAGTGCAAATAAGTCAAGCCAATAATGGAGTAAATATTGTCCTAGCGACAGTAAAGGGCGATCGACCGCAAGTTTTTGGAATTAACAGCGGCAATACATACCAAGCCACAATTACCAACACCCAGCTCCGCTTGCCCCAAGGCAACAGCTTTCGCCAAGACAATCCGGCACCAGGGATTTCTTCGATCGAAATCAGGCAGGACGAAGCTAACAGCATCCGCGTAGTAGTGGCGGGCACCAATAGCGTTCCCAACGGACAAGTCGTTCAGGGACAAGGGCAAGGCATCGTCCTGCAAGTTGCTAGAACGGGCGGCACCGTGCAGTCTCCCCAAGCAGCTCGATCGCAATTGCCAGCTTTAGACCAAACAGCACCTCCGCCGCCTCCCGGCTTGCCGCTGAGCCAAACCGCGCCCAGACAAGCGCAAGTCCGCACCTCTCAAAACCCGGACGTACTGGTGCCAAACCCTCAAGTTAACATTACCAGGAGCGATCGCGCACCTTTGCCCAGCGAGATCCAATCTCCGGCACTGGAAGCCCCGCCCTTCCTCCCCCGAGCCGTCGCTCCGCCTTTGGGAGATATTGCCGTTTCTAACATTGCCCCGCAAGGAGCATATATCGAACTGAGTTCGGCAGAGCGCATCCCCCGTTTGGTACTCCGCGACGCCCCGGTACGGGACGTTTTAGCTCTGCTGGCTAGAGCTGCCGGACTGAATATTGCTTTTACAGGCGGAGGTGCGCCTGGAGCTCCCGGACAGCCCGCAGCCCCGGCCCAACCGGGAGCCGCAGCCGGCGATGAAGGGCCGAAGATTTCCTTGGACATTGAAAACGAGTCGGTGCAGGATGTTTTTAACTACGTACTGCGGATCAGCGGGCTGCAAGCCAACCGCGTCGGGCGGACGATTTTTGTCGGGTCGAGTTTGCCTATAGACTCGCGCAATATCATCGTGCGGACTCTGCGCCTCAATCAAGTTCGATCGACCGATGCAGCTAACTTTTTGAGCGCTCAAGGTGCGGAAACTCAACTGCCGATTACTCGGGTGACGATTCAAACGGTGGGGCAAGGAAATGCAGCGCGGGATGTGGAAATTCGGGAACCGGACATTAAAGCAATTGGAGCTCGGGAAGGCACCGGCCCGCTGCTGTTGCGGGGACTGTCCGTGCTGGCGGATGCGAGGCTCAATTCAATCACTTTAGTGGGAGATCCGCGCAAAGTTGATATGGCTGTAGCTTTCTTGACCCAGCTCGATCTGCGCCGCCGTCAAGTGGCTGTCAACGTCAAGGTAATCGACATCAACTTGTCGGGAGCTAACAACACCAATACCAGCTTTTCCTTCGGCATTAACGACAGTTTCTTTGTTAACGACGGGGGAGCTGCGATCGTCAATTTTGGTGGCGTCAATCCGCCCAATGCCAATACTACAACCGGCGGCATAGCTGCTCGGCCGATTATTAACAACCGAGATATTCCCACAGATGCTAGGGACAGTGTTTTCTACGATCTCAACGGCAACATCATCAACGTGCCGCTGACAGCTCCAGGAGGGGGCTTGTTCATCCAGCCGACAGCACCAATTACCAACAACCCGTCACAAGTGGGGATTAGCGATTATACGCCGTTCACCAGAAGCTTGACAACTGGAGCGCTGACTGGTATAGGAAGCGCGACTTTCGAGCTGTTCCCGCTGTTCCAGTATCCGAGACGCTTCCTGTCTACGCTTCAGGCAAATATTCTCAGCCGCAACGCGAAAATCCTGACTGATCCGACTTTGGTCGTGCAGGAGGGGGAAACGGCAAATGTGAATATTACTGAAGAGGTGATTACTAACATCACGCAGCAAACGCAGGCAACGCAAACTCAAAGTACCACAACGGTGACAGCGCAAAAAGGCAATGCGGGCTTGCAGTTGGGAGTTGCTGTCGATCGAGTTGACGATAACGGTTTTGTGTCTTTGCGGGTGAATCCGGTGGTAAGAGCAGTAGGCCCCGAGCGACAATTAACCACTGGTGCCGGTAATACCAATGCGATCACGCTGCTGCAAGAGCGTTCTTTACAGTCGGGATTGATTCGCTTGCGGGACGGCCAAACTTTGATTGTTTCGGGTATCATCCGCGATCAAGAACGGACTGAGGCGAGCAAGATTCCGATTTTGGGCGATTTACCGATTATCGGTTCGCTGTTTAGAAGGACGAATAAGGTTAACGAGCGGGCAGAAGTCATTGTGCTGCTGACGCCGCAGATTTTGGACGATAGCGATCGATCGAACTTCGGCTACCAAAACAATATCAGTCCCGACGCCCGCCAACTGTTGCAGCGCAGTCAACCGGTTCAGCCAAGGTAGAAGAAGGAGTTTTGAGTTTTGAATTTTGAGTTTTGAGTTAAAGATAGTTCTTTATTCAACACTCAAAACTTAAAACTCAGAACTTACCCTGTCCCCCTCTCCCCCTCCCCCTGCACGGACGAAAAAAATTGCTCTCACCTCTTGACAAATGACATTTTATGTGTGTTGTGTACCTGGTTTCGGGCACAGAAGGCCACTAAACGGAGAAATCCTCTCTCCGAGGTGGTATTTTTGTATCAAAATTTAAGTATTAATTCTAAAAATTGTCCAAATCCATATAAATTAAAGGTTCTACCGATCCATATCGACCGATCGGACTTTAGAATAATGCAGTGAAAATTAGATTCTGTGGGGTTTTTAGCAGTTAAAAATCCAAATTCCTTTTCCGACCAATTACCCTAGGGTAATTGGTCGGAAACAGGAGTTCTTGAGGAGGGCGCGAGAAGAGGAGTGTTGGGAAGCCGAAACTCCGAATCTGCACCCGAATGCAGTTGATAGCTCGCAGCTAATAGTTGAACTCTGTTTAACGTATTTTGCTAATCCATAAGGAGTGTGCAATGAACAAAGGTGAATTGGTTGATGCAGTAGCAGACAAGGCTAGCGTGACTAAAAAACAGGCAGATGCCGTGTTGAGCGCTGCTTTGGAAGCAATCATGGAAGCCGTTTCCGAGGGCGACAAAGTGACGCTGGTAGGTTTTGGCTCGTTTGAGTCGAGGGAACGCAAGGCCCGCGAGGGCCGCAATCCCAAAACCGGCGACAAGATGGAAATCCCGGCAACTAAAGTCCCTGCGTTTTCAGCGGGCAAGTTGTTTAAGGACAGAGTTGCACCGCCTAAAAACTCCTAACTGCTGGTGAACTAAGTCTTGGCTAGGCCTGTACACGGGGGCAATTTAGCTTGGGCAGCCGCAGTGGCTGGCTGCCCTGCTTCTGCGATTCTCGATTTTTCTGCCAGTATCAGTCCTTTGGGTCCCCCTCAGTCTGCCCTGGCGGCGATTCAGGATCGGCTCAGCAGTCTGACAGCTTACCCAGATCCGGATTATGGAGAGTTGAGGGCTGCTTTGAGCGAGGCTTTGAAGGTTGACCCGGATTGGATTTTGCCGGGGAACGGCTCGGCGGAACTGTTGACTTGGGCCGCTCGGGATTTATCTGAGTTGGATGGGACTTATTTGGTTGCGCCGGCTTTTGGCGATTATTTTCGAGCTCTGAAGGCTTTCGGCGCGCAGGTACTGGAATGTCCCCTCGATTTGGAGATGTTGCGCTCTGAACTAACAAGCGGGACGGGAAATGCTGTAACTGATGGTTTGTGCGTTTCTCGTCTTTCCCCCTTCTCTGCAGTTTGCAGTCTCCCTGTCCCTTCCTCTGGCAGTGCCTCGCGGGGTTTGCTGCTGAACAACCCGCACAATCCCGCAGGTTTGCTGTTCTCTAGAGAGGCGATTTTGCCTTGTGTCGGGCAATTGGGTTTGGTGGTGGTAGATGAGGCTTTTATGGACTTTCTGCCGCCGGAAACCGGGGAAAGTTTAATTGGTGCGGTGGAGCAGTTCCCGAATTTGGTGATTTTGCGATCGCTCACTAAGTTCTATTCTCTGCCGGGACTGCGCTTGGGTTGCGCGATCGCTCACCCGGATATTCTGCGTCGCTGGCAGTTGTGGCGAGATCCTTGGCCTGTAAATGCTTTGGCTGCTGCTGCTGCTGTTGCTGCGCTGCAGGATGCTGCGTTCGAGCGGCAAACCTGGGATTGGCTGCCTGAGGCCCGCCGGGAATTGTTTGAGGGTTTGGCTAGTTTGCCGGGTTTGCGCCCGTTTCCGGGTGCGGCTAATTTTTTGTTGGTTGAGTCGTCCGTGTCGGTTGCTCGACTGCAAAAAATTTTGTTGGAAGGGCACCGGATTTTGATTCGGGATTGTTTGAGTTTTCCTCAGTTGGGCGATCGCTTTTTTCGGGTTGCTGTGCGGGAGAGCGCGGATAATCTCCGGCTGATTGCTGCAATTAAAGAAGTCATCAGTCATTAGTCATTAGTGATGTGTTCTTTGTTATGTGTTCTTGGAACTAATGACTCTCCGAAAGCGAGCGGGGACGCTCGCACTAATGACTGCTGACTGCAGGCTAATGACTAATGACTAATGACTAATGACTATTTATGCTTGACTACGATTTAGTGATTGTTGGCGGTACTTCTGCCGGACGCTATGCTGCTTTGATGGCTAGTTCTCTCCAAGCTAGGGTGGCTTTGGTGGAGCCTTTAAATAGTTCGCAAGATTTGCCTGCTGGGGGACAAGGATCGATCGAACTTGGTGGAAAATACAGCCAAATTTTGAGCGAAAGCGGCCGTTTTGCCCAGCAGGTAAGCCACCAGCAGTTCGGCATTCAGTGGGCGGCTGCTGGTTCGCCTTTGCCCCCACAATTGCAGTTCGATCGGGTTTTGCAGTGGGCTGAGGCGGTTGTTTCTAATCTTAATGAAATTAATTCTGTAGATATTCTGGCTGCTCGCGGTGTTGATGTAATTGTTGGCAATGGCGAGTTTATTGCTCAACCGAATTTGGTTTTTGCTGTTGGGGGGCGAAAATTGCGATCGCGCTGTTATTTACTGGCTTGTCCGAGTCGATCGGCAATTCCCAATATTGAAGGACTGGCCTCGATCGGCTATTTTACTGCGGAAACTCTCGGGCAATTAGCTAAGCTCAAACAGTTGCCGGAAAGTTTGGTGGTTCTCGGTGGCGATCCCAGCGGTGTTGAAGTTGCTCAGACTTTTTCTCGCCTGGGAGTTGCTGTCACTATTGCTGTCAGGAGTTCTCGCATTTTGATGAAAGAAGATGCGGATGCCGCCCGTTTGATTCAAGCTGTTATGGAAGCTGAAGGAGTGCGGGTGCTGGCTGATACTGAGGTGACTCAAGCTAGGATTATTGATGGTAAAAAGTGGGTGCAAGCAGGTGCAAGGGCGATCGAAGCTGGGGAGATTTTTTTAGCAGCGGGCCGCCGACCTAATTTTGAGTCTTTAAATCTCGAAGCTGCTGGTGTTAAATTCAACAAGCAGGGGTTGATTTTAAATGACAAACTGCAAACAACTAATCCCAGTATTTATGCTTGCGGTGATGCGGCTGGGGGTTATCCGTTCCCCCACATTGCTAATGCCGAAGCTGCGATCTCGGTGAAAAATGCTTTGTTTTTACCAGTGTTTAAAATTGATTATCGGGGAATTCCTTGGGCAATTTTTTCTGACCCGCAGTTAGCTAGGGTTGGCTTGACTGAAGCGCAAGCTAGCAGGCGTTTTGGCGATGATATCCTTGTGGCTGTGGAATATTTTAAAAATGTTGAAAAAGCTCAAATGTGCGGGGAAATAACTGGTTTTTGCAAGATTGTCGGGCGTCGCAACGGTGAGATTTTGGGAGCTAGTATTGTTGGTCATCAGGCTGCTGAGTTGATTCACGTTATTGCTTTAGCGGTGCGTCAGGGAATGAAGGTTCAGGATTTGGCTGAACTTCCTGTTGTCTGGCCTGCTTTTGCGGAAATTAACGGTTTAACTGCTGCTATTTGGCAGTTGCAGCGCGATCGCAGCAATACTTTTTTGCGCAATTTACGGGAGAATTTGTTTCACTGGCGCAGGTATTGGAGTCGATGAAATTAGAGAGGGATTTTCTGTCAAATAGCTTTGCTGATTTCTATCGATGACTAAGTTTTTACGATCGAAAATATTCCTACGGCGATCGTAAGCCAGCCAGCAGCAATGTCGATCGCTTTCCTGAGTCGAGAACGAATCCGCAATCTAGCTCGATCGACCGCGAGTGCGTAACCGAGTTTTACACTACCTACAGATACTATAGCAATTGCAATAACAATCGCGGTATCAAAACTCGAAATCCTGGGGGAAAAGTTGCCAGCCCCATTTCACGCGCGAGATCTTGTAAAATATCGCGGGATAATATGCCTAATTCGGTGCGTTCTTCCAGCCAGTTAACTAATGTTTCAGCAGACATCTTTCTGCACTCCTTTGAGCTTTCTCCTTTTTGCCTTTGCACCTGCTAAAAACACGGCAAAGGTAAACATTCCCAGAGTTGTGACAGGTTCCGGAACGGCGGCGGATTCGATCGCTCTGAAGGCAGTGTTTGCAATCTGCTGGTGACCGACCCTGCCAGGGTGAATCCGATCCCAGAACAGGTAGGTATCTGGGTTCGAGCAGGGGGGTTGGGTGGGGAATAGTTCTAAACCTGGAGAGAAGGGCAGACAGGCATCGGTTACATTGGTTAAGCCAAACTGTTGTGGCGATCGAATAGCGTTGTTCAATAGGGAGGCTACATCCACAGAGATCAAGGTGAGGTCGGGTCTTGCCTGACGCAACAAATCAATTTGCTGAGCCAGTAGGGCATTGTGGGCTGTTGTTAAAGCAGTTAGCCCGGCGGAAGTAGTTGGATCGCCTGTTACCAAGGGAATTTTGCCCAGATCGGGCAAATTGCTGACCATAATATTGCGGGCACCGGAGTCTGCCAGCGATCGCACAAAGTCAATAGTATTGCCGACTGGTACAGCAGGGTTGGTTTGCCCTCCGCCAAGATAATCGTTGTTCCCGATCAGAACCGTGTAGAGGGCATGGGGATCTACAACGGGATTGGCAAGCTGGAATTGCTGAAATTCTTGCTGCAAGCCCGGTAGGCCTGGAATAGGAGCCGTGTTGGTATCTCCGCTGGTGGCACTGATGTAGGCAAAGTTCTTGTTTGGGTCAACGGGCAGTCCCAATAGAGTGGCCAGGTCTTCTACCCAGAGAGGCCCGTTAGAAAGTCGTCCGTTAAAGTAGGGTGGCGAAGGAGGAAAGAGATTGCCTGTCAACCGATAGACGTTTCCAGTATCAGACAGACTATCGCCAAACACGTACAGTCCTGTGAATGCCTGGGCGATCGCGGGTGTGGTGACAACGAGGGCGATCGGCAAAGCACCTACCAGGAATGTATCTTGCGCCTGTCGCAATAAATTTTGGGCAATATTTTTCTGCTGAACTCTATACTTCTGAGCCTTATTTTGCTTTTGAGCACCCATACTGAATCATCTCGCTACGAAACTATCCAAACAAAGCAAACGCCAATACCTAAACCAGTGTAAGTAAAAAAACGGAAATTCCATTGAGAGGGATACAATCTTTTACATAGTTTAAGTGTAGGGTAAGCGACTGTTGACAATTTATCTAGATTTACCGAGAATTTAATAACCTGAATCTAGGTAGTTTAGTGGACAGAGATTTGGGTAGCGGCATGAACTACCGCAAAAAGGGACTTACAAAGTTAATCTCTACCATTTTAGATGGCGAAGTAGCTCGACTGGTGATAACACACAAAGATCGGTTGCTATGGATTAGCCAGCGATGAATCTGCCGCGCTGGTGATTGCTCGCAGGGCAATGAAATTAAGTGAAAAAATACCTCGCTTCTTAACCGCCTATTCTGAGGTGAACTTAGAAAAGCAAGTCGGTCGCGAGTGGAATCAACTAAATAAAAAGATTGAACGTTCCGCTAAAATATCACGTCGTTGTGATTATTATAGCGTTTCTAACTGGAGTTTCTTGGTCAACCCCGACACTGAGGAAGCGCAAGCACGCTTGTAAGAACGTTTAAAGCTCATACCGCAGAGCTTACCCAGGTTTGCCTAGGTTTTTATAAGCGGCGGAATTGCAATGCAGGCTAGATATTTGCCGTTTGAATTAACTTTCAAATTGCCAGTTGACGGGTTGCCAATCAAATCCACCCCGATCGCGCGATCGCAAATGTCCTATTCTGGAATCGGGAAAATGATAGGCAAATATTAACCTGCGATCGCCAGCAATTTTTGCTAGTACAGTGGGAAAAAACTGGCGATCGAAAAATTCGTTGCTTCCGATAATAACTTGGGGGATGTTGAGAATTTATAGTTTGAGACACTATATATAGAGGCAAGGCTCGCAGCACTCTATCTATATATAGAGCGCGCCCATCCAGAACTAAGCCAGTTTTTGCGGGAAACCGAAAAATTTCGGTTCGGTTTTCACTACTTCATAACTGTTTACAAAATTATAAAGATTTTCTTAAATCTACATAAGTGTTGCAGCAGTTACTCTCATCGATTTAGATGTAGTGTGCCAACGCTCTGAAATTTGAATTTTTCAGCAGTTTTTACAGGGATTCCGTATGCGTATAGCTCAGGTAGCACCATTGTGGGAACGAGTTCCGCCTCCCGCCTACGGCGGCATTGAATTAGTAGTCGGACTGCTGTGCGACGAATTGGTAAGGCGAGGTCACGAAGTAACGCTTTTCGCATCAGGGGATTCAATCAGTCTTGCGAAACTGGAATCAGTTCACCCGCAAGCCTTGCGTTTAGACAAAGAAGTCAAAGAATACGGCATCTACGAAATGCTGCAACTGAGTCGGGTTTACGAAAAAGCAGCCGAATTTGACATAATTCATTCCCACATGGGCTGCGCGGCTTTGCCTTATGCAAACCTCGTCAAAACTCCGACAGTGCACACTCTTCACGGCATTTTCACACCGGACAACGAGAAATTATTTACCTACGCGCGCCGTCAGCCATACGTCAGCATCTCTGACGCTCAACGCGAGTCGAGATTAAATCTCAATTGCGTGGCGACAGTTTACAACGGCATCGACTACACTACTTACGATTTTTACGAAAGCCCGCAAAACCCTCCCTACCTAGCATTTCTGGGGCGACTTTCTCCAGAAAAAGGGCCGCATTTGGCGATCGAAATTGCTAAGAAATCTGGCTGGACTTTAAAAATGGCCGGCAAGGTAGATGTGGTAGACCGGGAATACTTTGAGTCGCAAATTAAACCGCACATTGATGGCGAACAAATTCAATACTTAGGAGAAGCCAATCACGCTCAAAAAAGCGTTTTGATGGGCAATGCAGCCGTCACTTTATTTCCCATTACTTGGCGCGAACCTTTCGGTTTAGTGATGGTGGAATCGATGGTAACAGGTACGCCGGTAATTGCCATGTCGATGGGTTCTACTCCCGAAATCATCGACCACGGCAAAACAGGCTTTTTGTGCCATACCGTTGACGAGTGCGCGGCCGCGATCGATAAAGCAATACAACTCAACCGCCGCGACTGTCGGGAACACGTAATTAAAAACTTCAGCGCTCAGAAAATGACTGAAGGTTACGAGGAAGTTTACCGCCAAATTCTAGCAGACAGTTTCTCGAAAAACGGTCGCGTCCGAACTTTAACCCCGACTGCTGTTTGAGAGGAGTAAAAACACCAACCTTTTGATGTCTTAACTTGCTATTCAATAGCACTTTAAGAGTTTACGCAAAATTTATAAATGTAGGTGCGCACTGCGCACCTTACATTCCGCTATTAGTAGCCCAGCAAGCTAATTTTCGCGTAATTCCTGCCGCAGATCGAAACGCTCTGCACCAGTCCTGCAATTTGCTCTCAACTCATAATTTGAAATAGGAAACTTCTCGCAGAGGTCAAAACCAAAACTCTAGAAACAGGCCTTCAAATCAAAACTCAAAACATCGCTCTTCTACAGCAACCTAAAGATATGTCACCACTTAACGGACAGCCGGCAGCATTGACTGAAGAAACAGCATTTCGTACTCCTCAGAATTCGGTTTACAGCGAACGTCCATCAATTACTGCCTTCACTCCAGCTCGATCGAAAATTCCAGACAGACAGCCCATTGCCTTAATTTCCGACCACGGCGACCCTGCAGCCGAAATCGGCAAAGAAGAAGCAGGAGGTCAAAACGTCTACGTGCGTCAAATCGGCGAAGCTTTAGCAAAATTGGGATGGCAAGTAGATATGTTTACTCGCAAAACCAATCCCAACGATCCATCGATCGTACAGCACTCGCCTTACTGCCGTACAATTCGTTTAGCAGCAGGTCCGATCGAATTCGTACCGCGCGATCGAGTATTTAAATATATGCCGGAATTTGTCGCGGCATTTCAAAAATTTCAGAGCAAAGAAGGGACGAATTATCCTTTAGTTCACAGCAATTACTGGCTGTCAGCTTGGGTAGGTCTTGAGTTAAAAAAACTGAACAACATTCAGGTAGTTCATACCTACCATTCTTTAGGTGCTGTCAAATACCAGTCTGTTGCTTGTCAGCCGCCAATTGCACAGATGCGAATGTCGGTAGAACAGCAAATTCTTGAATCAGCCGATTGCGTAGTTGCTACTAGCCCTCAAGAGCGAGAAACTTTACGAGAACTAGTTTCGCGCCGAGGTCGCATTGAAGTGATTCCTTGCGGGACAAATACGGAAAATTTTCGATCGATCCCCAAAGCCCAAGCGCGGGCTAAATTAGGTTTCTCGCCCAGCGACAAAATCGTACTCTATGTCGGGCGTTTCGACCCGCGCAAAGGAATTGATACTTTAGTGCGAGCCTTTGCAGCTTGCAAAACTCGCGCCGAAGGCAATTTGAAGTTAATT
The DNA here is from genome assembly GCA_025454405.1 of Oscillatoriaceae cyanobacterium Prado104. GTDB lineage: Bacteria > Cyanobacteriota > Cyanobacteriia > Cyanobacteriales > Microcoleaceae > Microcoleus. The sequence continues at coordinate 11,664 of JALOON010000065.1, read as the reverse complement.
ATCGCTGGAGGCAGCGACCAAGAACGGAGCGACTACCAAGAAAGGCAGAGAATTGAGCAATTAGTACGGGAATTAAACATCGCCGAACAAACCCTGTTTCCCGGTCTCCTCAGTCACGAAGTGCTGCCATTTTATTACACGGCTGCCGATGTGTGTGTTGTCCCCAGCCATTACGAACCATTTGGATTAGTAGCTATTGAAGCTATGGCTTGCGGTACGCCTGTCGTGGCTTCCAACGTCGGAGGTTTGAAATTTACCGTAATCCCAGAAGAAACAGGTTTGCTTGTTCCCCCTCAAGACGCGGCTGCTTTCGCGGAAGGGATCGATCGAATTTTGTTGGATGAATTGTGGGCCAGAAAGCTCAGAAAACAAGCCTCTGCAAGAGTCAGCCAAAACTTTAGCTGGACTGGAGCAGCTATTCAATTAAGCGACCTTTACCGCCGCTTGCTGGCCCAGTCAATTATGGACGAACGCCTGTGGAATTTGTCTCGTTCTCGTGCTTGAAAAAGCTGTTTCCGTGGGAATCTCGCGTTTGTTAAGTGAATTTTTGACGGGGTAATGCTCGCTTCACTGGTGGCGAATTGCCTTTGTTTGATTTCAGGCTTTCAGGAGCTTTCAATACTAAACTCGAGATTCCTCCGGCAATTAGTGCAAAAATTGGATTAGTCATAGCGTTCAAAACGCAATCAAACACATACATAGTTAAAGCTACTGCGAGGGTAGCTGCTGGCGCTACTTTTGGATTAGTCCAAGTTCTGGCAGGATACTTAAACAAACAAAACACCACAACAGGAAGCAGCAGAGCCGAAAACAAACTAACTAAACCAACAACACCGTGGACGCCAAAATTAATGATCCACAAACTGTCAGTGACTGAGATATCGTCACCTACATCATTGTAGACCCGATTTCCGCCCGAATCTCCCCAGCCAAACAGAAGTCTTTGATGCGCTTTTTCTACTAATATCTCTTCATTGTCAAACCTAAATTTGAGAGAAGCTGCTCGTTCTTCCCCAAATAACTGAAGTATCAACCCAATAACTTGATCGCTGGTGAATTGACCCGATGCGGCAATGTACAGGTAAAAGCAGACATATCCAATCAGAAATAGCAAAGGCAAAGAGGTGCGAAACCATTTGGCGCAGAACAATACGAGCGTGGCCATCCCAAATAAATTGTACGCCCCAGTAGAACGGCACAGGGCAAAAGCTACCATCAGTACGATCGACAGTAACTTCATGTTTTTGCCTTTAAATTTCTTGAGCGTTCCTGTTTGCCACAGCCAAAAGCCGATCAAAGCCGCTGTCATCATCCACACGCCCACCATCAAACCGTGCTGCATGAATACAACCGGTCTCCAGCCACCCAAACGCCTTGCTTGACCCCAATCTTCAAAAGCATTCACGCCGTAAACCATTTGGTGCAAAATCGGGCCTCTCACTCCTTCAATTAAAGTAAAAGGAATGTAAGCCAAACCTCCTGCAAAAATTCCGATCGCTAGCTGTTTTATTCCATCTAAATTACCGAAATACAAACGACCTAAAAAATAAGGCAGTCCCCAAGAAACAATTTGGTTAAAAGTTGGAGAAATCGGGCTACCATTATTAGTAATCTGTGACGCGATCGGACACAAACAGTAAACTACCATTGGTATGTCGATCCAACCGGGTTTAAAAGTGGTAATGCGCGCAGCATCGTAGAGGATAGTAGCCATCAAAATGCCGTAGCAAGTTGCTGACATTTTTGTGTACGGCGGTAGTACGGGAATGGTAATAGAGGTTTGCGGCAAAAAGAGCCACGCTATAACAAAACTCGCAATTACCGCCCTCTGAGGTGGATACCTGACAAACAGGAAGAAAACTACAGGAATCCAGCCGTACATTACTAATGGGATTAATGCGGCCATAGCTTTATTTCACAAAAATATCTCGGAACAAACACATACTGTACCTGCTGGCTGCAGCCTCTTGAAATTAGCTTGAATTTTATATTTTGTCAGTCGAGCGCCCCTGGCGCTCCATGGCGCTATAAAGTGCTGCCTCAATAGAGATCTGCTGCATCTTCCCAAGTATAAGCCGCTATTTGTTTTAGTGCAGCATCAGACATTGACTGCCACCGGTCAGACAGAGAGTAGGAAGAACAAAGGTTATTTTCATCGGAAATCCCGCTAGAAACTACTGCTCGAGATGGCGCTGCGAATGCCTTTGCTAGAGCTGGACAGGAAAGAGGGGCGGGTAGCTGATTGCCACTTTCCTGGTGTTTGCGCAGAAACAAGTTAGCGACTTACAACACCCTAGTCTTACAACACCCTAGTATCGATCTGCAATAACTTCAGTCCTGTAACTGAATCCGCACAAAAATTTAATTTTGCCAGATGTCTATTATTCAAAGCCCACATTCAAACTTTTTATCCCGTCCGGACTGAAAGTCATTCTTTTTTGGGAGCGAACTTATGCAGGGCTGGGGGTGTTGGTGAAAAACTTAAATATTCGTTTTTATCACCAACAATTGCTGCTGTTGGTTTGGCAACTTTGCGATCTCTGCTGCTTCCGAGGTGATTGGCAACTACTCCCAAACAGGAAATGCCAAAATTTTCTAGTTGACCTAAAACTTGTTTGACAGCAGATTGTTTGGTTTTGCGGATGGCGACAACCATTAATATACCGTTGGTGCGGGCCGCTAAAAAGTTAGCGTCTTTACTTTCAGCTAGCGGGGGGGTATCGTAGATTACGAGATCGAATGTGGCGTGCAGTTCTTCCATTAAATACTGCATTTGAGTTGAGGCAAGGCGTCTGGCAGTACCCGGTAGGGGAACGCCTGCTGTCAGCACAAACAGATTATCTGCTAGGGGCGATCGCTGGATCGTGTCGTTAAGATCTAGCCGATCGTCGAGCAGATTGCTCAATCCTTTAAAATTTGGTACGTCCAGCATCAAGTGGAGGCTGGGAGCGTGCAAATTAGCATCTACCAAGAGCACTCGCTGCCCCGCTAGTGCTGCTACGTGAGCTAAGTTTAAAGCTAGCATGGATTTGCCTTCCCCCGGTATTGCGGAGCCGATGGCTATCGAGCCGATCGGTCGATTTGAAGAAAGAAAACGGATGTTTGTGTACAGAGAGTCAAAAGCTTCTATAAATTGAGCAGCGTTCTTATTTTTACTGCCTTTTCCTTCAACCGCATCATAGGCGTTAGCTAGAGACGCATAGGAATATTTTTTGGCACTTTTGTCAAGGGGAATTGCTCCTAACAAAGGCGGTTCCACAGCATCTTTTAAGTCATCGGCACAGTAGAAAATACCGCGCATCTTCTCTAAAAGAATTGCAGTGCCCAGACCCAACACCAATCCCCCGATCGCTGCCATGAACAATTTGTTTTTATCTTTAGAAGCCACGGGAACCAAGTTTCCTTTAGGATCTCGGGGGATGCTGGGTTCTGAAATAACTTCCCAAGGCACTTGACTTTGAGCTGCTTGAACGCGCAGGGTTTCCCGCTGAGTTAACAGTTGGTCGCGAGTGCGGGATGCTATTTCTAACTGCTGTTGCAGTTCGTTGTAGCGGCGGGCAATGGCAGGAAATTCCCTCGCTCTGCGGTTCAAATCGCTTCTAGTCTGAGTGATAGCTTGACTGCGAGCTTCCAAAACCTGTATTTGGTTGGCGGTATCAACCAATTGTTTGATCAAGCCAATCCGGATCGAGTTTTGAAAATTCTGTACTTTAGAATTAGCTGTCGCGCCTGCTAAATTTTGTCCCAAAATTCGCTGTGTTTGCTGGTCGAGCAAAGCTCCTAAATTCGTTCGCTTGCGTTCTAAAGCTTCTACTAAAGGGTTGGCAGATTTAAACCGAGCTCTTTCTACAGCAATCTGACCTTCTACTTCTTTAACCTTTGCTAGCAATTCTTTGTATTGAGGTTCTTCGCTCAAAGCGGAGGCCGCGATCGCTTCTTCTGGAGTAAAATCTAATTGTTTTTGCAAGTTTGCATAAAGCGTTTTCTGCTCTTGCAACAGTCTTTGAGTCTCTAAATCTGATGTTTCTATATCCTGAAGCTGCCCTGTTAGTTGAGTGCCTTGCTCTTGCGGGTTTGTGAGTTTTTGCTGCTGCTGTATGACCTGCAATTCCGATTTCAGGCTGTTGACGCGCTTGTTGAGTGCGGGAAGCTGGTCTTCAATAAAGTTAACACCTTCGCCAATGCGAGTTTTGCGCTCGTCAAGACTGTATTTTAAATATTTCTTTTTTGCTTCTTGCAAAACAAGTAGGACTAATTGAGGATTTTGACCTGTGAAGCGGACTTCTAAAATTTTAGTTTGATCCAGGATAGTCTCGCCCAATCGCAATACGATAAATCCTTTTTTAAGAATCTCTTCACTAAAATCTGGATACCGTTTTTGCACTTGTTTAACAATAGATGACAGCATTCGAGGACTCTGGAGAATTTCTAGTTGAGTTGCGTAATCCAGGCTGAAAAAATCTCGGTTGGGCACTCCCCCTTCGCGGTTGGCGAGGGCCGATGGGTCGGCTATTCTTGCTTCAGTGGTTACGGGTTCCACTAGCATCCGAAAATCGCCTTGAAAAGTTTTTTTGCTGCCTTTGATCTGCCACACTGCAGCAGCGCCAACTATGCCGATAATTCCTACAATAATTAAGGCTTGTCGCTGAAAAGTTCTCAGGAGGGGGGCTAGGTTCAAGCCTTTTTGAGGCTGCGCGCCGCTTAAATCCTCTCCCTCGTCGCTGGCGAATTGTTGCACCTGTCTGCTTTGGTTGCTAATTGGTACGATATGAGCGCCGTTTTCAGTTTCCATGTTTCCCTCTTAGTGGTGTGTTGCTCAAATCTGCTTGCTTGATGGCTCTTGCTATCAACGTCACGGTATCGCAGGAGATTCTCGGTTCGCTGATTTAATTTGCTGTTAATATTTTACACTTATAGAAATAGTGGCTGCATTTCGCAGCGTGCCAAGTACGCTCTGGTCGATCGTACTTAAAACTATAATACTTAAAACTCTAACTTTTCGGGCTGATGTTACCAAAATTATCTCCTACCAAAATTATCTACCAAAATTAGCAATTTTTGAGTCGGTAAGGTATTAGCGTGTCTGTTGGGCCAGTGCAGCTTCGCTCGCCACAGCATCGATTGCCACAGCCGTCAGCGTATTTGTCGATCGATTGTGCGATATTGATGTTTTTGTGTTTTGAGCTGGAGATTGATGGTAATCATAAAGTCTTTATAGCATGGTGTCCGGGGATGCGCAACCGCTGCTGTGCGCTAAAAACCTTTGCCTGCGAGGGTTTGCAGACTTCTAACCTGCGAGGTAGTGCGTCGGTTTTGTGCTGTGTTGCGGTCGAGTGCTTTCGACACAGGTTTTTCTCTTGTCGATCCCAGATAGATGAGAATGCATCAAATCCGATTGTCGATCGGCACCGGTGCGATCGAAACTAGCAAAGTAGCGATCGCGCCAAAATTTGAGAGTTTTTTACATATTGTGCTACTTTCCCATCCCTCCTCAGAAATTGCAGGCTTGGCAAGTCGCTCTGAAATAAAGTAAGATTTTATACGGTATTGAAATTTGAAAATCAGGATGGAAAAAGTGACAACTGACTTAGTAACAGCTAAAAATCTAGCTAAGTATCTATTTTTAATCGATCTTTATCTGTTAAGAGCGCCGCTTTACAAAATCTTTAAACTTATGCACTGGACGGAGGGAAGATGCGGGGATATACTGAAGCAGGGACAGCCCAAAATGTACTTCTCGTAAAACCCCGTGTTTTTACTGGTACCAGCTTTTTCTGTAACATTTTTAGATGCAAGCCAACACAAAGATTTCTGGGGGATGAAAGATGAAAACAGTTGATTTATTGAATGTATCCGTTGACAACTTATCCACATTAGAGTTGTTGGAGAAACTCGATATAGATGGCGGTGTCGTATTTACTCCCAATGTAGATCACTTAATTAAATTGCAGTACGATCGCGATTTTTATGAAGCTTATAGCAAGTGCAATTTTAGAGTTTGTGACAGTCAAATATTAATGTATGCATCAAATTTTTTAGGAACTCCTCTCAAAGAAAAAATTTCGGGATCTGACTTATTCCCGGCTTTTTACACGTATCATACAAACAACGAAAACATCAAAATTTTCTTGTTGGGAGCGGCTGAAGGTGTTGCCAGAGAAGCTCAGATTAAAATTAACAAAAAGGTCGGTAGAGAAATCGTAGTAGCCACGCACTCACCTTCTTTTGGGTTTGAAAAAAACGAAGCCGAGTGCGATAAAATAATTGACCTGATTAACGAATCGGGAGCTAACGTACTAGCAATCGGAGTGGGAGCCCCCAAACAAGAGAAGTGGCTGGTTAAATACAGACACCGACTGACGGGTATCAAAATCTTCTTAGCAGTAGGTGCAACTATTGACTTTGAAGCAGGTCACAAAGCCAGATCTCCCAAATGGATGAGCGAAGTGGGTATCGAGTGGGCATACAGGCTGTTAAGCGAACCGAGAAGGCTGTGGAAAAGGTATTTGATCGAAGGTTTGCCGTTTTTTCGGTTAATTGTAGAACAAAAATTGGGGTTTTATAAGATGCCATTCCACGACGGCGAAAAAACCGATCTCAAATGGGAAGCTGAGTCGTGAATCTTTACCCGCTGTAGCTTCAACCAGGATAAGTCCCACGTTTCACAGCTTAGCGGGAACGTGGGATGAATGTGCAGGCTGAAGGGGTGCGATCGGAAAATGCTCTGGAAAATTGTACGCTGAGGTCTTCAAAAATCAGAGTTGGGTTCTCGCTGACTATTTTAGAGTTTGTGGAGGAAGGGGGTTTTAGACCCAGTTTTGTTGATAAAATGCCTGATGGTGGTTACTATGCTTTGCTATGTCGCGATGCTATGTCACGATGCTATATCACGATCGCGTGCGGTAGTTCGCTATTAATCTCCTGCAGCCAAGGCTATGCTTGAGGGGGTTGGTATCCTTTTTCGGCAGCGAATCTGACTAGCTGTGTGCGATTTTCTAACTGCAACTTGCTGAAAATGCTGCCGAGATGGGCTTGCACGGTACGGGGGCTGATAAACAGCCGATCGCTGATATGTTTGTTAGTATACCCCTGAATTACTTCCCAAAAAACTCTTTCCTCAGCAGGAGTCAAAGGTAAAGGTGCAGGTGCAGTCGCAGTCGTGCAAGTTTGCTGCTGCAATGCTGGATTGGGGTTAGTGTTTTGCAGTACTATCTGGCCGATGGCGATGTGAATGCGCCGAGAGCGATCTAATTGAGCTTTAATTTTAGCTAATATTTCTTCAGACTGGAAAGGCTTGACCAGATAATCATCAGCTCCGATCGAATGACCTTCAACTTTCGATTCTAGCTCGCCTTGACCGGACAAGAATATAAACGGTACTAACTGTCCCAACCGCAGGGCTCGCAGGCGGCGGCAAAACTCAAACCCGTCCATTTCAGGCATCATGACATCGGAAATTACTAAATCGGGGGAGTCATTCTGAAACATAGAGAGTCCTTCCATGCCCGAGGAAGCGCATTCAACTTGATATCCTCGGCTTTCTAAATACATTGCTAAAACTGTTTGACAGTCTTTTTCGTCGTCTACAACTAATATTTTTTCCATAACAGATTTCCGCGATATGGCGATGAACTACAAACAAGATGAACTGCAAAGAGGATGGGAAATCCCTAATTTTTCAAAGGCGAAGCCTGCGAGCGATTGAAACATCGAAACCGCTGTCAATAATTAGCTGTTGTTCGATTTGGCTTAACGAATGATGTTGAGCCATCGATCCTTCAAATCGGTTCAATCCCAGAATGCCTGCGCCAGATAGAATAAAGCTAGCTTTTTGACTTTTTGGTGTTGGAGACACTCGATCGCAGGCATGATGGGTGTTGGTAGATATCTTCTTTGTGAAAATAGCAAATTTTCTACTAGGTTATTTTACACTATCTATTCAAAAATTAAACAATAACCAATGGTATTGGATCGCTTGACAAACCAATAAGGGGAATTAGAACGACAGAAAAATCTAAGCCGTCGGGCCGGCAAGGGTGCAGCAGCCGGGACGGCGGATTTGAAAGACTGTTGGGATTTAGTTTCTACTTGCTGGAGTTAATTTGCTCTGAATTAAAGGTTGCTGGGCAATTTTGCCGAGTTCGACGGAATTCAAAAGTTCTGACCATTTGAGCGTTAGCCCTGCATCCCTAGGAGAGGAGAGGCGCAATTTAGCGAGAGTTGCGATGTATTCATACCAGAGAGCTTGTTGGGCGAAAATACTGAGCCTATCGCGCTCGGAAGCTGCCTCTAATTGAGTTTTCAGGGTACTTGAGAGGGCGATGCGCTCGATCCACCCGGAAACGAGTACGTTGTCTCGATCGTGTTTGGGATTGCACTTAATTGTAAAGTACCAGTGATAGTTTTTGCCGACTTCCAGGGGGGGCGAGTTGGGGTCGTCGGCGAGGCTGATGCTGACAATTCCCGGACCGCTAGTTACCATGCGGAAACTTTTTTTGTAAAGTGTTTTGTCGTTTTCGTCAGCCAGTTCAAACTGAATTGTTTTGTCGATCGCTGCGGGAACGTGGTAAAAGAATGTAGGCTTTGCCGATACAGTCCGTCCCATGGTTGATTGAGGTATCAAAGCCGTTGTCCCGCATTCGGGACCGCGGGTGCCTCCGCCTTCGCGCCTGCCGGGAACTCCCTGTTCGGGCGGTTGAAAGGTGTTCCACTCTGCTGCCGACTGTTGGGTGGGGGGTCGGTTGCTGGTTTGAGAGGGCGGTTGAACTCCGTGCCAGTGGGTGGGTAGCTGAGGCTGCGCGGGGCTGTAAATGTTATTTGCAGGGCTGTTGGCAGCCTGGGCCGATATAGGGAAAATCGCAAGGGCAACTACCTGGCCCAAAGACAGAACCAAGGAAAAAGCTGCGGTGTGTAGGGTAGACTTTGTGCACGCCATGATGAACGAGCCTTCTTGAGGAACCTAGGAAGTTTGTCGCACGGTTTTATTCTATCGAAAGTTTCTGCAGATTTCGTCATCTGTTGTACTTAACTTTATATCTTTAGATGGGTACGATTTGTGGTGCAAGTTTGGTCAATGGAGAATTAAGTGTAGCGTTTTTGAGGGCTGACTGAGAGGTTATACTGAGCTAGATTTGCTCTCCGGCACCTGGGGGGCGAGGCAGTTAGACTCAACTTTTACCTAGAGTGCGGTTGGAATTAACAAAGTTCAACCAAAGTTAGCCCTTTTGTTTGAAGGCAACTTGCGATCGAGAAAGTAAGCAATTTTGCTGGTATATATCGAGCGATCGGCTACAAGCTGCTAATCTGGTTTTCTGTACAGTATCGGCAATATTTTATAATGATTCTAGATTCTGGTGTTTCTTCTAACAAACAACCTGCTCTGTGGCGGACGGTAAGGCCGATCGGGGTTAGCTCGCTGCACGGAATTGCGTTTTTAGGTAATAGGTTGTTGGCTGTCGATCGAACTGAGGGGCTGTTGTTGGAGATCGATATCGCCACGGACAACACTACTGTTTTAAATCCGCATCAAACAGTAAAGTTTGCTGGCGCAACCGGGCTGGCGGTTTGGGAAGATACTGTTTGGTTTTCGAGGGATGAGGATATTTGTTGCTGTCGGGGGGCAATTCGGGAGGGAGCGATCGCAGATCTCAAACCGGAACATTTCGTGTCGCTTTCTTATCCGGCTGATGGCGTTGCTGTGTGGGATTCTACACTGTACGTAACCTGTCAGAAGTCGGGGTATATTGTAGTTTTTGACAGCAGTACGGGCAGGGAAATTACTCGGTTTTACACTCCGGGGATTGGGGTAGAAAATATTGCAGTGCGGGATGAGGAAATTTGGATTTCTGACAAGACAGAGCAAACGGTTTATTGTTTGGAACGGGCAACTGGCGAAATTAAATTTAGCGTTTTGACGCCCTTTGAGAATCCTTCGGGTTTGGCTTTTTACAGCGATGCCGAGAGTGGGGAGGAAGTGCTTTACGTAGCTTATGCGGGAGAGGAACTTTATATCCGAGATGACCCGAATTCGGAAGATCCGTTTCAGTTGACGAAGCGCGATCGTACTTTTATTCACCCTTTGTATTTTTACTACAATGAGGCCGATCGCTACGCTTTGTCGAACGGTTTTTTAATGGAAATGTCTTATGTTGAGGAGTTGTCTCCTCTGGATGAGGTAGAGATTGAAAATTTGGAGTGGCGGATCGCTTTACCGTCAGAAACTCACCGACAAAAAGTGCGGCAAATTTCGCCTGTGGGGATGCCTTTTACTGAGGAAATTCTGGATGGGGAACGGGTAGCGGTATTTAAGTTCGATCGGCTGCACGCTAGGGAACGGCGAATTTTTGGCTGGAAAGCTTTGTTAGAGGTGCGGGCAATTAAGTATCAGTTGTCGCCTCGGGATGTAGAAAGAATTCCCAATCTATCGCCGGAGTTTGAAGCGAAGTATTTAGCGGATAATGATAATTTGGCGATGGATTCGGAGATCGTGCGATCGGCTGCTAAGGCAGCAATTGGTTCGGAAACTAATGTTTTGAGGCAGTTGCTGAGCATTCGCAATTTTGTGTACGATCGGCTGGCTTACGGCATCAGACCTCACATTGATACTCCTGATATTGTACTGCGTCGCGGCATCGGTTCTTGCGGCGAATACGTGGGTGTTTTGTTAGCTTTAGCAAGGTTAAACGGGATTGCTTGTCGCACGATCGGGCGTTACAAATGTCCGCCTTTTGCCGATCGAAAAGGGGTGCCTCTGGAACCGGATTTCAATCATGTTTGGTTGGAGTTTTATATCCCCGGTTTTGGCTGGGTGCCGATGGAATCGAATCCTGACGACATTCAAGAAAGAGGTCCTTATCCTTTGCGGTTTTTTATGGGTTTGGCTTGGTATCACGTAGAAATTGGCAAGGGAATTCGGTTCCAAAGTCTGACAAGTAACGATGCTCCTTTGAATAAGGAAGAGGTTTCTGTGGGTACGCTGGCAATTAATCACGTTCGGTTTACAATTTTAGAAGAGTTGTCGGCAGTTGACAGTTAAGAAAAGTTTTGAGTTTTAAATTTTGAGTTTTGAGTTGAAGACATTTCTTAATTCAAAAGTCACAACTCAAAACTCAATCAACCGGAAACGATATGACAGGTAAATCGGCAAGCAGTTATTAGTGCGAGCGTCCCCGCTCGCGAGCCGATTGTGTAAACTTTATTTAATGGTCGATCGCCGATTGTGTAAACTTTATTTAATGGTCGATCGCCGAGTCTGTAAACTTGACTTAATGGTCGATCGCCGATTGCCGATTACCAATTATCGAACATCAAGAAATTGCTGGAGGGGCTATGGAATTTAGTGTTGTTAATATTCTGACTTTTGTGGCGTTTGCTATGCTGGTGGTTGTTACTGGGGGGGTCGCTTATTTGACGGCGATTGACTGGCGCGATCGCAGGCGGTTAAGTGAGTCTAAACGGAAAAAGAAATAGCTGTTGGCTGTTGACAATTTGAGTAAATTGTGTTAATAAAATGAGGCGATACGGGGCGATCGTCTTGTTTTTTGTTTAATGGATATTCAATTTCTCTTAAACGGAACTTACCCCCCGCACGAAATTCATTTCTTATGAAACCATTACAGGGCGAGACTTTCCTGGATCGGGAAAATCTCCTACATGACTACAAGT
>JALOON010000064.1 GCA_025454405.1 Oscillatoriaceae cyanobacterium Prado104 | reverse complement strand
AGGGTACAATCGCTGAAACGCATATGTAGTGAGGGTTTCATTCGATCGAGTGTTTGATTCCATTCTAGGGCGATTGCTTTTTGATGGCAAGTCTTACATAGGTACGTGTTTTCTGGTTCGCAAGCTGAAACACCAAGCAGCACAAGGGTTTTAACCCACGTGTCAGTATTTCTACGGGGGGAACTTCAGCTTAAGGGAAGCTAGCCGTAGGCAAACCGTAGGCAGAGAGTGCTGATGAACCGCACCCAAAAGCGACAAAACCCTTGATAAACATACTGAAAAGGCAGCAGCGTAGGCAAATCGTAGGCAAAATCAGAAAAACCATACTCAAAACCCTGAGTACCGCCCCGCTACTCAGGGGATGCAAAAGCTAGAACCCAGGCAGTAAAAGCGTTACAGATACTGTGTTTGGGAAAGCCGATGATGAGATTTGAACTCACGACCGCTCGATTACGAATCGAGTGCTCTACCACTGAGCTACATCGGCACAATTCTGAATTGTAGCACAATAGAACAGAAAAAACAAGTACCGTTAACTGTTGGTTGTTGTGATTGGGGTGCGTCAGTTGGTCAAATCTGAATTATTTGTAATAACCTGAAAACTGACGCACCCCCGACAGTCAAAGCGCAACTTTTGCGCGAGTTCTGAACTTGTTAAACCGTCAATTCTGCCTCAGTCCCGCCACCTCGGGAACCGGAATAAACCAAACCTCGCTGCAGATCCAGCGTCAGCATAGTTCCATCTCGAATCACGCGCATGGCATTCTGCACTCCCACCATCACCGGTACGCCCAAACGCAAACCGATAATGGCAGCATGAGAAGTCAAACTATCTTCTTCCGTCACCACTCCTGCTGCCTTCCGAATCATGTCTACAAAATCAGCGGTAGTGTTTTGAACTACTAAAATTTCTCCTGCTCGAAAATCCCCCACATCTGCTGCAGAACGCGCCACCCTTGCCAAGCCGCTCACCGAGCCCAAACCGACACCAGTTCCCTTGCCCAAAACGGCCGTTACCATCTCCACCTTAATTAAATCCGTCGAGCCAGCAACTCCTTGCAAAGTACCCGCCGTCATCACTACCAAATCGCCGTCTGACAGCATTTCTTTGTCTTGAGCTACACCTATCGCTGACTGAAATGTCTGACCGGTAGAGGGCAAATCCAGTACCAGCAAGGGTTTGACTCCCCACACGAGTTGCAGTTGCCTCGCCACATCTACGTGAGGCGTAACTGCCAAAATCGGGGTTTTCGGTCGGAATTTCGATACGTTTCGGGCTGTAGCGCCTGTTTTCGTCAGCGTCATAATTGCCGCTGCGTTCAACTGTTCGGAAATTTGGCTGACGGCTTGGCTGATACCGTTGGGGATCGATCGACCGACATCTTCGACATTTCTGATGTTGCGTTTGATACCTTCCTTCTCGATCCGCACTGCAATTCTGGCCATCGTCGCCACTGCTTCTACAGGGAAGTCGCCCACAGCAGTTTCATTTGAGAGCATCACCGCATCGGTGCCGTCGAGAATTGCGTTTGCTACGTCAGAAATTTCCGCGCGGGTGGGACGGGGATTTTTCACCATGCTGTCGAGCATCTGAGTAGCAGTAATCACCGGAATTCCCATGCGGTTTGCAGTAGCAATCAACCGCTTTTGCAAAATCGGTACATCTTCCGCCGGCAGTTCCACGCCCAAATCGCCGCGGGCAACCATGACGCCGTTGCACAGGGCTAGAATAGCCTCCATTTGTTCGATCGCCTCGTGTTTTTCGATCTTGGCAATCACCGGTACTTGTTTGCCGGCACTGGCTATAAGTTCTTTAATTTCTAGCATGTCTTGGGGATTGCGCACGAAGCTCAGGGCCACCCAATCGACACCTTGATCGAGGCCGAACATTAAATCTTTGCGGTCTTTATCCGTCAGTGCCTTAATTGACAGGTAAACTCCCGGAAAATTCACGCCTTTGTTGTTAGAAAGCGGTCCGCCGACAACGACGCGGCAGTAAAGTTCTCGCGCCGCACGATCTATTTTTTCAACGCGCATTTCTACTTTGCCATCGTCGAGTAGAATCATCGCTCCTTCGGGAACTTCTGAAGCTAGAGGCTCGTAGGTGACGGAAGAAATTAGCTCTGTACCGGGAACCGGGCGGCTGGTCAAAATAAAAGGATCGCCGTTTTTGACGGTAATGGAACCTGTTTCAAAGCGCCCCAAACGAATTTTCGGGCCTTGAAGGTCTTGAAGGATGGCGACCGGCTGGTTGAGTTCAAAGGAGGTTTGCCGGATTAAGCGAATGCTGCGCTGGTGGTCTTCTTCTGTTCCGTGGGAAAAGTTAAGTCTCAAAGTTGTCGCACCAGCTTCGATGATGCTGCGCAATACTTGTGGCTCCAGAGTGGCGGGGCCTATGGTAGCGACGATTTTAGTCCGGCGTAGGGCTTTTGGCGGTTGCATCGGCAGTGTTCTGGGGAGGCAGTTGGAAAGACAGTCCAGATGCCTATACTACAAGAAAACTCTACCACTGTGGCGATCGCATTTGCGATTTTGCGATCGCACCTGTTTTAAATTTGAGCCTTGGCAGGAGCGGCACGGCGCTCGATCGCGTTGCAGCGAGCGTCAGGAAGAATGCGATCGAGCGATTTCGAGCTAGATCCGAAGATTTTTACCGAACTTACGATCGAAGAAACTGAGTTTTTTGCGAAAATACTCAATTTGATGCTTGAATGCTCGTGAAAAACCCGGTTTCTAGGCTATTAAGTTAGTAGCTCCTTGTGATAGCACGATCGCTCGCTGGGAAGATAGGCGGTTGGCTGTAATTTTTGGTGCTTGAATCGGAACGATCGCGTGATGTTGATGCGGCTGAGAAAATCCAGATCGTGAGAAATTACCCACAGCGCTCCCTGATATTCGTTTAGTGCTTCGATCGCGCGATCGACTGTTGCAATGTCCAGATTATTTGTTGGTTCGTCGAGAATCAATAAATCGATTTCTGCAATCGCGATCGCGGCAAGCGCCAATCTTGCTAATTCCCCTCCACTTAACGCCGCTGCTAATTTATATACAGCGTCATTAAAAAAGAGAAAGTGACCGAGCTGTTGTCGCACTAACTGATAGTTAATCGCAGGATTTGCTTGTTGCAGGTTTTCCAACAAAGTTTTAGTGCGATCGACTAATTCATAATTCTGGTCGAGATGTACCGCACGCATTTTGGCAAGTCGCACATCACCTCCTTGCAAGAACGCTGGAGTAGATTCAACTCCTAAAATGGCTTTCACCAAACACGATTTACCCGAACCGTTGACGCCTGCAATTGCAATGCGATCGTCGCTGGCAACATGCAGTTGGATGTTTGTCAGTAACAGGCGATTTTTAACCCAAAGATTGGCATTGCTAATTTCAATTAAATTTCTGTGCTTCTGACTTTTTTCCTCCAGTTGGATGCTCGTAGTTTTGTGCGTTATGACTTTGGTTTCAGCTACTTTTTGAGTAGCAGCAGCAATTGCTTTTTCATGTTTTAGTTTCTGTTTTGCTGCCGTTACTTCTGCTTGACGCTTCAAGCCACCTGCAACAATTCTCGGCATATCGCCTCTGAGTTGTCGCTGGCGGCCGTTGCGACTCGATCGAGCAGCCCTTTCTTGTTCGCGCAAAGCAGATGTTTTAGCGGATTTTAGTTTCTTTCGCGCTGTTTCGTGCGATCGCACTTGTGCTGCAAGTTCTACTTGCTTTTGTTCTCGGTACAGCGAGAAATTACCGCCGTACACTTGCAATCCTGTTGGTGTGAGTTCCCAAGTGGTGTTGGCAACTCGATCGAGAAAAAATGGTTTGTGGGAAACAATTGCAAATGCACCTCGAAACTCACAGAGAAATTGACCGAGTTCTTCTAGTGCCAGATAATCTAAATGATTGGTCGGTTCGTCGAGTAATAAGAGTTCGGGCGATCGCGATAAGCCGACTGCTAGAAATAGTTTTGTCAGTTCTCCACCGCTGAGATTTTGCAGCGGCAGAGATAAGTCGAGGGTTGTATTGAACGTAGTTTGAATTATCTGTTCTATCTCCCACCATTCATTAGATACTGCGTTCAGAAAATCGATAACTGACCCTGAAGGAATGTCAGCTAAAATCGTGCCGATTTGCGGTAAATAGTAGGTGGAACAGTTGCGCGTAACAGAGCCTTGAGTTGGCTGGATGTCACCTGCTAAAATCTTGAACAGCGTGGATTTGCCAACTCCGTTGGAGCCGACTAAGGCAATTCGATCGCCCGCTGAGATACTGAGATGAATTCCGTGAAATAAAGTCCGCGTAGCATTCAGTTCGTAGCTCAAATCTCCAGCAATTAAGTAGGTTTGTTGGTTGTGTAACATATACTATGTGGTTGCAAAGTATAACTGCAAAGCTGCTGCAACATTAGCTTTGTTTGCGGTGCGAATTTAAGAGAACTTACGCAAGAGCGCGCCAGATCGCCTGCGCTCGATCGACTGCTATAAGATTTGTTTGTATTGAAGGGTAAATTCCGATAAATATGCGGGTTCAATCCCTCACTACAAACCGTTTTGCTAGTAGCGGTAATGCGCGCAGTGCTAACCCAACATCAGCGGGTGCGCGCGTAAGTTTTGTTTGTGAAAAACTCACTCAAAAGCCAGCTTTCGGCAAGCGTCGATCGCTAATTTGCCGTTAAGAAATGAGACTGTTGTACGTGCGACGGGTCAACAGAAAACAACAACAGAAAAAAAACAACAGATCTAAAATTGGTTGGCTGGCTTGAAAATGCTATTTCATTGTTTTGGGGATTGAAGAGTTACGGTTATCTTAACGCAATTTTAGCTGCAGTGTCCGGCGATCGAATTTCGGAAGAGTTGGAATTGCAAGTTCGATCGTACTTTCCGACTGTAATTTGGAGGATTAAGAATTTGCGAGCGATAAATTCTATAAAATTAGAGAATTTTCCGCTAAGGAGCATTTTCTGTTCCTATTGAATGCTTGCGCATAAATTCCGCTGCAAGGCTTGACAAAAATCGCAACATACCCAAGTTCAATATTTAAACTGTTAGACCCGGTTTTTTCACAAATCTTTACTATTGGGAGCTGGTATCTTATACTACGCAAGAGTGAAATATTAAGGAGTGCTAACAAAGATGTCGGAGGCAGGGCGACCGCTGACAGTGCCGAAAGAATTTCTCAGTCCTCCGGGTGACTGGAATCCGACACTGTTGTTGTTTTTGAGTGCATTAGCGATCGTCGCGATTTCGTTTGCGGGTTACTGGTACGCGGATTGGCCGGATTGGTGTTGTTTTTTGCTAAACGTGCTGGCACTGCACATGGCGGGAACAGTGATTCACGATGCGTCTCACAATGCGGCGCACCGCAATCGCGCGGTTAATGCTATTTTGGGACACGGTAGCGCGTTGATGTTGGGTTTTGCTTTCCCGGTATTTACGCGGGTACACATGCAGCATCACGCTCACGTTAATGACCCAGATAACGATCCAGACCATTATGTTTCTACCGGCGGACCTTTGTGGTTGATTGCTGCGAGGTTTTTTTACCACGAAATTTTCTTTTTTAAGCGCAAACTGTGGCGGAAATACGAACTTTGGGAATGGTTTTTCAGCCGTTTGTTTGTCATCGGAGTGGTTTATATCGCGATTCAACAAGACCATTTAGGTTACGTGCTGAATTTTTGGTTTTCTCCTGCTTTGGTGGTGGGATTGGCGTTGGGGTTATTTTTTGATTATTTGCCGCACCGCCCGTTTCACGAGCGCGATCGCTGGAAAAATGCCAGAGTATATCCGAGTCCGATTCTAAATATCTTAATTTTGGGGCAGAATTATCACTTAATCCATCATTTGTGGCCTTCAATTCCTTGGTACAATTACAAGCCAGCTTATGAAGCTGTGAAGCCGCTGTTAGATGAAAAGGGTTCTCCTCAAAGTCTGGGAATCTTGGAAGGTAAAAAAGACTTTTGGAGTTTTGTATATGACATTTTTTTAGGGATTAGGCTGCATCGCAAGAAAGTTACTGATTGATGGAAAACCGGTTTCTTTGAGAAGCCGGTTTTTTGATGGGAAGAAGGAAAAGTTGACAGTTGACAGTTGACAGATCGTGAAAAAAGTAAGAGAGAGAACTAATTTTGTGCGAGAGTTTCAGTAATTAAGAATATCTTAACTCGATCGGCAGTTTCTAGCAGAGCGAGAAATCCCAAATCAAAAGCTTAAGCTAAGATAAATTTATCCGCTGGAAAGCCTAGTTCAAGTCAGCCGTAACTGCCATGACGCAAATCACTCTCGACCTCAATCCGATTATCCAACTTACCGAAGAACAGTTTTATGTACTCTGTCAGGAAAACCCAGATTTAAAATTAGAACGGAATGCTAAGGGGGAATTAATCGTTATGCCGCCGACAGGAGGAGAAACGGGAAAACGCAATGTCAAACTAATTTTACAAGTGGCGCTGTGGAACGAACAAACTCAACTCGGGGAAGTTTTCGACTCATCTACAGGCTTTACTTTACCAAATAAAGCCGATCGATCTCCCGATGTCTCTTGGGTCGAAAAATCTCGCTGGGAAGCTTTGACTCCGCAACAAAGAGAAAAATTTATCCCTTTGTGTCCCGATTTTGTCATTGAAATTCTTTCTCCAACCGACAGCTTGAAAAAAACTCAAGACAAGATGCAAGAGTATAGGGACAATGGTTGTCATTTGGGTTTGTTAATTAATCGCAAAAAACAAGAATTAGAAATTTATCGTCCCGATCGAGAAGTTGAAGTATTGCAAGCACCTCAAACTATTTCGGTAGCAGAAGTTTTGCCTGGATTGACATTGAGTTTACAGCAAATTTGGGTTTGACAAAAAAAAACCACTACTTAAACTTCGCTGCGTCTCATATTCCGACTCACCTATTAGCAAGGCTTCCCAGTCCGCTGCCTCAAATTCTTGACAAATTGTCAAAGCTTCTGCTTGATATTCTGTATCGTTTGCCATCTCTGAAAAGTCGGCATAAATTACTTGCTCTGGCTTGGGGCTTGATAGCTTCTGAAGTTCGCTATTTTTATCAATTACCTCAGCACCGCAGGCAATACAAGCAAGAATATCTTCTCGCTCTATACTGGGATACTGCTGAATAATTTCCTCGATTGTTGCTCCACTAGCTAGGCAATCTAGAATTAGGGAAACCCAAATGCGGTGTCCCCGAATACTGGGCTTACCAAAACATATATTGGGATCGATCGAAATCCGAGATGGCAGATTTGTTCTGTTCGTAAAACATCCTCCTATATTAACGATAATAACATATCAGTTAAAAATCAACCCGCCAGCAATAGCGGGTTTATAGTTAGGATCGAGTAAAAAGTGAATTGATTATTTTTCCAAAGCAACTGCGATCGCTAAATTCCAATCGGGTCGCAAATTTTGAGCGCCGCGCAAATAAGGGTGATGAATTTCGGTATGTGCGGGCCAATTGACATGAATTAAAAAGCGGATGCAGCGTTCTAAAGAACCTTGAACGTACATTTGCTGGACATCCAATAAAGGAACATTGCACCAGCGGGGGCGTTCGCGGGCGATCGCGGCTGGAAAGACAGCATCTAAATCGCGAGTAGCAGTAAACGTAGCGCTAATAATCAATTCTGGATCTAAATTATTTCTGGTTTCTAATTCATCTAAAAGTTCTCTCACCGCTTCTCGAATTGCTTCTGTTGAATTCTCGCTAGCTGTTGTTGCCCCGCGAATTGCCCGCACTTGCCACTCCACGCAAATATCCTCCATTTTTAGTCATTGGTCATTGGTCATTAGTCATTAGTCATTAGTCATTAGTCATTAGTCATTGGTTATTAATTATTAGTCATTAGTTATTAGTGCGAGAATCCCCGCTAGCGAGCCCCAGCCATTAGTTATTAGTTAAGTGTTAGGTATTTGCGATCGGCACTTTTTACTGTTTAACTAATGGCTGCAGACTAATGACAGATGACTGCGGACTAATGACTAATTTAATCACGGGCGATACAGCCACAGCGGCAAACCGCTAGTCGAAAGCTCAAATTCGAGCAAATTCTTGTAAGCTGCCAGCCCGGATGTATCCAGACTACTCCCCAATCTACTCCCCAATACCCGATTTAGGAAAGGTTTTGGTTTTTCTAGCGTGCAGCATTCGGTTTTTTCCGGATCGAGGCCTGCGAGTTCGGCAGTCCAGCGGCGGGCGTCCTCTTCAGTTCCGAGTCGATCGACTATGCCCAATTCTAAGGCTTGCTGGCCGGTAAAAATGCGACCGTCGGCAAAACTTTTCACATTTTCAACGGGCAATTTCCGGGCTTCGGCGACGGTTTCCACGAATTGCTGGTAGCTGGTGTCGATCAAGTCTTGCAGGATTTGCTGTTCCGGTGCGGTCAATTCTCGATCGAACGCCAAAATATCTTTATAGGGGCCGGATTTAATTACCTGAAAAGACACGCCTACTTTTTCTAACAGCCGTTCAATATTATTGCCCCGGATAATCACGCCGATGCTGCCGGTAATTGTACCCGGATTGGCAACGATATGTTCGGCACCCATGCCGATGTAAACTCCTCCAGAAGCTGAGATATTGCCGAAACTGGCAACAATTTTAATTTTTTCGCGCAGGCGCTTCAGCGCGCTGTAAATTTCCTGGGAATCGCCAACTGTGCCGCCGGGGCTGTCTATCCGCAGCAGCAAGGCGGGAAACTTGCGTTCTTCAACGGTTTTGAGGGCTTCTAGAACTCGTTTGCGAGTTTCTCCGGCAATGGCACCGGTGATATCAATGCGGGCGATTTGTTTGCGATAGCGGGGCTTGAATGGCCAAATCATGGGCGGTTTTCGGGCAATGTTATGAAATTTTGTTCTTATCTTCTAGTGTGACCGATTTGAAGGAAGAAGGAAGAAGGAAGAAGGAAGAAGGGAGAATTAGTAAAATCGAGGATTTTGTCGGGGTAGCGCCCCGTGCCTGCCCCGCCCCACAGACAAAAATCAGGGCGGACACAGGATCGCGGCCCATACAACGAAGGGTTTTGTCGGGGTAGCGCCCCCCTGCCTACCCCGCCCCAGCGAACAAGGCCGATCGAATTTAACGCAACAGAGATATATAATTAGAAAAATTGCTTAACAATTCTACATCATTCGAGCGAGAGCCACTCTCATAAATATATTTGGAGTCCCTGCCATGCAGCTAAAGCTTACCGATTCTAAACTGCCTTTTGCGCCAGTGTTGCTGATTGCGCCGTTTTTCCTGTGGGGAACGGCGATGGTAGCGATGAAAGGGGTGATGCCCCACACGACGCCACTATTTGTGGCATTTGTGCGTTTGGTGCCTGCGGGTGTGTTAGTTTTGCTCGCGGCGGCATTGATGGGAAAACCGCAGCCTGTCGGTTGGAAAGCTTGGCTGTGGGTTTCGCTGTTTGCTTTGGTTGACGCTACTTTATTTCAAGGCTTTTTAGCAGAAGGTTTGACGAGAACCGGTGCGGGTTTGGGTTCTGTTACGATCGATTCTCAACCGTTGGCGGTGGCGATTTTGTGTTTGTGGCTGTTTCAAGAAAAAATCGGTTTTTGGGGCTGGTTGGGATTAGCAATCGGCGTCGTCGGAATCAGTTTAATTGGGTTGCCGGATGGCTGGATTTTGGGGCTGTTTCATCCTGAAAGCGCGCAGGTTTCCGCGGGGCTCGAACAGTTGTTTCAGGGAGGGCAATGGTTGATGCTGTTGGCTGCTTTGTCGATGGCTGTGGGTACGGTTTTGGTGCGCTGGGTTTGCCGCTATGTCGATCCGGTTGTAGCGACGGGCTGGCACATGATTTTGGGCGGTTTACCGCTGTTGGCAATTTCTGGTTTTACAGAGTCGCAGCAGTTTGTAAATATCGATTTTTCGGGCTGGTTGGCTTTAGGTTATTCTACGGTGTTTGGCAGCGCGATCGCCTACGGTTTGTTCTTTTATTTTGCTTCTAGCGGCAGTTTGACGAGTTTGAGTTCTCTGACGTTTCTGACTCCGGTTTTTGCTTTGCTGTTCGGCAATTTGTTGTTGGGAGAAGTGTTGAATCCGCTGCAATCGATGGGAGTCGGGCTGACTTTGGTGAGTATTTATTTGCTCAACCAGCGGGATACTTTGACTGAGAAATTGGGAAAAGTTCGATCGAACGTCTCAGCTAATTCTGAGAATGAAGTGGCGGGCTTGTTGGAGTCGTCTGAGTTGGATGCTTTAGAGTTACGAGTGCAAGTGCGATCGAGCGAGTTTGAGTCTGAAGTTTAGTTATTGAGGCGGCTTTGTTTAAACAATAATTAAACAGGTTTGTTGGTGTTGAGAAATAGTCGCTAGTCCGACAGTCCGACAGGGAATTAATTCCCTGTCTCATAGCGAAAGTCCTCTGAAAGAGGACTGAAGAAAGTATCATTTTTACGAATTTTTTTTAGGGACGCGGTGGATTTATTAAGACATTACAACTGCATCATTACCAATGATCTAGCATAACAATCTTAATGTCTCTGCTTTAAATCTCTACTACAAACAGTTTTGAATCTCTACTATGTTTTAAGTTTTGAGTTGTGAATTTTGAACTGTATTTAACTCAAAACTCAAAATTCACAATTAGTTTTAAGTTTTGAGTTGGGAATTGAGAACTGTATTTAACTCAAAACTCAAAATTCAAAACTCAAAACTCCCGAACAACTCAAAACTCCTTACCAACTGTCAACTCTTCCTGCGACTTACTTCAGCAATTTGTCTCTCAAAAACTCGGCAAAATCTCTAGCGTCGCTGCGGATCAAGTGGATGCCATCATTAGTGCGCCACTCTCGCGCGGGCGGAGGTGGCACCCACTCAAAACTATCGGGCGGAAACAGTTTTTTCGCCAATTCTCGAACTTGTTTTCTCCTGATTTGAGCGTCAACTAGCGAATCCTGCGGGATGTCAAATAAAACTACTTTGGCTCCGCTATTTGTTTGAATTTCTGCGATTTGATTTTTAATCAGCTCAGCTTCTTTTGTAATTCTTGCAGTGTCTTTAGCAGACAAAGGTTTGCTCTCAGCATCAACTGTCATTTGGATGCCTTTTTTCGATACTTCTGGGGTAAGATTGCGGGCTTCCAATCTGTCTAGTTCCTCCCTTGAAAGCTTTCTTAGATCCGACCTCGATCGACTTTTTAAAGAATCCACAAACACGCTCACCGGACGGTATTCCTCTCTCATCATCGGCAAATACCGGCGCACCCAATAAAAAACCGGATTGTACAAAGAATTAACTAAATCTGAATCTACTTCGCGGGCAATTGTATCGTTAATTTCTACCAGGACGAGCGGCGGTTTGCTATTATTTCTTTTAATTATTTCCAAACCCGTCTGGCTGGCACCGCCTCCCAAGGCTATGCTCTTAACGCCTTCTCCAATATCTTTAACTTGCAAGTTGGCGGCTAAAGAACTTCCCACCATCACCATTTTCAGACCGGAATTATCTTGATATACATATCTTTGAGCTTTGACAATATTATTTTGAATCAAGCTAACTCCGTCAGATGCTGGCAAAACTCCGCCGCTTACCAGCACTTGATAAAGACTCATGACAAACAGAAAAATCAGTACCGGGCGCAGGATCGATCGCACTTGGAATTTGACAAACATAGCACACCTTATTAGAATTGGAAATAAATAAATTGTTTGGAGCTGCCGCTGTTGAGGAAGATCGTGGCTAGCATAATTCCTAAAGCTAAATCTTGATAAATATTCCAAACTTTCTGCCCGCTTTTAGCTGCTGCATCCGGTTTCACCAAATTTTGCCAAGTGGGAAAATGGGGAATGTGATAAATTACCACAGGAATGGAAAAAATCAGTGTCGGGATAATGTAACTCCAACCGGGCCCGACTTGATAGTTGCGAATTAAAGTAACTGCAAAATCAACCGCTTCTTCAAATCTGGGCAGTTTGAAAAGCAGCCATCCCAAGGAAACAAAAGCAAAAATTCCTAACACGCTGAAACTGTCAAGTAAAAATTGCAGCCAGGGTTTAGTTGCTGCTGGATTTGGTGCTGGCGATTTATTTTTGGATTTGTCAAAACCCAAAAAGCGTTCTACTGCCAATCCAAATCCGTGATAAATTCCCCAAACTGCATAACTCCAAGCAGCGCCGTGCCACAATCCACCTAATGTCATGACTGCCATTAAATTAAAATAAGTTCTGATTTTTCCTTTGCGATTGCCGCCGAGGGGAAAGTACAAATAATCTCTCAACCAAGTTGATAGGGAAATGTGCCACCTCCTCCAAAATTCGGAGAGGGAACGCGAGATGTAAGGAAAGTTGAAGTTATCGGGAATTCTGTAGCCCAAAGCCGCTGCAAAACCGATCGCAATTAACGAGTAACCGGCAAAATCAGCAAAGATTTGCATCGAGTAGCCGAACAGCAGCGTGAGGTTGGTAAGCGTCCCAAATCCTTGATAGTAGGGAAAGCTAATCCAAAATGTATAGTCTTTTAAATTGTCGGCGATTACCATTTTTAAGAAGTAGCCGACAACGAGCGATCGAAATACAAAATTTACGGGAATGTCTTTCAAGTATTTCGGCTCGATTTGGGGATAAAATGTTTTTGACCTCAAAATTGGACCTGACAGTAAATTCGGGAAAAAGCTAATAAAAAATGAAGTATTTATCAGGTGTTGGGTAAATGTTGGCGAGACTCCAACAGGGGTTGATTCCGCGTTTGATTCTGTTGCGTTTTTATCTTTTTGAGTCAGTACGTCGGCGATTAAACTGATGCCCTCAAAGGTATAGAAAGAAATACCGATCGGCAGTGGCAGTGTTAAAAATAAATAGGCGATGCTGCCTTCATTCCGAGCAATGTTAAAAACATCCGCGACAAAGTTAGTTAGCAAAGCAGCGTATTTAAACAAGCTCAAAATTAATAAATTGAGAACTACACCCGCCGCCGCCCAGAAAAATCGCTGTCGTTTGTCGGCAATTCGGGCAACTTGAAAGCTTGCCGTAGCATTGATAAAGATTGATAGCAGCAGGATGAGTACCAGTGCCGGCGAGCTCCAACTGTAAAATATTAAACTAGCGATAATTAAAATAGGAACTTGGAATTTTTGCAGCGGTGGCAAATAATAGAGAGCAAAAACAATCGCGAAAAATCCTAAAAATTCAATACTATTAAATAACATAGCTGGCGAACTCGCTGTTTTGTACCGATTTCCACAAACAATGCAACTGCAGGCAAAACTCCCAATTTCCGATCGTCCTCAGCGATCTCTAATTGTTCGATCGCAAATCGCAAATCGAGCCAACCTGTGACTCACTATATCAAGAGCTTGCCGCCGATGCCAAGAGGGAGCGATCGCCCTCGATAAGCCGTGCGACATCTAAATTGCCTGTAATGTTTCAGAGCCAGAGGGTAGGAGGGGAGAAATCAGCGCAAAATCCCCAAGGGGGTAAGCAACCCGGATTTAATATTCATCCCTTCCAAGTATAAAACTATCGACTCCGAAACAGGGTTTTTGAGCTGCGATCCGCAAGTCCCCAACAACTAAAGTGTAGCTAAAATAACTCTTTATCAGCCCTGCAACTACCCTTTGAGATAGATGTGCAAATACTTCCAAAGATCGGTTGTCAGATCTGAAGACATTTCTTAACATATAAGTAACAACGGAAATGAGGGAAAATACCAAAAATCCTTAAGTCCTTGGGGTGCGAAATTTGACCAGATTATTTACAAGCAAGGGCCACATTAATGAACGAGCAGCAGAACTCAAAAGATACAACATTTTTGCCAGTGCTTCAAAAGGGCATTTGGCTGTTCGGTATAACCGCTTGGATATTCGGTCTTACAGATAGAAGTATTGCGCTGTTTTCCGATGGCTACTTATCCGCGATCGATATTGTCCAGCTATTTACGGCATCGTTTTTCTTCATTAGCTGGCTGTTTTTAAACCCGTTTGCAATCGCCAGGGCTGCTAAAAATACCCAAGCCAAAAACAGCAACCAGAAAGTAGGAATAGTGCGCTAATTTTTAAATCGCTGAGATAGCGGTAAGGTGCGCACCGCGCACCTTACTTATAGGGTTGGTGCGTGAGTTTTGTATCGGTGCAAAACAGGGGTTAATCTGCCAGTTAGTTTGAATGGGCAATAGTTTCTCGATCGACACCTTTCTCCTGTGCGGCAAAGCGACGGGGCCAAATGCGATCGCAAAAAAACAGCGTCCCCGCCGTCACGCACAGCGGAATTGCCAGCAAATTTAGCAGCGGAATGCTTACCAAACCCAAACAAACCAAACCAAAACTGCCACTCGCGGGCAAATTTTCCCGAATGATCTCGAATTTCTCCTGAAAAGTCCTGCGCCTTCTTTCCAAAGGCGCGTCTAAAAAGTCGAAACAAACCAAAGTCGCACCCAAAGCAATCCATCCCAAACTGACGAAAATCGAGCCAACTCCCGGAATAAAATTCAGCAGCAGCAGCGGCAAGCCAACGCTCAATAAAAGCTGCAATTTTCTCAACTCAAAGCCGATCGCTCTTCTGATATCCTGAAAAATACTGGTCAAATTCATCGGTTCTTCTGCGGGCAATTGACCGTTCCGCAGCAGTTCCAATTGTTCTGACAATTGTCCGTACCAAGGCGCACCCAAAATCACGCCGAACTGTACTAATAAAACACCTATTACCAATAACAAACCCGTTACTAAAAGTACCCGCAGCAACCAACCGAAACCAACTGTCAGCCAGTCGAGAAAACTCAGCCACTGGGGCAAACTAGCAATTAAAGCATTAAATCGCAGGGATAAATCGGCAACTAAAACATCGATTCCCGACAAACTCGGAAATAGCAAGCCTAAATAAAGAAGGATACCTATAATCAAATTGAGCGCGACAGGAACCAATACGTAACCCCAGAGTTTGGGAGTTTTTAAAAGCAGCGAAAAAGCGCGAAAAGGATAAGTAAAACCTGCTACAAGTCCGAAGGGCGCGCTAATGGCGGGATTTGAATTTAGTTGTTTTGACATGGGGAAGAGTTGAGAGTTGAGAGTTGAGAGTTTGTAGTGCGAGCGTCCCCGCTCGCGATCGATTGAGATTAGACTGTAGTTAAGAGAGGGGAAATATTTATTTATGAGTGCGATCGAGCCATCGAAAACCGCTCGCCCGATCTCAAATGATAGCCGATAGATCGAAAACAGGGGTGAGAGTACCATTTTCTACTATGATTGCTGAAGAGTATTTATAGCAGGTTCCTCCAAAAGTGAAGCTTTTTATTTACCACACCCCCGAACTTACTCCCCCCGACAAAATGCCCGAATGTGCGATCGCGGTTGATGTGCTGCGGGCTACAACTACAATGGCCACCGCCCTCAACAACGGGGCTGAAGCCGTCCAAGTTTTCAGCGACTTGGACAAGCTGATGGCCGATAGCGAAAAATGGCCTGCAGACAAGCGCATTCGCGCGGGAGAGCGCGGCGGCGGGAAAGTTGACGGATTTGACATGGGAAATTCCCCCCTCGATTGCGGCCCGGAAATGGTTGCTGGGAAGCGAATTTTTATCAGCACGACTAACGGTACTCGGGCCCTGCAAAGAATAGAAACTTCGCCAACTGTGCTGACGGCGGCATTAATTAATCGCAAAGCAGTTGTGGATTTTCTATTAAGTAAAAAACCGGAAACTATCGGGATTGTCGGTTCTGGTTGGGAAGGAAGTTTTTCGTTAGAAGATACGGTTTGTGCGGGCGCGATCGCGCACAGTTTGCTCGCACAAAGTGGAATTTCGCCGCAGGAATTTGCGGGAAATGATGAAGTTTTTGGGGCGATCGCGCTTTACCAACAATGGCAGGATAAACTGCATGAATTGATGCAAAATGCGAGTCACGGACAGCGGCTTTTGCGTTTGGGTGTAATTGAAGATTTAAAATATTGCGCGCAAACGGATATTTTAGATGTGCTGCCAATGCAGCGGGAACCGGGGGTTTTGGTGAAGTCGAATTAGCAAGGGCGATCGAACCTAACTAACAAGAAGTATGGTGCGCATTGCGCACCTTACTGCTATTGATTTTGGCGGGCGATCGACAGAGCGATCGTGCTACAATCTCTCGTAACATTAGAATGCAATTTGATTATGATAGCGATTTCCCAAACTCCCCAAAAAATGTCGGTCGAGGAATATCTCGAATGGGAACCCCAGCAAGAGATTCGCTACGAATACGTTAACGGCGAAGTTTTCGCTATGGCTGGTAGTAGCATTCCCCATAACGATCTGGCACTCAATTTTTACAGAAACTTGTATCCTCACCTGCGTTCCAGAGGTTGTCGGGCAAACGTATCAGATGTGAAATTGCAACTCAATTTTCAAAGCAGTTACTATTACCCCGATGTCATAATCAGTTGCGATCCAGAAGACGTTAATTCCCGCAAATTCATTCAGAATCCGAAAATAATTGTGGAAGTTCTTTCCCGCAGTACAAGTGCCAAGGATCGGGATGAAAAATTTACGGCTTACCTAAAAATTCCGAGTTTGCAAGAGTATATTTTGATTGATTCTGAAAAAATTTCTGTCGAGCGTTACTGTCGGGGAGAAGGCAGAATGTGGCTTTACTATGCTTATACTGCTGGAGATATTGTAACTTTATCTAGCATCGATTTTGAACTGCCGATAGAACTGCTTTATGAAGGTGTTTCCTTGGGAACAGAAACCGAAACTTAAATTCGGGCGATCGAACCTAACCAACAATTCTAATATACCAAAATTCCCGTAGGGGCGAAACATTTGGGCGACAATAAGATCGCCAACACGATAATACATATGTCCAAAGGCTTCGCCCAATCCCCGCGTCAAAACATTTGAACGAAAATCCTAAGATTGATGTTGTTTGTATTCTTTGCCTGAGGGCAGGGCGAAGCATTCGGATCGGAAATCTGATGTTGATTTTTGAAATTGTCGCCCGAATGCTTCTCCCCTACAAACTTATCATTAATATGATAATACGTATAACTTGTTACCAATGGTTGGCACTACAAGGATTCTGGCTTGGATGGATTGACTAATAAATAGGATTGCTATATATTTGTCATGAGCCCGCTTGCTTGAGATTTTATCATCAATAGCGATCTCTTTTACTTTTGGCGAGATCGCCATAGAATGAAACCGCTCTTCCCCCCCTGGGAGAACTTCTGTTGATACTTGCAATCCCGTCTGGTTGTCAAAAAAAATAGGTCTGCTAGGAAGTGAGAAAAGTAATGAAGGAACATATTGTTCGTATAGGTGTCGTTGGTACAGGATTTATAGCTACTGGATTAAATAAATTAATCCAAAGTTCTAAAGATTTCCAAATATCTAAAGTTTTGACCCGGCGTCCCATAGATGCTGTTAAAGATTTTCCGGAACAAAGCTTAACAAATTCTATCTCAGAACTTGTCGAATCATCCGACATTGTTTTTGAATGTTCGGGAGATGCTATTCATGCTACCGAGGCAGTATTAGAGGCAACTAAAGCTAAGCGAAAAGTTGTTACTGTTGACTCAGAATTTCAAGTGACGACAGGTTCGTATTTTGTTAGACAAGGAGCTTATATTACTGAAGCAGATGGCGATCGGCCAGGTTGTTTAGCTAGACTGAAAGCAGAAATTGAAGGAATGGGATTTGAGGCGATCGCTTACGTGAATTTAAAAGGTTTTTTAAACCCGAATCCTAGCTTAAAAGATATGCAATACTGGTCTGAAAAACAGCAACTCAGGCTAGAGCAGGTAGTGTCTTTCACCGACGGAACTAAATTACAAATCGAACAGGCTTTAGTCGCTAATGGTCTGGGAGCAACCATCGCACAAAATGGGATGATAGGAGCGCGAGTAGAGCATCTCAATGATTTAGATTTCTTGGTACGAACTTCAGAGGAAGTAGGTTCGCCAATTAGCGATTATGTGCTAGCGGCTGGCGCACCTCCAGGTGTGTTGATTCTTGCTAAGAACAAGGAAGCAGATCGGCTAGAAGGCTATTTACCTTTTTCCCGACTTCGTACAAGAGAAGGGTTGGCATATATGTTACTACGACCTCATCATCTCTGTTACCTCGAAGCCCTCAATACACTTCGTAAAATTGTTCTAGGTGAGCAAATATTACTCAATAATTCAGCTAATCCAACGATCGCGGTTGCGGCTGTTGCAAAAAGAAAGATCGGGCGTGATGAAATTATAGAGCGGGGTGCGGGAGGATTTGACGTGAGAGGAATGGCGCTGCGGCTGCGGGAAAATATTGACGCAGTACCAATTTGTCTTTTAAAAAATACTCGAATTGTCAAAGAGATCGAGCCGGGGCAAATTGTTCGCTTTGAAGATGTAGAGCTTGCTGAAACGAAAGCTTTGGAAGTTTATCGAGATTTGCTCAATAGCTTAATTAACGAGAAGGATGTGTCACCTTCATCAAATACTGATTCACCTTCACTCTCATTAGCCAAGTAAGGCGAAAGAAAATTTATGCGTAAGTGTCTCCCCTAAGCTTTGAGGAGACACAGAACCTGGATGACAAAGTTGACAAACTTAGTATAAAGAGAAAAATTCAAGAGTATGAAAGCATTAATTTTACTTCAAGGCCAAAACGTCGATCCTGTTACCGAGTGGATGATAGAGCCATTTAAATCGAAGAAGTTTGAGTTGCAATTCCAGTTAAACCTGAAAATAGATATTCAATTGGTAGAATCTTTTAAAAGCGTTTTAAATTTTTTAGAAACCCAGCGATATGATATTGTTTTTATCGCTACTTCTTGGAAAGAAAATGTCAAAGATACCTTAGAACTATTTGCTACCATCCATAAATTGCACGTCCGTCCTAAAATTGTCTATTTAGATTCTTTCGATCAAACAAGCTCACCCTTCTTTGGCATAATTCCCTATGTGGATTTATACCTAAAAAAGCAAATTCTTCGAGATCGTTCGCTCTATGTTCAAGGATTCAAAACGGGATATATTTTTGCCGACTTTGTAGCGGATTATTACAAAGCGAACTTTCAAGATTGGCATTTTGGCTCATTGATTGACGAATCCTGTATTGAAAAAATTGCTCTTGGTTGGAATCTTGCTACTGCTAATAAATTAGTGAAAGTGGTGCGTTTCGATCTAATGCGACGGCTAACTAAATTTTCATCTAGGACAATAGATATTCATTATCGAGTGTCGTTAGCAAACCCAGATGATAAAGGTGTATATTATAATATTCATCGTGAAGCCATATATTCCAATCTCAAGCCACTCTGCGAGACGTATCAAGTTATCTGTGCAGCCGGAAAATCAGCTAGAGTGCCGCTCAAGCAATACAGAGCTGAGATGAAAAATGCTAAGCTGGCGGTTAGTCCTTTCGGCTGGGGAGAAGTCACCGATCGCGACTATGAGATTGTGCTTAATGAGACACTACTAATTAAACCCGATATGTCTCACTTAGAAACAGAGCCGAATATTTATGTGGAAGGCAAAACCTATGTTCCGGTCAAATGGGACTTATCCGACCTGACAAAAATATGCGATTATTATTTAAAGCATCCCCAAGAAGCTGAAACAATCGCCAAGCAAGCCAAAGCTGAATATTTTAGATGGTTTCAGGAAAAGCAATTTGTTAATAAAATAAAACAAATCCTTGACCAGATGTTTTGATTCAACGGTAAACGAACCGGCTCTCCCGTATTTCATGCCGTTGTTGTTGGAGGACACAGCCCCGGATTTACTCTTTATTTTTTTGAAGATGTGCTGTTTATTTCTATTCGCCAACATTTGTTCCGTACTTTGTTCCGTACATCGTTGTTACTCCGCCAATCCTAATTTTTGCAAGCGCGATCGAATTGCTACTGGTTGTCTCTGAAATTTCTTGGCTATTTCGTTAATATCTTGACCGTCGGCATATTCTTTTATCAAATTCTCATCTTCTTCCCGGCTCCACTTAATATAAGCTCTGGGGTACTTCTGGCGAATTTTTTCATTTTGATGTTTGTGCCGGTTGCCCCTATCGTTCACAGTCGAATTTTCGCGTTCCAAATCCCCGTCACCTGCGATTTCATTTCCTGACAATTGTTGGTTAAATTCCCCACCAATACCCTGCACTGCTTCCTGCACTCTGTGGGGAATGCCGTCAATTGCTTGAGATACTTGTTGCAAAGCATTATCTACTTGTTGGTGGAGTTCTGTTAGTTGTCGCTGCTGCAAATTTCCCCACTGCGGCAGTTCGTTGATAAACTGCTGCAAGTCGAGCATGATTGTTGTCAAATTTTCGATTTGTTCTAGTTCCGGTCGCTGTTTGAATTGCCTGCTAGTAATCTCGATCTCGCTTTGAATCATTTTGATAGTTTTTTCTAAGATTATGACTCGCTGCCGCAGGTTTTCCAATGCCGAAATTAGAGAATGTACGTTTTCACCCGGTCCGGGATTGATACTTTCTCGGGATGTTTGGGCGACAACTTCGTCGAGAGATTTAATGGCGATTTGCAACTGTTCGATCGACCGATCTGTTGCTGCTGCTTGTTGGTTCGTTCGATCGAGTGCTGCGGCGGTACTTGTCTTAATTTGCCGCTGCAATTTCTGCCTGTTAACAAAATTCAGCAGCAGCGCTATAATTATTGGTACTTCAGCATAGATAGCCTGTTGGAAAAACAAAGCACCAGCCAATCCGAGAGCCGAGGCAAACAGAAAAAGTAATTCAGCAGTTTCTAACAAATTGTTAGATTTTGGATTTTGAATTTTGGTTGGTGAGTTAAAGGAAGACATATGTTTCGGAATGGGGAATGGAAATGGATATCTACTTGGGATCTGGGGTGGAAAATTGGGAATTGGTGTCCCGCAGCTTGCAGAATCGAAAATTACTATTTTTTTTATTGATGCCGATCGACTTAAATATATTAAACTGCATTAAACCCGCAAAATCATTCTCGCTAAAGTGAAGTAAATCAAAACGCCCAACACATCAACAGCAGTGGTAATAAAAGGAGCGGACATCAAAGCCGGGTCTAAACCCAAAGAACGAAAGAGAAACGGCAGAGCAGAACCTGCAATAGAAGCTAAAATTGCGATCGCCAACAAACTCGCTCCCACCGCCAGCGCCACTGCTAAATTCCCTTGCAAGAAATAAGCCCAGACAGTTGCCACTGTCCCCAATATAGATCCTAATAGCGCTCCCGCCATCCCCTCGCGAACAATTACTTGAATCGGTCCCATTGCGCGAATTTCGTCGGTATTCAAACCGCGAATTACCACTGTTGAGGACTGAGCCCCGACATTGCCTCCCGTCCCCGTCAGCAGGGGAATAAAGGCTGCGAGAGCTACTACTTGCTGCAAAATATCTTCTTGAGCTCTAATAATCGTACCCGTTACAGAATTAGTTAAGAGCAGCACAAACAGCCAGACAACCCTTTTGCGGGCAACGGTTAATAAACCTGTCTGAAAATAATTGTCGCCTCCGGACTGGACGCCACCTAAAGTATAGATATCTTTAGCGGCTTCTTGCTCTAAAATATCGATCGCATCGTCAACTGTAATGATGCCTACCAAACGCTGTTCGCGGTCTACAACCGGCACTGCTAAAAAATCGTAACGCTGGATCAGCCTCGCAACTTCTTCTTGATTTGTTCCTGTTTGCACTGAAACTACTTCGCGGGTCATAATTTCCCCTACAGTTCGATCGAGAGGAGATGTGACTAGATCCCGCAAAGATAGAATTCCCGTCAAACATCGGGCGGCGTCGGTGACGTAAAGAGAATAAATAGTTTCGGTGGTTTTAGCCAAAGAACGAATGCGGTCCAAGGCTTGAGTAACCGTAAAGCTTTCTTTAAGAGAAATGTATTCTGGGGTCATGATCCGGCCGGCAGTGCCTGCTTCGTAGCCCAAGAGTTGGGCCGTTGCTTCCCGTTCCGCCGGACTCAATTGACCTAAAAGGCGGCGGACTAAGATTGCTGGCAATTCGTCAAAAAGTCTAACTCGATCGTCCGGCGACATTTTATCTACAATATCGAGGACTTCTTGACGTTTGAATTTTTCGCACAGGGACTGCTGAACGCTGGAGTCGAGATATTCGTAAACAGCAATTGCTTCGTCTTTAGCAAGCAAGCGGAACGCTATTACTTGCATTGTTTCTGGCAAACCTTCAATAGCCTCAGCGATATCAGCTTCTTGGACTGGCTGCAAAATTGCTTTCGCCCCAGGAAAGTCTCCCTGTTCTAGCAGAACTTGAAGCTGCGATCGAACTAATTCGCGCAGTTCTTTTCGTGCGTAGGTAGGCACAGGAGAGGATGGATAATAATTTTTTTCTGTCACCGACAACCCCCTTAACCAGTCCTAATTGCTTTTCTGAATCCAGTGTAAAGCTTATTGACGCAGAAGAAGGAAGAGTTGACAGTTGACAGTTGACAGTTGACAGTTGACAGTTGAAGCATGCAAGTGTGCGCATCGCGCACCTGATGCGACCGATTAGATACATTTATTTTGGTCTGCAACGCTCATTGGTAGGAAGGGAGAATTGCTGCCGAATACTTTTTCTAGCAAGTCAGTCGAACTTTGAGCGCGGATAAAATTGTTGACTGTTTCCTGCCATTCTTTATCGTTGGCCGGCAAAATCATGCCGTAGGAAATGCAGGTCAAAGGCTGTTCCGGTATCAGGGAATATTGAGTTTGAGTTAAACCCTGTCTCATGGCTTCTCCTACTAACAGCATTCCGTCGCTAGCAAAGGCATCTATTTTGCCTGCTGCTGCGTCTTTTACGCCCGTTTCTCTACCCGCCACACCTTGATAGATTCGCTGGTTGGCTAGTTGATACCTACCTGCGATGAATTGTTGGGTTAGCGAACCGCCCAGTACGCCAATTACCGCATCTTTCAGGAAGCCGGAAGGGTTGACTCTGAGTTTGTTTTCTGGCTTGACTAACAGATAGGTGCCACTGTATAAAAATGGCAGAGAATATGCGACTCCGGTGGGAGGATCGGCCATAATTGTATTCGGGCCGCATTCTAGGTGAGTGCGATTGCTGGTGACGCTGCGAAATCTGCCTTTTTCTCCTGATTCGTTGAGGTCGGTTTCTAGTTTTTCCAAACGCAATTCGCGGTTGAGTTTTTTTGCTAAGTCTGCTCTGAAACTTTCTAAGCCTGCGATGCAAACTCCTTGCCATTTTTCGCCTTCTAAATAACCGAAGGGAGGAGCATCTTTTCTAATTCCGACTTTAATAACGCCTGTTTGGCGAATTTCTTGCAGCGCTGTTTGAGCTGAAGCTGATTTAGGGATAAATGCAGGGAATAATAGTGAAAATATTGCTGCAAGTGCTGCAAATTTTAGGTTTTTGTTGGTTAGTGGTGAGTTCATTAGTTCGGCGTTCCAATAGATATGTTACCAAAAAATAGGCTCTGGCAAAAACTGCGCTGCGAAGTGTCAACGATCGAACTTCGACAAGTTCGCTGACCAATGTCAACTGTCAAACGATTTTCGATTTTCGATTGTCATGCATGTCAACTGTCAACTGTCAACTGTCAACTGTCAACTGTTTCCTGGTTTTTAATATCATACGCACAAAGCGAGTCTTGTCAATATATTTTGGTTGTGTAATTTTGGGCGATCGCCGATCTTCAATTTCCCCAGTCTAAAATTAAGTCTCGGGGATTTTGCAGGATATAAGTGTTATCGGTTTTAATTAGGTCGCCGGAGCAGAAAACTGGCAGCCGATCGCGATAAGCTTTGACTGCTATATTGGAGTCAAACTCAGCTAACTCTATTTGAATTTTACGCAGCTTGCCAACAACAACTCCCAGAATTGTAAAATTTTGGCTTTTCGGTCGATCGGGAATTGGTAAGGAGTTTTGAGTTTTGAGTTTTGAATTTTGAGTTTTGAATTGTTGTAATTAGGTTGTAATTAGTGCGAGCGTCCCCGCTCGCGATCGGTTCTTTGTCGCTCGCGATCGGTTCTTTGTCGCTCGCGATCGGTTCTTTGTCGCTCGCGATCGGTTCTTTGTCGCTCGCGATCGGTCTTTTGTCGCTCGCAAGTGGTCATTTGTCGCTTGAGATCGGCCCTTTGCCATCAGTATGTAGGGTGCGCACTGCGCACCTTACTAGCGCTTAGTTATCACTCCTTAATTATCAATTAAAAGATGTCGATCGCTGATAATTGACAGCTAATAACTGACAAGTTACTGCTGACTATTTAACCGATCGCCCGCAACGAACGATCGCTGTTTCACCAGGAATAATACAGGAAGAGTAGCAAGTTAGAGCGCAACTGAAAATACGATCGACTCAATAATTGAGCAATCCGACAAAATTCCCCCCGCCAAACTGCCCAAAAACCATCATAAGCCATAGCCGGTGTTAAATAGCTCGCAGCGCGATCGCACAAATGCCCAAAAACTCAAGCGATCGCAGCGTCAACTACCATAGCCCAAGCGTAAAATATATGAAATCTGGCGATCGCGCTTTTGTGCAAGAGAAAGGTTTCGTTCGATCGCCAAACTTGCAATAAATTTAATCACATTAATGAACAGCAACGATTTAAACGAATTAATAGATGCTTTCACCGCAGAAACTCAAGAGTTTTTGCAGTCGATGGAAACGAACCTGCTGGCGATGGAAGCCTCCGGGGTGGAACAACGAGAGGCGGCGGTGAAAGAAATGTTTCGGGCGGCGCACTCGATTAAAGGCGCGGGTTCGATGTTGGGGTTTAACAACGTGTCTGTGGCAGCTCACACTCTAGAGGACTGTTTTGCCATTTTGCGCGATCGCACCGATTTATCAGCCCTGGAAACTACCGCTGTAAGTATTTTATTGCAGGGTGTGGATATCCTGAAAAAGATTGCCAGCGAATCGATCGTGCATTCGGATGGTAACACGCCGGATCAAACGGAAAACTTAGAGGCGATCGCCCAAATCCAAGCCGAGTTAGAGGCTAAATACGGCAGCCCGAACCCCCCGCAAGTTCCGACTACGATCGTGTCAGCGGCCCCGGCAACTCTAAAATTGATTTTTGAACATGAATTGCCGCCAGTATTCAACCGCTTGGAAACCGAACTTTCTCAAGCTACCGAGGCAGATTTGGCAAAAAGCATCACAGCCCTCAACCAAGTTTACTATCAGCTATCCGGCTTGGCGGGAATGCTGCAACTGCCGGATTTCGGGAAAGTTGCCGAACCCCTGAGAGTTCTGATCGACTCTCCCGATTTAACTTTAGAACGGTTGCAGTCCGAAGGTTGGGCGATCGCCCAAAACTTGCAAACCGCCCGCGAACAACTATTGCAAGGACAACCGATTTCCCTCCCCCAAACCCAAACCCCAGCAGAGGAAGAATCACCAACATCCGAAACATCCCCATCCTCCCCTCTCCCCCTCTCCCCCTCTTCCCCTCCTCTTCTCTCCCCATCCCCCCCTCCCCCCCTCTCCCCCTCTCCCCCTCTTCCCCTCCCCAACCCCCAGCGGCCGACGATTCGGGTAGATTTGGAACGCTTGACCGAATTGGTGAATTTAGTCGGAGAATTAGTTATCAACCGCACCAATTTAGAATTGCAAGAATCGGAATTGCGCGGCGAAGTGCGGCGCATCCGGCGCAGCATTGTAGATTTGAACCAATTCGGCGGCCAATTGCGAGAAGAGTACGATCGACTCAGTTTCGGAGACTGGAAGGCAGGCAATGAAAACTCGGGAAATGGCAAAGTTCCAGTATCGGAATTCCCAACTTTAGCTAACGGCAAATCCGCGATCGCCCATTCTCACTTCGATATGTTGGAGATGGATCGCTATACAGAGTTCCACAGTACCGCCTCCGAAGTCATCGAAACCACCGAAGCAATTTCTCAATCCGCCGCCAAATTAGACGCCTTGGCGATGAAATTCGAGCGCAGTACCGACCAACTGCGCCGCATTACCGAACAGTTGCGCGGCCGCGTCATGCAGTTGCGCGTCGTCAGTTTCAGCCGGGCCGTCGATCACTTGCCCCGCGCCCTCCGAGATATGTGCCTCACATACAATAAAGATGTCAATTTGCTGCTGCTGGGAAGGGACACCAAAATTGACGAAAGTTTGCTCGATGCTTTGCGCGATCCCTTGGTACATTTAGTGCGCAACGCTTTCGATCACGGCATCGAAATGCCCGAAGAACGACTGGCTGTCGGAAAGCCCGCCAGCGGTCAAATTGAAATCGAAGCCCGCCACCAAGGTGGCCAAACGATTATTACTGTCGCCGATGACGGCAGGGGCATCGACCCGGAAGTCATCCGCCGCAAAGTTGTCACAAAGGGTTTGGCGGCGGAGGAACAAGCCCAAGATTTTTCGATCGCCGAACTTTACGATTTTCTATTTTGGCCGAGTTTTAGCACAGTCGAGGAAGTGAACGACCTTTCGGGGCGGGGAGTGGGCCTCGACGTGGTGCGGGCAAATTTGCGGACTGTTAGGGGGACTGTGAAAGTAGACTCCCGGCTGGGGAAAGGTACGAGTTTTATCCTCAAACTTCCCCTGCTGCTGTCGATTACTGAAGCCTTGATGGTGAAAACCGATCGCAATAAAATAGCGGTGCCGCTGGATGCGGTAGAGGAAATCCTGCATGTCAAGGCCGATCGCATTCACACCGCCGGCAACCAGCCGATGCTGTGGTGGCGCGAAGAATTCATTCGTTTGGTGCGGCTGCAAGATTTGCTCGAATACAGTACGATCGGCCCGGATGCCCCCTCTCCCGACCCTTTGAGTCAAGACTACATTCCGGTGTTAGTTTTGGCTTCTAGCGAAGGGATGCTGGCGGTAGCCGTGGAACGGCTGATCGGCCAGCAGGAAATTGTAGTAAAACCCTTACCGGCCCCGCTGTCCAAGCCTCGGGGGGTGTTGGGGAGTACGATTTTGGGAGACGGGCAGGTAGCGACGATTTTGGATGTGGACGATTTGGTGGGTCAACCTTTAGGCAATAGTTCGATCGCCCCTGCATCCGGCCGCGGGCCCCAAATGCCGCCGAGTTCGAGTCAAGCCCCGCAGATTTTGATAGTTGACGATTCTTATACGATCCGCCAACTGCTGTCGCTAACCCTGACTCGCGCCCGCTACCGGGTAGTGCAAGCAAAAGATGGGATGGATGCGCTGGAAAAGCTGCAAAACGGTCTCGATTGCAGTTTGGCAATTGTGGATATTGAAATGCCGCGCATGGATGGATTCGATCTGCTGCGATCGCTCAAATCAACCCAGCGGTTTGCTAGCATTCCCGTAGCAATGCTGACTTCGCGCAGCGGCGAAAAACACCGACAAATGGCTATGGAATTGGGCGCTATTCAATATTTCACCAAACCTTACAGCGAAGCTCAACTTTTAGAAATTATTCCTAAATTAATTAAGAAGTAAATTATCTAGGGAGAGGGGGAGAGGGGGAGAGGGGGAGAGTGGGAGAGGGGGAGAGTGGGAGAGGGGGAGAGTGGGAGAGGGGGAGAGTGGGAGAGTGGGAGAGTGGGAGAGTGGGAGAGGGGGAGAGTGGGAGAAATGGAGAATTTCTGATGCCCAATGCCCAATGCCCAATGCCCAATGCCCAATGCCCAATGCCCAATGCCCAATTCCCAATTCCCAATTACCCGATCGTCAATCAAAAAATCTCAAATCTCAAATCTAAAATTCCATGACTCACGTAAATTATAACAATCGTCGGTTTCGGAACAAGAAACAAGGCACTGCGAGAACGCCAGCGCGAAAACTCGTCGCCTTTGAACTGGGAAACGCGCGCTATGCTGTGGCGATCGAACGGGTGCAGCGCGTTGTCAAAGACTTTAATCCCTACGGTTTTTTAGAGGGAGGTCAAAGTTTAGTGAGACATCAGGACGAACTGATTGCCCTGATTAATTTGTCTAAAATATTTCCCAGCACTCGAACTATTGCTGACTGCAACTATTTGATTGTTTGCACCTTAAACAAGAGCGATCGCCTGGGAATTCCCATTCCCGATATGCCAAAGA
Source organism: Oscillatoriaceae cyanobacterium Prado104 (assembly GCA_025454405.1). Classification (GTDB taxonomy): domain Bacteria; phylum Cyanobacteriota; class Cyanobacteriia; order Cyanobacteriales; family Microcoleaceae; genus Microcoleus. Next base: position 28,877 of record JALOON010000064.1, on the reverse strand, counting down.
TTTTAGAAATTTCCGAGGAAAACTTCGAGGAAATTCCCGAACTGTACCGCCAAAATCAACTACCTGCAGCAGTAGAAAAAATAGTGCGATCGCCCGATGGTTCCGAAGTCTTTTATCTGAACTTGGATCTATTTAACCAATCAAACCTAATAACTAACACTTAACACCTAACACCCAACATGATATAAACTATGGAATGTAATTTTTTCAATCTTGATTATTAATTTATGAAAAAACTCACAATACTGTCGGTCGCCCTGCTAATTTTTGGCGCAACTGCCGCCACTCTAGAATATCCGCAACTGGGACTGCAACAAAGGGCGATCGGGCAACAAAACAATCCCCAACCAACACAAGACGACCCCAAAAAGCTAGGCTACGTCTCCCCAGAATTCGCCGAAAAACTATCGCAGGATCAAATAGACCAAATCAACGCTAACGTCGAAACCCTCCTGATTACCCAAAGCTGCCTCCGCTGCGACCTCCGCGCCGTAAATTTAATTAACATCCGCCTCAAAAATGCCATCCTCACAGGAGCAGATTTATCCGATGCCAATCTCAGTCGCAGCACCTTCGAGATTGCTGATTTTGTTAACACAAACTTAGCTCGCACAAACTTAAGCGAAGCCGTATTAGTAGGAGCGAGAATCAGCAACACCAACCTCAGAAAAGCCAACTTGACAGGAACCAATTTAGACGGTGCCGACTTGAGATTTTCCGACTTGAGGGATGCCGACCTAACTAATGCCAACCTGCGCAATGCTAACATCGACGGTGCAAGTTTAGATAGAGCCAGCATGGGAGGTACAATAATGCCAGACGGCCGAAAAAATCAATAAAATCGAGGTAGGCGATCTCGCCTCCGCAACGCTTGACCCGCAATTATACTGTTTGTAGTAGGGACTTCAGTCCTGACTTGCAAATTGAGGCTTGATGCAGACTTTAGTCCTCACTACGAACTAATTTTATGGCGTCGTTCGATCGGACGCAATATAATTTATGGTAAATGGGAAATAACAGCGATATCTTATTAGATAGGGCTTGCTGAATAAGTCTTTTGGTGAGGGGGGCATAGGGCATAGGGCATAGGGCATAGGGCATTTTGACCATCTCTATGCCATAACCTGGCACTAAATCGATCGCAAAAGGCTCAAAACCATTGCTCTCGGGGGCTGAGAGTTTTATTCAGCAAGCCCTAGATAAATTGAGATTTGCGAAAAATATCCGATCGAGTTAACCCGTTTGAGACACAATCAGGCAGTTAAGGGCGATCGTACTTGGGGAAAATCAGGGCGATCGTACTTGGGGAAAATCAGGGCGATCGCACTTGGAGAAGAAAAGACTAATTGGGCGATCTCACCACAAGCACTAGAATTGAAATTATCGTAAAAAATAGAGTAGCGCAGAAAAACCTATTACTGTAGAGCGTTGGGATGACGATCGACTCGATCGTTTGGCTAGCATGGTAGAGAGTAACGCCAGAGTCATTCAAGCTCTAGCTAATGCGGCAGCAGAAGCCAGAGAAGAACTGCAAGAAATTTTGACTCATTTGTCGCGCCGTTGATAAATCTTACCTATGGTTCGATCGCCCTTAATTTCCACTGCCAAATCTACCCAATTATTGCCCTCGATCGCGCACTTAATAAATAACTCGGGATGCAGCGCTTTCCAGAAATATTCCACAAACCGATTGATTTCATCCTCCGTCATTCCCGACTTTCCCGCCTCCATCATTTCTTGTTCCGCCTGATTCCGCCAAACTTGAGAAATGCGGTAATCTGTCGGATACAAAACTATCAACTTATCCAAGCGCTCCCACAGCGGTATATAATCTGATAGTTTAGCATTCATATCGCGAGCAAACTGCCGATCGCCCTCTGTCAAAATCGGAAACGGCGCAGTTTCTAAAAACGCATTCAATCGCGCTTCCCCCACAGGCCGCAATCCTGCAAACCATCCCTCAAATAATACTATATCCGCACAGGTTACTATTTCTGGAACTGCGCGATCGCCCCCACCTCCCCAAGCCGATTTATCAAATCTCGGAATTGCAATATTTTGAATTTTACCACCATCTTGAATTAAACTAGATTGAGAATTGGCAAAGGCTGCTGATTCTCCTGTTTGAGAACAGCGCAATTTGTCTAAAACTTCGATGCCCAAATCGATATCGTGAGTACCGGGCGGACCCCGCCAAATCAAACGGGGGTCTTGTTTTTGCAGTTGCTGGCGATCGGCATAAGTTTTATAAAGGTCGTCTAAAGAAAGGGCGATCGTGCTGCATCCCAACTTACCTAAAATCAGCTTTAAAATTTTTGCTAAAGTAGTTTTGCCAGTTCCTTGCGCGCCTAAAATTCCTTGAATTAAAGTCCGCCTCAAACTTTGTTTTTGAGCCGACAATTGCAGTGCCAGCGGCAGCCAAAAATTCCATAAAGTCTCTAAAAAAGTAGTTGACTTTATCGGTAAATTGTGCTGTTCGCCCATCAGAGAACAGAATAAATCGGCTTTAGTTTGAACGACAGCAGCCGCATTTTCCGAAGTAATGCCAAAAGCGGACGATCGCGCCTCATCCGCAAGTTCCCAAGTTGCTAGCAATTCTAACTCGCGGGCGGTCGGGCGATCGCCTGTTTGCCATCTTTCTAAAATTTCTACCAGAATTAAGTTCGATCGATCCATTTGTTTCAATATCGCGGGCAGGGACGCCAGAAACTCTTGCTCCCCCCTTAGAAAGGGGGGCTGGGGGGGATCTGCGGGACAAGAACGCGCACCCTCGACTCCTGTAACTTTCTAAGAACCCAGCTTAAAAGCTTCGACAAATAAATTGTAAGTCAAGCCAATTTTCAGAGCATTGAGCAAATCCACCGCAAAAGAACGCGCTATCTGGCGGTTGGGGCCGTAAGCCAGCCTGCTAACCAACTCCGTCACCACTACCAACAGCCCGGCCGCGAAAATATCCCAATCTGCCGATTGTCCCGCGATAGTAGAAATCGCCGTTCCCAAAAAAGTGCCGAACAGCAGACTAATTAGCAGCAGCGAAATCCGACGCCAGGGATTGCTCAACCAGCGTCCGAATTGCTCGCCAAGAACGTCAATAAATCTATTGATTCGGGTATTCTGCATAGAAGTTGAAGATTAGTAATAGGGAATCAGGGATTAAGGATTGAGTATTCGTACTTATTTTGTGGCACACTAGCGCCCTGTTGTGTCTAATTTAAAAATAATTGCAGGTGCAAAATCTACCTTTTAAATAAAAACTATGAAACTTAAAATATACCAACTAATCGTCGGGCTGTCGATCGCCCTACTTGCAGGACTGTTCCTGGGACGCTTTGAAATTACTATCTCCAACGGTTCTAATCTACCAAACAATTTGCCCGAACCGGCCGCCGTACTCCCCCCCATACCCCCCGTACCTCCAGCCGCCACAGCCCCCGCAGGCCCAACCAGAGAGATCGAACCCGAGCCGGAACCCACCCCAGCAGAGCCAGAAATAGAAAGCAATTCCCCAAAAACTGCAAAAGCCAAAGGTACGGGCAGTCTGAGGGTTAGCAACCGCACTGAATACCCGGTGCGCGTAGCCCTGCTGGCAAAGCGACAAGACGAGAAATCCTACGGCAAGCCGGCACATTGGGATTTTGCACCGGGGGAAGGCAGTGGCAAGGGGCTGATGCTGTCGCTTCCCGAGGGCAAGTTAAAAGTCAAAGAGGGAGATATCCTAGTTGTTTTCGCTCAAGACGGATCTCGCCGCTACTGGGGGCCCTACGTCGCCGGGGAAACGGCCTCGCCAGCTTGGAACCGCACTGCCGAAGAATGGCAGTTGGTATTGCAACCTTAAATAGTTGAGAGTTGATAGTTGGCAGTTGACAGTTGACAATTTCATCTTTATTTAATTGACAACTGCCTGCTATCAACTAACCGTTCAAGAATCGATCGGGATCTATTCCGGAATCCCGCAGTCTTTGCATTAAAGACTCTAGCTGAGATTCTGCAATCTGGGCGCGTTCCCGCTCTTGTTCGGCACGTTCCCGCTCTTGTTCGGCGCGTTGCCGTTGTTCTTCGGCCCGCGCATTTTCTTGGATGGCAATTTCTAGTGCTTGTTCCTCAGGAGTGAGAATCCAATTTCCTTGAGGATCGTACCACCGCAGCCACAGTCTCGTGAATCCAAAATACTCCCCTTCCCACAAACCCAAACCTAAATTTATCTCCGACATCCACACTCGGGAATCGGTAATTTCTAATTCTTGGTAACGACCTCCTGCCAATTTGAAAGCTCTCATTCTATTGGTATAGCGACTGAAAACTACATAGTAAGGAATTCTCAAAGCCTGTTCGTAAACTTCCCACTTTCTTAAGGGTTTTTCCTGACGCGGTTCCTGAGTTAATTGACCGGTAGTGATTGCTGTTTCCGAAGTAGGTTCCTCAACTGTTTGACCGTTGTTGGCTACAGATTCGGCTGGCACAGTTTCTGGAATGTCGTTTAAATCTTCTTTTTCGGTTCCCGGTGATAGTAATTCGACAATTACAAACGGATTGACTCCCTCTTGCCAAGTTACATAACTCAGCCGCATATCGACTTGTTCGTACAATCGGGAAACTCCGACAACTCCAAACCAATCAGGTCGTTTGTACCATAAGGGATGGCGCACGTCGTAATACAAATTCATGTCGCCCGCGCTAAATATTTGGCTTGGGGAATAATTAGCTGGGCGAAAAGTAAGACTCAATAAGGCTGGCTGCAAGCCGTGAAATTCATCTGGCAAACCTGGTTCCTCCGGATTTTCACTAGGTAAATCGTACATCGTCGGGAGCGTTTCTTTCGCCGGACGGGGCGGATCTGTTTGCGGTACGGGATATTTGAATGGCAGCATCAGTTTTATAGTTGAGAGTTATTCGGGAGTTTTGAGTTGCTCGGGAGTTTTGAGTTGCTCGGGAGTTTTGAGTTTTGAGTTTTGAGTTTTGAGTTTTGAGTGATTCGGGAGTTTTGAGTTTTGAGTTTTGAGTGATTCGGGAGTTTTAAGTTTTGAGTTTTGAGTGATTCGGGTGTTTTGAGTTTTGAGTTTTGAGTTTTGAGTGATTCGGGAGTTTTGAGTTTGGAGTTTTGAGTGATTCGGGTGTTTTAAGTTTTGAGTTTTGAGTTTGGAGTCGATCGCCCTTCGATTGAAAGTTAATAGTCGATCGTTATAGTTATCCTTAGAGAGCTGAAAGTCGATCGTTTTTGAACAACGGTTTAACAATGCTGTGAGATTGCTTCGATCGCGAGCGCAATGACATAATATCATGTCCGATCGAATTACCGCAATCAGATTAGTTGGTAGCGAAGACTAAAGTCCTCTGAAGGTGAGGACTTCAATCCTCACTACGAACCATATCGCTCGCTCGCGATCGACCCAATATGATATAATTGCCCTGTCCGTCCGTCCCGGACTAAAAATTAGAAAATCTCAAATCGCAGGAAGTTTTAGGGTGAAGGAAGTAATTAAAAATTTCTCAGAATCTGGTAAGAAGCGCTCGATCGCACCTTTACTGTTATCGATTTTATGGCTGTGCGCGATCGCGGGATTGGGTTTTTTGTGGAACTTAGGCAATATCGGTTTAGTTGACGAAACCGAACCGCTATTTGCCGAAGCTGCGCGTCAAATGACGGTGACAGGCGATTGGATCACGCCCTATTTCAACGGCGAAACTCGTTTTGACAAGCCACCTTTAGTTTACTGGTTAATGGCGATCGGATATAAGTTATTTGGCGTTAACGAATGGGCGGCGCGCCTCCCCTCGGCTTTATCCGCGATCGCCCTGACTTGTTTCGGATTCTATACTTTATCGAAGATAGAAAGAATCAGGAATCAGGAAGAAACAAGAAGGAATCAGGAAGAACAATTCTCCCCCTCCCCGACTTCCCCGCTCTTTCTTTCTCTCCCTGGGATTGGTTCAGCTTTAATTGCATTAAATCCCCATACTATTGCTTGGGGAAGAACGGGGGTTTCCGATATGCTGTTAAGCGGGTGTATGTGTTTGGCACTGCTAGCTTTTATCCTCGGTTACGTTCTCGAAGAACAGCGGGAAAAAGCAGAAATATCTGCCGTTAATTCGGCAATATTTCCCAATAAATGGTATCTAACTTTTTACTTGTTAATTGCCTTAGCAATTCTGGCTAAAGGACCTGTAGGAATTGTTATTCCAGGACTGATTGTTCTCTGCTTTTCACTTTACTTAGGCAATTTTTCGCAGCTTTGGCGGGAAATGCGTCCGGTAACGGGAATCTTAATTATTTTGGCGATCGCCATGCCTTGGTACATTCTCGTTACTTTAGCTAACGGTCAAGCTTATATTGACAGCTTTTTCGGCTATCACAATTTCCAGCGCTTCACGGATGTTGTCAACAAACACTCAGCACCTTGGTATTTTTACTTTATTGTGGTGTTAGTTGGTTTTGCTCCTTGGTCGATTTATTTGCCGCTGGCGATCGCCCGTACCCGTTTTTGGCAGCGCAGTTACTGGCGGAGGCAAGCGCGAAAAGATCAATTGGGTTTGTTTGCTTTATTTTGGTTTGCTTGCATCTTCGGCTTTTTTACAATTGCAGTAACTAAATTGCCCAGTTACGTACTGCCTTTAATGCCCGCTGCTGCAATTTTAGTAGCGCTATTTTGGAACGATGTTATTACTGGCAAGGCACTTAAAAGTAGGCGGAAAAACTCAGAAAGCACCCAGAATAATTTGCCTCGATCGCTCGCAATTAATATCAGCCTCAATGCAGTATTTTTGTTGATTTTGTCCGGTGCAATTTTCTACAGTTACAATTGGTTGGGAGACGATCCGGCAATGCCAGATTTTCCCGCAGCAATTAAACAATCTGGTTTGCTAATTGCAGGCGGGGCAATTTGGGCGATCGCGGCGGTGTCCGTTGCGTTTTTAGCGTGGCAGCGGCAGGAGCGCTGGATTTTAACTGCTAATTTAATAGGATTGGCAGCCTTCATCATTTTTGCACTTACTCCCGCCTACAAATTAGTCGATACTTACCGTCAGCTACCGCTGCGACAATTAGCGCAAGTTGCGGTGCAACAAAAACAGCCTGGGGAAGAATTGATGATGGTAGGTTTCTGGAAACCGAGTCTGGTTTTTTACACTCAAGAGTCGGTGACTTATTACCGCAGTACCAGAGGGGCGGTAAACTACATCCGAGAGTCGAAAAATCCTCCTACTCCCGATATTTTAGTGTTGGGATATCCTAAAAAATTTGTGGAAGCTGGATTGCAGCCAAATGAATATCAATTGTTAGACAGTCGGGGTGCTTATCAATTGGCGAGGGTGCCAAGGAAAGCTTTTTGATAACAGTCGATCGAACTGCAAATTCAGCAATCGATCCTCGAAGTAGGTATGATGTGGAAATTGGGGGGCGATCGACTAGAAAAAACGCGCTATAATGTCTCAATCAACCAGAAGCTCAGCTCGGAGCCAACAATGGTTTCAATTATTAACAAATGGTCATTTATTAGCCAAATCAAGAAATGGTTTACTAATCCGACAAGAAAAGGTATACCTTTGTAATGTGTTGCCACCCTATATTTTAAATAATAGAATTTAGATAGGGAACGATCGCTCATAATTAAGAAAGTACCGACAGATAGCCAAAATTATCTATAAAACCGGATTCAGACAAGGAGAAGATTATGATTTCGATCGAAAAATCTCAACAGCAATTGCAGCAGTTAATAAATTCGGTAAGTCAATCGCATCAACCGATTGTGATTGCCTGAAAAAGTAGTAAGGCAGTTGTGGACTCATTATGAGTAGTTTTTCTCGCTGATTAAGCTCATGAATACCGATCGATTAAATGACGCACAAATTATCAAGTCATGGGAAAAGAATGCTCTGGCATGGACTGTTGCAGTGCGCGAAGGACAAATCGAAAGTCGCAAGCAGATTACCGATCGAGCTATAGTCGATGCCATACTCAATTGTCAGCCATCTTCTGTCCTCGATCTCGGTTGCGGTGAGGGATGGCTGGTTCGCGAATTAGCTGCGAGAAAAATTACCGCCCTCGGCACGGATGCCGTACCCGCACAAATCGCAGCAGCCCAACATTTCGGAAGCGGTGATTTTCGCGCGATTTCCTACGAAGATATTTCTGCTGGCAAACTCAAAGTCTCCGTTGATGTTGTTGTTTCCAACTTCTCGCTGTTAGGAAAAGAATCAGTTGAGGGAATCTTTAAAGCAGTTCCATCTCTGCTAAATGCCAGCGGTTCATTCATCGTGCAAACTCTTCATCCTGTTTTAGTCTGCGGTGATTTCCCCTACCGCGATGGTTGGCGAGATGGTTCCTGGGCGGGATTCAGCAAGGATTTTACCGAGCCGGCACCCTGGTATTTTAGAACTTTAGAAAGTTGGATAAAATTGTTTGTCGTTAGTGGATTTCGGCTGCAGGAGGTGCGCGAACCGCTACATCCCAAAACTCAGACCCCAGCATCCGCAATCTTCATTGGGGACAAGGCAAGTTAATCTCATGTCCGATTGTATCCGCGACGTTGGGGCGCAGCATCTGCTTAAGCAATTAAGAATTAACACCTATTTGCTGCGCTTAAGGAATCGCTCGATCGCGCCCTGTAGTACGAGTTATAATCAAATTATAATCAAAGTGCTGAGAGCAAACTCAGAATATCGAGCATTTTCCTTCAGTTTGAGGTCGATCGAGACTGGCGAATTAGAATTTGCGAATTATGCCTTGACTCTAACCTCAGGTTAGCCATGACTCACAATAACAATCGAACCAAAACAATCCGTTATCTGCTCATTACCTCAGGTATACTCTCGATCGGTGGATTGGGATATCTGGCTCATTCCCTGTTGCAGGAACAACCGGAGGAAGTGCGCTTTTACGCATCCGAACAGCAATGTATTGCAGATGCAATGAAGCAAACGAACGGCTTCACCAAAGAGCAATGTCAGGCTCAGTTTCGGTACGCAATGCAGGAATACGAGCGCATTACACCGATATATCGCACGCAGCAAGAATGCCAAGAAGATACGGCCAGCATTTGCGTGAAAGTATCGAATTCCAGCCCTGGTATCTCCGGATGGCGGCCCGAGTTTGGCGGCTTCTACTTCACCAATGATGTGGACGATAATCCCCCGCCAACGGTAGTACAAAATGGCTCCAGCAGCTACAGCGGATACAGCAGTTACCACACGATTTATCACGTGCAACCCGTTTACCGCTCCCATATCGGAATAGTAACTCCCGATCGCGCCCAAATTTCCCATCCCCAACAGGGAGTGCGACTGGATTCTTCCTATTTTTCCCCCAGTACAGACACGCCCTCTCGCCCTCAAGGCTACGCAGCTCGAGGCACTATCAAAGGACGGGGTAGCTTTGGCAACTCTGTCCGTTCCACTGCTCCTATAGGTAGCGGGGGTAAGTAATCGAAATAAATTGTAATTTGTAATTATTTCGGTCTGGAGTCGATCGCCAATAATTCGTTATTAAAAATCAGGAATTATGAATTATCAACTGCAAATTTGACTGCTTCCCAACTACCTATTATATCAAATCCTGACTCGACCATATCCATTGGAATCGGCGGTTGAAACCGCACCTAAACGAACGAAGGAATCGGCGCTTGAAACCGCAGGTCCCACGAACAAAGTCCGCCTGCGCGGACTAATAAAATAACAAGGACTGCCAAGCTGGATTTGGTACCATTGACATCAGGCACTAATTTCAATAAGGGGGTTATTTGTGGGATCTGGCGGGTTTGTTTAACTTATTTGCAAGCTTTAAAACCTTTGGCGAACTCGCCGCTACAGATTTATTGAAAGGCGTGCAAAATCCTAGTATTACCAATTACTAATTAGGGCTTGCTGAATAAAACTCTCAGGTGTGTCTAATTCCCGACTCGAAACGGAGAAAAACTATGCCCAATGCCCAATGCCCAATGCCCAATGCCCAATGCCCAATGCCCAATGCCCAATGCCCCCCTCACCAAAAGACTTATTCAGCAAGCCCTAATTACCCATTATCCATTACCCATTACCCATTAAGGTATTCGATCGATGTATCCCTTTTTATTTCAGCGACGGCGCAACTGGCAACAACACGTATTAGATAATGCCTATCAATGTCAGCCCCTTGCAGACATTAACCAACGCTACTGGGCAGAAGCTTTAAACCGTCCCTTTGGAGTCATATTTTCGCGCGAGGAAGAGGCGAAAATTTGGGATGCTACTGAAGCTCTTTGGGATATGTGCCGGGAGTTTTTGGATTGGTTTTTTACCGCCGACGGTTTGGAAAATCGGATGCAAAAACTGGCAATTCCGCCGGCTTTCTGGGAAGCGATTCAGGTTTCGTGGGATCGAGTTGATGAAGAAGAGGATTTGTCTCTCTATACCCGTTTCGATCTTGCAGTTACTGAAGATGGCAAAATTAGCCTGCTAGAAATCAACGGTGAAACTCCTCTTTTAGGCGCAGAAACTGTCTATCAATGGCTGTGGCTAGATGATATGAAAAAACACGATCTAGACTTGCGATCGCTCCCCAACGATGCCGATCAATTTAACAACTTTGGGGACGAAATTGCAGGTCAATTCCGCACGATCGCCCGCCAGTACGATTTAAAAGAGTTCGGTCTCAGTCTGTTAATTGATGAGAATTTGTCAGAAGATACAGAAATGGCGGGACAATTAGTTGAAATCATAGATCGAGAATTGGGGAGCGATCGATTTTTCACCCAACTTGTCGGATTGCGCAACCATCTCGGCGTGGATGAAGACGGATTTTTTGTCGATCAATTCAACAATCGGATTTTCCGGCTGTGGAAAATTGTAGATTGGCTGGATTTACAATTAGCTGCTGCATCTTTTAACGCAGATGCAGCTCTAGCATCGCGCTTGCTGGCGGGGGATGTAAAAATCCTCGAACCGCTGTGGAAGCAGATTTTAAGCAATAAAGGAGCGATGGTGTGGATGTGGGAAGTATTCGGCAAGCATCCACTGTACGCTCAATATTTGCTGCCTACTTTCTTTACGGATACAATCTCGATCGAATCCACAGAATTACTGACTCAAATGCACGTTAAAAAGCCGCTTGCCGGTTTAGAAGGTGTTGGCGTTTCCATAGAAACAGGTGATATTGTTGCCGGGGCGGTGCATTCTCGCGAAGCGATGGGGTACGATCGCGAAGGATTTATTATTCAATCCTATCAACCCTTGCCCGAATATTTCGACTATCATTTCGTTGTAGGTTCGTGGATTGTGGGCGATACTCCATCGGGCATCGTATTGCGCGGAGATACAAATCCGATCACCGGCAGGCATTGTTTAATCGTTCCCCATATTGTGAGCGATCGACTTTTGAATACTTAGTTTTAATTAAGTTAAACTACAAAGTCGTGTAAATCCGTATCTACAATTGATTCGTGGGGGCAGGGTGAAGCATTCGGATATCAGTTTTGAAATTTATTGCCGAGATTATCGCCCGAATGCTTCACCCCTACAGATATCTACATCGGAAACAACATCAATTGTCAACTATCAACTATCAACTATCAACTCATTATGAAACTACAAACTCATGATGTCCGGGGAGTTCCGATTCTCAGCAGCGAATGGAGCGTAGATGAATTTATTCCAGATGAGTTTAAAATTTCAGAAGTTGCACCCGCAATTCATGCCGGATTTATCGATCTTTTGAGTCGAGATGTTTTTTCTGAGGGAGACAGTCAGCCGCTTTACGAACATCTTTTATCTCGCAGTTCCGAATTTTCGTTAGAATTTATGAGGACGATCGAACTTTGGCTGCAAGACGAATTGCGACACTATCGCGCTCTGCGCAAAGTTTATCAAATAATATCAGGTCACTCAACAGATGCGATCGATCGACAAAACCAAAATCGGGTGCACGAATTGGAACCGATCGCGTTTTTGATTGAAAATGAATTCACCATTCTCGTCGGTTTAATGTTTGATGAAATGGGTTCCGTGTGGTCTTATCATCGGGATATATCCGAATTCTACCGACATTATGGCAAAGGATTTGCTCGGGTAGGACATTTAGTCACGCAGGATGAAGGGCGACATTTCAGAAATGCTGCTAATTTAATCAAATATCGCCATGCTGACAAAATCGATCGAATCGAGCCTTTATTACAGGAGATTAGCCAGATGGAAGCGGTTCTTGCCTATTATCCCAAAACTTTCTTTCTGGATCGCGCTCAGGAAAGACATCGCTTTCCGAAAGATTTTAACGATCGAGTGATTCAAAGAATTCTCTCTTGTTTTTAATCGAATTCCTAGGTGAGAACGAACGATTTTAGATTGTAGATTTTAGATTGTAGATTTTAGATTGTAGAATTGAACAATTCGATCGCCTTCAAGAAAATCTAGAACATTGCGCTGTTGTCTTTGGCTATGGAGCGGTAGAAATTGCGCCTCCTTATTCAGCATCGTCTGGTGTACGAGGTGATTGAGTCAGAGAATACGGTAAAAATTTTGCGAATGTGGACGCATTATGAGTAGATTTTCTAACAGGTTAAATAATACAGGGGTCGATCGCCCTTAAGACTGGTAAATTAGCTAACCATACGTGCCATAATCAGCAATATTGTGTGGTACGCGATCGCCCAAACCTATGGATGCGCTAATCGGCAAAAGCTTACAAGGTGGCAAATACACCATAGAACAAGAATTAGGCAGAGGCGGCTTTGGAATTACTTTCCGGGCAACTCACCGCTATTTAGGACAGCCTGTAGTTATTAAAACCCTCAATGAATCTCTGCGGCGGCATCCCAATTTTGCCGAGTTCGATCGCAAGTTTCAAGATGAAGCAAGGCGGTTGGCTTTGTGCGTGCATCCGAATATCGTCCGCGTCAGCGATTTCTTTGTCGAAGACGGGCAACCATACATGGTAATGGATTACATTCCCGGTCAAAATTTGGCAGATATTGTAGGTGCAAATCGCCCTCTGCCGGAGGCGACGGCGATTCATTACATCCGTCAAATTGGGGCGGCTTTGCAAGTAGTTCATCAAAATGGTTTGCTGCATCGAGATGTCAAGCCGCAAAACATTCTGTTGCGCCAAAACACTCAGGAAGTCGTGCTGATTGACTTCGGCATCGCCCGCGAATTTACCCCTGGTGCAACGCAAACTCATACTAATATGGTGTCCGACGGCTACGCGCCCGCAGAACAATATTTACCCCAAGGAAGATACACGCCCGCAACGGATGTTTACGGTTTGGCGGCGACGCTTTACACTTTGCTGACAGCCCAAGTACCCGTGCCTGCCGTTTTCCGCACCAGCCAGCCGCTGCCGGCACCCCGCGATTTGCAGCCGCAAGTCAGCCCGACTGTCAGTCAAGCTGTGATGCGGGGGATGGCGGTAGAAGCTAGAGATCGCCCCGCTAGCGTCGCTGAGTGGCTGATACTGCTGTCGGGCGCGCAGTCGGAAAGTACCGGGCCGACTCTGGCAGTAATGCCGGGACACGGGCTGCAGTCGCCTGCAAATTCGCAAACTACGCCTGCTGCGATCGCCCCTGACAGGCGCAACGACAAAATTTGGTTGATTTTGGGGTTGGTAGCGATCGCGGCTTTAGTAGCGGGATTTGTGGCGAGCGCGCGGATTTTACTCAACCGCCCATCACCGCCGGAAACAGCAGAAAGGACAAATCGCCCTTCTCTTCCCGCCGAAACCGAAACGCGCGATCGATCGACCCCAATCCCCACACCAGTCCCCAGTCCCCGAGAAATTCCCAAAGAAATTCCCAGAGAAACTCCCAGAGAAACTCCGCCGCCTGCGGTAGAAACTCCCATACCGACACCAACACCAACACCAACACCAACGCCAGCATCTTCACCTCAAGGATCGGAGCCCGCACCAGAGGAAAGGCCCGTTGAGGAACCCATCGAACCCGATCGATCGCCCGCACCCAATCGCGAACAACCTGCCGCTGATGGCGGGCAAATACCAGCAGTACCTGGGTTTGCGGTGGGAACGCCGGAAAGCCAGATTGTCGCGCAATTGGGCGAACCCACAAAAACTCAAGCCCGAGGTTATTGGCCGAATACTCGCACGGCAATTTACGACTTGCAGCCCGATCGAATTACTCTCGGCTACATATACGATCGCGATACCGACGAGTTGGTGCAAACAGAGGGTTCCTTCGCGCAATCGGTAGACGATTTGGTAGTGAAAACCGCTTTAAATGGAATGTTGGGCGGGGCTAACGAGGAGATTTTGCAAGGTTTTCGCGACGTGCAGCAGCGCCGGACCGATCGGTTTACCTTTAGGAAAGGTACTCTCGAAGGGACGATCGAACGAAACGAACGCGATCGAATCTACATTGGCGTCTGGGACGAAAACTTGCACTGAACCTAACTGTTGCGGAGGCAGAAACCGGGTTTTTTGCGAAAAAATCGACTCTTAGCCTTGAATATCGATGAAAAACCCGGTTTCTTTGGTATTGATGCGCAAGTCCGAGGCTGCGATCCCAATCCCCAATCCCCCATGCCCCATCCCCCATGCCCCATCCCCCATGCCCCATCCCCAATCCAAAATCGAAAATCTAAAATCCAAAATCGACTTGACTTGACAAAAAATCTGGTTTATGATGGAGGAACACTCGCAAGGGACTGTAATGGTTTCGACAGGGTGGCGAAAGCTGCTCCGTGATGCAGGTCGAGAGTGAGTCTTCTCTCGGAAATACCGGGCTCAAAAAAAAAGTAAATGCGAACAACATTGTTCCTTTCGCTCGTGTAAAAACTGTTGCTGCTGTAGCCTAAAAACTACTCACCTAGCCCAGTTTGAGCGTCTGCAACCCGACTCCGTTAACGGTAGCAGATAACCCCCAACGGATGCCCTAGCGAGACGCCTCTGGTCGGCTAGCTAGGAAAGCAATCACCAGAGAATCCTCCCATCTAGGATAAAGATGGTTCCCGCCCCGAGGATCAGAGGGGATAAACCTGTGAACGATCGGAAGGTCAATACCCGCTTTGGACGGCAGTTCGATTCTGCCCAGTTCCATTAAACTAATACTTAGCAAAGGGTCGAGGGTAAATTCTCGGCCCTTTTGTTTGAGTATTTTGTGTGTGACTATGTTGTTTGAGTCGATCGCGCGATCGAAACTTCAATGCAGGAAACAACTGTACCGCATCCCTACCCGCAAAATCGAGCGGAATGTATTAATTTATCAATTGAAATACCCACCCTCAACGAAGTAGGGTGGGAATAATGTCAATTACGGTCAGTTTCATCCGACAACAAAAAGTTATCTCGTTATCCACAAGCAGTTAATTTTACAGTTGAGGCTTTAACTTTCAGCCGAGAAACTCAACTATAAAATTCCTTAGCAGCGTGTAAAATTTAGACGAGATGCACTCCAGCAGTGGGGGAAATCCCGTCTAAATTGTTTTCGGAATATACATTTGTCTTCTGTGATACTAAAATGGATTTTAGCGCACCACCCCAGCCGTTTGAAACGTCATAAAATCTATCGATCGATTGTTGCGGGTATTGTCGTTTTTGCTCGTAGAATTCGCGATCGTCGCACAACTTGAGTATGGCGTCACCGTAGGCGGTAACATCATCGGGTGGAACTTCCACCAGCATACCCTGCTGGTGGGAAACAGCGGGGCACACTGCTGAGGTAATCACGGGACGACCCGATAGAACACCTTCTGCTATAACTTTGTTGAATCCTTCTACAAAATCCGTCTTTGTCGGTACGATGACGGCATGGGCTTGAGAGAACATCTCGCGCATTTTTACTTTGTTGCAGTAACCGTGAAATGTAAAGGCAGATTCAACACCAGCAAGCTTTACTTCCTGACGCAAAGCCTCTAGCGCCGAACCATTGCCGCAAATATCAAAGGTAATATTTTTTCTGCCAAGTGCAGCAAAGCGTTTAGCAATTTCCAGAATATCGAAAACGCCTTTATTTTCTTCAACCCGGCCGACGAATAGTACCCGAAATGGGGAATGTTCGGTATCTGGTTGCTTTACTGATGCAAACTCCGCGCGGCGGTAAGTGGGCTTGAACTGCACGATGGGTTTGGTTTGATCCTCTGTCAGACTCGCCAATTGCTTGGCAACATCATGGGAAATTACCATGATGGCAGTACAGCTTTTTGCAAAGAAAATGCGGTTCAGTTTTGAAAGTAATTTATCGATCTTGCGCTGCGGACCAAATTTGCGCCAAAGGGTACAGTGTAGTGAAGGGACGGCTTGCACGCCCAGGAAAGAAAGTATCGACAAGACAAACCAGTGGGTGGTGCCATCGGCGACGATCGCAAAATCAGCCCGCCACGCGATCGCAGTCGCAATCAACCCTAACCCGTACCATACTTGACCTAGGTGATATAACAAACCAGACGCATTCTGTAAGGGATTGGGGCGATGTTCCAGGGTAAGTTTACCCTCGCGCAATAATTTTTTATCCTTGCAGGAGGAGATGATGTAGCCTTCTGCATCCAAGTCGCGACACGCATCATAGAATTGACTGGAATAAGTAATTGCAACTTGTGATGGGTCGTCTTCTCCTTTACGCCAATAACTATAGCTTCCTATTACATTTCCCGGTCCTGCTGCATACAAAACTCGAAGTGACTTAGACATGGATTTATCCTCCCGCATTTCCTAACATATCTTGCGTTTTCACATCTTTGTGCTGGATTAAATGCCTAGATTATAGAAATCGCATTTGCCGACGATAATTTGGTCAGCCGATCGGTAAAATGCCACTCACAAAGTTCACTCCCCATAAGAAGAGTTGCAGGTAGAGAAAACTTCGATCTCTGCATTCTTTCCTATTAGCATCTATTTATGAGACGCTTGCAGAAGTAAAATTGTGAATTATTCACCGCACATATTTATAAAAATCGCTGCCACAGACCGATCGACTAGAATTAACACTCGCCTGCATTCATGCAAAGTCCTGGTTCAATAGCTCCGATAAATCGATTGCCAATGTATCCCCATCAACATCTTTCGCGATCGATAAACGGGATTGAAGATCCGGATTGTATAAGCTGCTCAATGGTGGCGATCGCTTCCTAGATGCTGCTGGGATTTGTAGGGAAATCTAAGAACTATTTAGCACCGAATAACGCCAGAGAATTTCCTTAATTTTACCTATTGTTGTCGGCAAATTAAGGTCAGCAACAGACAACAGAGAAATGCTGCGCGAGACCGTGTAGGAATATCTAGACGCACGGGTGCAATCGGGACGGTCGATCGACCCCCAATAGCAGCAAGCGAACATTTACCGCCCAGCACGAAACCTGGGAGGGCGAAATATTCCCACAGAATTATCGGATAAAAATGTATTGCCAGAAGTTAGCTTGAATCTATCTTTTGATGCGCACTGCTCGCCTTTTGTGTTAGCAATCTTATCAACTTGGTTTCTGGCATGGGGGGTGTCGAAAAGTCGCTGCGCCGAGCTAGAAAAACCCCGATTAGCAATTGCTTCAAAGTGCTTCGCGAAGCGATCGCCTCCAGCAGAATCATCCGTTGAGAAGATGATAGAAAATCCAAGATTTCGCTGCTACAGCTCAAGAAAGTCGGTTTCTCGACATTCATCCTTTCCTTTAGTTCCAGCGTTTCTTTGTGCGGTACAGACAGCGCAGGCGATTGGGGTTCTCTGCCAACAACAATCTCTATTTCCTCTGACTTTTCATCAGATAGATCGTCCAGCAAAACAGGCTCAACCTGGATCGCAGACAGTGCTGCTTCTGGTAATTCCCCACCACCAAAAATTTGTGCTGGTTCTAATTTTCCAGATAATGCGATATCGCCCGCAACGGGTTCATCTCGATCGGTTTGCTGCGACTGCTTTGGTTTTGCATGGCGGCGAGAAACCCTCGACTTAGGTTCAGACAAACCAGAATCAGTTGCATCTTCCCCAAAATTTTCATTGAACCGCTGGCGCAAAATCGATCGCGCCTGGGAAATGCGCTTGCGGACATTATCGTACAATATACCAAGCTGTTCGGCAATTTCTTGATAAGATAGCTCTGATTCAAAATAGAGCAGAAAAGTCTCGCGCAATCTACCCGGCAACTCATCTATTGCCTCCCGAAAAAACAATTCGACTTCTCGGTTCGTAGCTGAGATAATAGGTGTTTCTTGTTGGCTAATTAATTCGGTTGCGTTGTCGGTAGCAATAGTGTCTAAACTGTCAACTGCTACTGCACTCCTGTCGTTCTCTCGATGGATGTCGGCGCACAGGTTATAGGTCAGTTTGGTCAACCAAGCCTTAAAGTTTTTGATAACAACCGTACAATCTCTTACTTTCTCCCAAGCTTTGAGCATTGCCCGACTCAGGGCATCTTCGGCATCGGTTGGGTTGCCCATCCACTTGCAACAGCAGCGGTAAAGATAGTCTTGATGTTGCTGCCATAGCGGCCAAAAATTCGCCCCGACATCTTCAAGTTGCGAACATTGGAATGACACGCTGGGTATTTCAGAACTTATTTTCATGATGATTAGTCACAGAGATCTGTGGAGATCGCTAGACTGTTATAACTCCCCTGTTTGATGTTATTTATTGTTCGATCGCACCCGCGTTGAATTCACCGTTCCTGCAAGGAAAGCAGCACAAATTAATAGGCCAAAAACGCTTGCTTTTGGCAAACATAAAACTGCTGGCACGACAAAATCTGGCAACTGTAAAACTACAGAAAATTCTGAATTAGCAAACTGCTGCTAGAGCAAAAGCTTGCTAGTTTGAAAGTGTGGGAAATCCTGATGGTTGAAGCACTAAGTCCGCACTAAATTCAGGTCTGCATAGCTGTTGAAATTTGCAACTGCCATGCAATTGTTTGCAGGCCTGATGCACCTCTGGTCGAGAGCTAGCTGGTTCGCAGCTTTTTGAACATCAGCTAACCTCATGCACCTGTACGTAGATACACGTATATTAATTAGGAATACAGATGTTTGTCAACCGCAGATTATTGAAGTTTTTGTAAAGACAAGAAGCCAGATACCTAATCCGGCTTATTGACCCCTCGATGGGGCAGAAAAATTTTTTACTTTAGGAGTGATTATTACCTTGACAAGGGTCAACGATTGTGTGTATCGCCAGCAGAAAAATCGCTCGCCTTTGTATTGAGCATCACATTTATCGAACAGTTGTGAGGGTTGGCGGACTAATGAATTGCGAGTTGGTCATTAATATAACTGGCGATCGAACCCCGGCTCGATCGCTCTTATCAAGGGGCAAACAAGCCGGATTTGGCATAATTACCATTTGTCTGAATCGACGGGGATGGGGTCAAAAAAAAGGTCATCCTTGTTGTTCGCAGATTTGCCAAGAGATCGCGCGAGCTTCTTCTACACTCATTTTTTGACTATTATGGTCGATCGGAGCCACGCGATCTAGAAAAACCGCCGCGCTAATCTTAAAAGTTGGTTAGGAGTAAGTTTTACGAGCGGACTGGAAGTTAAAATTGAGGACTGGGACTCTAGCGACTAACGGTAGGTAAAATTTATTTTTTTATTTCATAATACGCCCCAAATAAAAGGGGCAAAAGCTTAAAAAGACGAGCAATATACTTGCATACACCAATCAATTTAATTAATGATAAATTTTCTGTACCAAGCTATTACCATTGCATCAATTCCGCTGACAATGGGTATAATCCCTAAACCAGCCTCTAGCAATGCTCCCCTCGTTATGGTATCTCAAGCTAGTTCCATAGATTTTTATCGAATAGGTGAAGATTTCTTGGGAAAGAAAGACTATAAGGCAGCAATTGAAGCCTACACCCAAGCTATCAAACTCAATCCTAATTTTGCTGAAGCACACCAAAGCCGATGTTTGGCAAAACTGGCGATCGATGACTATGTTGCTGCACTTGTAGACTGCAATAGTGCCATCCGCATTCGACCGAATTATGCTGATGCTTACCGCATTCGGGGTACTGTTCGTCTTTATTTAAAAGATATTAGAGCAACAATAAACGACTGGCAAACAGCAGCCAACCTTTATAATGCTCAAGGAGATAGGGCAAGCTTTGAATACATGATGTCTCGCCTCAAAAATGTTCAGCAAGAACTTCAGCGGATACAACAGCGATGACTGCTAATTTTAACCTGCAAAAAAGTAGAATTAGCAACTTAGTTGGCGTTTCAAAATTAGGGAGAAGCAGGGCGATCGATTTAGTGGACTGCATTTTGAGCGACAACGATCGGAATTGCGAGATCGAAATGCGCGCTTAAATCGCTGACTTTAGTAAGGTGCGCACTGCGCACCCTACCAGCTTGTAAAAAATGTATTTTTCAGTCCTCTTTGAGAGCATCCCACGGCGCGGAACACCCGTTATGAATCACAGAAACCCTTTCTCCCCCTCCCCCCCTCTTCCCCTCTCCCCCTCGGTTTTCTGAGGAGGACTTTCGCTATGAGACGGGGGTTTGTAACCCCCGGCGGGCCTGTGGATTTGCGTACAGATTGTGACTGCGTTTGACAATCGGCGTTTTCAACCCCCAACTCTACCGAATTTAAACAGCTTGAGTTACCTGATGGCGGCTGGTCAACTTATCCAATTGATTCACCAACAAACTGAGGAACAATCCCACATCAGTAACAACTCCGATCGACTCGATTGAACCCCGATCGCTCAATTTTGTCACCACCGCCGGATTGATGTCAACGCACACCATCTTCACACCAGCCGGCGTCATATTTCCCACACCAATCGAGTGCAACATAGAAGACAGCATTAACACCATATCCGCACCGCGCAACAGTTCGGAATACTCTTCTTGAGCCTTAATTAAATCCATTTGCGTGTCGGGAAGAGGTCCGTCATCCCGGATCGAACCCGCTAGCGAAAAAGGTATATTGTGCTTCACGCACTCGTACATTACACCGCTAGTAATTACCCCAGCTTCAACAGTTTTAGCAATACTGCCATAACGCCGCACGGTGTTAATCATTTTTAAGTGGTGTCGGTGTCCGCCACGCACAGCAACGCCGCGTTTCATGTCAACTCCTAAAGAAGTTCCCATGCTCGATTGTTCCATGTCGTGAACGGCGATCGCATTTCCACCCAACAATGCTTGCACGTAACCTTCGCGAATTAAATGCGCTAAATGTTCGCCGCCTCCAGTGTGGATGACAACCGGCCCCGCCGTAACTACAACCTTACCGCCTCGATCGCGAATTTGGCGCAATTCCCACGCTACTTGTTCCACCACCAATTCTACGCGGCGTTCGCTAGAAACGCTGCCCGACATAAAGCTGAATTCTTGAGAATTATTGCGCTGTTCTCGCGATTCTGTTTTGCGGATCGTGCGGATGCCGACTACATCGACAACAACTTTTTCACCTACTTTCAAATCGCGCAATAATTTGCAAGTTGCAACCGGACCGTCCGACGTTTCAGTAATTGCAACTGCGCCATCCATCCGCTGATTTCGCGCCTTAATCCACTGACCGTTTACCCGCACTTCTGTCGGATAAATCGTAGTAACGTAGAAGTCATCCGGTCCTACACCATCTTGCAGTACGGGTTCCAAATGAGCGTCGCAAACCTCTTGCGGCGGCGGCACTGCACCCAGGTCAATTAACTGACCCATGATGTCTTCCATCACGTCGTGGGAAGGGGCAGAAACTTTAACTTCCGCAGAAGAAGTGCTTTGCCGCTGTTCTCCGAGATTGAAATTCAGCACTTGGAAACTGCCGGCATTTTCCACAATTAAATCTAAGGCGCGGCTGATCAAACCCGCATCGAGCAAGTGACCTTCCATGCGAATCGTGCGGCTTTCTACCATCACGTTAGCCGATCGATCTTCGATCAGCGGTTCAGTCACTCTCAGCGTCAGACACTTAGCAGCGCCACCGGCTTTAAGAAATTCAGTCAGCGGCGTTTCAATTACTTTAAAACCGACTTCCTCAATGCGATTTTTCAAGCTAGCACTGACCTTATTCATTACCACAACTTTGTCAATATTGACAGCGTTGCAGGCAAAATTGATGGCATCTGCTTCTTCGATCGCGATCCGTTTTTCCGGCGCAACCCGCATTTCAATCAAGCGGTTTGAGTAAGAATCAAAGGCGGCTGGATAGTAGAGCAAATAGCCGCCGCTCAAAGGACAAAAACAAGTATCTAAGTGATAGAAACGCTCGTCAACCAAACGCAGCGAAAGCACTTCAATGTTCAGCCATTTAGCGATGTAGGGGTGAGAATCGAGTTCGGAACGGAAGCCGTATCCCGCCCACAGCCAACGGCCTTCGCGATCGAGCAAAGCATCGCCCGCACCTTCAAAAGGCAAATCTTTCGGCAATTCATGAACGGTAAAACCTTTGTTTTCAAACCATTCTTTGAAATAGGGTTCTTCGCCTTGGCGTTCTTTGTGATAGAAGCGGCTGAGAACGAAGGTATCGCCTAAAACTAAGCCGGCGTTGGCGGTAAACACCATATCCGGCCAGCCTTTTTGGGGAGGCACCAAGTCTACGATCGCGTTATCTTTGAGAATGCGGTAGAGTTTTTCCCACTGTTCGACAGCGCGATCGCGCGATGATTTGTGTACGTTGCCCTCCATCCACGGGTTAATCACGTAATCCACATCGTAGTGGTCGGGAGCGCACATGAGGAAGCGAATTGAATCAGTCATAATTTTAGTTAAAATGTGGTAGATGCTACAGACACAAGTTGACAGAATAGGCGTCAAATCCAAGGTAAAGTTCGCTTTTTAGAGAAGAAACTCAACGTCTGGCACCCAAAAGAGCAACTTTCTATTTTATCACGCTGGGGTCTTTGTGGGGTGAAGTCCGGCAGCGGGTAGGGCAAACGTATTTATTATAGAAACAAGCATTGAAGCTTAAATAAATTGGTATTTTGTCAGGAAAAGTTGACGGGCGATCGGGAAATTTTAGATTTTAGATTGTGGATTTTAGATTTTCAGTTGAGAACGCGCTTGCTTTAGATCGAGGGTGCGCACTGCGCACCTTACGTTTGCTGCTTGCCCGCACGCGCACCCTACCGCAACGCAAAACCTGCGCCACCCAGACATTCAAAAGCTTGTGAACTCTTCCCTCTTCCTGTTCCCTGTTCCCTGTTCCCTGTTCCCAATGCCTAATGCCCAATCCCTCCGTTTCACTCCGCCCAATGCCCAATGCCCAATGCCCAATGCCCAATTCCCTCAAAAAACACTTGACAAATCGGCAAACATCCGGCATATTGGTAAATCGTGGTTGATGCGGAACTGGCGGAATTGGTAGACGCGCATGATTCAGGTTCATGTGGTGCAAGCCTTCCGGGTTCAAGTCCCGGGTTCCGCATTCCTACAGCAGAAAGCAGTTTGGGGTTGACCGAAAGCAGCAATCGCCCCATTCACTCTGCTGGACGAAACAAGAATTGATTGATGCGAACACAAAACAGATTTGCGATCGCTCCGAGAGGCAGCGATCGCAACAGAAATGGCGCAGCGCGGTGATAGAGTGGTGGGACACAACGAGCGTGAATTTTGGCAACGGCAAGCAACATGAGTTTTCGATCTGAACCAAGAACCCTCTGGCCTGAAGGCAAGGGAATTATTAAAAGCACTCACAACTCGCTACTTAAGGAAATTCGCAAGCTGCACAACTCGAAAGGACGCAGGGAACAGGGATTATTTTTGCTGGAAGGGACGCACTTGCTGGAGGAAGCTTGCGCTGCCGGACAGCCCTTAGGAACAGTTTGCTGCACTCCCGAATGGTACGAACAGCATGGGGAACTGTGGCAGCAAATTTGCCTCAAGGCCGATCGCACCGAGTTAGTTACTGCTAGAGTGTTAGATTCGATCGCCACAACAATTGAACCGGACGGTATTGTCGCCACTGCATACCGCCCCACCACTGCACCGCCACAACTGTCAACTTTGGGAATAGCCTTAGAAACCATCCAAAATCCCGGAAACCTAGGGGCGATAATCCGCACGACTGCGGCTGCAAACGCCGAGGGTTTGCTGCTGAGTGAGGACAGCGCCGATTTAGACAGCCCAAAAGTGCTGCGGGCATCTGCGGGGGCTTGGTTTAAACTGCCAATGGCTGTTTGTGCCGATTTAACAGCGGAAATATCGCGCTATCAAACTGAGGGGATGCAAATTTTAGCAGCGGTTCCCGACGCCGAATTGACCTATTGGGAAGTAGATTTGCGGCAGCCGACTCTGATAGTGTTGGGCAATGAAGGATCTGGCTTGTCGGCAAAATTGATAAAAACGGCCGACCGACAAATTCAAATTCCCCTGAGTCGGGGCGTAGAATCATTAAACGTGTCGATCGCCTCAGCGCTGATTTTGTACGAAGCTCAAAGACAAAGAAGTATGGGTAGGTTGGGTTGAACGAAGTGAAACCCAACCTACAGAGTGGCATTTTATTATAATTATTCATCCACACATAATATTATTTGACTTTTCAAGTTCGTAGTGAGGACTTCAGTCCGCATTTAACCCAAATCTGCAACAAAAGACCCAATTCCTTACTACAAACAAATAAAAGTCTATTGATTTGAGTCCGGGCGTTTTGGCTTGTTGGTCTTGATAAACTGTTCCAAATCGGCGATGGCATCTTCAAAATCCGACAAATTAATTTTTGCAGGTTTGGGCTTTTGCGGCCCAGTCGAAGGCTGAGTCTGAGGAGTGGGAGACTGGGGCTGGGGAGGCGGGGACTTAGCCTGTGGTGGTTGACTGGTGTTAGATTCGATCGACTCGAACAGTTGGTCCAGAGACTCAAAAAAAGCTTGAGCCGAGGCCCGACGTAAATTTTTTTGGTCGTCGTCTGTCATAAGTCGCTCCATACACTGCAAAAGTTGCCCGCAAACCCTGCAAGCCCGCAGGCTTGGGGATCTTAAAATCTAAACTATTTTTAACACTCGCCAGCCTCAAAGCGGGGCGATTTAATTTTCGGTCGAGGTTGTTTAACCGCTTTCAGAAACTTACCCAAACCTAACCCATTCTAGATCGTTCTGGACGCGGGCAAGATCGGCGCGTTCTGCGGAGACTGCCACGGTCAGCAAACTGATACCATCCATTTAGGAAGCGAACGTCAACGGGCTAAAGCTCAGTTTGATTAAGTTTTACGAAGCAGATTGCAACGGTATTTAGGAGACTCTAAGGTGACTCAGGGATTTGATTACGATTTAGCAATTATCGGTGCTGGCGTGGGCGGACACGGGGCTGCCATCCACGCGGTTAGCTGCGGGATGAAAGTGGCGATTGTCGAAGCGGGGGACATGGGGGGAACTTGCGTCAACCGGGGCTGCATTCCTTCTAAGGCGCTGCTGGCGGCTTCCGGGCGGGTGCGGGATTTGCGGAATGCCCACCACCTGAAAACTTTAGGAATTCAGTTGGGAGGTGTGGAGTTCGATCGCTCTGCCATCTCGGATCATGCTAACAATACTGTTAGCAAACTGCGGGACGCTTTGACCAACAGCCTCAAACGTTTGGGCGTCGATACTATCAAAGGTTGGGGCAAAATTGCCGGTTCTCAAAAAATTACAGTTGAAACGGATAAAGGCGAGAAAACTATTACTGCCAAAGATATTATCCTCGCACCCGGTTCGGTTCCTTTTGTGCCGCCGGGGATAGAAATTGATGGCAAAACTGTTTTTACTAGCGATGATGCCGTGCGGTTGGAATCGCTGCCGAAGTGGATTGCAATTATTGGCAGCGGTTATATCGGTTTGGAGTTTTCGGATATTTATACGGCCCTGGGCTGCGAAATTACGATGATTGAAGCTCTCGACCAATTGATGCCAACTTTCGATCCGGATATTGCTAAGTTAGCAGAACGAGTGTTGATTGCGCCCCGCGATATTGAAACCAAAGTTGGGTTGATGGCTAAGAAAATTATTCCCGGTTCCCCAGTGATTATTGAATTAGCTGATTTCAAAACTAAGGAAGTTGTCGAAGTTTTGGAAGTTGATGCTTGTTTGGTTGCGACTGGCCGAGTGCCGGTGAGCAAGAATTTGGGATTAGAATCGATCGGAGTTGAGACAGTCCGCGGCTTTATTCCGGTGAACGATAAGATGCAGGTTTTGGCTGCGGGAGAACCGGTAAAAAATGTATGGGCGATCGGCGATGTTAATGGCAAAATGATGTTAGCACACGCTGCGTCCGCCCAAGGAATTACTGCTGTGGAAAATATTTGCGGGCGCGATCGCGAAGTAGATTATTTGAGCATCCCGGCAGCGGCGTTTACTCACCCGGAAATCAGCTATGTAGGGATGACGGAACCGGCGGCAAAAGAGTTAGGAAAAACAGAAGGGTTTGAGGTAGCTGCTGTCAAGACTTATTTTAAGGGAAATTCTAAAGCTATTGCTGAAGGTGAAACCGACGGTACGGCAAAGGTAATTTACCGCCAAGATACGGGAGAATTGTTGGGAGTTCACATTTTTGGCTTGCACGCTTCCGATTTAATTCAAGAGGCGGCAAATGCGATCGCCCAGCGCGATTCGGTGCGCGATTTAGCATTTCGAGTACACACTCACCCGACACTTTCCGAAGTATTGGATGAGGCGTTCAAACGGGCGGCGGGAACGGGAAGCCATTAATTTTTAGGGCAGGTTGACTGGATTTAAAATAATAAATTCTATCAACCTGCCCGACTCAGAATTTTTGAGCGACGTTGTTGCGTACAGTCTGACGAATATTTTCCCAATCTCCGTCAGTCATCGGAGTCACTTCACCAGAATCTAAAGCTTCTAGTAAAAGTTCTTCGACACGTTCTTTAGCTGTTTTACGCTTTTGATCTTGAACAATTAGCTCCCAAATATAATCGCTGATGTTATTATAATTGCCGCTAGCTACCTGTTTTTCTAGATATGCTTTCACGGAATCAGGCAAGGAAATATTGATGGTGTTCATACACCTGCGATAATTTATGTTACAGTTAATTGTATCATCGATCGAATAAATATATACTGCGAGTTCAAACATCATGGTCAAGCGAAAGATTTTACAAGAAGGTAGAGAATATAGCTTTCGATCGTACTTTGAATTACCTTACGAAACCGACGAAATTTTAGCAGAATTTGATTGCGCGCTAGTCAAGGCTGAGTTATCTTTGCCACACACGCTTAGAGAGCTAGAAGAAATAGCATCTCTCAAACAAAGAATTAGAGCAACTTTGCCTTTTATCAGCCTCAGCAGCGAAACAGCAAGAAGAGAATCTTTAGTATCGCCTGTTTTGCTGGACATCGTTCGATACTGCCAATGCCAACTGAGATTTGAGTATCCTCTCAACGTTAATAGCTGGTTAAAAGGAAATTTAGATTATCTCGTGCGATCGAAGCAAGAATTGCTGGTTATCGAAGCAAAAAACGACGATATGACTAGAGGATTTACTCAACTCGCTGTAGAGTTAATTGCTATGTCACATATTGAAGAGCAAAATACATTTTACGGTGCGGTGACAATGGGAAATGTCTGGCAATTTGGCAAGCTCGATCGAAGTCAGCAGACGATTTTTCAAGATATCAATTTGTTTAGAGTGCCTGACGATTTAGACGATTTAGTTAAGGTAATGGTGGGAATTTTAGAGGGTGTGGAAAGTTAGGTCGATCGCTCGCCTTCGATCGTTCCTGTTATACTTAATTGTATCTCCGTATTGATTGTAGGGACATGGCAGTGCCGTGTCCGGGTACGAATCTCAGGTTTTAAGAACTTAATTAAACTTGCTAAAAACCCATCTATTTGAGGACACGATCGTGGTACAAACAAACTCATCTGCTGTGATGGCACTGAATATTCCGCCAGCATTAACGCTGACTGTCACCCGCGAACAATTCGTTGAATTGGCACTAGCGAATCGGGAGTTAAAATTAGAACGCACAGCAACAGGAGAATTAATCGTGAATCCACCAACAGGCGGCGAAACAGGAAATAGAAATCTGGATATAGAAGGGCAGCTATGGTTTTGGAACCGACAGACTGGACTTGGTAAAGCATTTAATTCTTCTACAGGTTTTCACTTGCCTTCGGGGGCCGATCGATCTCCTGATGCGTCTTGGGTGCGTCAAGAAAGGTGGGATGCACTAACTCCACAAGAAAAAGAAAGCTTTATTCCATTATGTCCCGATTTTGTGGTAGAACTTCGTTCTAAAAGTGACAACATGGAACCGCTGCGAGTCAAGATGAGAGAATATATGAATAATGGCGCTCGTTTGGGTTGGTTGATAGATAGGAAAAATCGAAAAGTGGAGATTTATCGGCAAAATCAGGAAGTAGAAGTGTTGGAAAATCCTGCTACTTTGTCGGGTGAAGATGTGTTGCCGGGGTTTGTTTTGGATTTGACAGAAGTTTGGGGATGAAGTGCGATCGCCCTTAATATTATACCTGAACATATTTATGAATTTAGGCAGAAACCGGGTTTTTTCGACAAGTTCTGTCGCAGTGTTAAAGCTACTAAAAACCCGGTTTCTTAAGGTCGATCGCCCGAATTCGATCCCCCTAAATCCTCCTTAAGAAGGGAGACTTTGAATGCTTCCGGTCCCCCCCTTCTTAGATAGACCTCGATTATTGAAAATCAGCTAACAAAGAATCAATGATTTCAGGGCACGAGGGTTTGCGATCGCAAATATTAAGAAAGATCCTTATAAAGCACAGCCTTCTTAAGGGGGGCTAGGGGGGATCTAATTCGATCGCCCGCAAAATCATTCCCCGATCGCCCGCATTCGATCCCCCTAAATCTCCCTTAAGAAGGGGGACTTTGAATGCTTCCGGTCCCCCCCTTCTTAAGGGGGGCTAGGGGGGATCTAATTCGATCGCCTCCGCTTCGATCGCCCGCAAAATCATTCCCCGATCGCCCGCATTCGATCCCCCTAAATCCCCCTTAAGAAGGGGGACTTTGAACGCTTCCGGTCCGCTGAATTAGATCCCCCTAAATCCCCCTTAAGAAGGGGGACTTTGAACG
>JALOON010000063.1 GCA_025454405.1 Oscillatoriaceae cyanobacterium Prado104 | reverse complement strand
TGACTGCCACTAGCCAGAGTTTTACCGTCGGGACTAAATGCAATTGAAAGTACCAAATTGCTGTGACCTTGCCAAGTTTGGAGACATTCTCCGCTGCGGTAATCCCACAATTTTACTGTTCGGTCGTCACTGCAACTAGCCAGAGTTTTACCGTCGGTTGCTGTGACCTTGCCAAGTTTGGAGACATTCTCCGCTGCGGCAATCCCACAATTTTACTGTTCGGTCACCACTGCAACTAGCTAAGATTTTACCGTCGTGACTAAATGCAATTGAACGTACCCAATTGCTGTGACCTTGCCAAGTTTGGAGACATTCTCCACTGTGGCAATCCCATTGCTGTGACCTTGCCAAGTTTGGAGACATTCTCCGCTGCGGCAATCCCACAATTTTACTGTTCGGTCACCACTGCAACTAGCTAAGATTTTACCGTCGGGACTAAATGCAATTGAACCTACCCAATTGCTGTGGCCTTGATAAGTTTGGAGGCATTCACCGTTGGAACAATCCCATAACTTTACTGTTCGGTCACTACTGCTACTAGCCAGAGTTTTACCGTCGGAACTAAATGCGACTGAACGCACCCAATCTCTGTGACCTTTACAAGTCAAAATTTCTCTTCCGCTAGTAACTTCCCAACAGCGAACTACGCTATCTGAACCACATGTAGCTAAAAGTTTGCCATCAGGACTAAATGCTACTGCAAAAACAGTACCGAAACCTTTGATAAAATTACAATCACTCAAATTCGCCCCTGCAAAATTGACACGCCGCAAACTAGCATTAGAAAAATCAGCACCTTTAATCACAGCCCGCGATAAATCTCTCCTTTCTAAAGCAGCATTATCAATCTTCACCAATACCGTCGCCGCATTCCCACCTATATAACCAACTTCTTCCTCTGTTTTGCCTTTCGTAGCTTCCAAAAATTCCAATAATCGAGACTTAACCTCACCAACAAACTCTGTTTTTGAAAGCATCGGCACTAACAAATCCATCACCGCTTTCGTCAAAATTTCCCGCCCGAAACTGTTGCGAAGTTGCCCCAAACTTTCACTAACAAAACCCTTCAAAGCCGGAATCGGCAAAATCTCCCCCGCATTATCCACCTGACGGCTAAAATACCCCGACCAAGTATAATTCACCGACTCAACAGAACTATCCAAATACAATTGTGCCTGCGACAACTCCGTAAAATCAGCAGGCAAAACCCCCAACTCGGCCGCCAACTTATACGCTACAAAAAACTCCAACAGCGATCGATGTGCCGGAGAATAATCCCCCTCAGCATTGCGAATTAACATGGTTTGACCCATCATGTCGTAATGCCAGTGGTCTAAATCCTTTTCTGCTTGCACCGCAGCACCGAACAAGCGACGAATCCTGTCGGGAAACAGCCGATAATTCAAACTCATTTGGTCCGTTGATAGCATTTCCCAAGACAGTTCGCACAGGAAAAATAGCTTATCTGCCAGCGATGTAAACGTCCTTTCTGCCTTGATATCCCGTTCCATCTTCCGGCGCACCGCATACAAATACACCCGCGACATATCCACGGGTTTACCTGCTTGAATATCCGGCAACGATTCTAATATCAATTCCGCCATCACAGGCCGCCGCGCCAAATCCAATAACTGCGGATTGTTCATCACCTGATTTACAGTTTCGGTATCGGCTTGGTGAGACAATACCTGACGGATTTGGTCGTCGTCGAATGCTGCTAATTCCAATACTTCAAACTGCGGTGTTTCTCCCGTGAGATTCGCTGTCGAGGCTTGTAATTCCGCATTCAATAAAGCGCGTCCTTCCTTGGCTTCGGGAAAGTGTTCTGTCCGACAGGTTAAGATTACTTTCGCACCGGGAACAATCACTTTTGCTAGTTCCCAGAAGTTGTTGATAGTTTGCTGTCGATCGCACTTAGCCGCCATCTCATCAAACCCATCAAAAATCAACAGCAACTTACCCATCCGATTCAGTTGGTCGAACACTTCGCTATTGAGTCGGATATTGTGCTTGGTAAAAAAGAAACCCGCCAAAACATTCTCAACGTTCAAAGCTCTTGCATAGTCGCGCAAAGTAATAATTAAAGGCAACCGAGGTCGTTGGGTTCCCCTTTCCTTTGCCTGTTTGTATCGCTGCAAAGCCGTCCAAGCATAGTGAAAAGCAAACCAAGTTTTCCCCGTCCCGAATTCGCCCAAAACTGAGATATGTTCCTTTGCCGGATCGTCCATCCACAAATCTATATAACCGTCAATCCAGCCGTCTTCTTCGCCGTAATAACTCGCATCAATTTGTCGCCTGTTTGCGGAATCAAATTCGGCTTTCGTACAGCCGAGAGGCACGTATTTGCCATCGATTTGCCTGCGGTTAATTTCATTTTCCAACCATTCAATATAACCGCTAAAATCAGCATCAATATCGATCAATTCGTCAAAAGTATAACAATCGAGGTGGCGGTTTTCTGGTTTGTCAACTTCCCTGCGGGCTGCTTTGGAAATCCGGCGCGCCGTCACCAGCCAACCTTCATCGGTTTTTTGCTTTTCTACCGACTGCTGCAATGCTTCAATATCTTGAATTCCTGCTTCTCCCGCCATGCCGCGAATTAAAATTCGATCGAACCTGCCCCGCCTCACCGGAATCCGAATAATCCACTCAAAATAGCTATCTTCCCAAACTTGATACGCCTCAAAATCGTAGCCCAATATTTCAAACCAACCGCGCATTTGCTGCGCCAAAGCAAACCCTTGGGATTTGGCAGCAGTTTCATTTCCTGCTGGTAAAGCCGGATGATTTTCTACAGCCAGCCGCGCCATTTCCGCGCGCATTCCTTCTAGGGTTGGCAGTCGATCGAGCCTTTCGTGAAGTGTTACAATCTGTTTGTTTACCGAATCAATTTGATGGTTGGTCAAAGCTTCTTTAGGAGTGCGACTGCGCTTGGTGACTGCGATAAAAACTGCGGAAAAAGCACCAAATTCGCGCCGAATGTCAATACCTAAATCTTTAATTTCATCTCCCAAAGCACGGGAATTGAGAAATTCTTCTCCTCGATTGAGAAAAATAGCGGGAGAATTGCGATCGAATGCTTCGCGAAAAGCTTGTTTGATTTCTTCATCCCGGAACAGTTCTAAAATAGGTTTGGGTTTGCCGAGGCCGTATTCTACTAATGTGTAGGCGTAAACGCTGCTGAAATCCGGTAGCGGGTGTTCGGGATCGAGGTTAAATTGTTGGAGTAATTTGATGACTGTTTCGCTGCGCTGAAGCTTGTCTTTAATTAAAGGGTTGGCGATGCCGGTAATCGTGCCGATAATCAAATCGAGATTTGGTACAATCATGTTGGGATTTTGAGGTTATTGGTGGGAAAAAAGGAAATGCGATCGCACCCGACAGACTTTTTTATAGTATAGCAACAACCAACAAATTAGAATAACTTGTATAAATCGTAATTTTTTCCCTTGTTAGATTCCTTAATAAAAATATTCCCAAGTCCTGTAGGGGCGGGTTCGCCAACCATCTATGAAAGCCACAGAAAATCTCATAAACCCGCCCATCCCCGCCATGATATACATTAACATCTAACCTAAAAAATCGCGGACAATCTCATGAATATGCCCTGATTCCGTCATTATATACATTAACATATTCCCAACAAATTTATGGTGTATTGTTATTGTTCGTGGGGTGGGGGCGGGTTTATGAGATTGTTGGTAATCATTAAAGATGGTTGGTGAACCCGCCCCTACAGGTTTTTGAAAAAGGAAATATTGATGGTCTTCATAAATTTGCATCCTTGATTTGCAAGCTTCTATTCACTGATTTTATTACAGATAACGGCGATCGCACTTATGGAAAAAGTGCGATCGACCTTCACTGCTGCGTACCTTCTTTTAACTGGTTCCCAGGCTCCAGCCTGGGAATCCAGATCTAGAGGCTCTGCCTCGTGTGAGCCTCGCATCGCACTTTATTTTAATAATTCATCTACTGCGATACTGAAACCAGGCAAAACAGTTTGAGTGCTAACAACTTCGCCAGAAATAAAGATAATTCTTGTTTCTTTTGTAACGACAATAATCCACTGATTTTCAGGATACACCAGCCAAACCTCATCACTTCCCGATGCTAAATATTCCGTAGCTTTCGCAATTACATCTTCAGCCAAATCTGTTGGCGAAACAATTTCAGCGCATAAAGGAAAACTTTGTGGCAGCACTTTCAAATTGCCAAACTGTGCAACGAGTTCCGGGGTAAGATAAGCCACATCGGGATAGCGTCCCTGCTGGTTTGTGCGACAGGGAACGTCGGTATAAACTTCTCCTCCCTGTCCGCTGGAGTCTTTGTAAGTTCTCCAGTAATAGTAAAGATTTCCTTGCACTTTGCTATGCTTGAGACTCATGCCATTTTTCTCCAATAATTCGCCATCAACCCACTCTTGCAGATCCGGTGGATTTTCCATCCATTCTTCTAAAGAGTAGATTTTAGATTCGGTGGCAACAGCTATCATAGATCGACTCCTAATTAGTATTTGTGTCCGTGAGTGTGCATCTAAGGTTTAAAGAATCCTTCGCCCTTGTCATTCAAATATCCTGTTTTGTTTCAACTTGCTGCTGTTGGCGATCTTGAAGTGCTTTATCAACAAGTTTGCCAACAATCCATGACACAGAACGTTCTTCAGAAGTAGCCCATTCTTCGAGGGCTATCTTCTTTTCCTTGGTTAGATATACAGCTATTAATTCAAGTTTACGTTTCCCGCCCATAAGATTTTCTTTCTTTTACATTAACTCACATTTGGATTCATTCTTGAATATCTGGTGCAGATTCTTGTTTCGGTTGTTGTTTCTGATAATCCCGAACAGCTTTTTCAAGTAGCTTCGCAGCCAGCCAAGATACAGACCGCTCGTCTTTTTCTGCCCATTCTTCTAATGCTTTGGCTATTTCAGGATTGACGTAAGTTGTTACTCGTTTGAGGTTCTTCGGTGGCACGCTTGTGTTTTTCTCATCACTACTTTACATATTGTAGTTTTGGAGATTACCTCTTGACATCTTATCACATTAGGTAATATGATATAACCCTGGGACACCCAAAATTAAACCCTTGCCACACTAGAGTGCAATCGAGACGTGGCAAGGGTTTGGACTCCCACATTCAGGAAATTAGGAGATTTCTCTATGATATCAACTCCCAAATCCGTTCCCGAACTCCTGCGCGAAGAAATTCCCGACGCGCCCAAGGGCAGAAAACCCGTGCGCTTGCTGCTGTGCGGCACGCCCAAAGGCGTTAAATGGATTGTAGACATCCTGCAAGTCTTGGGTTTTGCCAAAATTGAGGAATGGAGTCCGCCCCTCCCCTCGCCGATTAGCGGTGAAATTATGCGGATTTTGACTCGCTATTTTGCTGAATAGAAATTGAGGTCGATCGCACTTATTTCGATTTTTTTCGATAAGTGCGATCGGCCTTACCATAGAAAATGTCGAGCGATCGAATTTGATAAGTCCTATTCGGCTTTATAGCTGTTATAATATAAAGGAACTCCACCAATTATGAGGTTATTAAAATGACGATAAAAACCCGCATCCGAGTACCTCACGGTAATCCCCTATTTCCAGATCGCCCCCGTCTTTCCTCACAAGAAATAGCACAACGCAAGCGCGATCGAGAAATCTTTGCTCAACGCTGTCGGGAGATTTTTCGGCGAGTCTACCCCGAATTAGTTCAAAAACATCAAAACTGGTATATTTATATTGAACCAAATAGCGGACAATATTTCATCGATTCAGAGCGCTCGATCGCCCGCCAAAAAGCCAAAGAAAAACACCCAAACGCCGTTTTGATGGCAATGTGTTTGAATGAAACTGGAACCGTTGGGAAAATATGATTCAAGGTTATTTCGGTAATAAAGGAGAGATATTTTTTGAGATTGAATTAATTGCTGCTGATGGTTCGATAATTGCGGTTGATGCGCTGCTAGACACTGGATTTACTGACTGGCTAGCAATGGACAGCCAAGATGTAGAAAGTTTGGGATGGTCATTTCTCGAACGAGAAGAAAGACTGACTGCAGAGGGTGTAGCAAGTTTTAATCTCTATGAAGGTAGCGTGTTATTTGATGGTGAAGAGTTGACTTTTCCGGTAGTAGTTGGTGACGGAATACCTGAGATTTTAATTGGTTTGCCTTGGTTAGAGACTCGGCGACTTCTGGTCGATAGAAAAGTAGGTTTGCTGAGGTTAGGAGAAGATTAAAATTTTAAACTCAACTTGTTTTGATTTTTGCTAAAAATAGCGAATTTTTAACATTATGATTAAACGCAAAATTTTACAAGAAGGTCGAGAATACAGCTTTCGATCGTACATTGAACTACCTTACGAAACTGACGAAATTTTAGCGGAATTTGATTACTCGCTAAGCAAAGGGCGGCTATCTTTACCGAAAACCTCCAGACAATTAGACAGGTTGACAGACTTGAAGGAGAAAATCGAAGATATTCTACCATTAGTCAGCCTCAGCAGCGAAACAGCGAGAAGAGAATCATTAGTATCGCCAGTTTTGCTAGATATTATCCGATATTGCCGGTGTCAACTGAGATTTGAGTATCCTCTCAATGTTAATAGTTGGTTGAAGGGGAATTTAGATTATCTCGTGAAGTCCGATCGAGAATTACTCGTAGTAGAAGCCAAAAATGACGATATGACTAGAGGATTTACTCAACTAGCTGTAGAGTTAATTGCTATGTCGCACGTTGAAGACCAAAATATTTTTTACGGTGCGGTGACAATGGGAGATGTCTGGCGGTTCGGCAAATTGGACAGGGAAAGGCAAACGATTTTTCAAGATCTCAATTTGTTTAGGGTTCCTGACGATTTAGAGGATTTAATTAAAGTAATAGTTGGTATTTTAGATGGTGTAGCAGCATAATTATACTAACTGCACCACACATTATAAGGTTATCAAAATATAGTTACACATATGAATTCAGAAATCGAAACCCAAATCCGCGAATGTGAATCGCGACTCTACGCCGCAATGTTAGCCTCCGATGTGGCTGAATTGGACGCGCTAATTGCCGATGATTTACTCTTTGCCGGACCAACTGGCGAGTTGGCAACCAAAGCTATGGATTTGGAGTTGCATCGTACCGGTGCCACCAAGTTTCACGAGTTTGTACCCAAAGAATTAACAATGCGTATTTGGAACGAAAATTTTGTTCTTGTATCAGCTAAAATCTTCTTGCGAGGCACGTATTTAGGAAATGCCTTTGCGGGCGATTACCGTTACATGAGGGTGTGGCGCAAAGGCGAAAACGGCTGGCAAATCGCTGGTGGCAGCGTCAGCATGATGGTCTGAATCTCCAAATAATACGGTGTGGCAATATAATTATACCAACTTCACCAAATATCGATTGTAGAAACTGTGCAGATGTTCGATCGCCCGCTCATGAAAAAATCAGCCCCCCGTCTCAGCGCCTTATTCGTTACTTGCGCTTCACTGCTGTTGGCTTGCAGTCAGACAAACACTTCTCAAGTTACTACTAACCCATCTCCAGGTACTTCCCCGTCTCCGGATGCTGTGCCAGAAGGTTCGCCTGGGGGTAACTCTGGTGCCATTCCGATCGGGATTGGGGTGGCGCAAACTAGTAATGTTGCTTTGCTCGGTCAGGAACAAGTAGCTGGGGCAAAAATTGCTGAGAAGTATTTCAACGATAAGGGCGGTGTGGATGGGACGCCGATCCGACTGGTGTTCCAAGATACTGGCGGAGACGAACAAGGAGCTATTAATGCTTTCAATACTTTGATCGATCGGGATAAAGTAGTGGGTATTGTGGGACCTACCCTGTCGCAGCAAGCTTTTAGTGCCGATCCGATCGCCGATCGCGCCAAAGTTCCCGTACTCGCACCCTCCAATACGGCTAAAGGTATTCCTGAAATTGGCGATTATGTAGCCCGCGTTTCAGCGCCCGTCGCCGTGGTAGCACCGAATGCGGTGAAAGCGGCACTGAAGGAAAATCCGAGCATTAAGAAAGTAGCGGTGTTTTTTGCTCAGAATGATGCTTTTAGCAAATCTGAAACTGAAACTTTTCAGACAACGGTGAAAGATATGGGACTGGAATTGGCAACAGTCCAAAAGTTTTTGACTACTGATACCGATTTCCAGTCTCAAGCAACTAATGCGATAAATGTCAAGCCCGATCTGATAATTATTTCCGGGTTGGCGGCAGATGGAGGCAACTTAATTAAGCAGTTGCGGGAGTTGGGTTACAAAGGGATTATTATTGGGGGCAACGGTTTAAATACTTCTAATGTATTTCCGGTTTGCAAGGCGCTCTGCGATGGGGTTTTGATTGCTCAAGCGTACAGCCCGGAATATGAAAATGAGATTAATAAGGCTTTCCGCGAGGCTTATCGCGCTCAATTTAAGAAAGAACCGCCTCAGTTTAGCGCTCAAGCTTTTACTGGGGTACAAGTTTTTGTGGAGTCGCTAAAGGCTATTAATTCTCAGTCTAAGGTAGGCCAAAAGCCTTTGCCTGAGTTGCGGACCAAACTGAACGAGCAGTTATTAACTGGTAAGTACGATACTCCTTTGGGCGAAATTTCTTTTACACCAAAAGGTGAAATCAATCAAAAACAATTTTATGTGGCACGGATTAAGATGGATGCTGATGGAAATAACGGGAAATTTGAGTTTTTGAAATAATGAGGCAAGTTCGGCAACAAATTTCGTAGGGGATTTAGCAGATTTAACAGAGATTTGGCACAGCCGTCAGAAATCTAGCTTCTGACGCTAGCCAACTCGTTGATGGCTGTAAGATTTTTGAAAATCGAAAGCGGGAGTGAAAATTTGTTGGTTGGCGATCGCACTGACTGAAACTTGATGCCCTAATAGTAAATGGTGATGGATTTAACTCTGTTTTTGCAACAATTTTTGAATGGTTTGTCGATCGGGAGCGTGTACGCTATTTTTGCTTTGGGGTACACACTGGTATTCTCTATTCTGGGGATTATTAATTTTGCTCACGGTGCGGTGTTTACTTTGGGTGCTTATTTCACTTATGCGCTGATGGGTGGCGCTTTCGGTTTTAATGGTTTGCTGGCTAATGCGAGAATCCCCGTGGAATTGCCTTTTGCTGTGGCGTTAACTTTGGGTTGCACGCTGGCTGGCTTGACGGGAGTAATTATCGAACGAATAGCATTTTTGCCTTTGCGCCGCAGAAATTCAGATCCCTTGCTGACGGTGGTTTCTAGTTTGGGTGCTGCAGTAGCGATCGCGAATATAATTCAATATCTTGTGGGTGCGGAAATTTACACTTTTCCTGCTAATACTTACGGGAATTTACCTGCAGCTATTAACTTTGGAACGGCAGACAAACCGATTCCGATTCGCAGCGTTCAAATAGTAATTTTTGCGGTGTGTGTGGCGATCGTGGCTGTGCTAACTTACTTAATAAATTTTACTAAGTTTGGCAAAGCAATGCAGGCGGTGGCTGAAGATGCTACTACTTCTAGTTTGTTGGGGATCGATACTGAAAAATATATTGTTTTGACGTTTTTTGCGAGCAGCATTTTGGCGGGTTTGGCGGGAAGTTTGGTGGGTTCTAGTGTTAGTATTGCTGGACCTTATTTTGGTATTGCTTTTGGTTTGAAGGGTTTGGCAGTCATTGTGCTTGGGGGGTTGGGGAGTATTCCGGGGGCTGTTTTGGGTGGGTTTATAATTGGTTTGGTTGAGGCTTTTGTACCGGGGGATTTTTCGGCTTACAAAGATGCTGTGGCTTTTGGGATATTGTTTGTGATGCTGTTAGTAAGACCTCAGGGTTTGTTCGGACGGCGTTCGAGCGAAAAAGTGTAGAACAAAACATGAGTGAATTTTGGCTCGATCGAGAGTAATTGCCGTGGTTAATACCTGATAAATCTTGTTTGTGAGAATGACTAATGACTACTGACTGCTGACTATTTCAGGTCTTCTAGCTTAATCCTCGGATCGACTGCTTTTAACAGCAAATCGGCCAACAAATTACCGAAAATCAACATGGTTGCGCCCATCATCAAACTTGCCATGACTAAATACAAATCCTGATTGTTCACTGCTTCTAAAGTCAGTTTTCCCAAACCCGGCCAATTGAAGAAAAACTCGGCAATAAATGCACCGCTTAACAAACTAGCAAACTCAAAACCCAAAAGCGTTACCAACGGGTTAATTGCATTCCGCAAAGCATGAACGTAAATTACCCGATCGTCCGGCAAACCTTTAGCCCTTGCGGTTCTGATATAATCTTGACGCAGCACGTCTAACAATTGTCCGCGCATCAATCTTTGCAAGCCTGCAAAACTGGTAATGCTGAGGGCGATCGTTGGTAAAATTAAATGCCAGCCGTAATCGAGTATCTGACCCCACCAAGGTAAGTCTGCATGGTCGATACTTGTCATTCCTCCTACTGGAAACACGGGCGAAGTATTTTGTGCTAAAAATAGCAGCAACAAAGCCGTGATAAAGCTGGGAAATCCCTGTCCGGTGTAGCTGATAACTTGCAAAAATCGATCGACCTTGCGGTTTTGATTGACCGCAGCAACTATCCCTAACGGAAGTGCCACAACCCAAGTCGCGAATAAAGATGCGATCGCCATTAACAGCGTCGCCGGCACTCGTTCCCACAACAGAGAAGCTACGGATCTTTGATATACGAAACTCGTGCCAAAATTCCCCCGCGTCACAATTTGTTGCAGCCACAGCCCATACTGGACGATCGCGGGTTTATCCAAGCCGAATTGCTCTGCGAGTTGTTTGAGCGTTTCTGGCGCAATCTTCGGATTTTGGCTCAAAGTATCCAAGTAATTTCCCGGAGCAAGTTCAATAATTGCAAAACAAAGAGCTGATGCTAAAAGTAGCGTTAACAGCGCTTGCAACAGCCTCTTGACAACATAGGCAAAGGTCTCGCTGCCAAACAGAGAACTCAATCCTCGCCAATTGCGGTTTACTTTAACAGAACTCATAGGATTTTAGATTTTAGATTTGGGAATTGGGGATTGGGGATTGGGGATTGGGAATTGGGAATTGGGGATTGGGAATTGGGGATTGGGGATTGGGGATTGGGAATTGGGGATTGGGGATTGGGGATTGGGGATTGGGGATTGGGGATTGGGAATTGGGGATTGGGGATTGGGAATTGGGGATTGGGGATTGGGGATTGGGGATTGATAAATTGTTTGTAAAATATCGATCGCGATCGGAATTCATTAGTAAGGTGGGCCGCTATGAGATTGTTATTGATTTTAGGGATTTTTCATAGCGACGCACCCTATGACTCATAACGTTCGCGAGTGAGGACACTCGCACTCATGACTAATATTCGACTAAGGTAATAATTGGCACTTGGGGCAATTTCTGCCTGCCGCCCAAACCCTGCAATTCGATGATAAAAGCAAAACCGGCAAGTTCGCAGCCTGCTAGCTCCAATAGCTTAGCCGTAGCTGCTGCCGTTCCACCAGTAGCAATCAAATCGTCCACAACTAACACCCGGCTTCCCGGTGACATCGCGTCTTGGTGGATCTCCAGCCGATCGACACCATACTCTAACTCATACTCGGCAAAATGAACGGCTGAGGGCAACTTTCCGGGCTTGCGGACGGGAACAAAACCCATTCCCATTTTATAAGCCAGGGGCGCGCCAAATATGAACCCCCGCGATTCCATCCCCAGAATGTAGTCCGCCGACATTTCCGAACATTTTTCGGCTAAGCTGTCAATGGTATAGCTCAGCCCCTCGGGATTGCTGAGTAAAGTTGTAATATCTCGAAACATAATTCCCGGTTGGGGAAAATCTGGAATGTCGCGAATCAGAGATTTGAGATCCATAAACAGTTGATAGTTGACAGTTGACAGTTGAGGTAACAGTGGAGGGCGAGGTTTGTAAGAGGGGGATTTGAGTCCGGTTCTAAAAACCATCCACCGACAAGGGTAGCGACTTTTGACCCTTGATATTTGGTAAATCGCCGCAAAGAGCGATCGCGCATCAAAAATGGTACAATGATAGCGCTCAGAGATTTTAAATTTTAAATTTGAGATTTTAGTCTGCAGATTAATTAGAAGTTTTTATTATTTAATTGCCGAATCCTTTACTTCACAGGCAAACAAATGTCATAATTTCTTGACAACAGGGTTGAAGGTAGAGATTTCCCATCCTAAGATCTAAAGTCAAAAATCTAAAATCGCAAATCAAATGATCGAGTTGGCAGAACGAGTAGGCGAAGTTCCCCCCTCTATAACATTAGCGATCGCAGCTAAGGCAAGAGCCATGAAGGCAGAGGGAATCGATGTGTGCAGTTTGAGTACGGGAGAGCCGGATTTTGATACTCCAGAACACATTAAAGCAGCCGCCAAGCAAGCTTTAGACGCAGGCAAGACGAAGTACGGCGCGGCGTCGGGGGAACCCCAGCTAAAAGCCGCGATCGCCCGGAAACTGTGCGAGGAAAACAATCTCAACTACCAACCGGAAAATATCATTGTCACAAACGGCGGCAAGCATTCCCTCTACAATCTGATGATGGCACTCATCAATCCAGGCGATGAAGTCATTATTCCCGCCCCATACTGGTTGAGTTATCCCGAAATGGTAAAACTCGCGAGCGGCAAACCGGTAATCGTGCAGACAGATGCTGCTACAGGATATAAAATTACCCCGGAACAACTGCGTCAAGCGATTACTCCCAAAACCAAGTTATTTGTGTTGAATTCGCCTTCCAATCCTACGGGGATGGTGTACTCGCCAGCGGAAATTAAAGCACTAGCGGAGGTAATAGTCGAGCGCGATATTTTAGTCGTTTCTGACGAGATTTACGAAAAAATTATATATGACGGCGCGCAACATATCAGCATCGGTTCCCTCGGCAAAGAAATTTTCGATCGCACGTTCGTCAGCAGCGGTTTTGCTAAAGCTTATTCGATGACGGGCTGGCGGATCGGTTATTTAGCGGGACCGATCGAGTTAATTAAAGCGACGGTTACGGTGCAAGGCCACAGCACCTCAAACGTGTGTACTTTTGCTCAGTACGGGGCGATCGCGGCGT
This sequence comes from Oscillatoriaceae cyanobacterium Prado104, assembly GCA_025454405.1. Taxonomy (GTDB): domain Bacteria; phylum Cyanobacteriota; class Cyanobacteriia; order Cyanobacteriales; family Microcoleaceae; genus Microcoleus. The sequence goes on along the minus strand of JALOON010000063.1, from coordinate 16,425 downwards.
TGGAAAGCAGTCAAGAATCAGTGGAAAAAATGCGTCGGGCTTTTGCCCAAAGACGCGAGGTAATATTTGAGTTGCTGCAAGCCATTCCGGGAATTAGTTGCACTAAACCCGATGGCGCTTTCTATATGTTTGTCAACATCGGCAAAACTGGCATGACTTCCCTGCAATTTTGCGATGCTTTATTAGAACAGCAGCAAGTAGCAGTAATTCCGGGGATTGCTTTCGGTGCGGACGACCACATTCGCTTATCTTATGCCACCGATTTAGGTACAATTAAAAAAGCGATCGAAAGGCTCGATAAATTTGTCCGCAGCATCTAGTATGCGTAGGTTGGGTTGAAGAATGGTTGGGTTGAAGAATGAACCCTCCGTTTCACTCCGCCCAACACTGACTTGGTGTTGGCGTTGGGTTTTATTCACTTCGTTATCGGCGTTAGGTTTCACTTCCTATTCCCTTCCCGGTAGAAGATTATCTATTTTTTTCTGCTTGTTCCTTCGCGTCCTAGCCTGCAGTCCGGCTTCGCCGATCGCGTTGCAAGCGCTACGCGCAGGCTACACCAAAGGGGTTTCTCTTTCAAATAAACAGGCATCGCGTTAGCATTCTTTACATTCATTCACAAAAATTATCGATTTGGGCTGAAATTAACTATTATTCAAAATTAATTGCTAATAATTTTCAATTAGCCGACGATTTTTGTGCGTTTGAGAGCTTGACTAAAAAAGGTAGTTGTGATATCCTAAAAATATTTTGTACAATTGAGGCATGGTTTAACTTAAAAAGTGCTCGAGCGGTCAGTTTTATGGGATATTTCCCGCTGCCGTTTATGTTAGTTTTCTTGTAGCTCCAGAAACCGAAGAAATGCTATATTTGAAATTTGGTGTTGGGCCCAACCTAGTGGAGGGTTCACTTGGTACTGCTGGACTCCAAGCAAGCTACAACCCAACCTACATTTGTATATTTGAAACTTCGATCGTGCGGCAATCTAATTGGCATTTGGGTCGCTGAAAGCGGGATTTTTGATAAAATCTTCATCGGTTAAACTGCGCAGGAAAGCTAGCAAATCGCGCTGTTCTTGCACTGTCAATTTGAACCCGGAAACAAAGCTACTTTTCAAAGGATTTTTGCTCCCTTCTCCAGCAAATTCCCCTTTTTTGATAGTTCGGCCTCCCGCTTTGTAGTGACCGATAACTTCTGCTAAAGTTTTGATGCTGCCGTCGTGCATGTAAGGCGCTGTCAAGGCAATATTGCGCAGCGTTGGTGCTTTAAATTTGCCCATATCAGAAGCTTCTCCGGTGATTTCGTAAACTCCTGTGTTGCGCGGCGGATAACCGCCTTTACCGTTAATATTGTACAAGCCTGTATTGTGAAATGCAATTTCCTGAAAAGCCAGCCGATCGTGCATAATAGAATCTGAGAAATTCAAACCCCCGTGACAGTGAAAGCACTCCAAACGTTCGCTGTGAAAAAGTGCTTCTCCCCGCTTGGCTGAATCTGAAATCGCCCTTTCTTCGCCGCCATATCGGTATCGATCGTAGGGAGAAGTGAAGGAGATTAAAGTGCGTTCAAAACTGGCAATCGCCTTGGCTAAGTTGCTAAGATTAATCGGATTTGGTTCTCGATCGAAAGCTGAAGCAAACATTTTTTGATATTGCAAGTCCGATCGCAGCATTGTTAAAATTTCTTGTTCTTTACCGGCCATTCCAAGTTCGATCGGGTGTTCGCCAAACAAAGGAACTAATAGCTGGGATTCCAATTTATTTTGCAGCGGATTTGCCCAAGTCAAAACTGAATTGTAGGCGATATTGGTTAAACTCATCGAATTGCGCGGGTGTTTTTCTCCCGTAGCGCCGACTCCTACTGTTTTTCCGTCGGTGAAGGCTTTGGTTTGAATGTGGCAGGAAGCGCAAGCAAATTGTCCGGTAACTGACAGGCGTTTTTCGTAAAAAAGATGCCTGCCCAATTCGACTTTTTCTCGACTCATCGGGTTGTCTGCCGGTACAATTGGTTTGGGTATTCCAGCAGGAATTTCCCAATTGTAAGTTGACTGCGGTACGGCGGCTAAACTGGAATTTGGCGGGGATAATGCGGCACTCAACCTAATGGCTAGCAAGCAGGAAATCAGGGCGATCGCGCTTAAACTCAACAGTTGCTTTTTGTTCATGCAAGTCGTTCAATAACTATATTTTAACGTTCGGAGTGCGGGTTTAAGTTATTCGTGGGGTGGGGCGGGTTTATTTAACCTGTTTGCTACGTTTAAGATGGTTGTGAACCCGCCCCTACAGGTTGATTCAAAATGCTGCAAGATGCCAGCACTGCGAACTAATTATTGGGCGATCGACCTTTATTTCATTTTAAAGAAAGTTTGTCCGGCGGCAGGTTTACCGGCAAAAGACAAACCTAGATTTTGCATGATTCCCGCGCAGTCGCTGTCATTCGGTTCTGACATGCAGCCGGGAGGAGTGTTGGCTTGATTGACTGCTAAATTAGTTTGAGAAACCAAAGATTTGAGGTCAGCAATAACTGTATTTGTTGCCGGATTGAAGTTTCTAAAAACAATTTTTGCAGTGTTCGGATTGACGCAATTACTAGGCTTCTGAGTGTTCGCGTTAGCTTGACAGCCGGTGCTGCCTAAATGAATCGGAAAGCCTTGCAATTCTGTGCCGTGGCTGCCGTGACTGCCTTCGGTATGGGCGATTTTGCTGTTTTCCCTGCCAGATTTTCCTGCAGGCATTGCACCAGCGACGTGATGTTTAAGGTCAATTCTGAGAAATTTGTAGCCGCCCCGCCAGTTCCACCACAGTGAGGTTAAATTTAGGGGAGATGGTGCGAGAGTGGCGTCTTCGTGATTGAGATTTAAAGGTACGCCGAGGGTAAATTGCAGGCCTTTGTAATTGCCTTTAGGTATTGTACCGATAATCCGATCGCGCGTTTCTGTCGTGCCGTTTGCACAAGCGCCGGATTTGTTTTCAAAATCTAGCAAAGCCAGGTTTTGATGCTGCCATTTGCCATCTTGTTTTAAACTCAGCGGTACTACTTTGCCGGTGGCGTCAATTAATGCAACATCCGATACATAAAAGCGGAAGTCCGTAGCGGTAACTCCAGCAACAGGCGAACCTAAATTGCTGTAACTTTCGCCGCAGTTAAACGGTTTTTCCCCTACCGCAGCGCTGAATTTAATTTCTACTTCTTGAGTTTCTGCTGCTGTGGCTTGCTGCTTGTCAATAGCCGAATAGCTGCACAAAATAGCGAGACCTGCGACTGTAGGGGCGAGAAGTAATTGTTTTTTCATTTACGCTTACTTAAAATACTGAGTTTGCCTAAGGTTCGCACGATTTTTACACTTGTTTGCCGTAATTGTCAAATGACAGTTCGTCAAACTTGCAAATTGCAGAATTTATGATTAAGTCTTTCTAAAGAAACAGTTGAAATAAATAGTAAAGGATGTACGATCGACTAATAATTGCATGGGTTGTAATTAAATTGAGATTTACGCATTCATGTAGCTCGATCCACTATATAAAGCCGTAAGGTGCGCGCCCGATAGCCCTACATAAATTAGGTAATACAGCTCGCTCGCGCAAGTCTTGTAAATCTAAAATCTAAAATAGCATGAATCCTTTGCCGAATTACCGTCCCAAACAACTTTCGCTCGGCCCGTTAGAAGCAGAGATTTTAAATATAGTTTGGGAATTAGAAATTGTCACAGTAAAAGACGTGCACGATCGCATTTTGTCCGATCCCGATCGAGAGTTGGCTTACGCTTCAGTAACTACAGTATTGCGGCGGTTGACAGACAAAGGTTGGCTGGTTTGCGATAAAAGCGAACGGACGTTTACTTGGCAACCTTTAGTTTCTCGCGATGCAGCGCAATCGCTGTTAGCTTACGATCGATTGCAAAAATTCCTCGCAGTAGGCAATCCCGATATTGTCGCAGCTTTTGCTGACAGTCTCGATCGAGCAACTGTCGAACAGTTAAAAGAAATTGCCCTCCGCATTCAAGCTGTCCGCCAAGCTAGAGAGGAGCAAAAATAATGCACTTAATCTTAATTTTAGCTGCGATAATTGCGGCTTGCAGCCTGAGATTTAGATGGTCGGTTCCTCGTGGAAATTGGGCGCGACGGTGGGAGCGATCGCTCTTATTATTCATGTTTCCCCCGCTGTTATTGCTTGCCACGGCTGCGGCAATTTTATGCATGGGAATTCAGGGACAAATGCTGGGAATCCGCATCCTCGGCATTGAGGAAGGATGGTTGAGCTATTTAATTGCTGTAAGTTATGCGCTCTACGCAGCATTTTGGTGCGTTAAGCTAGCAATTGACGCGGCGGTATTTGTCAAGCAAATTCGCAGGGTGCCGCAGCAGAAAATAGCAGGAAAAACTGTCAGAGTTCTCAATACACCAGCTCTATTTTCCGCTATAGTTGGTTTTTGGAAACCTGAATTTGCAGTCACTTCGGGGCTGTTGAAAACCCTAGACTCAGCTCATTTGCAAGCAGTAATTGCCCACGAACAAGCACATTATGATTGCCGCGACACTTTCTGGTTTTTCTGGCTGGGATGGCTGCGGCAGATTGCAGCTTGGCTGCCGCACACTCAAGCTTTGTGGGAAGAGTTGCTAACGCTGCGGGAATTGCGGGCTGATGCTAAGGCGGCGGCAAAAGTTGATGCTTTGTTATTAGCAGAAGCTTTGCTGTTGGTAGCAAGTTACCCGCACGGATATTCCGAGATCGCTGGTGTTGTTGGTGCTGCGGGATTGCCGAATAGATTGGGAGAAAGAATTGATGCGCTTTTGGCAGATGTAGAAATGCCATCGCAGCCAAATCAATGGTTTTGGAGTTGGTTGTTTTTAGCGCTTTTGCCTTTAGTAACTGTGCCGTTTCACGGATAAAAGTGCGATCGCATAAGATCGTGTCCGGTCGATCGACCGCTATAAGATTAGTTCGTAGTGCTGAGATCTTGCACCATTATCAACAATCTCGTAGGGGCGGGTTCGCCAACATCTTTAAAACCAACAAATAGGTTAAATAAACCCGCCCCCACCCCGCGAAACAGCCCCAATTAACATTAGTGCAAGATGTCGATCGAAAAAATTCGATCGCAGCCCTCAAGCCAGTGAGATACACTTTAATCAATCCGATCGCCTATCTGATGCCATGCAGCAAACAAATCCCCCCCTTCCGCCTTCGGAAACCATGCCGACGATGTACGATTTGCCCAGTGAAGATCCCAACGATCCGGATCTGCCAGAGCAATTCCACCCCCGTCCGCCTTCGGAAACCATGCCGACAATGTACGATTTGCCCAGTGAGTTAATAGGAGAATCTGGATTGCCCGACGAATTTCATCGCATTCAAGGTGAAGGTTTGAGCACAACTTGTCAACCGCCCAATTTGCAACCTGATGAGTTATTTATTGCTAGCGACCTCAATCTTTATTATGACGCCCGCCATCCCGGCTGGTACAAACGTCCCGATTGGTTTCTCGTTTTAGGTGTTTCCCGTTTTCAAGAACAGGAAAATTTACGCTTAAGCTATGTGGTTTGGCAAGAAGGAGTTAGCCCATTTTTAGTAGTTGAATTCCTCTCGCCCACAACAGAAGATGAAGATTTGGGGCAAACAGTTAGAAGGGCCGATCGACCTCCGACAAAGTGGGAAGTGTACGAGCGAATTTTAAGAATTCCCTACTACGTTATCTACGATCGCTATCAAAACCAATTGCGCGTTTTTCGTTTGAGTGGCTCTCGTTACGAAGCTTTATCTCTGCCAGACGGGCGTTTGTGGCTGGAGGAAATGCAATTGGGATTGGGATTGTGGCAGGGCAGCTATCAGGGAACAACTGGTTTGTGGATGCGTTGGTACGATGAAAATGGTTGGATTCCGACGCCGGAAGAACGCGCCGAAGAGGAACGACAACGCGCCGAAGAGGAACGACAACGTGCCGAAGAGGAACGACAACGTGCCGAGCAAATGGAATTAGCTTTAGCGGAGGAACGCCAGCGGGTTCAGCAGTTGTTAGAACAATTGCGATCGCTCGGGGCAGATCCCGATGTTGAATCCAGAGGTTGAGTAAATTCTGAATATTTCAATTTGTAGGGTGCGCAGCGCGCACCTTACGCTTTTAAACCCGCTACAATATAACTATTGGATCGAGCCAAAATTAACAGTGAAGCGATCGAATGCCTTCTCCTTTTCCGGAAATGAATCCCTACTTAGAACAACCAGAATTGTGGTCGGAAGTTCACAGTCGCGCGATTGTAGCAGCAGCAATCGCGATCGAACCTGAATTAAATCCGAATTACCGAGTTGCGGTGGAAAAGTGAATCTATCTCAGCGCATCTTCTGAAACTGAAATGCAATTCAGTTGATTAGTCGATCGTTGTCAGAAGTCAGAAGGAAAAATTGAGCAAGTTGTAGGGGTGAAGCATTTGGGAGACGATTCTTGTTTTCCAGCAGATAATGTAATGTCCAAATGCTTCACCCAACCTCGACGACAGGTTAAAATAATTCGCTTAAATCTGCAACAAAACACCAAAATCCCATCAACTCGCCCTGCCATATTTTATGGTGCGATCGACCGGATTTAAAGTGATAGCGGCAGTTCGATCGCAAATTCTGTACCCTCGCCTAAAACCGAATTGCATTTCAATTGTCCGCCGTGTTTTTCCACGACAATTCGGTAACTGATGGATAATCCCAAACCCGTGCCTTTTCCCAGCGGTTTTGTAGTGAAAAACGGGTCGAATAAGCGGCTGCACACTTCCTCTGTCATGCCCGCAGCGTTGTCAGCAATGCGAATGCAAATACTATTGGAATTTAATTTTTCTGTGCGGATGCAGATCGTCGGTTGCCAACTCGCATCTGCGGTCGATTTACTGTTTTGTTCCCAAGCTTCTTCTAGAGCATCTATAGCGTTGCTCAACAGGTTCATAAATACTTGATTTAGCTGACCTGCATAGCACTCAATTAAAGGCAATTTTTCGTAATTTTTAACGACTTTAATTTCGGGATGTTCGGCTTTTGCCCGGAGTCGGTTGTGCAGGATTAGCAGCGTATTGTCTATTCCTTCGTCAAGCTTTGCAGGTTGCTTTACTGCATCGTCCAAACGCGAGAAATTTCGCAAACTCAAAACAATTTCGCGAATTCGATCTGCCCCGATTTTCATCGAACCTAAAATTTTCGGCAAATCTTCGGCCAAAAATTCTAAATCCATATTTTCAATACAGTCTTGAACTTCTGCTGTTGGTTCGGGGTAGTGCTGTTGGTAAAGTCCTACAAGCTTCAACAAATCTGCGATATATTGGCTGGCATAGGAGATATTGCCGTAAATAAAACTGACGGGATTGTTGATTTCGTGAGCCACTCCCGCTACCATTTGACCGAGCAGAGACATTTTTTCGCTGTGAATTAAGTGAGATTGCGTTTCTCGGAGTTCTTTGAGGGCGATTTCTAGCTGCTGGGCTCTGTTGTTGGCGATCGCCTCTGACAGCCGCAAAGCATTCTCAGCTTGCTTGCGTTCTGTGATATCAAAAATCACGCCGTTTAAGGATAAAATATCCCCGGTTTCGCTGAGAATAGCTTGCCCTTTTTCTGTTACCCATTTGATGTTTCCGTTCTCGTGAATCAGGCGGTATTCGAGCGTGTAAGGTTGTTTGGCTTGCACGGCTCGGACGATGAATTTATCTATAAAATCTACGTCGTCAGGATTAATAATACTGGTAAAAGACTGCACTGGTTTTTGCAGGAAATTAGCGGCCGGATAGCCCGCGATTTCTTCGATACCGCTGCTGATAAAAGTCAAATCCGATCGCCCGCCGACACCGCAGCGGTAAACAGCGCCGGGAATGCTAGAAACTAACGATCTGAATTCTGCTTCTCTCTCCCGCAAAGCTGCTTCTATTTGCTTGCGATCGCTGATATCTCTAGCAAAGGCGCACTGATATTCTTTGCCGTTAAATTGTAAGTGGTCGATCGTAATTTCTACAGGAAAAACTCGCCCGTACTTGGTCATGTGGTGAACTTCAATATTAACTGAACCGCACCGCCGCAAAACATTCCAGTGCAAATTCCAAGCTGTTTCTGGAAAGTCGGGATTGATATCGTGAATTGTCAGCGAGAGCAATTCTGTTGGGGAATATCCTAAAGAAGAACAAGCGGCATCGTTAACGTACAAAAACTTACCGTCCGGTCCGATCCTGAAGATGGCATCAGCAGAACGATCGAGCGCCATCTGAGTTAGTTGCAATTTTTCTTCTGCTTGCTGGCGAGCGGTAATTTCTTTTTCTAATTGTTGGGCGATTGTTGATAGTCGATCGTCTTCGATCGTTTCTAGTTGCTGCTGGGTGGCTTTTGGTTCGATCGTCGATCGTAAAGTTGCCTCTATCGGTTCCTCTTGCTGTTGGGTTGCTGGTTTTTCTAGTAGTTGTTTGAGGTGTTTTTCTCTTGTTGAATTCGACTCTGACAGTGTTTTTGGAACGAGGGCGATCGCGAGGGCTGCTGATAGCAAAGACAAGCAAGCTGATGTTGCTTTGAGAGTTGCCCACAGCCAATAAATCGGATGCCAAAGCATCCAAATTTCTGCAAATTGAGCCGCGCCGCAGACAGCAAAAACAGCAGCTAAGAGCAAGCAAATCTTGTTGCGAGCGAGTTTGCTGGCAAAATAGACTAAAGCCGAAGCGATCGCCCAGTAAGCGATCGCCGCTAGCGAGTTAAACAGGGCGTAAAGCCCCAAATCTGGCGAAACCCTCCCGCCAAGCGCACCAGACACAGATACTGCTGTCAAAAAGTTGGTTAATAGTTGGTGCATAAACAAGAGAAAAAGTTATCTGGATCGATGCCACTCTGATGACAATAAATATCAATTGGAATTTGTGAAAAAATATTGAGATGATTATATACTTTTTTGATGATTCATGCTACCTCATTATTTAAAGAATTTGTAAATTAATTTTTTTAACTAAGTTTAATTAGTTAGGGCGCGCAGCGCGCACCTTGCACTTGTTAGTAGGGTGCGCGTTGCGCGCCCTACGCTAATTAGTAGGTGCACGCCGGACAAGCTGCTAGCAAAATTAAGCTTTGCTGAGCGCCCAATGTACCAAAGTTCTCACTCCAAAACCAGTAGCGCCAGGGCCGTTGTAACCGTTTTCTTTGTCAGTCCAAACCGGGCCGGCAATATCCATATGAGCCCAAGCGGTATCCTTAACAAATTGCTTTAAGAATAGGGCCGCTGTAATCGAACCGCCGGGACGGGGGCCGGTGTTTTTCAGATCGGCGTGCAAGGCTTTCAATCCCTCAAAATATTTCTCTTCCATAGGCATTCGCCAAAACTTTTCGCCTGCCAATTCTGAGGCAGCCGTTAATTGGGCAGCAACGCTATCTTCCGAACTCCACAAACCTGCAATATCGTCGCCCAAAGCAATAACGCAGGCTCCTGTAAGAGTAGCTAAATCGACAATAGCGTCAAGTCCCAATTTATCAGCAAATACTAAAGCATCAGCCAAAGTTAAACGCCCTTCAGCATCGGTATTGTTGATTTCAATTGTTTTGCCATTAGAAGCTGTTAGGATGTCGCCAGGGTGCATTGCGTGACCGCTAATCATATTTTCGGTGACGGCGCTGATAAAGTGAACTTCCACATCTGGTTTGATGTGACCGATCGCTTTGGCGGCTCCAAAAGTAGCTGCTGCACCCCCCATATCTACTTTCATCATTTCAATGCCGCTGCCCGCACCTTTGATGTTCAAACCGCCGGAATCAAAGGTCAATCCTTTGCCAACGATCGCGAGTTTGCGGCGCGGCACTCCTGCGGGTTTGTAAGTCATGTGGATGAATTTCGGCGGCAAATCCGATGCTTTGGCAACCCCGAGAAATGCTCCCATGCCGAGCTTTTCGCAGTCTTCTTGTTCCAAAATTTCTATTTCTAAACCGCATTCAGCAGCCAAACTTTGAGCGGTTTCGGCCATTGTAATCGGCGTAACATAATTGGCGGGCGCTGCGACTAATTCCCGCGCTAAAATAACTCCAGCAGTAATTTGGCGGGCGCGGGCGATCGCGCTTTCGCTACCAGCAAAACCCAGCAATTCTATTTCTTGAATTTGCGTGCTTTGCTCGTCGGGTTCCGATTTGAAACGGCTGTCTTGATGCAGTGCCAATTCTGCACCTTCAACGATCGCCGCCACAGTAGCATCCGCGTCTTTTTTCCACATCGGAAAGCTGATGCCGAGGGTTTTGCACTTTTCCTTTCTTGCCAACTTGGCGCAAATACCCGCAGCTTGCCGCAAAGTATCTAATTTTAAGTCCTCTGCTTTACCCAAACCCGCGATCGCTATTTTGCGGATGGGACTGCTGCCGCCGACGCGGGTGATGGCGCTGCTGCCCGCTTTGCCTTTGAAATCTACTTCCTCAATTAACTCTTTCAGGGTGCCGGTCAGTTTTTCGTCTAGTTGCGCCAAGTCGCCGGTGAGTTCTACTTCATCCTCAAACAAACCAATTACCAGGGCGTCCCCCGTCCAAACAGAGCGGGGCGTATCGGTGACTCGAAATTCCATGTTCTGATTCACAGTTGAGATTTTAGACTTTAGATTGTACTTTGCAGTTTGTGCTTTGTCTTTTTTTATTTTTATGTAAAATATACTTCCACAAATTTCCCAGTCCGTACCCAGATAGATTCTGGTAGTATATTAACCAAGTCTGCACTCCCGAAAAACTCAAAACTCAAAACTCCCAAGCAACTCAAAACTCCCGAAAAACTCCCGAAAAACTCAAAACTCAAAACTCTCTGTCAACTCAAAACTCAAAACTCTCTTTTAACTCAAAACTCAAAACTCAAAACTCAAAACTCCCGAGAAACTCATAACTTCCGAACAACTGTCAACTCTCAATTATATAAAATACCCATGCAAAATCGAAATACCAAATTTTCTGTTTTAATCGGCGTTTCAGTTTGCGTTGTAGCGATCGCTACTGTAGTTGCGGGAGCTAGATGGAACGGTATCAATCCTTTCCAAAATGCCGTTAGACCCCAAAATTCAACAGTCAATTCAGAATCGGAAGTGAAGATGCTAGTATCGCTATCACCGGCCGATCGATCGGCAAAATTAGTCGAACTGGCGGCGGTGCGATCGGACAAGTCAAATGAGGGGCAAGTCACCCCTCAAAGTCGGGCGCGCTACTTGCTAGCCAGCGATTTAATCCAGCAGGGAAAGGCAGCCGAAGCTCTCACTTTATTGGATAAATTAGAGCAAGAATATCCGCTGTTGGCAGCTAACATTGCTTTGAGAAGGGCGCAGGCTTATCAGTTAACGGGCGACAAAGGTAAAGCCACAAAAGCTTGGGCACAACTGCTAAAAAATCATCCCAACGCTCCGGAAGCTGCGGAAGCTTTGTACGTATTGGGCAAATCAAAACCGGAATACTGGCAGCGAGCAATTGCCGAATTTCCCGCCCATCCCCGCAGCGTAGAAATTGCACTCAATAAGTTAAAAGAAACGCCCGATCGCGCGGACTTAATGATGGTGGTAGTTAAGGGAGGCCATCACATCAAAGATTATGTTGCTGTCACGGACAATTTGGCAGCCAGAAACAGCGCTGCTTTGAAGCCGGAAGATTGGGAAGAAATCGCGTTTGGCTATTGGGAAAAACAGAGTTACGGCAAAGGCGCGATGGCTTACAGCAAGGCTCCCCGCAACGCCAGAAATCTTTACCGCAAGGCTCGCGGTTTGTGGCTGGACGGGAAAATTCCCGAATCAAGAATTGCCTATCAAGAATTAGTGCAAGCTTTTCCGGATGCTGAAGATACCGGTTTGGGATTGATTCGATTGTCGCGGTTGAGCGATCCGAAAGAAGGCATTATGTTGCTCGATCGAGTTATTGGTAAATTCCCCAATTATGCGGCCGAAGCATTGTTAGATAAATCGAAACTTCTCGACAAAATGGGCAGCGCTCAATCGGCCTCAGATACGCGGAAATTGTTATTGACAAAATACAACAATTCTGATAAAGCAGCCGAACTGCGGTGGACGATCGCCCAACAGTATGCCAAAGCGAGAGATCTCAAATCAGCGTGGCAGTGGGCAAGGGAATTAACTACTCACAATCCCGACAGCGAACTCGCACCAGAAGCAGCGTTTTGGGTGGGGAAATGGGCGCAGCTAGCCGGGCGGGAAGCCGATGCCAAAACAGCATTTGAATACACGATCGCGCGCTATCCAGAATCGTATTTTGCATGGCGGTCGGCAGTATTTCTCGGCTGGCCTGTGGGCGATTTTACCACAGTTCGAGATCTATCTCCTCAAGTAGTTCATGCCTCTGGACGCCCCGAGCCACCTGTCGGTTCTCCTGCTTTAAAAGAGTTGTATCAATTAGGTCAAGATCGAGATGCTTGGACGCTGTGGCAAATCGAATTTACCAACCGCCAAGAACCGACTGTTGCCGAACAATTTACCGACGGTTTGATGCGACTGGCAGTCGGCGATAATCTAGACGGTTTGTGGATGGTTGGGAGCTTGCGGCAGCGGGAAAAACCGGACGATCGATCGCAATACCTCGCCCTCAGACAGCAAGCGGCTTACTGGCAAGCGCTGTATCCTTTTCCTTATTTAGAAACCATCGTCAAATGGTCGCAGGAACGCCAAATAAATCCGGTTTTGGTGACAGCATTAATCCGGCAAGAATCGCGGTTTATGCCCAAGATTAAATCCGTAGTTGGCGCTACAGGTTTGATGCAGGTAATGCCGGAAACCGGAGCTTGGGTTGCCGAAAAGATTAAGCTCAAAAAGTATTCGCTGGAGGACATAAACGACAACGTTAAACTTGGGACATGGTATCTGGATCGCACTCACGATGAATACCAGAATAATTCTTTGCTAGCTGTCGCTAGTTACAATGCTGGACCGGGTGCAGTATCGGATTGGGTGAAGAGATTTAGCTTTAACGATCCGGATGATTTTGTGAATAAGATTCCGTTTCCTGAAACTAACGGTTACGTAAAATCCGTGTTTGAGAATTACTGGAATTATTTGCGAATTTACAATCCTGAAATCAATCAGTTAATGGCCGAACATTATGAAGCAGCTCGGAAAAAAGCCAAACCATAATCGAGCTTTGATAGTTGATAGTTGATAGTTGACAGTTGACAATTGACAATCGAAAATCACCAAAAATCTTGTAGGGGCGGGTTCGCCGAGGATTTTGCCACAGACAAAGAACTCATAAACCCGCCCCCACCCAACCAACAATCCCAAAGCACTTTTTTTCTAATTAACACATATTCCTGCAAGGACACGTCACTGCCGTGTCCCTACCAATGGAACCATAAATTGTAAGGTTCGTACTGCGCACCCTGCCAATACAAGTAACCGCGCACCTACACATACAATTCCCGCCCAAAAAATCTGTCAAATCTCAAATTTCAAAATCTCGAATCTAAAATCTAAAATGCAATAATAGGGCAATACCGACGATCGCGCCAGCAGCTCCCAAAACTGCTCTCAAACTGACTTTTTCGCCTGCCATCCAGGCTAAAGGCAGTACGAACAAAGGACTGGTAGAACTTAGTGCTTGAGCAATTCCTGCGGGGGCGTATTTTAATGAAGTTTGTTGCAGAAAAATGCCGAGATACGTTCCTAAAAAAGCTGCAATAATAGTAGCAGCTAAGATTTTGGGCGATTTTAACTGTTTCAAACTTGCGGTATTCGTGCGGTTTAAAAAGAACAGCATTACTGCCATTCCCCCGCTCAAACGCAGCGATGCCGTCCACAAAGGATCGATATCTATTTGAGTAAAAGCGGCGCGGGATAAAACTGCTCCTGCTGCGTGACTTGTCTGCCCCAACAAACTAACTCCCAATCCCAGCCAGATATGTTTTGACGGTAAATCAGTTTCGGCGCTTCTTTCCGCAATTACCCAAGCGACACCGCAGATAGTTAAAAGAATGCCCGTACAAGCTACTAAAGACAATTTTTCTTGCAAAAATATCAAGCTAAATAAAGCAGTCAAAGGTGGAGAAAGGGTTTCTAACAGCAGCCCGCGCCTCGCTCCTAAATATTTTAACACTACAAACCAAGCTGTGTCTCCGATGCCGATTCCTAAAACGCCGCTGGCGAGCAGCATTGCTAAAATATTGCCGTTAATTGCAGGCCAAGATTTGCCTAAAATAAGGATAGTTGAAAATAGCAAAAATAGGGCGATCGCGCCTTTTAGAAAATTCAGGACAATTGCGGGGATTTGCTGCCCCACTCGCTGCCAAATTGTAGAAGCTAGAGCCCAGACAAAAGCTGCTGCTAGGGCGGCTAATTCACCTATAAAATTTGTCATATTTGTCTAAATACTATCATCATTGCCAAGTTTCAGATTTACTGCATTATCGATCGAACTTGATGGCTGTTGGTGAATCCGGCCTTTGCAAAAAACTTACCAACTTTTCTGCATATTGCCGGTTCGCTACAGCACTCGGATGCAAATCATGAGGTAAATTATTATTGGCAGGAATTTTCAAATCTACCGAAATATCAACCGTAGCAATTCCCCCTGCGTTCAATTCCTCCAACATCTTAGCAGAACCTGCATTAATTCCCGCAACAACTAGCTTAACATTGTTCGCCTCAGCCAGACGGTGAAATTCTCTAATAATTGCCAGAGAAACTTCGCGGCTTTGGTACAGTTGTTCTTCAAATTGATTGTAATTGATTTCCAAAAAATGGCTTAATGCCGATACCCGCATCAGGGGAAATTCGCGATATTCAAGTTTTGCCATGCTGTAGGTGAAACTGCCATTGTCTGCCAGCCTCGCATCGGGTTGAAACAGAATTCCCAGTTTGTTCCAAGCTGCCATTTGCTTGCTTCTCGCCCTCAGTAAGGTATTCCGGCGATCGTGAAATCCGGCATAGGCAATTACGGCAATTTTCGGTTTCTTTCCTTGCTGAAGTGCTTGTTTGAATTGAATCAACGAGTGCAAGGTTCCGTAGCCGTTGACGCCAAAATTTACTATTTCATAACTTGGGAATTTTTCTTGCAGCAACCAAGGATATGTTTCGCTGTCATTCAACGACCAACCGTAGGTAAAAGAACAGCCAAATATCCAAATTTCCGGCTTGTTTGAGTGGGTATTGTAAGTTTCGATCGCCCGCGTTATTCTCAAACTATTATTGAGGTGTGTTGCATGAAACGAGTAATTGCCATTGAGAGTTACTTTGAACTTTCCCGGCAAATGCTTGTAGCCGAGTTCGACATCTTTGGTAAAAAAATTTCCTTTGGGTTCGACTGCGACATCGAGGTTTTCGATTTGCCAGGGTTTGTATCCTGCAACTCGCAAGACTATTTCGGCGCTGGTTGCCGAGAGAAATATTGGGAAAATTAGATAGGTGATTAAGCGGAATGCTGAGGTTTTAATAAAATCTTTTTTCATATTTTAACCGCGAATAAATATAATTTGTTTAGGGATTAGTGCGCTTTCCATTGAGTTCTAGATCCCCCCTAACCCCCCTTAAGAAGGGGGGGACTAGAAGCGCTCTTAAGTCCTTTTCCCGACTCGAAACGGAGAAAAACTATGCCCTATGCCCTATGCCCTATGCCCTATTCCCCCCTCACCAAAAGACTTATTCAGCAAGCCCTAACTGATTTTTTCATTTTGAATTAGCGCGTTGCACCAAAGATGGATAAACACAAATAAACGCAGAACTATTGCCAAAAATTGTATCTGCGTTTATTTGCATTAGACTGCGGCTTGAGATTTTTCTAGATAAACGTAAAGTCAAATCCAGAAAGAGTTGTTACCCCAGTTACACCATTTAACTTCGCCAAAATGCGAGAATCGCTACCCGTAGTATTGTTGCCATTGCCATCGTAAATAATGTAAGTATTGCCCCCAGTATCGTAAGCAAACAAGAAAGCAGTTCCGCCCAAAATATTAGAAGAAACCGTTGTTTGTACTGTCAGCAACACTTGGCTGCCGTTGGCAAGATTCGGGAACCCAGGCGCAAAACTAAACTGATCCGCGATCGGCACGCCCAAACCTGCAAAATCAGTAATCACATCGTATCCGCCCGCCGCGATCGCAGCATTAATCGCCGCAGCAGAAGCCGCATCAAACACCGGTCCGCCGTCTGCCGGACTGCCGTAGCGGAATTGATTGTTACCTCCGCCTCCAGTCATCGAGTCAACCCCGAGGCCGCCGATGATGACATCATTATCAGGACCGCCGTTGAGAGTATCGTTACCATCTCTGCCGTCAACTGTATCGCTACCGCCCAAACCATTCAAATTGTCGGGTAAAGAGCCACCAACCAAATTATTAGCGCCGCCATCGGCAGGCAAGATTTGAACGGCGACATTAGCAGTACCCGGAACAGTACCGAGTCCGTCGCTGATGCTGTAGGTGAAAACGGTACTGCCGGGGGCGCTGCCGGCAATGAACTGCACTCGATCGCCCAAATT
>JALOON010000008.1 GCA_025454405.1 Oscillatoriaceae cyanobacterium Prado104 | reverse complement strand
GCCGTGACCTACTAACAGTATATCTTCGGGAAACTCTGCCGCGAGGCGTTTGGCAGTTTCCCCGGCCCGATTGAGGCAATATTCGGCAGTTTCGGGATACTTAGCAACGCTGCTTTTGTAAGTGCGATCGATCCTGGGAAAACGCGCGCACAAAGCTTCAAAGGATTCGGTTTCCGGCATTTCTGTCATCCATTCGGGGCTCAGCCATTCGCACAATCCCCACTCTAATTTAATTGGCAAATCGAGGGCATTGGCAACGTGGTTTGCTGTTTGCACTGTCCGCAAAAAAGGAGAAGCGAAAATGTGGGAAATTCCTTCTCCTTTGAGGCGATTTGCTAGTTGTTTTGCTTGGCGGTGCCCGTCTTCGGAAAGGTGCGGTTCGTAGCGGCGTTCTGCTGTGAGAAACCAGTCGGGGTTTACGAAGTCGATGCGGTTTCCGTGTCTTGCGATCCAGACTGTTTGCAACATGAGAATTTTATGTTTTGGTTCCTTAATTGAGTATTATATCAGAGTTTTGACTTTGATTTGCCTCAATAAATTAATAAGTTGATTTTCTTAAGTACATATTTCACAAATACCTGCATATGCAGGCTTAATTTGGCAAAGATGACGGGGCGCAAGCGGATTTTTTTGTTACAGTCTTTCCAGCTATTTTTGCAGGGCTAAATCAATTAAAAATTCTCAAGGATTAGATTCATTATTTGGCTTGCTGAACTCAGTTACATATCGATCGCGCAGAGCTAGGTGAAGCAGTCGGACATTAATCCTTTCATTTATTGCTGGGACTATCGCCCGACTGCTTCACTCCTACAGTACATACAACCGATGCTACCGAAATCGATCTGCCGTCAACTCTCAATCGATTTTCGATTGGGAGATTGAAGATTTTCGATTGTCCATTCGTCAACTCTTCCTTCTTCCTTCTTGTCAACTGTCAACTATCAAGAAGGCAAGCGGACAATAAATAAAGTGCCTTTACCCAATTCAGATTTTGCCTCAATTGTACCGCGATGAGCTTCGACTATTTGGCGGCAGAGGTGCAAGCCCAATCCAGTGCTAGATTTCTTGTGAGTTCCCGAACCAAACCTTTCAAATAACTTGGCTTGTTCTTCATCAGAAATGCCGGGTCCGGTGTCTTGAATTTCAATAATTACCCAAGCTAGCGGTTGATTTTTTAAACCGCCAAAATTAGGAGAATTAATAGCGTTCATGCGGATGTCGATCGAGCCGCTGTCGGTAAATTTAATGGCATTTCCGATTAAATTAGTCAGCAAGCGGTGCAGTTCCAAACGATCGCCCGGATACTTAGCAATTGCTGCACTATCGGCGTCACCTGTCAAGTCGAAATTCAGGGATAAATCTTTAGCTTCAGCTAAGGGAGCGAGTTCTTGAATTACCTCCGAAACAAGCTGCTGCAAATCAACAGAAGCGAAACTTAAAGATTTGCGTCCTGCTTCGTAGCGGTAAACTTCCAACAGCATATTTACCATATTTATTAAATTGCGGTTGCTGCGAACCATAGTGCCGAAAGCGTCGCGCATCGGCAGCGAGATTTCTCCCAAAGCGCCCTGCTGCATTAAGGTTAGCATTCGATCGGCCGCTACCAGTGGCGTGCGCAAGTCGTGGGCGAGTCGGGAGACAAAATCTTCACGTTGCAGGGCGATCGCATTTCGTTCGTCTACACTGTGTTTGAGTCGCAAGAGCGACCGCACCCTAGCCAGCAGTTCGTCCATTTCTACCGGTTTGCGGATGAAATCGTCAGCACCCATATCCAATCCCTGAACCACGCTAGCACTGTCGTGGGCAGTAATCAACAAAATGGGGATAAATGGCAATTCCTTGTTTTGTCGGATGCGCTGCGTAACTTCGTAACCGTCCATTCCCGGCATCATCACGTCTAAGAGTAGCAAATCGGGGGGGGACTTGGCGATCGCATTTAGGGCAGAAAAACCGTTATCTGCTGTGCTGATTTCGTAGCCCTCTTCTTCCAGAATTGTCTGCACCAACAAAACATTATCTGGAGCATCGTCTACGACCAGAATGCGATCGGCTTTAGTAGCATTCGGAACCGATAAATATTTCATTAGGATTGTTTGTCTGGAAAATCAATACTTATTTTTTAGATGGGATTTAAATTATTTTTTCACATTTTCTTACTTGTTGGGATCTGTCATAAGGAAGATATCGAAATTTTTACAAATTTTAGACTTTTACACCCTAGGGATGCGATCGAATTACCAAAGATCGAATTCCCAAAAGTCTAGGCCCTGACAACAGGGGACAGGTCGGCAGCAAACGGGCCGACAGCGAACAGCGAACAGTTGTCAATTCGATTTTACATTTTCGATTTTCGATTTTAGATTGGGGGAGGGGGGAGAGGGGAAGTTCTGAGTTTTGAATTGAGAACTGTCTTTAACTCAAAACTCAAAACTCAAAACTCAAAACTCAAAACTCAAAACTCAAAACTCAAAACTCCTTACCAACTGTCAACTATTTAGATGTCATTGTATGCACCCCGTCCCAACCTGGTGGGGGAGGAACTTTCAAATAGCTAAGCGATCGATCGAGGTGAACTTCCACAGGTCGATCCCCAGGTCTCAAAGTCAAAGCAGTTTCAAAACAACTAATAGCTTTCTTAAAATTTCTCGAAATATAAGCATCCCGCCCCTGCCTGTAAAGTTCCAGAAACTTTTCAGTTTGCCCGTCAAGGGGTTCCGAACTAAGTTGCAGCAATTCGTAAATACCGACCGGCTGATTTTTGCCTTTAACCCGTACCTTATCCAACTCTCGCACCCAAATGCGATCGCTGCACAAACTGTAAGTAAACTCGCTCAAAATAATATCGCAGCCGTACTCTTTTGTAAGCTGTTCCAAACGCGAACTCAAATTCACAGCATCGCCGATTACCGTATAATCCATCCGCTTTTGCGAACCGATATTTCCTGAAACCACATCCCCCGAACTAATACCGATACCGATCCGAAATTGAGCTTGCCCCGGACGGCTGGTGTTAAATTCTTGCAACCGCTTCCTCATATCCAATGCCGACTGAACGGCCATCCAACCGTGACTTTCCGGGGGATTGAGGGGCAGGGGCGCGCCGAATACCGCCATCAAAGCATCGCCAATAAACTTATCTAAAGTGCCTTCACAGTGAAAAACTGCTTCCACCATCGTCTCAAAATATTGGTTCAACAGAGTAACTACTTCAGATGCTCCCAAATTTTCGGTCAGGGTGGTGTAGCCGCGAATATCGGAAAATAAAATAGTAACTTCTTTGCGCTCGCCAACCATCAGGGCGTCTTCACCCAATTTCATCACTTCTTCCGCCACTTCCGGAGTCATGTAGCGGTACATCGTAGTTTTCATCCGCTTTTCGCGACTGATATCTTCGAGGACTACCAAACCGCCGCGGACGCCGCCCTCGGGATTTAACAGCGGGTTGACCGTTAAATTCAAACTCCGATCGATGACTTTAATTTTAGAACGCTCGATCGGCAGCGGACAATAAGGGTAAAATTTTACAGCATTGGGAAGCGCGAATATAGATTGGGCATTAGCTAATTCTGCGGTTGCTAGTTCCTCAGTCCAGTCCTCGTTTTCACCCCAAGCATAATATAAATCTGGGTTGCTCCGATCGGGAACTGCCATAATGTAATTTTCTTCTATTTCATTTTCGGTTTCTGTTGTTTCCGTTGGAGGTTCTAGGGGGGTTTCCACCAACAATCCCATCGTTAAACTTTGTTCGGGAACGTAATGGCGAGCGGCCTGTTTGAGGCTATCTTCCAAGCGAAATTGCAAATTGTCGATCGGCACTACTTCCCAGACATAGCGCCCGACAAGTTTCTCTTCCCAAAGCTGAAGGATCTCCTTACCTTTAGCGTGATTTATCGGACAGCCCAAAAGTTCCAAGGCTGCTTCGTTAATCGTCACAATTTTGCCCTGCATATCAGTAGAAATTACCGCGTCAGAAAGGCTTTGCAGCATATCTTTCTGATATTGCTTTTCCACCATGACATTCTGAAACAATTGAGAATTTTGCAGCGCCATTCCCGCTTGAGAATTAAAAGCCCGCAGAAATTCTTCATCAGAACTGGTGAAACTGCCTTGATGCTTGTTAATTAGCTGAGTCACGCCAATCAACTCGCCTTTAGCGTTGTGAACCGGCATGCATAAAATATTTCGAGTGCGGTAGCCCGTTTGTTGGTCTGTAGAGGGGTCGAAGCGAGGATCGGTATAAGCGTCAGTAATATTGAGAGTTTGACCTGTGGAAGCTACGTAACCGGCAATTCCTTTACTAGCGGGAATGCGGATTTCCATCATAGTTTTGCCATCGGCTTTGGCTACCTTAGTCCACAGTTCGTTAGCTTCTCTATTAAGCAAAAATAGCGTGCTGCGGTCTGCCTGCATCAAGTCCCGAGCCTGATCCATAACCGATCGCAAAGTGGTTTCCAAGTCAAGGCTTTGACCCAAAGTTGTAGTTGCCCGCAACAGGGCTGCTACTCCTCGCTGGTTGCGGGCCGCCACGTAGAAAGACTGACAGCTTTCGAGAATAATTCCAATCGAATCAGCAAAAGCGCGAAACTGCTGTTCGTCTTCCTCGTCAAACGGGGCTCCGCCAGCTTTATTTAACAGTCGCGCCACAGCTACGGGTTCATCCCCGCTCTTGCTGCTAAAAATCGGCATGCAGAGGATGGTTTTAGTGCAGTAGCCTGGAGGTTCGTCAACTTCGGGATTGAACAGCGGGTGTTCCCGCCCTGCAATCGCATTGATCGATATTCCAGTACTTGCTACGTGGCCCAAAATCCCTGCGTCCATCGGGAGGCGGACTTCTAAATCTTTTCCCGTAGCGGTATCGATTGTTTTGTGCCAAAGTTGATTTCTTTCGGGGTTAACCAAAAAAATCGTTGTTTTGTCTGCTTGCAGGATCTGACCGATTTTCAAAGTGAAGGCATCTAAGAGTTGCTCTAAGAGGGTTTCGATAGCTTCATTGTTAATTAAGTCGATCGCCCTGATAAATTGCTGAAATTCAGCGGTAATAAAATCCAGCAAACAAACTAATTCAGGAACTGGCAGGTTCTTAACGCGGGCGGCCAATGCCCCGAGACGATTGACTTGAGTCAGTGTAGCTAGAACGCTACCAGTATCGGAGAATGTCATGATTAACTGCTTTCTCGGGGGGGTTAGAAACTGCGGTTTAAAGGCGCTGCGTCCGGCGGTGCAAACTGTTTGACTTGTTTGCTGTTCGGCGGCAAAGCAAACCGTTGTCATGAATCGCGGGGAGACAATTGGTGCACGCAAGTTCAGTCTGCCTGCAAAATATGCTCGGTCGATCGTTTTTTTATCACCTCGATAGCGATACCCATTTGTGAACCATCAGGTCAGTTAAAGCTAGAACGTACAATTATTAGTATCTGCTAATTAGCGATCGGCGGGAAACAGGTATCCCAAGTACTGGTTCCCAAGTATACCGCCGATCGAGAGGACTCTGCGGATTTCGCGATCGTTAGTTTATTGCCACACCTGTAGGTGTTTTAGCCCAGTCAGGACGCCATCCGATCGGGGCGATCGGGGCGATTTTTACGCTCTGCCGGACAATTGCAGAAGCTATTCCTAGTGTAAACGACCCGCCACCAATTGCTGCGCGCTACGCGCTTACAATCTGGTGGGGGCTTTCAATAGCCCTCAAGCTACAAAATAGCTCGTTGCCTTCAGGCTGGCTTACAGCAGCCCCTAGTTTCTGAATCATCAATGCACCATTCAAATCAGCGTCGCCATGCCATCCACAATGTCCACACTTAAATCGTTTTCCAGCCCGATAAGATTGCGCTGGATATTTAGGTCACGCAGCCGAGGGCACGGACTTGGCAAATATCACTGATTGGTAGTAGCGCCGCAATTGGTTGGTTGCTGCCGCCCAGCCCCAGCGTTCGGCTTCGCGGCGGGCGCTTTGACGCAGGGTTTCCCGTTCTTCGGGGTTGGCAAACAAACGCTGGGTGGCGGTTACAGCCCCTGCGACATCGGCCGGGTCAAATAAATACCCGTTAACGCCGTCGGTGACGATATCGGGAATGCCACCGCTGGCCGCCGCGACTACGGGCGTTCCCGCAGCCATTGCTTCGAGGAGCACCAAGCCCAGGGTTTCGGTGCGGGAGGGAAAAATGAAGGCATCGGCAGATGCGTAAGCAGAGGCCAATTCTTGCCCCCTGAGGTAGCCGACAAAATTGGTGGGGGTGCCGGCAAAGTACTGTTCGAGGGTTTGGCGGTGGGGACCGTCTCCGACGAGGGCGAGGCGGGCGTCAGGGATGGCTTCGAGGACGGGTTTGATGCTTTCGATTTCTTTTTCTGCGCCGAGGCGGCCGACGTAGAGAAGTAAGGGGCTGTCGGGGTGATTTTGTGACAGGCGTTCGCGCATTTCTCGGCTGGCTAATTCGGGGACAAACATTTCGGTATCGACGCCCCGCTGCCACAAGTCTACTCGATCGATCCCGTGAGTTCTCAATTCCTCGACCATTGCCGTAGAAGTGCACAGATTCAATTCAGCTTGATTGTGAGCTCCTTTCAGCAGTTCCCACAGCAATGGTTCCAGCATTCCAAAGCCGTAGTGATGCAAGTATTTCGGTAAATGCGTGTGGTAAGAAGCCAAAATCGGAATGTTAAATTTTTTGCCGTAATAGATGCCTCCCAATCCCAAAATCGCGGGATTGACAACATGAATAATATCTGGTTGAAACTGTTGCAATTCACGACCAACAGCCGGACTGGGCAATGCCATTTTCAGTTCCGGGTACATGGGCAAAGGCATACCTTCAACTCCGTAAACTCGGGCACCTTTGTATTCTTTAATTCCGTAATCTGGAGAGAAAACTAAAACTCGATCGCCCGATCTTTGTAAGTGGTCTACTGTGTGAATCAAGCGGGTGACAATGCCGTCTATTTTCGGCAGAAAGGTTTCAGTGAACAGAGCAATTTTCATACAATGAAGGAAGAGGGAAGAAAGAAGAGGGAAGAAAGAAAGAGACTTTAGTTATCCTTGAGACAAGGAATAAGGAAGAAAGTTTTAGTTATTCTTTATATGTTGTTTGGGAAATTGGCAAGCCCAATCTTTGACAAACCTCGCGATCTGTAACGGGATACACTGTCTCGATCGGAGTAAGTAATTGGGCGCGATCGCCCGTATTATATTGATGTTGTTGCTGCACGAATTCTGAAATATCCTCAATGTTAACAATCCATTCTCGGGCATAATTTGCTAAAACATCACCTCGCAAACCTAATTGAATTGCGCGCCGTTCTAGTTTTGCCCCGCTGGGATGGTGGTCGGGGTCCCATTGCAACCTGACATCGGAATTTTTAACAGCTTGTTTCCATTCTCTTTCGCTGCCGTATACTTCTGAAACAAAATTAGAATGGACGACAGATGCTAAAATTTCGTCAAAAGCTGAACGTTTTAGCGAAACAGCCAGAATTACTTCTTGTCCTGGTTTTGTTCCCCATCCCGATCGATACATCATCCACAAAAAGTTAGGCTTAATCCAACTCATGCGATTCAGGCTGAATTCACCGCCGAAATAACCGTTTTCTGCTGCGAACAGCCCGATCTCCGGACGGTAAGCTTGATAAACTACTACTGTATCTCCGTCAAATTGAGCCAGAATGTGACGGCCGCTTTTCGGCCATTTACTAACTTGTTTTGAGTAAGATTCTGTTAGCAGCTTCATGGAAATTAAGTGCGATCGAGAGGTTTCGCGCGTAATATCGTGTCCGATCGATTACCCTAACAAAAACGGTTTGTAGTGCGGACTTCAGTCAGCAAAAAAGAGCGGACTTTAGTCCACACTACGAACTAATCTTATTGCGTATCGACAGGTTTCTGAGGTAAGAGGCAAATTCCCTGAATCCCGATCGATACCATTATCCCACCCAAAAGGAATCCTACGCCCTCAGCAAAGCAATTAATTCTGTGAATTTCCTGTGCTGTTTTGGCGATTAAGATTTCCTTTTCTCCAGCAGCGGGCGATTCGCTGACTCGGCGGTAATTTTGATAACTCGCCGTCAGTGCAGCCCATTCCGGGATTAAATAATAAGCGCAAACAGCACTCACTAAAAATCCCGGCAAAACAACCAAAAGCAACAGGACGATAATTCGACTTTTCACAGTATTTATTTTTTTTAATTTAACCGCAGAGAACGCAGATGACGCAGAGAGAGGAGAACAAGAGAGAACAAAATAGATAATCTTCCAATATAGAGGTCGATCGCGCTGCAAAACCTACTAATCCTTCTCTTCTCTTCTTTTTTCTTTCTTCGCGCCCTACCCTACGGGAAGGCTTCGCCTACTGCGCCTTCGCGGTGCGTTAAAAAAACTATTGCCCGGTTTAAATCCCCGTTTTAACAGCGGACAACTCCTGTCAAACGATTTTCGATTTTCGATTTTCGATTGGGGGATTGGAGGATTTGCGATTGGAGGATGGCGGATGGGGAGAGGGGGAGAGGGGGAGAATTTTTCCTTCTTCCTTCTTCCTTCTTCCTTCTTCCTTCTTCCTTCTACTGTCAACTGTTTACCGCCAAGAAACCTTCGGCAAAATCTGATTTTTATCGACGCGCTGCTGGTATTTTGTTGCAAAATTCAGCAGAGAATCAAGCAGGGAATCCGAGAGATAGTGAGGCTGCAAGCCGAGTTCTAAAAGACTGGTGTTTTTGGCATTGAAATAATGTTCTTCTTTCTCAACCCGCGGATTTTCCAAGTGATTGATGTCAACTTTTAAGCCCATTGCCGCGCCTGCTTTCTGCACCATCAAGGCTAAGTCGCCAACGCTGAACAATTCGGTAAACTGGTTGAATACCCGGAATTGTCCGGCTTCAGCGGGATTGGCAATCGCGATTTCCATGCAGCGCACGGTATCGCGAATATCCAAAAAGCCGCGAGTTTGTCCGCCCGCACCGTAAACTGTTAGGGGATGCCCGATCGCGGCTTGGATGCAAAACCTGTTGAGGGCTGTACCGAATACGCCGTCGTAGTCCAAACGGTTGATTAACAGTTCGTCCATGCCGGTTTCTTCTGTGAGCACGCCGTAGACGACACCCTGATTTAAGTCAGTCGCTCTCAAACCCCAAATTTTACAAGCAAAATGGATGTTGTGCGAGTCGTGGACTTTACTTAAATGGTAAAAAGATCCGGGCTGTTTGGGATAAGGAAGTGTATCCTTGCGGCCGTTATGTTCGATCGTGATGTAGCCTTCTTCAATGTCGATATTTGGCGTGCCGTATTCGCCCATCGTCCCCAATTTCACCAAGTGACAGTTGGGGAAGTCTTCACGCATAGCGTACAGCAGGTTGAGCGTGCCGACGACATTATTGACTTGGGTGAGTACAGCATGTTCGCGATCGATCATGGAGAAAGGTGCTGAACGCTGTTCGCCGAAATGGACGATCGCCTCCGGTTCAAATTTTCTCATAGTTTTGCTGAGAAAATCGTAATTGGTGATGTCACCGACGAACAAGTCGATCGACTTGCCGGTTAAATCCCGCCACCGTTGGATTCGTTGCTGAATCGGCGCGATGGGAGTCAGGGTTTCAACGCACAATTCCATATCCCAGTGCCTGCGCACTAAACTGTCGAGAATGCCAACTTCGTAACCTCTATTGGAAAGGTAGAGTGCGGTTGCCCAACCGCAATAGCCATCGCCACCAATAACCAGGACTTTCATAAAAAAATACGCTAAGTGTAGAAATCCCGTGTCTTGAAAACCGGGAGGAAATGCGATACGGACGGTTTTAAGCGCCCTGAATATGCTTGAGAAATGGGGAGTGCGACAAAACCATGGTAAATGGTGCTTGCCAATACTGGGTTAATTTACCAGGTAATGGTGCATTCTGAACCTTTTATCGAACGGGATTATTTGGTAAATTCCGACTCGATTTGTGATGTCAAACCCGCACTTCATCGGCGAAGCTGGCGCGGCGGGTGAATTCAAAGGGGCCGGCTTGGGCTCCCCAGACATGGGCGTCGGTTTCGGGGTCGCGGCCTCGATCGTGGCTGGTAAACTTGTCTCCATCGATCTCGAATTCGCTGTCGAGATAGGTGTTTTTGCCGTTTCTCACTACGGCGCAGCCTTTTCCGGGTTCGACGCGCCCTTTGAAGGTGCTGCCCGTCCAGTGCGTGATAAAGGTGCAACCGGGGAGGAATTTGAGATGTTCTTTCTTGAGTTCTTTGAGGCGGTGTGGTTCGCGGGAAGCGCCGTAAAATTGCTGTTCGTTTTCGATCGCGTAATTTTCGATATCGATGCGATCGCCCTTCGGGACTAATTTTAACACTCGCACTCGGTACGGGGAGTTAATTTCGATGTCGTAGGCCTGTTCTAGATAGAGGCTTACTCCGTCCAACAGTTCGACGGGCAGCGGTCTCATGCAGACGCGGATGTGGGCGAAGAATGGAGGGTTTTCAATAGCTTGGGCTTGGTTGCTGAAGTCGGAAGCCATCCAGCGGGCGAGAGTGAAGATATCGGTGGAATGAGACATACTGCGATTTGGGATTTTCGATTGGGGATTTTTGATTGGGGATGGTGGATTGGGGATTGGGGATTTGGGATTTGGGATGGAGAGGAAAGCAAAGTTTATTGTAGGGGAAAGCGCGACTTTGTAGCTAGAGTATCCAATTTAATTGCGAATCCGAACTCTACCAAAGAGGAACTCCCGAATAACCTTTGAGAAACCGGGTTTCTGACAGATAAATATAGGTCTAGATGCAAAGTCCTTGCCAGAAACCTGGTTTCTGCCACAGTTGCCAGACTTCCGCATACACTACGAACCGTTTTTTATTGCGGTAAAACGACAGAACGCGATATCATCGATCCTGTTGAGAGTTGCCCTATTTATTTTAAAAATTTCTTAATTAAAAAGTCATTAATTATGTTAGGAATTCCACCGCCAGAAATTGAGATCGATACTTTATTAGTATCGCGTTTGCTTGCCGAACAGCACCCGGATTTGCAACATTTACCCCTTCAATTTATTGATGCGGGTTGGGATAATGCAATGTTTCGCTGGGGCGATCGCTGGGCAGTACGGTTGCCCAGACGGGCGATCGCGGCAAGGCTGTTAGAAAACGAGCTATTTTGGTTGCCTCAGCTTGCGCGCCAACTGCCGATACCCATCCCAACTCCTTGTAAAATCGGTATTCCCAGTGTGATTTATCCCTGGCACTGGAGCGTGATTCCTTGGCTGCCCGGACAAACAGCCGATCGCGCCAATCTCGATCGAGAACAACCCCAGCGATTTGCTCGGTTTCTCAAAGCTTTGCACGTTCCTGCTCCAGATAACGCGCCGATTAACCCATTTCGAGGCGTACCCCTATCGCAGCGATCGCAGATGGTAGAAGAGCGAATGCAACGACTAGAAAGGCAAACAAACGCGATCGAACCCGCGATTCGATCGCTCTGGCAAGAAGCTGTAGGTGCGCCTATTGATGTAGAACCAACTTGGCTGCACGGCGAAGCAAGAGTCTAAAAGTCCCCCTTTTTAAGGGGGATTTAGGGGTATCTAAATCTCAAAGAGCAGTTTGAAAACACGCCCTAGCCCCCGCACATCGATCGCACAGAACAATGCACTGTAGATTGAGAGGATGTTGGGCTAATGCGGAATTATTCCGAGATATGCTACAATGAATTCAAATGAAAAACATCAAACTTGAGTTTTATCAATTTTTTGTTGCCCGCTGGCTATCAATTTCTTGTCGATCGCTGGCAACGGTAAATTTACTCGCAAGATGAGAATGTTAGCGGAGAATTCGATGGCATATACTCTCCCCATGCAATCTCGATCGCATTTTGTACAGCCCAATAGGTGAATCATGAAACTTTCGAGCAAAAATCTGGATACTCGTCGGGATACGGTCTATGATGCAATCGTGGTTGGAGGTGGTATGGGCGGCCTGTCGGCAGCTATTTATTTAGCGCGTTATGGCTTGAAATGTTTGGTGGTAGAAAAGGGTAGAGGACGTTCTTTCTGGATGCAGGATTTGCGGAATTATGTCGGTCTCGATCCCGATACTCCAGGTCGCAAAATCATTCAACACGCTACCCAACAAGCGCTCGATTGGGGTGCGGATTTCCTGCGCGGTTTTGTCGAAGAAGTTAGCGATGAAGGCGAAACTTTTGCAGTTCAGGTGAAGCTAGGAAAGTCCGATGCAACGGGCGTTACTTTCCGCTGTCATTATGTTATTGCTGCTTCCGGTGTAATTGATGTTTTGCCGGAATTGGAAAATATGCAAAATGTGTTTGACTATGCGGGCTATACGCTGCACGTTTGCATGATTTGTGACGGCTTCGATATGTGGGATCGCAAAGCAGTATTGATCGTGAAAACCGAAGGTCAAATAAATGCAGCTTTTGTGTTGAACTGGTTTACGCCTTATATTTCGGTGCTCACCAACGGTCTAAAAGTTGGCGAGGAAATGAAACAGAAACTGGCGGAGCACGGGTATCCTCTTTACGAACAACAGATCGCAGAATTCTTCGGCGAAAATCATCAAATGAGCGGCGTAAAGTTAGTTGATGGGACGATCGTCGAAGCAACTACAGGCTTAATCAACATGGGTTCGATCTATCACAATCAATATCTCAAGGGGATTGAAGGTTTGAAATACGATGGCGGTAATTTGGTGACTAACGATATGTGTCAGACGAGTCATCCCCGAATTTTTGCCTTGGGCGATCTCAAACAAGGTCTCAATCAGGTGTCAGTTGCTGTGGCCGATGGAACGCTGGCGGCGACGCAAATTTGGCGCAATATTCGGCGTGCCAGCGCGCCTCGCAAATGGGAGGAAAATATTCAAGTAGCAGGGCTGGAAACTGTTCGATAATATATAGCGATCGCAAATGATTTGTAAATTTCTTACTCCCTCGCCCTTAGTAAGGGTCGGGTTGGGGTGGGGTAAAAACTTTACAAATGATTTAAGACTGCTATAGCAGTCCCAAATGAGTTGTAAAAACTACCAGGCTTCAGAAACCAGGTTTCTTAGAGAAACCTGGTTTCTCAACTTTTACGAATGATTTAGGACTGCTATATAACAAAAATGGTTCGTAGTGCGGACTTAAGTCCGCATCTTTAGAGGACTAAAGTCCTGACTGCGAAACTTAGCGATCGGGGTCAATCGACCGGACGCGATATGACATCTTTAAACTCGCTATATTAAATGGGATTTTTATTTATTTAATTATAGTTAAGGATTGTAAAGAATCTAAATTTTGATTGTGGTGTCTGTTTTTTATGTCGCTCGGTAACAACAGCAACAAATACTCACAGCGATCGCGTTTATTTTGAGAAAAACGGTGAGGTTTTTTTTTCAAACAATTGCTTGCAAAAACTTAACTATGGTTGCTTAACTATGGTTGCTTAACTGCGGCTTGGCGAAAAATCCCGAAAACATTACCGATCGAGCATTCCAAGGTTGTTAAAATGAACATCAAATCAATTGAAAGAGAAAGTATCCCCGATACTGATGACATAATGACCGCAGTGACAATTGAAGGAGTCAGCAGTCCATGTATATTAACGAGACTGATAATTAAAGCGATGGGACGACCGGGAATCGATAACGATCTGGAATTTATCGGCTCGGGCGATCGCTGGTTAATTTCTTGGAGTCAACCGGAATTAAGTTTGGAAGAAACGAGAGAGTTAATGACTAAAACTCTGAGATATGCACAGCAGTCTGTCAACTTTAACAGTTAACAGCGATCCGGTGAATAGCGAACAGTCGAACAGTGAAATTCAACCAGATCTTAGAAAGGGCAAACGATTCATGAAAACCTACAAAGTAACGCTGATTGACAACAGTAGAGGTTTCCAACAAACTATTGATGTACCGGAGACCGAAGCAATTCTCATGGAAGCGGCAGAAGCTGGGATCAAAATTCCTTTCGAGTGCGTTATGGGTGCTTGCGCCATCTGTCAAGGTAAAGTCATTTCTGGAACGGTGGATCTGTCCGAACAAAGTTTCTTAAGCGCTAGAGAAATTGATGAGGGTTACGTATTGACTTGTGTTGCTAAACCAACATCTGACTGCACGATCGAGGTACAATTGGATGACTATCTTTAAAGCAAGGCTGAGGCTATTTACATTAGTTAACACATCTTGATGCGAACGAAGTTCAAATATATAGAAATTTAGCAGCTCGGACGATCGACAATTGAGATACTATGAGGTGATATTCGGTCAAAACCGTAAAGTACCTAACTCGATCGAGGGTATTTCTCACAATGGCTATTTCTCGTCGAACTTTTCTAACGGGCGCGATCGCCACTTCCTTCGCCCTACCTGCCACCGGCCGTTTGCTGGCACAAACCACTCGACCGATGATGCCCCGCAATAGTGGCATCTATCGATTTAAATTGGGAAACTTCAACCTAATTTCGATTAGCGATGGAACATTGAGCGTCCCCGCAGCAATCTTTGCCGGCAATGCCAAACCAGAAGAGTTGCAAGAGGTTTTAAAACAGGGTTTTCAAGGGGAAACACTGTCAGCAGATTGTAATGTTTTATTGGTAGATACCGGGCAGAACAAAGTCTTAATCGATACGGGCAGCGGTTTGTTGAACGGAGCAACTGTTGGCAAGCTGATAGAAAACTTGCAGCAAGCACAGATTAAACCGATCGATATTACGGCGGTGATTTTGACTCATGCCCATAGCGATCATGTGGGTGGTTTGAACGGAAAAAGCGGGCTGACTTTTCCCAATGCCCGCTTTTTTATCAGCAAACAAGAGTGGAATTTTTGGACGGGTAATTCGGTGGATTTGCCCAAGTTTGGCGGACCTGCCGAGATGAAAAAGCAGGCGATTGAGATTGCTCAAAAACAGTTAGGTTTGATTCGCGATCGCGTCACTCAATTCGATGTTAACCAAGAGTTTTTGCCGGGATTTACTGCCATTCCTGCCTACGGTCATACACCCGGCCACGTTGCGATTAGAATTACCTCGGGAAATGCGGTGATGGTGCATACGGCGGATACGGTTCACATCAATACAATTAACCTGTGGAATCCAAGCTGGCAACCGATTTTTGATGCCGATCGAGAGATGGCAGCAGCTACCCGTCAAGCCGTTTTGGAAAAAATTGCGGGCGATCGCACGTTAATGTTTGCGTATCATTTTCCTTATCCGGGACTCGGACATTTGCGCGCGCGCGATCGGGGTGGATTTGATTGGCAACCTGTCAACTGGCAGTTTGAAAGTTAATTTAAATTGTGGGAGTAATGCAGAGGTTATCGGTAGCTATTTCTATAAAATATCACACGAGAACCTCGCGATATATCGCATGGATTCGCTTTAGCCTTCAACCACACCAGACAAACTCATGGAATGAATAACCGACCAACCCCTTTGTAATTGTCAATGTCAACAACGATTTCAATCAAGCGTTCAGCACAGCGTTGTCTATAATCAGCCTCACTAAGACGATCGAGACTTCCAATAGTTAACACTGGAAGTGAGTTCTCAGTATTCTCTTCACGCATTACTTGTTCAAGAGAATCCCCACCCTTCATATTTCGGTTAGCAGTCAGAATCATCATTTGATGTTCTTGGGCATAACGCCAAACGACGCGATCGCTACTTTCCATAGCCAGTCCAACCTCTCTAAACGTAACAAATTGGACAGAGGCGAATTCTAGCCAACCCCCTTTCACCAATATACCAAGAAAAATGAGTGCGTAACCATCAAGGTTGTAGTCAATTAAGAAAGTCATTGTTGTTGTGCGACACGTTTTGCTCTCTGTTCCTCAAGCTTTGCCCAAAACGCTTCTTGTCCGGGCTTGTGTGGCGTTGCTGCAATTCGAGCAAAGCGATCGCGGTTGCGCTCTTCCCAATACTGGCGAATTTCTTCCCTTGTTTTCAGAACTTCCTGATATTCAGCCTCAACTTCAGCTTGATTTGCTTCAATATAGGACAAAGCTGCATTGATTTGTACATCTGTGAGATTGAAGGTATCACGAATCAGCTTAGGGGGGTAATCAGCCTTTAAAAAATCAATTACATCATAAAGGCTAGTGCGTGTGCCCGCGATCGTCAGCCCGCGCTCTGTACGGATAATTTCTACTTGTTGGTTTGCTGTCCGCGTCATTTCCTTGGCTCCTTAGAACCTACTTATAGCGTTAATTATACACTTTACAGATTGAGATTTGATACTCTACATACTTAAATCAAACACAACTCGATCGCGCTGTTCCGATTGGAATGTAGCCCAGTTCGATCGAGCAAAAGCAAACTTTGAGGGGGTATTTCGGGCGATCGCCACTTCATGTGCCAATAATACGATATGATACTAAGCACTTCTTTCAGAAATGCCCATGCCAGCCTTGACCGTAGAAAATCTATGCTCTGAAGCAGCGATCTTTTCGATTGCTGAGTCTCAACATCCAGAGCCTACTCTTTACGGAGTTACGGACGGCAAAAAAATTGGAACATATATAGAGCAAAAGTTTAGGCTTTATTTGAAAGAGAAATATGAATTTTGGGAAGGAAGTTCAGCCAGTAGAATCGACTTTCCAGGCTTGCTTGTTGACGTGAAAGTAACTAGCATCACCCAACCTCAATCTTCATGTCCTTTCAAATCTGCAAGACAAAAAATTTTTGGTCTGGGATATTCGTTGATTATTTTTGTTTACGACAAAGCAGATGACAGCACAAATCGCGCAGCAACATTGAGAATTCTGCATACAATTTATGTTGCTGCTGAGAGAACAGCGGACTTTCAGATGACTCGCGGCATCCGTAACATTTTAGAGAATGAAGGGAATAAAGATGACCTCATCGCATTCATACTCGATCGCAATCTACCTGTTGATGAGATTGAGGCGGCAAATATTGCAGATGAAATATTGCTCAATCCACCGATTCAAGGTTTTTTAACAATTTCTAATGCCTTGCAATGGCGGCTTCAATATGGAAGGGTAATCGATCGTGCTGGACAAGAAGAAGGAATCATCGCTGTTTATAGACCAACCGCCTCATGATTCAACTTTCTCCGAAGCTCAAATTGGAATATGGAGACTTTCAGACTCCGCTAGAGTTAGCTGAGAAGATTTGCTGCAAATTGCTAGAGCTAGATATCAATCCTGATATTATTCTTGAACCAACTTGCGGTGTCGGTAACTTTATACAAGCTGCCGCACATTCATTTCCATTGGTACGCAAGATTATCGGAGTTGAAATCAATCCAAATTATTTAGAAGAGATTCAGAAAAATAAGCAACTTTCACAAGATGAAAGAATTCAAATTCAGCAAGGTAACTTTTTCGATCTAGATTGGTCTTTAGCGATCGATAAATTTAACGAAAAAATCTTAGTTTTGGGAAATTTCCCTTGGATTACAAATTCTCAGCAGGGAGCAATTGGCGGCAAAAACTTACCTCAAAAAAACAATTTTCAAAATTACAATGGCTTAGATGCAATTACAGGCAAAAGTAACTTTGATATTTCTGAGTGGATGTTAATTCATTCAATTCAATGGTTGCAAAACCTTAACAGGGAACAGGGAATAGGGAATAGGGAACAGAAAGTTTTGGATGGGGAGTTATACCCCACTCAAAATATGCCACTTGTAGAAGTCAGGGCCTCTGACTCTCAGAAGCGGGACTCCGAAACTATTGCCTGTTGCCCGTTAAGCGTTCCCTTCTTCAGTGAAGCTTGCCTTGCAATGCTTTGTAAAACTTCTGTTGCCAGAAAGATATTGAATTACATCCGCTCCAGAAATCTAAATCTTGCTTACTGTGCAACTTATGGAATAGATGCGAAGAAATATTTTGATGCAAATGTTGATGCTTGTCTTCTAGTTTGCAAGTTTGAATCTAATTCGCAAAACTACTTTTGTGATGTATTTTGTAGTCTTGATGCTGAGAATTCCTACCGAATTGGCTATCGAAATGACATTCCTATTAGAGATCTAGCAACTTTCGATAAATTAATAGATTTGCACAATCCGAAGGCGGGGATGCAATGGCGATCGGGTATCAAGCATGATTGCTCGAGCGTGATGGAACTTCGCAAAGTCGATAATGAATTTATCAATGGGTTGGGAGAAGTTGCAGACATTGAAGAAACTTGTCTCTTCCCTTTGATTAAAGGTTCTGCTGTTGCTCAAAATCGTTGGGAAAGTTCCGATCGCTACCTCTTGGTAACTCAAAGATATATTGGTGAGCCAACTGAGTATTTACAAAAACTAGCTCCTAAAACTTGGAACTATTTGACAGATCGTTCAGAATATTTAGATAGGAGAAAAAGTAAAATTTACAAACAGAGTTCTCGTTTTTCTATATTTGGAGTTGGCACGTATACATTTGCGCCTTGGAAAATTGCGATTTGCGGACTGTACAAGAAGTTGAATTTTCGACTAATTGGAGAAATAAATGGTAAGCCTGCTGTTTTTGATGATACTGTTTACTTTCTCAGCTTTGAAGATGAGAAAATTGCTCGCCAAATATTTGCGCTTTTAATTTCTCCAACTGCTCTAGATTTCTATGATTCCTTAATTTTTTGGGATGAAAAACGTCCGATCAAATCTAGCATCTTGAATAGCTTAGATCTGGTTGCTTTAGCAAAAAGACTACCTGCAAATCTTTAAGAATTTGTACGGCGATCGACATCCTTCAAAGTTATAAAGGTTGGGTTTTGAGAATTAAACTTTGAAGATATATTCAGTGCTATCGCAGCTTCACGTGCAAATAATTGCGTGTCTAATTATTAAGTAGTCAGGTCTGGCTAATCTGAGTTAATGACTGGTTTTGCAAACTCACTCAGCTTATAAGACCATACACTTTCAGGCAGCTTTAGCATCCGCAACCATTGTTTATCCTCGTCAGTTTTATACAGATTTAGTGTACTCATAAAGCTACTAAAATCATACAACTCAAAGCTATCAACTAGGGATTTTGTGAGTGCGCAATTCCTAGCCTTGATTGCACTTTCAGAGAAATGGTCAGACGTAGTGACAAAAATACATTTTCTACTGTCTGCCAGCAATGTCGCACCTATTAAGTCTCTTATTTCTTTTACAGATTCAGTTTTTCTCCTGTCCGTCCTTCTTTTAACTTGAACAATAGTAGGTTCGTCAGAGTTTATTAAAATTAAATCTACTCCACCATCATTTGACTTTCCAACAACTTGAACTTCGCAGTCATAGTGGTCTTTAAACACTGAAGCGACCAACTCTTCCATTTTCTTATGATGTATATGAAAAACATCATCCTCTCTCTTGCTTATATAGCTCCTAAGAACTTCGATAGGAATCGAGTTGGAAGCAACCTCGAATTCTCTCAAAATAGCACTATTAACGGTTAACTCCCAATCTTTAAGCCCCCATTCCTCCTCACCATTTATATAACTGTAAAAAGAATATTCCCACCAGCCACACTTTTCACATTCCCATACATTCTCTGCTTTGTGCCACTCAGCACCTTTAAGCGTACTGACATCAACTAATGAGTTGACATGAACTGCTTCAAGATTGAATTTGCAGAATGGACAGAAACCTCTCTTTTCAAAAAAGAGTTCTCTATTATTTGCTTCAAGACAATTTAACCCATAGGAACCGTAATGCTCAATGAACTGACTATAATCTAGTATCATGTTTGTACATCAATATATTCGGTACTTTAGTGCGATCTCCGACTTTTCCAGTATCCAGGTTCCCGACTACAATGCATAACCGCCACAATGAGAATATAGTCTTGCTCAACTGTGTAGAGAATACCATAGGGGAATCTTCGTGCCATACATCGTCGAACATCATCATCAATTGCCGCGTAACGAGTAGGAGATTCCCTAATCCGATAAATTGTATCTTCCATCGCATTGATGAATGCTTGTGCAACCTCAACCCGTTGCTCTGTATAGTATTGAACCGCCTCAGAATATTCATTGAGGGCTTCTGGGTGAAACACATATCTCATGGCTCAATCAATCTTCTAACTTGAGCCAAGGCTTCTTCCCCTGGAATCGGCTGCACAGAACCATCTCGAACCTCATCTCTTCGCCTTTTTGCTTCAGTCACCCAAATTGACTGAATCGTTGAATCGGTATCGAACTCTAGGCTTTCTACCAATTTGTCTGCAAGGAGTGCCCTTGACGCACTAGGCAAGGATAAAATTTCCTCTGTCAGTTGCTCGATCGATCGCATAACCTCTCCTAGAACATTAGAGTGCATGAGAGCCGAATTATAACAAAAATTCCAGTATGGTAGGACTTGATGAATTAGCCGTCTGACCTAGAGCATATGCTATTTGACACTCCCCAGCTATCGAGGCGATTCTTGGATCGCGGGGATTCCAACGAATTTACCCTGCGCCTTGCATCTTGACCGTATGCGATCGTTTCACCCCAACACCAGATGACTCAACGTCCTCTTGTGAGTGTTGGGTTTTGGCAAGCCCGATCGCATTCTTTCTCTCTCTATTTCACATCAGCGCGATCGCCACTCCTGAGAAAAACTACAGGCGATCGCATCCGCTAGCGATCTCCTTGCTGTCGATCGTGCCGCAAAGACCGGCAAAAAGATCGGCAAAACAATCACCTAATAAAAGCTATAAGCTAGAATATAAAATTGTTTCAGCCACTTTATAGATCGGCAATAAAATGGCAGAGTCAGCGATTCCCTACCGACATTCTTGCCGGGAAGTTTTGCGTTACTAAAAGCAGCTTTTTTGGAAGGGGAAATTGCGCGGGGGAATGCAGCAGCAATATCGGGTTATCGGGAAAGACAAGCGCGATCGGTGTTGAAACGTTTAATCGAACAAGGTTTGCTAGTCGCCGATTCTCCGAAAGGAGCCGTTCGGTTGGGATTTCCGACAACGGCGGTAGAGCAATGGCTCCCAAGATTGTGGGCAGATTAATCGGAATAAAGTCGATCGCAGCACTCTGCAATTCTGAGTACGCGCACCTATCGATCGTACATTTAAAATCTCCCAAAATGGCTGAGGAATGGTTGTCGAGTTTTTGAATATAATAGATGCTACACTACCTACCACGATTCGGCTTTCGCCGCCTCTGAACAATGCCTACCGAAACATTAATTAACTGGCTCGAAGAGCGCACCGAATTCAGCATATTATCCCGCGAGATTTTACAGGCGATCGCCCGTGAAATGCAAGCGACAACTTTTCCCCCCGAATTTCGAGTGGTAATCGAAGACACGCCCGTCACCAATCTCTACATTTTAGAACGCGGACAGGCCGATCGATACCGCCGCAAACAACCCGGATTAATGTGGGCGAGTAGTTTGTTACCGGGGGCGATCGTCAATTTATCGGCACTCCAACGATCGCAACCTGCAGATAGTAGAATTATTACTCGAACTGAGTGTCAATTTTGGGTAATTAGTGCCGATCGCTGGCGCAATTTGCTCGAAAGATATCCACGCATTACCGAAGCCTACGCTCAACGTTTGGCAGCGAAATTAGAGCAGTTAGAAGCAGAAATCGCCTACGAAAAAGAGCGTCAAAATGCCCTCCGCAGCTATCTAGTACCCAGGGCGAAACGGGGAGTAATTGGCAATAGCCGTTATGCGGTGAAATTGCGGCAACAAATTCGCACTGCATCGAGTGACGCGCGATCGGTCTTAATCTCTGGCGAACCGGGTTTAGAAAAGGATAATTTAGCCGCTTTAATTCATTTCGGGTCCGATCGGCGCAACGAGCCAATTATTCAGATCAAAAGCGCTTTACTTCAAGCTAATGGAGCGGAATTATTCGGGCGTTTGGGCGGCAAACCGGGACTGTTGGAATGGTTGGGAGAAGGTACGTTAATTTTAAATGACGTGCAAGAATTACCAACTCAATTATGCCCGCAAATCCAGCAATTATTAACCGATGGAACCTATACGCCCGTAGTAAAGGAAGGACAAATACCGCCACCACCGCGTTCTACCAATGCGCGAATAATTTTAATTTCAGAAACCGTCCAACCGCAGCTAGATAAGCTGGTAAAACATAAGATTAAAGTACCGTCATTGCGGGTGCGCAAAGCAGATTTAGAGGCACAAGTCAACTATTATATCAACATCATTTGCCGCCAAAAGAAATTAGCTAAACCTCAAGTAACGCCGGAAGCAATTCGCCGCTTGCAAGGCTACGATTTCCCAGGTAACTTGCAGGAATTGCAGGGAATGGTCGATCGCGCCTTAGTTCAAGCCCAGGGAAATCAGGTATTAACGGAAGAAGTGTTTTGGGCGCAGGCGGCAAAAGAACAAAAATTTCGGCTTAATTTATTAAAGCGCTATCCCAAATTTAGGCAATTTTTGCGCAGCGATTGGTATCCCGATCGCGTGAATTATTGGTTTACAACTTGGGCTTTTGCTTTGGTGGTAACTATCCTGTTTGTCGCCCCTCAAGACAGACAGCATAATTTTGCCTTGAATATCTTTTGGGCGTGGTGGTGGCCGTTAATTTTATTATTATTTCCCATCATTGGGCGATTGTGGTGCGCTTTTTGTCCGTTTATGATTTACGGGGAAATAGTGCAAAAACTGTCGCTGAAAATTTTCCCGCGAACTCTCAGTAAATGGCCGCGACAACAAGCAGAAAAATGGGGCGGTTGGTTTCTCTTCGGAATGTTTGCACTGATATTTCTGTGGGAAGAGTTGTGGAATTTAGAAAATACCGCCTATTTATCCAGTTGTTTGTTATTGCTAATTACAGCGGGCGCGGTAATTTCTTCGCTGATTTTCGAGAGGCGATTTTGGTGCCGTTATTTATGCCCGATCGGGGGGATGAACGGCTTGTTTGCTAAACTTTCAATGGTGGAACTTCGCGCCCAACAAGGAACCTGCGCGGCGGAATGCAGCACTTACCAATGTTATAAAGGCGGCCCGGCGCTGGGAGAAGGATTAACTACGAATGGATGTCCGGTTTATTCCCATCCCGCCCAATTAACCGATAATAAAGATTGCGTGTTGTGCATGACTTGCTTAAAAGCTTGCCCGCATCGATCGGTAGAATTAAATTTGCGCCCTCCCGGAATTGAATTGTGGACAACTCACGTTCCCCACAGTTATGAAGTCGCCCTGTTATTTCTATTATTAGGTGGCGTCTATCTCCACCGCTTGCCGGAAATAAATAGTTTGTTGGGATTAAGTATCAATTTAGAACAATTTTTACCTCATTTAGGATTCTCGATCGCCCTGTTAGTTATCCCGCCACTAATTCCCTTAGTTGCCCATGCAATTATGCAGGCAATTTATCGATTGGGACAAGCAGAAACTCTGTCATTTAAAGTTAGTAAACCCCTGTCATTTGTCTTTCTCGCCTACGGATATTTACCTTTAGTCTGGGGCGGGAGTTTGGCTCACTATTGGCGGTTGGGGTTGCAGGAAGGCGGGCGAGTGATTCCCGTAACTTTTGCCACTTTCGGACAAATTAGAGAGGATTTGCCGAGTTTTGTGGGCGATCCGGCGGTGATTAGTTTTTTGCAAGGGGTCACTTTAATTGTATCGTTGTTAGTGACAATATTTGTAACTCAAAAAATTGCCAAGCGATCGATTGCTTCTTTAATTCCCCAGCATTTAGCAAGTTTGTGTTTGATGGTAAGTTTGTGGTGGGCGATCGTTGGTAACTAATGTAAAATCAAAAAAGAAGTTATCCAAGTTGACTGATTTTCCCCTTATTGAGATGCGTCTCATACCAAATCCAACTCGATCGCCCCCTTTATATTCTCTCCCTCTCTCTTTCCCCTCTGCGTCCTCTGCGGTTAATTAAAAATTGGGTACTTAACGCGAATGTAGTTTTACACCTGAATTTCAGTAAAAACTGAAAAACCTCGCCAAGAAATACCCCCAAATTCCAACTGATATTAAAGGTGCAAGTCTTCTTCTGATTACCTTCCTGTTTCGATCGACCACCCATAAAGTGTCGAATTTTGTCCGGCCGTTATTACTCGGAGTTTTTGACCGTTGGCTGCACTAAAGATAAAGCTACAAAATCCCAAACCCGTACCGCTACAGGCTTGCAATTCTGGATACCCAGATCGATCGGCACGATCGCGATCGGAGGGCGATAAATCAGAGTCGGAAACTGGTTGCCACCCGGCATTAATTAAAGCTTTTCTCACCTCAGAATAGGGTCGATCCTGACGCAACATTGGTAGGGGTTGAGAAAGCTTAAATTTTGCAGGTTTTACCTCCCAACGGGCGATCGAGGGTTGTTTTCCGGCGCTATTATTAGTTGTTGCAATAGTTAAAGTTTTTCCCTCAGCCGTGACAAACTTAAAATAACACAATCCCCGTTCCGTTGCCGGACAAGCGACCAGTTCTGCAAACCCAAATTTGGTGATAATATATTTTTCGATCGCATTTAAGGCTGCAATTCGGCCGGGGGAGTAATAATTGTAAGCAGCTTGCCATCCCGCATCTTGCAAGCGCGCCCTCGCTGCGGCATAGGACATATTTTTTGCTAAAGTAGGTAGTTCTTGTGCCGAAACAGAAAGGCGACTGCAAACTGTCAATTCAAGGGAAAGGGCGATCGCGCTCAAAAACAGGCAATGCCAGCTAATAGACTTGAGTTTCATTGACTTTTATCAGCTAAAAAATCTACACCTGTTATAGCAAAAAAAGTAGTTAGCAATATGAATTTTAGCAGTATTGTAGCATTGTTCTGTGCGATGACAGTTTTGGCTGCTATTCCCAGTATCAGCGTATTGGCTGTCTCCACTCGATCGGCCGCATTTGGATTCATTCACGGTGTTTTCACCACTCTAGGAATAGTAGTTGGTGACATCATTTTCATTCTGATAGCTATTTTAGGTTTGTCGCTGCTTGCGGAAAAGATGGGTAGCTTATTTTTCCTCATCAAATACATCGGCGGGGCTTATTTAATCTGGCTGGGAATCGGGCTGTGCAGGTCAAAATTACAGGATGTGGAAGCGGAGGAAGTTGTTAAATCCTCTTGGCTGTCTAGTTTTTTAACTGGACTGTTTATTACATTGGGCGACCAAAAAGCAACTCTATTCTATCTCGGATTTTTTCCAGCTTTTCTCGATCTTTCCAAAATATCTTATTTTGATATTATCATTATCATAGTAACTGCTATAGTATCTGTAGGTGGTGTAAAACTGGGTTACGCACTCGGGGCCGATCGAGCGAGATTGCTCATTAGTTCTAAAATAAGAAAAGGCATCAATATTGCTGCTGGCTGCATTACGATCGCGGTGGGAATATTTTTGATAGCAAAACCTTAGTTATCTCTTGTTCGATTGACCGCGATTAATACAGATAGTAAGGTGCGCAATGCGCACCCTACAGATAAATTAAGTACGTCAGTCCATAATTCACAATTTTCAGAACAGCTTTAAGTCAAATAGAGACTAATTATGACAGCATTTTCAATCCACAAACAAATCTCGATCGATGCGCCGCCAAGTGTTGTGTTTGATGCGCTGACTAACTCCGATAAGATCGTCCAATATTACCCGCTGCAAGAAGTGCGATCGACTTGGCAAGTTGGTAGCGAGATTATTCTCAAGGGCAGCAATGGAGACCAAGATTTTACCGATTTCGGAACAATTGAAATCTTATTG
Organism: Oscillatoriaceae cyanobacterium Prado104; assembly: GCA_025454405.1. Classification (GTDB taxonomy): domain Bacteria; phylum Cyanobacteriota; class Cyanobacteriia; order Cyanobacteriales; family Microcoleaceae; genus Microcoleus. Next base: position 52,238 of record JALOON010000008.1, on the reverse strand, counting down.
CCTCATGAAAAATTTCAGTACAGCTACTGGAGTGACAATCACCGTACTGCTAGAGTGCCAGAAAACTATTTAACTATTTGTTATACGCTCCATGAAACTGACAATAGCACAAACCTGGAGCTGGAACACAAAAACTTGAAGTCAGAAACAATGTACCTGCAAATGCTCAATGTTTGGGATTTTTTGCTGTCGAACCTCAAGAAATATGCCGAACAAAAGTAATATTTCCCCGATTCAATTTCAAATGCGTTAAAACTTTATGGATGAAGTGAAATGAGCTGGTTTGTTGCACTGGTTGGGATATTAATAGCAGCTATCGGATTGGGAGCAACTTATCAAGCATTTGCTACCAGTCGCGATCGCAGTAAATTTCCACCGCCGGGAAATTCGATCGAAGTCAATGGCACTACATTGCACTATCAAATTATGGGTGAAGGCTATCCAGCAGTTGTTGTAGATAGCGGGCAGGGGGCAACACATCTCGATTGGCAACTCGTACAGCCTGAAGTTGCTAAATTTACTACCATCTTAACCTACGATCGCGCGGGGTATGGCTGGAGCGATTTAAGTTCGCAACCGCGCACTGCCGCACAAATTATTAATGAGTTGCGAGAACTTTTACAAGCAGCAGGAATTGCACCGCCCTATGTCTTAGTCGGAATGTCTTTGAGCGGTTTATTCAGCCGCTTTTTTGCTTATCAATACCCCGCAGAAGTTGCTGGAATGATATTAGTTGATGTTACCCATGAAAGCATCTTTGAGCGGCTGCCGCCACCGATGGTAAAATTAAACAAAAGATTCGATTGGGTGGCAATTCACTTATTGCCGATTGCGGCACGAATCGGTTTATTTCGCTTGCTTGTTGCCTGCGATATTTTACCTTTAGCGGGTGATTTATTTCAGAAACTGCCGATCGCCCTGCAGCCTGCTGCTAAATCTATTTACGCTCAAACAAAGTTTTGGCAAGCCCTGGGGCAAGAATCGGTGGCTTTTCCAGTCAGTATCGAACAGGTTGTAGGGGCGCGCAGCACAAAACCATTTCCTGACATTCCTTTAATCGTATTGTCTTCTGGAAAGCCAGACTTCGGTGCGACAGCAGAACTACTTCAAACAATGCAAGAATTGCACGCGGAACTAGCAAATGAGTCTCCTCAAGGCGTTCAAATTGTTACTCCCAGCAGCGGGCATATCATTCAACTAGACGAGCCAGAATTAGTCATTGATGCCATCCGTCAAGTTGTTGGAAAAGTACGTTATAATAGCGCTAACTAACCACCGACAAATTATTCTTTAGCAAGGTATGTTCATCTATCGCTCGATTGATTTTTTGGAAAGATTAACCCTTTAAATAGTTGTAATTACACAAAAAATGATGATTGCCGATCGCTATCTTGAGAAAATTCGCACTGCCTATCCCCATCTTGCTTTGGAAAACTTGGAATTGAACCAAGACGGCATGAATAATGATGTGGTTATTGTCGATCGACAGCTCGTTTGTCGGTTTCCAAAAACTGAATGGGCAAAGAAACACCTAAAAAATGAGATCGAAATCCTGCAACTTGCCCGGCAATTTATCGAGCTACCGATTCCACATTTAGACTGTGTAGCAGATGATTTTGTGAGTTATCCATTTATCCGAGGCGAGGCACTTTCGCGGAATCTGTTGCTCGGATTAGATACCCGAATTCAGGAAAAAGTTATCGAACAATTAGGGGGATTTTACCAGCAACTGCATTCAATTCCCAGCAATGCGATCGCAGATTTCAACATTCCCCCTTCCCTTGCCCAATGCAGTCGAGAAGACGCGATCGAACTTTACGATCGAGTCGAGCAAATTCTGTTTCCCCATCTTTGGAAACACCAACGTACTTGGGTAATCGAACATTTTGAACCATTGATAAACGGAACTTTAAATCTCGATACATCCACGGTTTTGATTCACGGCGATTTAGGGTGCTATCACATTTTATTCGATCGCGATCGGCAATGTCTTAGCGGAATAATTGATTTTGGCACGGCAGGAACGGGCGATCCGGCGATCGATTTTGCAGCGTTATTAGACAATCACGGCGAAGCGGTTTTAAAGCGAATGTCGAAATACTATTCAGGAGTTGAGAAATTAATCGATCGAGCGCGATTTCGAGCAGGCATTGTGTGGCTGCAATGGGCATTGCTGGGCGTACAAAACAATGAAGTAGAACTATTATTAGCTCACATTGGCAGTTCGGCCAGAGATATTCAGCCGATCGGTACACCGTGGTGAAAACATCAATGCCAAATAGTATAAAATAAAACAAGGAGGACTTACGATGACTTCACAACTTCAACAAGCGATCGAACTGGCTAGTTCCCTGTCTTTTGCAGAGCAACTCGAACTACTCAAAACGCTATCTGCTATTATTCAAAGCACCCATTATCGGGAAACTCAAGCTGCGACAACAGAATCAGATTGCGAGCTCGCTCCCGAGTGGATCGAGTGCGTTAGAACTAAAATTGACGCAGCCATTGAAGCCTCTACCCATACTCCCCCAATTGATGGCGAAAACTTCGTCAACCAAATTTTAGAGCGATTCCAGCAAGCAAATCAAATACAAACATGAGCAGTAAGGTGCGCAGTGCGCACCCTAAAAACTAGATATTTGAGTGTTTTCTAGATACAACTTACTCAAATTAGTCAGATTTTTCAATGGTATAATGTCGGATATTTTATTGCTTTATAAATACAACGTTTTCTAAACACAACTCATTCAAATTAGTCAGATTTTTCAGGGCTGTGAGGTCTGATATTAAATAATTGTAGCGCAGATACAGCTTAGTTAAATTAGTCAGAGATTGCAATGGTGTGATGTCTGATATGAAATTGCAGCAAGGGCGGCAGGCTTCTGCCTGCGCGCTGATTGTCCGACAATTAACCCGTCGGTTACGACAGGAATTGTCTGAGGAAATGCGCCAGCGTTTGGCCAATCTTCCTTTACCCGTACTCGAAGATTTGAGTGAGGCGCTGTTGGATTTTACTACTGGGGAGGATTTGCTGGCTTGGCTGGAGGCGCGGCAGTCGGAAAGTCAATAATTTGATGAAATTGTCAGGGCGATAGATCGGATTTCCGTCTGCATAACAAGTGCGATCGCACTCAAAATAGAGCCTGGATTATTTGGGCGATCGCTCTTACTATTCCATATTTTTGACTTTTACTTTTGACTTTTGACTTCCAAGCCTAGCTTTTTACGAAAATCTTCATCGTATGTTGCTTGCTGCCAGTTTTTGGCAGATTTAACTTGCTTAAGAGTCAGGTTTTTGGCACGCCTGAAGTCGGCACAGTAGCGTTTACCGTTGAACTCAATGCAGCTGAGGTTGGCACCGATGAGGTCGGTACTGAGGAGGTTAGCATCGCTGAGGTTGGCACCGATGACGTTGGCACCGCTGAAATCGGCACCGATGAGGTTAGCATCGCTGAGGTTGGCACCGATGAGGTCGGTACTGATGAGTTTGGCACTGCTGAGATTGGCACGACTGAGTTTGGCACCGCTGAGTTTGGCACCGCTGAAATCGGCACCGATGAGCTTGACACCGCTGAAATCGGCACTGCTGAGGTTTGCCTCCTTGAGGGTGGCACCGCTGAGGTCGGCACCGCTGAGGTCGGCACCGCTGAGGTTGGTACCGCCGATGGTGGCACCGCTGAGGTCGGCACCGCTGAGGTCGGCACCGCTGAAGTCGGCACCGCCGAAGTTTGTACCGCTGAAGTTTGTACCTCTGAGGTCAGCACCCTTGAGGTTGATACGACTGAGGTTGGCATCGTTGAGGGTGGCATCGCTAAGAACACGGTTGAGGTTGGCACGGCTGAGATTGGCACCGCTGAGCTTGGCACGGCTGAGATTGGCACCGCTGAGGTCGGCATCGTTGAGAATGGCACGGCTGAGGTCGGCACGGCTGAGATTGGCACCGCTGAGCTTGGCACGGCTGAGGTTGGCACCGCTGAGGTTGGCACCACTGAGGTTGACACCGCTGAGGTCGATATTAGGTACGCTTGCACCGAGCTTTACCAGCTCTTCAAGAGCCGAGATTCTTGGTGAACTATCCTTCAGATTTTTTATAGTTGCCCGAAGTTGTTCTATCTTAATCTGTTTCGCAATCTCTCTGGCAGCAACAACTCCCACAAATACGGATAAACCGACGGGAACAATCAAACCCAATCCAACAAACTTGAGACGATTATTTCGCCTATGCCGTAGGCTTTTCTGAATAAAGTCTTGAGCCAAGTTAGATATCGTCAGCTTTCCAGCTTGTTGCTTTTGAAATGTCGTCGCATCTGTCAGTTGCTTTCCCTGAAGCAAATAATCCTTTGCTTTCCCCCTCTCTCGCCATTCTTCAGCTACCGCTTCAATCTTGCGTTTCTGTCTGAGAATATCCCGATTCTCATCAACCCACTGGCGTAACAAAGGCCACTGGCGGATCAACGCTTCATGGGCAACATCAACTACGGCAACTCGCCCAGATGCGCTACCCTTTTCTACCATTTCGCTGGTAACAATTAGTTTCTCATCTGCTAATTTCTGAACTACTTCATCAATGAGTTGCTCAGAATAGCGCTCATTAACTAAATCCGGTTTCAACACTCGCCTGCGGGTGTCTTCCGTGCCTTCTCCCAACTGAGTTAGCGAGAGAAAAATATGCTGCGCTGCTCCTTGTTGTGTTTCAGAAAACGAGTCATACACCTCATTCGCACGTTGGCTAAGCGTCCCCATCACCTTACCCAGTTTGGTGTAATACCAATTTCATAAAGTTATGCTACACTTAGTAAGTGGTAGATATGTAAGTTAGTACCCAAATATCAGGAGAAAAATGTCAGGAGTAGTCAAAATTGAGATTCGGGAAACCGCAGCAGAACTTAAAGAGATGATGCGCAGCGAGAAAGATGCTGTGGCAAGAGAAAAACTGCAAGTTCTGTATTGGCTTCAAACCCAAATGGTAGATAGTGTATTGTCGGCTGCTGTAAGGCTAGGGAAACATCGTACTACAATACAGAGATGGTTGTCTAGCTACCGAGCAGGAGGGATCGCAGAATTATTATCCCAGAAAGCTCGCTCGGGAAGACCCAAAATTATGAATGCAAAAACCATCGAGAAGCTCGAAAAAGAATTGAGCGATCCAGAAGGATTCAGTAGTTACAAAGAAGTACACCAATGGTTGACAAGCTGTTGCGATATTCCCATAGCATATCGGACAGCACATCAATGGGCAAGATATCGGCTAAAAGGAAAATTAAAAGTGCCGCGTCCCGTGAGTGAAAAACAAAAAATAGGAGCACCCGAAGAGTTTAAAAAAAACTGCCAACCTTAATCAAAGCCAGTCTGAGTCAAAGTGATAGTTTCTTAAAGCAATGGAAAAAAGTGCGATATTGGAGTCAAGATGAAAGTCGGATGGGATTGCATACGATTCAAAGAAGAAAGTTAACCAGCACAGGAATCAAACCGCAAGGAAAAGTGCAATGGGACTTTACTTATTTGTGGCTGTATGGCGCAGTAGAACCGCTAACAGGAGACAGTTTTTTTTATGAGTTTACTAATTTAGACACTGTGTGTTTTGAAAAATTTCTCGAGCTATTCGCTACTGAGTACCCGGAGGATTTACATATAATTCAATTAGACAATGGTGGATTCCATAACTCCTTAAATCTCAGCATACCAGACAATGTTATTTTACTGTTTCAACCCGCCTACAGTCCGGAAGTAAACCCTATAGAAAGACTGTGGGGATATGTAAAAGAACAATTGAAATGGTTGAGATTCGATCGCATAGAAGAGTTGAGAACAGCAGTGCAAAAAGAGTTAGAAAAATTGACGAAAGAAGTTGTTGCTTCTTTGACGGGATGGGAATTCATTTTAGACGCCCTATCTGTAGCAGGACTTTAGGAAATTGGTATTAATCCCAACTACCAGGGCGTCTCGGCTCATAGCAACAAGTCTTCTGTCTCAAATATATTACTTACCGATACAGAATTTATACTTATTCTTCCGGATAGAATTACTGAGTGCTGGGAATTATTGATTACTTGCACTTCGCGGAGTTTACCCATGACCGAGATTACACCGATCGAGCTGGATGACGGTACAATTATTTGGATTGAAGCCACAGAGGATGTCACAACCGCCCCAATTAAAGTTACAGAACCTACAACAGAACCTACAGAGGAAGAGGAAGAAGAGGGACTGAGTGGCAAAGGGGAGTTGAGTCCTTCTGCGATGCAAAAGCAAGCGGTGAAAAATTTTCAGGCGATTCAAAGTACAATTCGCGCTTATACCAATTACACCTTAAATGCGTTTAAACAGGTTGCGATCGCTAACGTAGATAAAGTTACTCTAGAATTCGGCATCAAAATTGGCGGTGAAACAGGCATTCCCTACGTAACAAAAGGAACAGCAGAAAGTAATCTCAAAATTACAGTAGAGTGTTCGTTTCCTAATCCACTGGAAACTGAACTAGAATAGATAAGTACGGAATCCATCAGGAATTAGTATTTTATTATCCCGATCGCGTTCAAGCATTAGTTATGCTGGGTTGTACTTGCAACACGCTCCAACTTTCGCGGCTGGAAACATGGCAAACTCAAATTGCTATCCCGCTACTCAAACTCTATCCGTGGGGTTTGCTGAAGCGGCAAATGGTTGAAGCAAGCGCGATCGATGTTCGGGCTCGATCGTATTTGGCTGGGGTATTCGATCGCATATCAAAGCAGGATTTCATTGCGGTGATGGCTGAATTAACTCAAATTTTGCACTGCGAACCCGGATATCGGATCGCGCAACCTTTATTATTAACTCACGGCGATCGCGACATGACAGGAAATATTCAAAAGATTGCAGCCGTCTGGGCAAATCGCGAACCAAACTGCCAGTATCGAGTAATTCCCCATGCGGGACACGCAGCGAATTTAGACAATCCAGAATGTTTCAACCGCTTGCTGCTCGATTTCTTGCATGAGTGCGTCCCCGCAGCGAGTTAAATTGTAAAATTCAGCAGTCGCGATCGAACTCAGGATTTACGCCAAATATTTAATAATTTTTAATGGTTAGTTGTCTGCTATTTCCCAGTTAATTTGTTTAAAATAGATTGCAAATTATATTAAAACTCTACTTTAGCGGCGCGATCGCCGTAATGTTTTTTTGCTTCACTGTCTAGCCCGCTCCTTGTAAAGCCGTCCTCTTAGGGCGTGTTTTCAAACTACTCCATCAGATCCGATCCCCCTAAATCCCCCTTACAAAGGGGGACTTTGAGAGACTTTCTCTCCCGTTAAACAGGGGGACTTTGAGAGGCTTTCTCCCTACTCCATCAGATCCGATCCCCCTAAATCCCCCTTACAAAGGGGGACTTTGAGAGACTTTCTCCCCCCTTAAACAGGGGGACTTAGCTTTTAAACAGGGAGACTTTGAGAGACTTTCTCCCCCCTTTTTAAGGGGGGTCGGGGGGGATCTAAAACTTTGAAAACACATCCTAGGGCGGAATTTATACCCATTTTTCTGATATGGGAATTATTCAACAACTGCGACGCCGCACGCCCTTGGGATGGTTGCAATTAAGTCATGAAAAAGGCCGCTTGCTGGTTGCCTTAGCAGGGATTGCATTTGCTGACGTGCTGATGTTCATGCAGCTTGGCTTTCAAGCTTCCTTGTACGACAGCAATACTCGCGTCAATCGCGCCATGTTAGCTGACATTGTGTTGCTGAGTCCCAAAGCTTTGAACCTGCAAAATATGTCTACCTTTTCCAGGCGGCGACTTCTCCAAGCACTTGATGTTCCGGGTGTTAAAACTGCAACTGCAGTGTACGTCGGAAACATCACTTGGAGAAACCCTCAAACTCTTCTCAGCGCCACCGTTCAAGTGTTGGGATTCGCGCCCGACGAACCCGCTTTTGACTTGCCGGAAGTCAACCAACAACTTAACAAACTTAAATTGCCGTATCATGTTTTGTTCGATCGCAAACCGAGGGGCAAGTATGCAGATGCCATCGCGCAGGTGAGTCAAGGAAAAAAGGTGACAACTGAAGTCGATCGGCGTACATTAACGATCGCGGGACTTTTTACTTTGGGCGCTTCTTTTGGCGCGGATGCCAGTTTGATGGCAAGCGACCAAACTTTTCTGCGCCTGTTTCCGCGTCGGGATGCAGTTAGTGTTAGTGTTGGCTTGATTCGAGTAAAACCCGGTTGCGATTCCCAACAAGTTGCTGCTGTTTTAAAATATCATTTGCCCGATGACGTGCGCGTCCTCACCAAACAGCAATACGTGCAATTTGAGGAAAACTATTGGAGAAGTGCCAGCCCTGTCGGCTTTGTGTTTGGATTGGGAACTGCAATGTCGTTTGTCGTTGGCGTAGTAATTGTCTATCAAGTGCTATCGACCGATGTGAATTCCCATCTCAAAGAGTACGCCACTTTCAAAGCAATGGGTTACGGGAATTCCTATTTGTTGGGTGTCGTATTTGAAGAAGCGGTTATCCTCGCGTTTCTCGGATTTATTCCCGGCGCAATTCTACCTTTTGGACTTTATGCTTTGGCGGCGAAAGCAACAGCTTTACCGATTTACATGACGGCTTCAAGAGCAGTGTTTGTTTTTATTTTAACGGTGGCAATGTGCGCGCTTTCCGGCGCGATCGCCACTCGCAAACTTCAGTCCGCAGATCCGGCAGATATGTTTTAAGGTGAAATTATGGCGATCGCAATTTCCGCACAACACCTAGATCATTATTTCGGTCAAGGCAAACTTCGCAAGCAAGTTTTGTTCGATATCAATCTCGAAATTAACGCGGGCGATATTGTCATTATGACGGGTCCTTCGGGCTCTGGAAAAACAACATTGCTCACGTTAGTCGGCGGATTGCGATCGGTCCAATCCGGCAGCTTGCAAGTTTTAGGACAAGAATTGTACGGCGCAACAGCGCAACAACTAACACAAGCGAGAAAGCACCACGGATACATTTTTCAGGCGCACAACTTGCACGGAAGTTTGACCGCACTGCAAAATGTTAAAATGGGTTTGGAACTGCATCAAGAGTTATCTCCTGCAGAAATGAAAGCGCGATCGATCGCGATTTTAGAACAAGTCGGATTGGGAGAACACATCAATTATTATCCCGACGATTTATCGGGCGGACAAAAACAAAGAGTGGCCATAGCCCGCGCCCTCGTCAGCCATCCCAGAATCGTTTTAGCCGATGAACCGACGGCAGCATTGGATAGTAAATCGGGGCGAGATGTCGTCAATTTGATGCAAGCGCTAGCCAAGGAACAAGGCTGCACGATTTTATTAGTAACGCACGACAATCGGATTCTCGATGTGGCCGATCGCATTGTCAGCCTGGAAGATGGGATGCTCCAACAAAACGCGATCGTTGAAACTGTTTGAAATTAATTGGGAATTGGGAATTGGGAATTGGGCATTGGGAATTGGGAATTGGGAATTGGGAATTGGGAATTGGGAATTGGGAATTGGGCACAGCGTAGCTCAGGGATTGGGAATCGATCGAGAAAGACTCGGCGGTTGAACCCGCGAAAGGGGTGAAAATCGAATGTGCTGACGCTCGTCACGATCTCTCGGAAAATCTCGTTTTTACCATAAGTTTAGATCCCTCTAAATCCCCCTTAAAAAGGGGGGACTTTGAGATACTTCCTGCTTCTTTGGGGGTTAGGGGGATCTCAGAGATACTTCCTGCCCCCTTGGGGGTTAGGGGGATCTCAGAGATACTTCCTGCCCCCCTTGGGGGTTAGGGGGATCTCAGAGATACTTCCGGTCCCCCCCTTAAGAAGGGGGGTTAGGGGGGATCTAAGTCTAATGCTTAAACTGCAATCTGCTGTAATTGAAATCGCACGATCGCATCTACTAATTTAAACCTGTATTTTGTAGTTCAAATTCAACTCATCTCCAGGAACACCTCTCACGCCCCAATTATGAGGTGGCACTTCATATAAGATAATTTCAATATCGTTAGGTGCGATATTTAAAGCATCATTTAACTTTTGATAAATCAAGCGCATCAGATTTTTCTTAGCCTCAACACTGCGCCCTGCAAACAAACTAATTTCAATCACAAGATATCGATCGGTTCGATCGCCCGGATAAATAAAATCCTCTTCCGCCAGCGAGATAAACCTTTGAAATCGCTTATCTGGCGGGTAAGATAAAGCTTCGATCGTGCAAGCATGAATGCTGTCAGATATCGTTTGGCGGTGCTGCTGGATGAATTCACTATGTCCGTAGATTTTAGTTTGAGGCATAATTCAAGAGTCGAACGAATAAAGTTGTGTATTGATAACTAGGAGTCAGACGATGGAAATTTCCGCGATCGGGGTTAGTGCGAGTTTGATGGCGGGCGGTGCCACCTTTGTTGGGGCATTGCCCGTGCTATTTTTGCGGAAAATGAGCGATCGTCTCATCACAATTATGTTAGGTTTTGGCGGCGGTGTCATGCTGGCGGCAACAGCTTTTTCGCTACTCATTCCGGGGATTGAAGCGGCAAGTCAGCTTTATGGCGCGAAGTCGTTGGTATTGTTGGTAATTACTTTGGGATTGCTATTTGGAAGTCTGTTGCTATCACTTATCCACCGCTTTGCACCTCACGAACATTTTATTAAGGGTGTAGATGGAACTAAGAGTCGTAGTTTAGCGCGAGTTTGGTTGTTTATAATTGCGATCGCCCTGCACAATTTCCCCGAAGGATTGGCGGTAGGAGTGAGTTTTGGCAGCGAAAATACCAGCGATGGAATTATTACCGCATTGGGAATCGGCTTGCAAAATATGCCGGAAGGATTGATTGTTGCGGTATCTTTGATAGCTGAAGGATATCGGACGCGCTATGCTTTATGGGTGAGCTTTTTAACAGCAGTTATTGAACCTTTAGGGAGTTTTGTAGGTTTTGGTTTGGTGAGTTTGGCGCAGGCAGCTTTACCTTGGGCGCTGGCGTTTGCGGCAGGTGCGATGCTATTTGTAATTTGCGATGAAATTATCCCCGAATCCCACCAACGGGGTAAAGAAAATGAAGGGACGATCGGGATTATTGCGGGGTTTATTGTGATGGTAATGCTAGATATTGCTTTTGGTAGTTAAAATGAATAATCCACCTCTCATTTTTCCTAATTCACCGATTCTGACTAGCGATCGCGCTAACTGGAAAAATATTTACTTTGCTCACTTTCGGCAACCGCCCTGCGAAGTTCCAGAACATATGCCATCGCAGCACATGATTTGCATGAATGTCGGTAAGCCCGTGAGATTGAAACAAGCAGTTGATGGGCGCGATCGAACGGTTGACTCAGTGCCAGGAGATCTCGGAATTTATCCAGCATATCTCAGCCAACATTTCTGCTGGGACAAAGAGGTTGAATTTTTCAATTTGTTTTTAGAACCATCATTTCTCGATCTGGTTTCTTATGAAGTGTTTGGGAGCGATCGGCTCGAACTACTTCCCCATCTCACCGCACTGTTCGATCCGCTAATTCAGCAAATAAGTTTAGCCCTTAAAACCTCCCTAGAAATTGATGGAACTCACAGCAATCTTTATGCTGATTCAATGACCTATGCACTGGTTGTTCATCTTTTGTCTAGATATTCTACCAATTCGCCACCCACAGCAAAAATCAGTAAGAATGGTTTAAGCCAGCGACAACAGACACAGGTTTTTGAATATATTAATGTAAATTTAGACAGGAATCTTAGTTTGTCTGAATTAGCTGCGATCGTGCAATTAAGCCCCTACCATTTCGCTCATTTGTTTAAAGCTTCAACAGGTATTTCACCCCATCAATATCTAATTCGTTGCCGTGTCGATCGAGCCAAACAATTATTGATTCTTGGCAATTTGTCGATCGCAGCGGTTGCTCAAACAGTTGGCTTTGCCAGTCAAGGACATTTCACCTCTCATTTCAAGCGGCTTGTAGGACTAACCCCCAAAGCTTTTTTACGGCACTTGGCTGTGCCGTCCCAGCTAACGCAAGAACATTGAAAACAATCGCAAGAACATTGAAGATCGGAATTGGATAATTGTTAGATACTGAAGGCGTCATCTGATTTGAAGGTTTATCTATGAGACGCATTCTTCACATTGATGCTAGCTATAGCGGTGAAAACTCTGCCTCACGAATTTTGTCTCAAGCTTTCATTATTGCCTGGAAAAAGTTGCACCCAGAAGATACCATCCTCTATCGAGATTTGGGACGTTTTCCAGTTCCCTATATCAATGAAACCTGGATCGCAGCAATTCATTCGCCACCTGAAACTCACACACCAGAAATGGTTGAAGCTTTAAAGATGTCCGATCCATTATTGGAAGAATTTTTGTCTGTCGATCGCTATGTTTTGGGAGTGCCGATGTATGGCTTTACTATCCCTGCCACTCTGAAAGCTTATATCGAACATTCGATCCGGATTGGACGTACCTATGAGGTTGATGAAAATGGTGTTCGAGGATTGGTGCGCGGGAAAAAAGCTCTATTTATCACCAGTCGTGGCGGCAACTATCCCCCTGGTTCTGCCTTCGGTGAAGATCATCAAGAACCTTATCTGCGAACAATTTTTTGGTCATTTGGAATTACAGATGTACAGTTTGTCAATGCAAATAATCTAGTTTTAGGCGATCGAGAGCAGTCTATTTCAACAGCCCGATCTCACCTACAAACACTCGCTACTCAATGGTAGATTCTGAGGAGATTGAGAGGAAACAGGTAAAAAGTTCAGCAACTATTGCCGAGCAAAGTCTCGCAAATGTAGGCGACAGATCGGTGGAGCCGACTGTATAAAAGTTATCTGCTTTGTTGCAGCGTTATCTGTGGCGGTTCCACTGTATTTTTGGTTAGACGATCGCGCTTCAAGATGTGGAATACGGAAATAGCAATATTAAAGAATTCGATCGATTGCCATTCTTTTCAAGGCTGCGTTATCATCTCCGATCGCAGTTTGCTAGTTTCCCAAACGAGAGTAAGTCATCCCTCGATTCTAGTAGGCTTTGGAATCGTTAGGATTAATTTGCAATGCTGCGTTATAATCTTCCCATTGCGCTTGACGAACCAGAAAAATTGTGATAACATATGAGCCCGCACAAAGCATAAAATCAATTTTTGAACGGCAATTTATCAAACTTAAAATCAAGCTTGAAAATACCAGCGCGATCGTATGAGCGAATCTTCAATCAAACCAGCCTTAATTACTAAAATCGTACCCGACAGTATCGCCGCCGAAATGGGATTTGAACCGGGAGATGCGATCGTTGCCGTCAACGGTCAAAAACCCCGCGATTTAATCGACTATCAATTTCTGTGTGCCGACGAATTCCTCGAACTAGAAGTATTAGACGCTAAAGGCAAAACTCACAATTTAGAAATAGAAAAAGAGTACGATGAAGATTTAGGATTGGAATTTGAGACAGCTCTTTTTGACGGGCTAATTCAGTGCAACAATCGCTGTCCTTTTTGCTTTATCGACCAGCAGCCGCCTGGGAAGCGCGAAACTCTGTATTTAAAAGATGACGATTACCGCCTCAGTTTCCTTTACGGCAGCTATCTCACCCTGACAAATTTGTCGCAGCGAGAATGGGAGAGAATCGAACAAATGCGGCTTTCTCCCCTCTACGTTTCCGTACACGCTACGGAACCGGAAGTACGAATTCGATTGTTGAAAAATCTCCGCGCCGGTCAGATTTTAGAACAAATCACATGGTTTCAAGAGCGCCGCTTGCAAATTCACGCTCAAGTTGTTGTTTGTCCGGGGATAAATGACGGGGAACATTTAGAACGGACACTGTTGGATTTGGCAAAGTTTCATACTGGAAATATCCCTGCTGTAGCTTCGGTGGCCGTGGTGCCGGTGGGATTGACTCGCTTTCGCCCTGCTGAAGATGAATTGATTGCGGTAACGCCAGAAAAAGCGCGGGAAGTTATCGCGCAGGTACAGCAAATTCAAGCTGTTTTGAGTAAAGGCAAAGGTGGGAAAAAGGCGCAGCAAAGAATTTCAAAATCCACTCACTCCAACCCCCCATTACCAATAGGGGGAACAGATTTAGCAGATTTAAAGACCCGAAAATCTAGCTGTATTTGGCTGGCTGATGAGTGGTTTTTAATTGCCGGCGAGGAATTGCCGCAGGCTGAGGATTATGCAGATTACCCGCAAATTGGCAACGGCGTAGGTTCGATCCGGCAGTTTATCCAACAATTTGAAATGGCTTTTGAGAAAGTGAAATCTGCAAAAGTTAACTCGCCGCGAAAATTAACTTGGGTGGTGGGGAATGCTGTAGAAAAAGCTTTTGGGCCTGTTGTTGACCGACTCAACCAAATTCCCGGCTTGTCCGTCAATATGGTAGCTCTGTGCAGCTCGTATTGGGGACAGAAGATTACCGTGACCGGTTTGCTTACCGGGCAAGATTTGGCGTCAGCGTTGCAGGACATGGATTTGGGCGACGGTATCTTGCTGCCTTCAGTGATGCTAAAACAGGGAGAACAGCGTTTTTTGGATGACATGACTGTTGGAGAACTCGCTGCTTTCCTGAAAACAGCGATTTTTCCCGTTAGTGGAGTTGAGGAACTAATCTCAAGGGCGATCGGTCTGGCAACAGTTGACAGTTGACAGTTGACAGTTGATAGCATACAGGTTGACAGTTGACGGTTGGGGGCGAGGTTTTTCAGACGGGGATTTTCACCCAGCTCTAAAAACAATCCGCCGATTTGAGGGCAGGGGCTAATAACCCTTAATATTTGGTAAAATGTAACTTTCGATCGAGCTTTCAACGCAGTACGACTGGAAACTTGAAACCGAATCTTGCTCTAAAATTGGGTCTGGAATTGCAGGTTAAGTAAGAAATTATGCGTGTTTTTCATCAAATTGTGGTATTGGGAGTGGGCGCTGCAATTACTTTCAGCAATGTGGGACAGAGTGCGGCAGCACAATCTCCGGTTCAGTCCCCAGAAAACTCGCCCCAGAGCGATCGACTCCAACTTGCGGCCGAGGTAGAATCGGTTCCGAATGCAGTGCCAGAAACAGCGCCAGCATCGGAACAGGCGGTTGCAGTTGAGCCATTAACAGCAGATTCCCAGCAGCAACCAGCAGCCAACGCGGAGCCGCCAGAGCTTCAAGCTCAGCAGCAGCTACCGCAACCGACAGCCGAACTTCCCGATGCTGCCAGAGTGCAGATGCTAGCACAAACAACACCGCCTCCACCCCCAAACACAGCGCCGGTGCCGAGTTTGCCAACACCAGCCCCGCGCAACACGCCGATCGAAAGTTTCCCTCCCCTGACTCCCAAAGGCATTTTAGACACCCAGCCTCCCAGTTTCCTCGAACCCAACCCGAACCCGCTGAATTTTCCGACTCAACCGGATGATGTCAGGATCGAGCAAATTCAGCCGATTACCTTGCAGCAGGCGGTTGACTTGGCCCGCCGCAACAGCCAAACCGTGCAAGTCGCCGAACAGCAAGTCGAACAAAGCCGCGCCGCCCTGCGGGAACAGCAAGCAGCTTTGTATCCCGACTTGACTTTTCAAATGGACGCCAGTCGATCTGTGACGGCGGGTGGAGAATTGGGAATCCGGGCCCAGCAGCGCCGCCTCGACTCTATCGCAAGGCAAAGGGGAACGGAGAGGACTGAAGCCGGTACAAATTTCGGCAGCAACGCTCTCAACAGCACTTTGCAGTTGAGTTACGACCTCGATTTATTCGGCCGCCGCAACGCAAACATCCGTGCCGCTGAGGAACAGGTGCGCTTTCGGGAACTGGAAGTAGAACGCCAAGCTGAAGAACTCCGCTTTGACGTTACCGAGGCTTACTACAACCTGCAAGATGCCGACGGACAAGTTGCGATCCGCCAAGCTTCGGTGCGCAACGCCCAGCAAAGTTTGCGCGATGCGGAAGCTTTGGAACGGGCCGGTGTGGGAACGCGATTTGCGGTGTTGCAGGCTCAGGCAAATTTGGCTAACGAACAGCAGCGGCTCGCGGAGGCCCGCCGCGACCAGCGAGTGGCCCAACGCCGCCTGTCTGAGATTTTGAATATCAGCCAGTCGTCGAATTTGACGGCGGCCGATCCGGTGGAACAAGCGGGATCTTGGAGGTTGTCTCTGGAAGAGAGTATCGTGCTGGCTTTTAAGAATCGCGCTGAGTTGGAACAGCAGTTAGTGCAGCGGGATATCAGCAGTCAGCAGCGCCGATCGATTTTAGCGGGGCGCTGGCCGCAGGTGGGCCTGTCGGCTGCTTACAACGTACTGGGGCAAGACCCAGATGACCCAAACCCCTTTGCGGCTCGCGGTTGGGCGGACGGGTATTCGGTGCGGGCGACTCTGACTTGGAATATTTTTGATGGGGGCGCTACCCAAGCGAGGGCGAGACAGCGGGAAGTGGATATCAAGATTGCAGAAAGTCGCTTCGACCAACTCCGCAATCAGGTGCGCCGGGAGGTGGAACAGGCGTATTTTGGCTTGGAGTCGAGTTTTGAGAATATCGAAACTTCTGAGGCGGGAGTTTTGCAGGCGAGGGAAGCTTTGCGTTTGGCGAGGCTGCGGTTTCAAGCTGGGGTGGGCACTCAGACGGATGTGATTCAGGCAGAAACGGATCTGACTAGAGCTGAGAGAAACCGACTTTTGGCGATTATTGGCTACAATCGATCGCTCTCCTCTCTCCAGCGGGCTGTAACAAACCTCCCGAGCAACGACCTTTCCGATACTCCTTGAGGGGGAGAAGGGGAGAGTGGGGAGAGGAGGAGATGGGGGGAAAATTATTTATTGCCTATTTAGCATTCCCAATCCCTCCGCTTCGCTTCACCCAATGTCCAATGCCCAATGCCCAATGCCCAATCCCCAATTCCCAATGCCCAATTCCCAATTCCCAACTGTCAACTCTTCTTTCTGTTATAAATATCGACACATTAGTTAATATTCTGTAATAGACCTCTATGTCAAAAGTGTTAAGGAACGGGCAATGGCCAATATCAAGTTTGTCAAGGAAAATAAGGAAGTCATTGCAGCAGACGGAGCGAATTTGAGGCTCAAGGCTCTAGAAAACCGCATCGACTTGTACACTCTTTCGGGAAAGATGATGAATTGCGGGGGCTACGGTCAGTGCGGCACCTGTATTGTGGAAATTGTTGAGGGCAGTGAAAACCTTTCGCCCCGCACTGACTTTGAGAACCGCAAGCTGAAGAAAAAGCCGGAAAGCTACCGCTTGGCCTGTCAAACTTTGGTCAACGGCCCGGTAAGCGTGAAAACTAAGCCTTAGTCGGGTCCGAGGTGAAGGAATAGTTGACAGTTGACAGTTGACAGTTGACAGTTGACAGTTGACAGTTGGGCATTGGGGATTGGGAATTGGGGATTGGGGATTGGGCATTGGGCATTGGGCATTGGGCATTGGGCATTGGGCATTCTCCCACTCTCCCCCTCTCCCCTCTCCCCCTCTCCCCCTCCCCCACTCTCTGACTTTGGTATTCTCTCGCTCTGTCGCATACCTTTGGGTGGTATCCTAGTTGTGTGTTTTTTATTTGCCGATCGAGGCGGGCGTCATCATGGAAGTTAACAATTTAGGATTTGTGGCAACCATTCTTTTTATATTGGTTCCCAGCGTTTTTCTCCTTATTTTATACATTCAAACGGCTAGCCGCCAAGGCAAAAAAGAGTAAGCAACTGCTACTACTTTTGTTAGGTTTTACTGTTTGTTGAAATAGCGCCAATAGCTGTTTGCTTTGGCGCTTTTAGTGTTAAAGGAAGAAGGAAGAAGGAAGAAGGAAGAGTTGATAGTTGGGAATTGTGAATTCTCCCCCTCTCCCCCTCTCCCCCTCTCCCTCTCCTAGTAACTAAGTGGCTGGAGTGCGTGCTAGCAGTACGGGACAGTTGGCGTAGACTCGCACGTAGTCTGACAAAGAGCTTCCTAACAACCGATCGAGATCGACGAAACTTTTAGCTATGTTGGGACGGCGATCGGGCGAACCGAGCACTAATAAATCGACGTTCATTTCGTCGGCAATCCGACAAATTGTTTCCCCAGGTTTGCCTGTGGCTGTCGCACAGCGGTAACTGATTCCCATTTGTTTGGTGCGTGCTACTGCGGGCGCTAGTATGGGGTCTTTTTCAGCATTTGGCGATAAATCTTCGCTGGATTTTCCGGTCAAATCTTTGGTAACGTGCACTAAAATTATCTCTCCACCGCTGATGTCTTTGGCAAGAGATATCGCCAGATCTAAAGATTGTTGGGCGGAATCGGATTTGTCGATCGCTACCATGACACGCTTGATTTTTTTGACGTAGATGTCGTCTTTTACCAACAGCATCGGCCGCGATGTTAGCTGGAAAACATACTGGCTGACTGAGTTTTCCAAAATCGATTGCAGCCTGCCGAGTCCCCGCGAACCCATAATTACTAAGTCGGATTGTTCTTCTTCTGCGACTTGGCAAACAGTGGTTTTAGGGTCTCCCTGCTTGAGTCGGGGATTGACTTTGCTGGGGTCGATTTTTAAAGATTGGATTGCTTGTGCTAAAATCTTTCCTCCTTCTTCCAATTTTTCGGCCATGCCGTCGGAAGTTACTTGGGGCGGAACGACGTGCAAAACGGTGACAGATGCTTGCTGCAAGGAAGGGATGTCCATCAACATATTAAACATCTCTTCGCACAGACCGCGACCGGCTACAGCTACTAAAATTTTTTCTATCATGGTTTTCTTGACGGTAGAAATGGTTGAGTTTTGTTGTGCGGCGTTAAACTAGCATGGGTAATTTAGTTTATCAGAAAATTGCGTGGAAAACTCCGTCCTTACAGTCCGACTTTAATTGTAAACTTTTGTTGCAACACGATTTAACTTTGTGCTGAAGGAAGTAGCATAAGATAGGAGGCAAAACCATGCTAGTTTTTGAGTTCAAAGCTTACGGCAAATCCAGTCAGCTTGCAGCAGTTTGTGAAGCAATTCGTACAGCACAGTTTGTCCGCAATAGTTGTTTGCGCTATTGGATGGACAACCCAAAAGTTAACAAGTACGACTTAAACAAATACTGCGCTGTCTTAGCTCGCGAATTTCCGTTTGCCGACGAACTCAATTCTCAAGCCAGACAAGCTAGTGCCGAAAGAGCTTGGTCTGCCATCTCTCGATTTTATGAAAACTGCAAGAAAGGAATTCCTGGTAAAAAAGGATACCCGCAGTTTCAGAAAAACTGTCGCTCTGTCGAGTACAAATCAACTGGTTGGAAGCTTGCAGAAAATAGAAAGTCAATCGAATTTACTGATAAAAAAGGAATCGGTTGTCTCAAGTTAAAGGGAACGCGAGATTTGCATTTTTACCAAATATCTCAAATCAAAAGAGTCAGATTGGTAAAGAGTGCAGGTGGCGTTTACGTCCAATTTTGTATTGATGTTAACCGAAAAGAACATATTGAACCTTCAGGAAACACGCTCGGGTTAGACGTAGGACTCAAAGAATATTACACTGATTCCAATGGAGTAACTGTGGAAAATCCCCGATTCCTCAGAATTGGTGAAAAAGTTCTGAAGCGTTGTCACAGAAAAGTTTCCCGCAAAGTAAAAGGTTCAAAAAACCGAGGCAAAGCCCGACAAATTCTCGGCAAGCGCCACCTCAAAATAAGCAGGCAGCGTAAAGACCATGCAATTAAACTTGCACGGTGCGTAATCTCATCAAACGATGTAGTCGCCTACGAAGATTTGAGGATTAAAAATCTGGTGAAGAATCACTGTCTGGCTAAGTCAATTAACGACGCATCTTGGTATCAGTTCCGCATCTGGCTTGAATACTTCGGCAAAGTATTTGACAGGGTGACGGTAGCGGTAAATCCGCAATATACCAGCCAAGAATGCTCTAACTGCGGTCGAGTTGTCAGGAAAACACTATCAACGAGAACCCACGTTTGTCAATGTGGGTGTAGTTTGGATAGAGATTTGAACGCAGCGAGAAACATCCTGAGTCGGGGATTGGGTACGGCGGGGCACGTCGGAACCTTTGCGCAGCACGCAAGCAACGCTTTGGGAGAATCAACCTCTACTTTGGTTGGAGAAATCCTGCCCCAGCAAGTTGGTTCGGGGAACCAAGAATCCGCGTCCTAAAAGGACGGGGAGTGTCAAGATTTGTAGAAATGTAGCTTTTTGGAACGATTTGTAACGTGTTGGAGAACGATCGAACTCAACCTGAACTGGCACAGGCAGGCGCGATTCAGAACTTGTCTGCGGGCGAATACGGCGGCTGGTTTGAATATTTGGTGCGAGTGTACCCTCACCATACGGACTACGGCGGTATGGTGTGGCACGGAACTTATCTGGCTTGGATGGAAGAAGCGCGGGTAGAAAGTTTGCGCAGTATCGGGATCGAGTATGCTGATTGGGTGGCCCAGGGCTTGGAATTGCCGGTAGTAGAACTTTCGATACGCTACCACCGATCGGTGCAGATGGGGCAAGCTGTGGCGGTGAGGACGCGGATGGCTGCGGGCGAGGGGGTGCGGCTGCTGTGGGATTACGAAATTCGATCGGCCGATGGTAAAGAATTGTACGCGACAGCACAGGTAACTTTGGTAGGGGTCGATCGAGAAAAGGGCAAGATTATCCGTCAATTACCGCCGGCGCTGAAAGATGCTTTGACGAGGCTTTCTGCGAAATCGTGAATTATCATCTCAAATCCGCTTTAAAAAATCCCCAAACTCGCCGATTCAAAGGGCGATTCTCCCGTACAGACACTTTGCGAAGGCGGGCGATTCCCTCTGCTACGCTTTGCCTCCACACAAATCTGCCTCCCGCGCAAACTGGAAAATCACAAACACCTACCGTTGTAGGGACACAGCAATGCTGTGTCCCTATTGTGTTTGGGCCTATACGAATTCTTTGGGACGGGTTTGATATTATTTAAGCCGGATTTAGAATCAAGCAGTTTGCTAATTTTTGTACTGAATTTAGGAAGCGTTAATAATGTCAAATAAACTGGGATTGCCAGAAAAGAACCTCGAAAAAACCTCACAAATTTCGGAGTTAGATAATTTAGATCGCGGTTTAAAACCTCTCGATGAAATCAGGATCGTTTCGGCAAAGCGGGAGAGCGCGATCGCTGGCAAATCAGCTCAAAATAAAAATGATTTTTGGACGGTGGTTGCGCTGTTGGTGGCAATGACTGCTGTGTCTTTTGCAGCTATTTTTATCAGGTTTAGCGAACAGGAACTTAGCGCGAATGCTACTGTGTTTAACCGTTTGTGGATCGCAACAGTTGTATTTGCAATTTGGAACGGTGTTGTGGCGACGCGCAGCCGGAAGTCTGAAGCTGAAATTGCAGGTCGATCGAGCTACAATCTCAGGGATTTGATGCTGCTGCTGGCTGTCGGTGTGGTTTCTTCTACTTCTTTGGGTTTCTGGGCTTGGTCGCTGACTCAAACTAATGTTGCCAGTTCTACTTTACTGCGCAATTTCACGCCTTTGTTTACTACTTTGGGCAGTTGGCTGCTGTTTGGCAGGTGTTTTGACAGGAGGTTTTTAGTGGGAATGACCGTCGCTTTGGCAGGTGCAGGGGCGATCGGACTTCAGGATTTGCAAATTGCTGGAGACAATCTGGTTGGGGATTTTGCAGCTCTTTTAGCGGCGATGTTCTATGCAGGCAATATGTTAATTGTCGAAAACTTGCGATCGAAGTTTCCGGCGACAATTATATCAATGTGGCGCTGCGTTATTGGCAGTATTTTGATTTTGCCTCTAGTGCTGCTTGCGGGCGATCGAGTTTTCCCTTATTCTTGGCAGGGATGGCTGGCTGCGATCGCTCTTGGTGTAATTTGCCAAGCTCTCGGTCAAGGACTTTTAACTCACAGTCTCGGACGTTTGTCGTCGGGATTTGTCGGTCTGGTTCTGCTGTTAGAACCAGCGTTTACTGCAATCCTAGCTTGGTTGCTGTTTTCGGAAAGTTTGAGTTGGTTAAAATTGCTGTATTTTGCTTTAGTTTTGTGCGGCATATATTTGGCAAAATCTAGCAAATCGATCGATAAAAAATGAAGCAAAAAGGAAAAACATTTGATATGCTTGCCCCGCAAATTACCCCGAATCGCTTGCATTACGACTTTAGTTTGTTGCCTCAATATTTAGAGGTGCTGTTTGCGAAATTGCGGATTGCGGTTGTTTTCGGAGGCAACTGCGATCGCGAAGGTTCCGTGATTTACAAAACTCACAATCCGCGCTCTTGGAAAAGTTACGAAGTAGTGGCTCGCGAGATAGCTGCCGCTTTAGCAGAAATAGGCTGCAAGCAAGTATTTGTGATGCCCGATGACATGAATTTGCCGGAAAAACTCAAAGGAGAAAACATCCATTTAGTATGGCTGAATACGGGTGGAGTTCAGGGCTACAATCCGGTTTGCCACACTCCCGCTTTGTTGGAAATGCTGGGAATGCCCTATGTCGGTCACAATCCTTTGAATAGCTCAACTTTAGATAACAAACACGCTTTTAAACGGGAACTGGAATCGGTAGGAATTAAAACTGCTCCGTTTGTAACTTGGCATCCTTCTCAGGGGATTTTGCAACCTAATTTGCAGCAGCGTTTTGCAATTGCTTTTGGCGACTATCGAGGGCCTTTTGTCGTGAAACCAGTATCGGGTCGCGCTTCGCTGTACGTCCATTTTGTCGAAAAGATTGAGGGTTTGTCTCAGGCTGTTGCGGAGGTTCACCGCACCACTCACAATACGGCTTTGATTGAAAAGTATTTGCCGGGACGCGAGTTTTGCGTGGCGGTTTGCGGCTACGTTACTTATGCGAAGGGGAGTTTTTCTAAGAATACCAAACCGTTTGCTTTTTCGACCGTAGAGCGGGTGCTGGAGCCTGAGGAACGCATTTTTACATCGATGGATAAAAAGGCGATTACTGCCGATCGCGGGCGGCTGATGGGTGCAGAGGAATCGGAGTTAAAACAGGAATTAATCGATTTGGCTCGCAAAATTTATTGGGAGTTTAGTTTGAATAGTTTGGTGCGGATTGATATTAGGAGCGATGCGAGTGGAGAACTTTATGTTTTGGAGGCAAATCCGAAACCGGATCTCAAACGTCCGGCGGAAAATGTGACAAGTTTGGTAGCTTTGGGTTTGGCGGAATACGGGATGAGTTATAACGATTTAATTTTGAGTTTGTTGGCGGACAGGTTGGATTATTTGCTAACTCAGCACGGGGATATTATTCCTCATATTGTGGATTTGCTGCATTGATCTGGCTGCTGAGTGGGGCGGGTTTTTCAGGTAATTTGTTTGAGATCGATATCCTTGTTAAAACCCACCCTTGGTATCTTTAAAAGATGCGGGCGATCGTATTTCTTTGGTGGGGTGGGGGGCGGGTTTTTGAGATTTTTAATTATTGGCAAGTATGGTTGGTGAACCCTTTCAAGGTAACAATCGAATATGCTACGCTCGTTATTCGATTGTTACCTTGAACCCTACAGGATTTGATATTATGCTTTTTTAATCAAAAGCATTTTTGATACTGTCAACAGCCTTTTCGACAACATTCTTGGTGTTATCTACTGCTTTTTGAGTGCGGGCGGCATCTTCTTCTGCTCTTTTCTCAATTGTAGCAGCATCTTTTTTGGCTTTGCGTTCTGCGACACTGCCGTCCTCTGTTGCTCGATCGACTTTAGCAGCATTTTTCTTGGCTGTGCGCTCTACTTTATCTGCTGTGTCTCTGATAAAATCTTTGGTGTTTGCAGTATCTTCGCTGACTTTGCTTTTAACTCGATCGCCCGTATCTGTTGCTAAGATCGAGTTAGTAAAAGGAGCAGCGATTGCTGGGGCGACAGGCAAAAATGCACCTTGCAAAACAAAGGCGATCGCGCACAGACAAAATAGAGTTGCAGCTATCCAGCGCTTTGCATTCGCCAGCAGTTCGGTAAAGTTATGGAGTTTCATAGAATACAATTTCCTTGTGTTTAGCATCCTATTTCTACTGCATTTGACTTGGGGTTCAAATCGCTCCCCAGATAGAGGTTTTTGAGCTATCTGTTGTTAGCATAATTCATTATTTTGATAGATTGAATGTGGCGATTATTTTATGCTTGAGGCTGAATTTCTGCCAGCAGTGCCTTTTGCATCCAGCTTGAGTTTGAAAAATTAGAAGTTATACCAAATCCGAGTTAGCCATCCCCTCTATGAATCCTTCGTTCAGAGCCAGAGCCTATGCGATTGGCAACACTATCGTAACGCTTAGCGACATGAAACCCAATGACAACATAAATGCGATAGGATACCCGGATTTGGGATAATTTCTGTTTTAAATATTTTGCAGTGCGCCGCCTCCTATAGCAGTTAAAATAGCTACGCCAAAAGCCAACCTATACCACACAAATATCCAAGTATTTTGAGTTTGCAAAAACTTGAGTAACCAGGCGATCGACAAATAAGAAAACACAAATGCCGAAATCGTTCCCACGATTAAAGACACAATTCCAGCACCGCCGATACCTTCTCCCAAAGCGCTTTTTAATTCGATTAATCCAGCGATCGTAATTGCCGGAATTCCCAACAAAAAAGAAAAGCGGGCGGCGGCGCTTCTTTCCAATCCCATAAACAATCCTGCCGTTAAAGTAGAACCCGATCTCGAACATCCCGGAATTAGCGCCATTGCTTGAGCCAATCCCATCAAAATGCCATCTTGAAGGGTTAATTTTTCGTAAGTGCGGTGGCGTTTGCCGATTTTTTCGGCTATTCCCAATAGCAAAGACATGAAAATTGAAGCTAGGGCGATCGAGCTTAAATTTCTGAGCGGTGAATTGTCAAAATCTGGAATCAATATCTTGATTAACAGCCCAAAAAAAACTATGGGTATTGTGCCAAAAGCAATTCCCAATGCCATCTGAAACTCGTGAGATTTATAATCTTGCTTCGCGGCCGCTTCTGCCGCACCAAAAATTATAGTTGTCAAGTCTTTCCAAAAATACCAAAGCACTGCTACAATGCTTCCCAACTGAATCACAGCCGTATATGCTACACCGGGATCTCCCCATCCGAGCGCTACAGGTACTACTTTTAAATGTGCGGTGCTGCTGATGGGCAAAAATTCTGTTAATCCCTGTACAATTCCTAAAATAATTGCCTGCAACAGATTGATTTGAACGGGGCCGGAAACATCGGCAGCGGGTGTTTGAGCTAAGAATAGATCTAGCAAAGCTATCATGAGGTCAGTTCTGTGTTATGAGTTTCTATCTGTCAGTCACGAATTATCCGTCGATATCAAATTCGATCGATCGAACTCAATATATCGGACAAAATACTTGTCAGGATACGGCACTGTACTTTGGTGTCAATTTAACGCACTTTTTCACTCTTCGGTAGGGTTTTTAACCCCGGCTGGTGAGTGTTTCAGTCCTCTCGGTTGCGGGCTGTCGCTTTGAGTCTTAAACCCGATCGCGAGCGCAACTAGAAGCAAATTAAAATAGCCGATCGAGAACTACTTTAACCTACTTCACAACATTTGCCTGCATTTGCTGGTAAAATCAGTAAAGTTTTGACATTTGATTTCGCCAGCTTACAGCAACTGCCAACAACCACTGCCAACAACCTATGATATTTTCCAAGTACCAAAATTCAATGTTTACTGCTTCAGCAGATCGGCGCTGGTGGCGAAACTTATTTGCCGGTATTTTCACCAGGATTTCGATCGGTATACTGATAGTGGCGATAGCCCTGAGTTCGATCGTGCTAATCGATGTGCCTCCAGCCCTAGCCAGCCTCAAGGACGATCGCTACGATGGGACTATTTTTGCTCTCTACGGCGGTAACGGTTCCCTAGTTCCTCCCAAGTCCACGATCGCCGATTCTTTGCAACGCAATAAACCCGTATTGCTAGTATTTTATACCGACGATAGCAGCGACTGCAAGCAATACGCTACTGTGGTTTCTCAACTGCAACAATTTTACGGTCGTGCCGCCAGTTTTATCCCCCTCTCGATCGATTCTTTCCCCGATAAACCCTCGCCTGAACTCACTGAACCGAGCCATTATTACGAAGGTTTCGTACCTCAAACTGTCATTTTAGACCAAACGGGAAAAGTTGTTTTTAACGCTAAAGGACAATTGCCTTTTGAACGAGTAGACGACGCTTTTAGAAAAGTATTTGACTTGCTGCCAAGAGAGGAATCTGTACCGCTAAAACGCCGTGCTGTTAATGAACTCAACACCGAACTGTCTAAATAGGGTTTGCTGAATAAAATATCATGTCCGATCGATTGCATAACAAAAACAGTTCGTAGTGCGGACTTAAGTCCGCATCTTTCAAGGACTCAAGTCCTGACTGCAAACCTGTTCGTAGTGCGGACTTAAGTCCGCATCTTTCAAGGACTCAAGTCCTGACTGCAAACCTGTTCGTAGTGCGGACTTAAGTCCGCATCTTTCAAGGACTAAATTCCTTACTAAAAACCTGACAGATCGAGCTTTAACTAATGCCAATTTCGGAGAATTTGCTACGATCGTTAAAATTCGATTCCCCACAACATCTCTAATTACCGATCGAACTACTGATTTAAAGTTATTTTGCCAAAACTTTAGCGATCGCAATGTATTTTACGCCCTCAATCTTCTGTACTCAAAACCTATTGTACCGTCAAATTTAACTGCGGAAAAGTTGGAGAGCAGATCGCCCCTTCACCCCGAAATACTCCCACTTCTAAATATCGATCGGATTCGAGTTGCAACACTGTTACAGCTTGTTCTTGCGGGTCAACAATCCAATATTCTGGAATGCCTATAGCTGCGTATTGAGTGCGCTTGCAGTCGTAATCTCTTTCTCTAGCAACTCTGCCGGGACTGACGACTTCTACTACTAGCCGAGGCGGCGGCATATCGAGGGTAATTGTCATGCGATTTGCTGTTAGCATAATGTGTTCGGGGTTCAGAATTATCAAGTCGGGGTAGCGATTGGCAGCATCGCTCTCGCGCAAAATAGGGACTATAACTTCGCATTCATGGGTGCTTATTAGTCTGAGTGGCACTAAACCTTGACTTACAAAAGCGAATAGCAGGTAGCGCGCAATAAAACAGTTAGGTTCTGATTCTGGCGGCAATGCGATTAACTCTCCATCTATTAATTCATAGTAGTTGTCGGTATCGCTTTCAGAGTTTAGATATTCCTCAAAGGTGAGTTTTTGCTGGTGAGTTTGTATCATTTACCAAGCTCCTTTGTCAAATAGTTGTCACGATCGTTCCTCGAAGTTTGCCATTGCCCTACTGCGCCGATCGCGATCGTCGATCGCAACTACAAACTTTTTTTATTAACTGGCGATCGTAATTTTTAATCGAGGTTTGTTATTGCCCGACAGCTTATATGGCTAAGACAGCGCAACTACAAACCCCTACGCAATCTTTTCTTTACACCCACCGACCGACTACAACCCTCACAGTTCCATCTGCTAAAGTTTCCTCTTCTTCTACGGTAAAACCTTCTGACTGTACTGCTGCCATCAATGTTTTGCGCGCGTATAGCTGGCTAATTGAATTGACAAATTGCTGCTGGTTGATGCGGGTCCCCCAAAAATCTGCTACTAATTCAAAATCTTCATTTTGGTTGCTGCGGCGAAATCCCAAGTCGTAACCGTTTGCTTGCCGGATTACATACTCAGCATTTGTTTTGTCGCCCATGTAGCCCCGCACCTGTACGTTGCATTCTACGTGATAACCCAATTCTTCCAACACTTGATGCAGCAGTTCTCCGTTTTTTATCTGAACTTTAATCGTTGTGAAGTGTGACATATTTGTTTCGGATTTCGTGTGAAACGCTAATTTGATTATAATAGCCTTAACGCTCGCAGTCAATCATTACCAACAAACCAGCTCTTGCATCCGCGCCTTCATCGAAGAAAGACAGGAGGCAGGAGGCAGGAAGCAGAAGGCAGGAGGCAGGAGGCAGAAAGAAGAAAGAAGAAAGAAAAAAGAAGAAGGAAGAAGGAAGAAAGGGAGAGGGGAAGTTCTGAGTTTTAAGTTGTGAGTTTTGAATTAAGAACTGTCTTTAACTCACAACTTACAACTCAAAACTCCCGCAAACTGTCTTTAACTCAAAACTCAAAACTCAAAACTCAAAACTCCCTCTTAAACTCAAAACTCAAAATTCAAAACTCCCTCTTAAACTCAAAACTCAAAACTCAAAACTCAAAACTCCCTCTTAAACTCAAAACTCAAAACTCCCTCTTAAACTCAAAACTCAAAACTCAAAACTATCGATATCATGGTAGATAATTCTAACCAACCTAGAGAATACGATGCCGTCCTTGGCGGTCACAGTCAAATCCCGATCGGGGCTGCAATTTTGGGAGGGATTGCTGGGGTCAAACAGCGCTTTGCTAGCGACAGCCCCGAAGCGCGAATTTCTGCGGTTAAAGATGCTCCAAAATACGGAAATGCAGGCTTAGAATTGGCAGTTCAAGCTTTGTCAGATCCGGCGGAAGCAGTGCGGCGATCGGCTTATTCTATCTTGCGCGATCGAACAGAAATTGCCGTTCGCGAAGCTTTAAAAAATTTCATTCCTTACCAACTATTTGAATGCTTGAAAACTGTTAAAGTTGGGACAAATGTTGCTTTGAGTCCCGAGGGCGATCGCACTGCGAGTTTGTCGGGAAAAAAAATTAAAATTTGCGATTTAGAATCGGGAGAAATCTTGTTTGCAGTTGACAAGTATCCCCGCGCTCAAGAATATTACGTGCTGGGAACGGACAGCGAAGTTTTTGTGAGGAAAAGATGGGACGGGAAGCGAGGGGCGATCGAAATTTGGCAGTCAGGAGAATTGCAACATACTTTGCTCGGACACCAAGGGGAAGTTAGCGCGCTGGCCATCAGTCCCGACTGTCAATTTATCGCCAGCGGATCGACAGATACTACTATCAAAATTTGGAATTTAGAAACGGGAAAACTCCTCTGTACTTTTAGCGCTCACTTAACTTGGGGAGCTCACAAAGGAATCCTTAGCAGTGTGGCTTTCAGTCCCAGCGGGCAAATTCTCGCCAGCAGCAGCAATGACGGTACTGTTAAAGTGTGGAACTTGCGCAGCAGAGCCTGCGATCGCACCCTGAAAAGATACGCTCATTCTCTCGCTTTCAGTCCCGACGCGCAAACTTTAGCTGCTGGAGGGTGGGATGCAAAAATTAAACTTTACCAGCTATCTAATCCCGAAAATACTGTCACCTTAGAAGGTCATGTGAACTCGATAAATGCGATCGCTTTCAGTCCAGACGGGCGCACTGTTGCTAGTGCCAGTGCCGACGGTACTATCAAATTTTGGAACGCAGCTAGCGGCGAAAATATTCACACTTTGAGCGGGCATCAAGACCATGTTACTTGCCTTGCTTTTAGCGCCGGTGGAGATAATTTATTGAGCGGCAGTTCGGACAAAACTGTCAGAGTTTGGGGAATAGATTGAAATCAGAGGGCAGAGTGGGAGAGGGACCAGAGGGGGAGAAGGGGGGAGGGGGCGAGTGGGAGAATTACCAATTAGCAATTCCCTATTCCCAACTCTCAATGCCCAATTCCCAATGCCCAATGCCCAATTCCCAATTCCCAATTCCCAATTCCCAAAGAGTGCTAATTTAACGAAAAAGTGGTATAAAATATTGAATATTGCTGATTTTACCTTTGCAAAACTACAGATCGAACCGTAAAAATACAGATCGACTGTCAATTTCGAGTACATTGCCAATTAGTGAATTAACAAGCTCGCTGCTGTGGCAACGTCAAATCTTTAAGGTTTTAAGCTAACTTAGAAGATCTAGCCTCCTCAGAAACTCCAAACGGTTTCTTTCATCGATAACGGGTGCGAAGCGTTCCGGAAACGCTCTGAAGAAGATGAGTATCGCAGCGAACTGTAATACTTTCCGGGAAAAGTTTATGCTGAAAACACGAACTGGTATACAGACAGGGATGCCTCGCAAAATAACTATGCTACACTCCAAGCCCGCCGATCGCTGCCGCAAACCCGCAAAAATGCGCGCCACCACTGCTAGCTTGCACAAAAAAGTCCAGCAGCTAACAGCAGAATTAAAACGTACCCGCGAACAGCAAAAACAAGAAATAGACGGGTTCAAAAAAGCTAGCGAGTGCCACACAGCCCTCCGTGCAGCCCCGCTTTTACTGTGGGCAATTAACAGCGATGGCAAGCTAACCCTCACTGAAGGTAAAGGACTCGAAAACTTGGGAATCGCGCCCGATGCAGCCATCGGGATGTCGATTGGCGAGATTTACGGCAGCCAGCCAGAGATTTTAGAATACATTGCTGCGGTATTGGAGGGGAGCGATCGCACTTGGATAACTCACGGGATAACTTACGGGACAAATCATCAAATAACTCAACAGGAAGATTTAATTTGGGAAACTCGAGCGACTCCGATGCGCAGCGACAGCGGCGAAATTGTCGGGGCTGTCGGTGTTTGTACCGAAATTACGCAGAGATTTCGCGCGCAGGCCAAGCTGCAAGCTGCAAACCAACAATTAGAACGCAGGTTGCAGCAGCGAACGGAAGCATTTAACGCTGCACTTTCTGAAAGCGAAAAAAAATACCGCAACTTAGTTGAAACCTCCCAAGAATTGATTTGGTCCGTGGATGTTCAAGGTCGATTGACCTTCGTCAATGCTGCTGCAAAACGCATTTACGGTTACGAACCAGAAGAAATGATCGGGCGCTACTTAATCGATTTTTTAATTCCCGAACAACAAGCCAAACAAATAGCAGTATTCGAGCAGTTATTTTCCCGATCCAAAAACCAGGAAATAGCCCCCTACTGTCCTTACGAAACCGTGCATTTGCGTAAAGATGGCTCTCCCGTTTACCTGCGAGTCAACAGCATTGTTAATCGCGCCGAAAACGGTACTATTATAGGTGCCAGCGGCACGGCTGTAGATATTAGCGATCGCCAGCGTTCCGAAGAAGCGCTGCAACAGGCGACAGACCAACTTTGGGCAGTTTTAGATGCTGTGCCGGGATTGATTTCTTGGGTGAGTTCCGATTTGCGTTATATCGGCGTCAACCAACACTTAGCAACCTCATTTCAAAGACCTCCCGAAAGCTTTGTCGGTCAAAAAATTAACTTTCTCGATAAAGGCTCGACTTTCGCCAATCTAATCCGCAATTTTTTTGCCAGTTCGGCACAGCAAATCTGGCAAGAAGTAGATATCGAAATTAAAGGTAGCGCCCGCAATTATTTAATAGTAGCTCAGAAATACCATCAGGGAACGGCAGCGGTTTCTGTAGGCATAGATATTACCGATCGCAAGCGTGCCGAATACCAAAAAACCCAATTAATCGCTTCTTTGCAAGAGTCGGAAGCCAAATTTCGCAGCCTTTACGAAGCGACGAGCGATGCTGTAATCCTGCTGGACGATCGAGATTTTTTTGACTGCAACATTGCGACCTTAAAAATGTTTGGTTGCGCTGACAAAGAACAGTTTTGCGACCGACACCTGGGCGAATTTTCGCCACCATTTCAGACTAACGGACAAGATTCTTCCAGCCTGTTAAAACAAAGGATAGCTGCCGCAATGAAAACGGGTAGCTGTCGGTTTGATTGGGTGCACAGGCGGTTCGACAGTTCGGAATTTCCGGCAGAAGTGCTGTTAAATGCAGTGGAAATTAGCGGGAAGAAAATAATTCAAGCAGTGGTGCGCGATATTACCGATCGCAAGCGGGATGAAGACCGGATCAAAGCCTCCCTTGCCGAAAAAGAAGTCCTGCTCAAAGAAATTCACCACCGGGTTAAAAACAACCTGCAAGTTATTTCCAGCTTGCTCAAACTTCAGTCTCGCTACATTCAAGACAACCGGATTATTGAAATGCTGAAAGAAAGTCAAAACCGCGTCAGCTCAATGGCTCTCGTTCACGAACAATTGTATCAATCCAAAGATTTGTCGAAAATCGATTTGGCGCGCTACATCCAAAATTTAGCCCACAATTTATTTCAAGCTTATGAAATCGATGCTAAAGGGATCGAATTGCAAACCACCATTGCTCCGCGTTGTCTGAATATCGATACTGCCGTCCCCTGCGGTTTAATTATTAACGAACTCGTGACAAATTCTTTAAAATATGCTTTTGTCGGACAAAAACAAGGCACCATTAAAATAGATTTCATTATCGAAGATGAGAGGGTTTGCGTGCTAACAGTCAGCGATAGCGGGATTGGTTTTCCCAAAGACTTGGATTACCGAAATGCCCGAACATTGGGTTTGCGGTTGGTAGTATCTTTAGTCAAGCAACTTAGAGGTCAAATTCAGCTTTTGGCAACGGCAGGTACGGCTTTTGAAATCATATTTTCGCCCCCCACTTAGCACGATTAGGAGCAAACTTTATGTCAAATAAAAAGATACTTATCGTGGAAGACGAAAGTATTATTGCCGAAGATATCGCTGACAGTTTAACAGCTTTAGGATATCAAGTAACTGAAATTGTTTTGTCAGGAGAAGAAGCGATCGAATCCGCTGCCAGAGTCCGACCGGATTTAGTGCTGATGGACGTTCACTTGCAAGGAGAAATGGACGGCATTGCCACAGCCGAACAAATTCGATCGCGCTTTCAAATCCCGGTAGTTTATTTGACAGCCTATGCTGACGAAAACACTTTGCGCAGGGTAAATGCCACAAAACCTTTCGGCTATATCGTCAAACCGTTTGAGGAAAAAAACCTGCACACTACAATTCAAATCGCCCTCCACAGATCCCAGTACGACAGTTTGACAAACCTGCCAAATCGGGCGCTGCTGCGGGAGAAACTGAGTCAGATATTGGACAAGCAAAAAGGACTGCCGGCACTCGTTCCGGTGGTTACTCTCAGCTTGGATAAAATTAACAGAATTAACAGTACCTTCGGACACGATATCGGCGACTGCATAATTTGCACCATTGCCCGCCGACTGACTGACTGCATCGATAATATAGATATTGTTGCTCGTTTGGAAGCTGCGGAATTTGCTGCGATCCTGGAACCAGTAGCAGAAAAACAGGATGTTGCCGATATTGCCCAAAATATTTTAGATATTTTATCCCAACCGACGATCGCGGCAGGCAATGAAGTCTACGTTACTGCCAGTATCGGTATTTGTTTGTATCCCTCCGACGGCAGCGAGGTAGACGAACTCTTAAAAAATGCTTATAATGCAATGTACCACGCCCAGGAAAAAGGCGGAAATAACTATCAGTTTCATACCGATAAAGTAGCGACACTTTCGATTAACAAAATTGTTCAAGAAACTTGCCTGCGCAATGCTTTAAAGCGCTCGGAATTTGAAATTTACTACCAACCCAAAGTAGAAATTAAAACCGGAAAAATTACTGGTGCAGAAGCTTTAGTGCGCTGGAACCATCCAGAACGGGGGCGAGTTTCGCCAGCAGAATTCATTCCGATGGCTGAAGAAATGGGTTTGATCGGACCGCTGGGCGAGTGGGTATTGGAGACTGTTTGCAAGCAAAATAAAGCTTGGCAATTAGAGGGTTTGCCTCCGGTACGGATCGCAGTAAATCTGTCAGCGCGCCAGTTCGATCGTCAAAATCTGACGGAAAGAGTCAGCGAGATCTTGGCAGCAACCGAGTTAGATCCTCAATATTTGGAATTGGAAGTGACGGAAAGTTCGATTTTGCAAGATGAAGCGGCAGCAGCTCAGGCTTTGAGTGCTTGGCGCGATATGGGAATCAGGATCGCAATGGATGATTTCGGGACGGGATATTCTTCTTTGAGTTATCCGAAACGGTTTCCGTTTGATGTGCTGAAAATTGACAAGAGTTTTATTAGAAATATTGCGGAAGATATTCAGAATGCAGCGATTACTGTAGCGATCATTCAAATGGCGCACTGCCTGAACATGACGGTGGTTGCTGAGGGAGTACAAAATGAGAAGGAACTGGCTTTTTTATGCGATCGGGATTGCGATGAAATTCAAGGAAATTTTTTCAGCAAGGCTTTGCCAAAGGATTGTTTTGCGGCGCTGCTGAAAAGCGGGAAACGCTGGCAGGTAAACACTTAACTGTAGGTTGGGTTGAACGTAGTGAAACCCAACACTTTGCTCCGCCTAACCATTGTGTTGGGTTTCGCTTCGCTCAACCCAACCTACTTATCTAAAATTAATTGGGTCCAACGAAGTGTTGGGTTTCGCTTCGCTCAACCCAACCTACCAATCTAAAATTGTAGGGCTGTTGACAGCCAATTTCCCAGCCACAATCCCAAACCTGAAGCAACAGCTAAAAGTACAAAGGTGTAAAGTCCGCTGCTACAACCGATCGCCCTTTCTCCCGCTACAATTCGGGCTGTAACTCCTGCAATAATCCCGATACCCGCCCAAGCCCCGTAAACGCCCTTAGATCCGGCGAGTACGAAAGCCATGCCGATCGCCTCCAAACCGGCCCCGGAAACTGTACCCGCGATCGCCCCAATCCCCAGCCCCACTAAACCGCCAAATCCCACCGATACCTGAGATTTCAGCGCTAATTCCACCCCCAACCCCAATGTCAATCCCGCAATCGCACCGCACGCAGCCTCAATGACAGCCTGCGCCCAGTCCCCAGAACCCGTTCCCGCCACCAATCCCACTACGGCAACGACGCAGGCCCCCGCCAACACGGACACCACAGCCCGACTCTCGACCTCCGAACTCGCGATCGCCCCCAAACAACCCCCAGCCAGCGCCCAAGCTACCCCCGTCTCGTCACCTCCCGCCTGAAAACCCGCGATCGCGCCCCCCACCCCCCCCGCCAACATTAAACCCGTCAGCCAAACTCTCGGCGTCGCGGTGTCCTCCATGACCAAAATCGCGGCCCACAGCCAATCCGCACAACAGATTAACACCCACATCCACTGCGGGGCGTTAGATTGCGTCAAAATCCAACTCGTCAAAGCGTAACTCGCTAAAGCCAATGCTAGCGGACTCCAAGGCACGATCGAATATGAATATTTGGGAGTATAAAAATTGCGGCGTTTCTTTCGCAATCCGATGAGGTTTAGTATTTGAAATCGTTTCTTGCTTTTCGACATCGGGTTTGCATAATTTTGATTTGTCTGGGCGGGCACGGGAGCAGGGCCCCTACCGGATTGTTTGAAAGGTGAAGCGGTCGATCGAACGTTTTTGGTTTGAAGTGTTTTTTTTCTGGGCGGCGCTGCTTGGGAATTGTTGCGACTTTTAAATCCTTTCTGGCTTTTTGATGTAGCTTTTGGGCGGTTTTGACCTTTTTTGAAATTCGTCCTGATTGCTGGCTGCTTCAAGGCTTTTTTGTTGAGAATTTCGCGGGCGGGTGCTGGTGAAGGTGCTTGAATTTCAGACTCGATCGGCACGAATTCTGCTTGACTCAAAAAAAACAGTAAATGCTGGTAAGCGTCATTAATTTCGGTCAATTTCTGAGCGGCTTTTTGTTGCAGGCGATCGTTATGGGCATAGCGATCGGGATGCCACACAAATGCCAGATCTCTGTAAGCCTGTTTGACTTCTTCTAAAGAAGATCCAGACTCAATTTCGAGTATTTCGTAATATCGGTCAATGTCACCCATCGGTTTGATAGAATGAGGAAGAGGAAAGGGGAGAGGGGGAGAGGGGGAGAGTGGGAGAGTGGGAGAGTGGGAGAATTTTTGCTTCTTCCTAATAACTAATAACTAATGACTGATGACTAATGACTAATAAAAACTGCCAACTGTCAACTGTCAACTGTTAACTATCTTGAGATAGAGTCGATCGAACTTGAAAGCGATATAATGGAAGAATACTTTCGATCTGTGTCTTTGGGAAAAGCAAGTGTCAGAAAATCCAACTCCCACCTTCATTTTAGTTGACGGTCACTCTCTGGCCTTTCGTTCCTACTTCGCCTTTGCCAAAAGCCGCGATGGGGGGTTGCGCACTACAACAGGCATTCCTACCAGCGTTTGTTTTGGCTTTCTCAAGTCGCTGCTGGAGGTAATGGCAGCCCACGAGCCCCAGTACATGGCGATCGCTTTTGACCTCGCTACGCCGACTTTCCGCCACGAAGCTGATGAAACTTACAAGGCCGGTCGTGCCGAGACACCTGAAGATTTTATCCCCGATATCAAAAACCTGCAAGAACTCCTCACTTATTTTAATTTACCTGCAATTACTGCGGCGGGATTTGAAGCGGATGATGTTTTGGGAACTTTGGCAGAGAAAGCTAGCGCTGCGGGCTATCGCGTGAAGATTTTGACGGGCGATCGCGATTTGTTTCAATTAGTAGATACGTCAAAAAATGTCAGCGTTTTGTATTTGAGTACGGATGAATTGCGGCGATCGGGCAAAGGGAAATCTCAAGAATACGGCCCGGATGAAGTGAAAGCCAAACTCGGTATTGTGCCGGAACAAGTAATCGATTACAAGGCTTTGTGCGGCGACAAATCCGATAACATTCCCGGAGTGAAAGGCATCGGCGACAAAACTGCACTGCAACTGTTGGAAGCTTACCATACTCTAGATGGAATTTATGCTGCTTTAGATGAGATCAAAGGTGCGACTAAGAAGAAGTTGGAAGAAGGGAAGGAAGCGGCTTATCATTCTCAGCGGATGGCGACTATTGTGCGAGATGTTCCTTTGGATGTAGAGTTAGAAAATTGTCGTTTGCGGGGGTTTGATGAAGCTGCATTGATTCCGATGTTGGAAAAGTTGGAGTTTAAATCGTTTTTAAAGAAAGTTCAGCAAATTCAGCAGCGCTTCGGCGGGGAAGAGAAGGAAGAAGGAAGAAGGAAGAAGGAAGAAGGAAGAAGTGAAGGAGAAGCAGGAGAATCGCCAGAGGAAGTTGCAATTTCCGAACAGCCAAGTAAGATAGATGATTCAGTAACTACATCGCGTGCAACTTCTGACGCTGCTGAAGAAGATGCGTTGTGGTTTTGGAGTTATCAGGATACTCTAGCTTATCAGAATAAAAATAAATCGCCGATCGAACCTGAAATTATTCAAACAGTAGAACAGTTAAAAAGACCGCCGATCGAACCTAAAACTATTCAAACAGTAGAACAGTTAAACAAATTAGTTGAACGGCTGCAAACTTTCACTGACAAAGCCTCGCCCGTAGCATGGGATACCGAAACTACAGCATTAGAACCGCGAGATGCTGAATTGGTAGGAATTGGCTGCTGTTGGGGAACGGGAAAACAAGATATTGCTTACATTCCCATCGGACATAAAACAGGGAAAAATTTGGATAAAGCTACTGTTTTAGATGCGTTGCGTCCGATTTGGGAAAGCGAAAATTACCCCAAGGCGCTGCAAAATGCTAAGTTCGATCGACTGATCCTCCGCTGTCAGGGAATTAAATTAGCTGGCGTGGTATTTGACACGATGCTAGCCAGTTACGTACTAAATCCAGAAGAAAAGCATAACCTTGATGATTTATCAAGCAAATACTTGGATAGTCTTCTACAAGTAGTGATTTTTGCCTTTCATCTCCTTGTACAGAGCGGATTATATCAAGTGGCATCACTTCTTATGCAGCACTACCAATACTTGAAAAAGCGGAATCAAGCCAAAAGTTATAACCAATTAGTGCCTAAAGGGAAAACCATTGCTGATATCAGCATTCTAGAAGTATCTGACTACTGTGGTATGGATGTCTGCAGGACATTTCAGTTGGTAAAAAAACTTATAATAGAATTGGATGATGCTGATGCAAATGCGCCAACAGATAAGTCATTACATCAGTTGCTGTTAAATGTCGAACAGCCCCTCGAACCTGTTTTAGCAGAAATGGAATATCAGGGTATTCGGATTGACACCAAATATCTTAAAGAACTCTCAGACCAACTAGAACCACAATTAGCAGCAATCGAACAAAAAATTTATCATGCCATACCTCTTGATGATTTCAAAGCTTATGTATCTGAAAAATTAGAACAGATTGAATCAACTTCAGAAAAGTTTACTCAAAAAGATTGTAATGGCGTACCAAGTGCAATTTTAAAGTCTCACATCAAAAAAATATTGCCACCTAAAAAGAACAATAATTTGCCTGAGATTAAGCAGCAAGTTCGCAATACAGCACCTGGTGAAATGTTGAAATTAAATTCACCTTCCCAGTTGAGCGAACTGCTATTTGATATACTCAAGCTAAACCCCAAAAAGTCTCGCAAAACAGCAACAGGTTTTTACTCCACCGATGCTGCTTTCCTAGAAAATTTGCAAGACGATCATCCGGTTGTTGAAGCTATCTTAGAATATCGCACGTTGCAAAAGCTTTACTCTACCTATGTAGATGCTATTCCGAAGCGGGTGCGTTCCGATACTCAGCGATTGCATACAGATTTCAATCAAACAGTTACAGATACGGGACGGCTGTCTTCTTCCAATCCTAATTTGCAGAATATTCCGATCGGTACGGAGTTTTCGCGACAAATTCGCAAGGCTTTTTTACCCGAGTCTGGTTGGCTGTTAGTGTCGGCAGACTATTCTCAAATTGAATTGCGGATTTTGGCTCATTTGAGTCAAGAACCCGTGTTAATTGAAGCTTATCAAAACAATCGGGACGTACATACTGTAACGGCGCAATTGCTGTTTGAAAAGGAAGATGTCACGCCCGATGAAAGAAGGTTTGGCAAAACGATTAATTTCGGGGTAATTTACGGTATGGGGGCAATTAAATTCGGTCGATCGATGGGCAAATCTTCCAAAGATGGCAGGGAGTTTATCGAACGTTTCAACCAGCGTTACAGCAAGGTTTTTGAATACTTGGACAAAGTGAAAAAAGATGCGATCGCCCTCGGCTATGTTAGCACAATTCTCGGCCGCCGCCGCTATTTAAATTTCGAGAGCCAGGGGCTGAAAGAATTAAAAGGTAGAAACCCGGAAGAAATTCGATCGGACCAACTTAAATCCCTCACCAGAGATGACGCCCAAGCTTTGCGGGCGGCGGCTAACGCGCCGATTCAAGGTTCGAGTGCGGATATAATTAAACTTGCCATGCTCAAAGTACATGATATTTTGCAAAACTATCAGGCGCGATTGTTGCTGCAAGTTCACGATGAATTAATCTTTGAAGTTCCGCCATCAGAATGGGAAGAATTGCAGCCGAAAATCAAAGCTGCGATGGAAAATGCTTTGCCGCTTGACGTACCTTTGGTAGTTGATATTCATGCGGGACAAAATTGGATGGAAACTAAATAATATTATGTCCGGTTTCTCGATCGCAGTTAAGCTAACCTAGCAATTCGTGCATGAGATTAATAGTTTATATCATGTACTGTCAATTAGGCATAATTTCTGTAGGGGCGGGTTCGCCAACAGTTTTAAACGCAGCAAACAGGCCAGATAAACCCGCCCCAGCCCCACGATAAACACCAAATGACATTGCTGCAAGATATCAGCATTCGAGTAGGAGCCCAAAGAAACCGGGTTTCTGGCAAAGATTCTGCATAAAACTGTATATTTTTGGTCAGAAATCAGGTTTCTGCCTCGATTGTTGGCATTGCTGCAATATCTCAGTTAAAAACCCACTGCAACACCAACAAATCATCAATAATTCTTCAGTCCACAAAGCGTGGACTTTCGCTATTAGCCAGGGATTTAAATCCCTGGCGGACTCTTCGGTTGGCGGGCTAATTCTTGGCGAACTAATCCCTATTTTCCAATTCCCAAAAAAGTTTTCAGCCACAATTTCCACAACACCTGCACGTAACCTCCCCCAACGCGAACTAACTTAAAAGATGATACTCCCATATCAGGAGTTCGATCGATCCAAGATATCGGCACTTCCTTCACTCTAAAACCCATTAACAGCGGCTGAAGTCCCGTTTCCGCATTGATTCCAAAACCGGGTTGCGTCAGTTCCAATTGTTCGACAACCTCGCGGCGCATCAGTTTCAGGTTATTTGTCAAATCCCTAAACCGCCGTAACAACACAATTTGCGCTAACAGGTGAAATCCCCGATTTACTACTATTTTAGGTAAGGGATAATTCAACAATACGCTGTGCCGAGAAAAGCGACTGCCGACAACTACATCATGTCCTTCGGCTACATCAAATAAATCTCGAAGTTGCGGCAATAAGTGCTGAAAATCGCAGTCCATTGACAAAATGTAGCGCCCTGTTGCTGCTTTGTAACCGTCAGCTATTGCCCTGCCTACTCCGTTTGGCGGCGTGCGAAATACTGGTTTAATCCGCGCATCTTCGCTGGCTAATTTTTTCATTACTTCGCTAGTTCCGTCCTTGCTGTTGTCATCAACCAGAACTATTTCGTGAATGTAATCGCTGTAAAATCCCAGGAGTCGCGAAACTAGCGGTTCGATATTCATCTCTTCATTGTGACAGGGAACCACTACCGAAACGGCATCCCGCAACTCTTCGCGATCGCACAAAGATACAGGCGGGCGATCGATTTTGCGCGGCGGTTTTTGCGCGTGCACGAGAATCGAACCGGCTAAAGTTTGTAAAATTGGAGTATTCTCAAAAATTATCGAAAGATTGCGCAAAATCCAAATCATTTCTCGCGTCAGCGGCGCGTAAACAAAATCGTTAAATATGGCAAAAACTTTAACAAAACCTACTTCTGAAATCAATTCGTAAAGTTCCGGGCGGGCCAGCAATTTTCTCGGATCTTGTTCTCCCAAATATTTCGACACTCGGCGGCGGATTTTGTGAACTACATTCCACGGATTGGTTTCATAAAAAATGACTTGTCCGCCCGGCTTCAGCAACTCGTAAACATTTTGCAAAACCCACCCGCAATTGCCTTTATCTAACAGATCCATTGCCACAATAAAGTCAAATTGCTGCCCCGCAAGTTCCCCAGGAAAATCGGCAGCCGTCAGGAATTCTACTGAATCGGGCAAATCGGTCGATCGCTCGTTTTCTGCATTAAAAGTAACGGCAGTTATCGGGTTTTCTCCGCGAGAAACACGCGCGAGTTGTTTGGTAAAATAACCTTTACCGCAGCCGAGTTCTAAGATAGTTTGTCCGGGCAATAAATGGACAATATGCCGGAAGGTTTGCGCCCTCCACAACAGGCGATCGCTGCAAATTGGATCTTTAGTTTCCCAGTAGCAATCGCGGTATTGTTCGCGAATCCCTAGGGTGGCAACTAAAGGATTGTACTGCATTTTTTCGACTAATACTTGTTGGGTCATAATTGTCAATTCCTGAGTTTGTTTGAAAAAATTGTTTTGCGAACTTGGTTGCTTTTACTGTACAATTAATTGCAGCATTGCCCCGATCGCTTTGTAAATACCAGGATAGGGATATTTGAAAGCAGATTCGGGAATATCTAGAGCTACATTGTACGTCGGTAAAAGAATGTTAGCGCAGGCTGCTGCTAGCAATAGTTGGCGCTGATTTTTGTGGAAATTGCCGTACTGATTCGCGACTGCAACTAGGGCAATTAGCATTCCTAAAAAGCCAAAACCTGTCAATCTGGTTGTATCCCAACCTAGCACGAGCATTAACAGCGGAAATACAGTAATGCCAACTATGGCGATCGCAGTTTTTTGCTCTTTTTCCAGCCACAGCCGCCACGATGCGAAGAGTACGAGGAACCACAAAAGTTTGCAAGCAAAAAAGGTTCCTGCTGCGGCTGCGATCGGATGTTGGGCTAACAACGACAAAGTTGATTTTTTGCCGCCAACAACTACGTGCGATTCTAAACCCTGCTGCAAGTTCAATCCGTGACTGGCAAACCAAATTCCGTAGAATAAAACCACGGCAACTAATGCCGGAATCCGCTCTTTTTTGGGAAAACAAAACCAGATAATTGGAATTAGGGCAAAAGCGCTGCCGTCGTGATTTACCATGCACAAAGCAACTGTTCCCAGCCTTGCCAAACTACTCATTGGCAGGCAGGCAGCGAGCAATATTAAGATAAAAGTTATGTTTTCAGGATACCCCGGCCACTGAAAGCAGACGATCGCGTAACTGCTGGTCATTGCCGACAGGTAAACCCAAAATTTTCGAGTATAAATTGCTGGTTTTATTTCGCCAAATTTGTGCTTGCTCTCAATCTTTGATTCCAAGAAACAAACTGTCATAAATATTAAAGTATAAATGCAGATTAAAGAGAATAGATAATACAAAATATAGCCCTGCATTTGGATAAAATAAGCAATTGCAGGTTTCAGCAACCGCCGCGCTACTATTTCATAAGATTCTGCAAAAGGTGACAGACTCATTTGACCGTAAGATACTCCGAGACTTGCCAATCCTGAAGGGTGGGAAAGCAGTACGTGAGGGTAGGAATAAGGAAATACCAGCAGCGATAAAGCTACAAAAAAATACAGGGAAACTACCGCAATTCTTTTGATTCCCAATTCTTCCCAAAACTTGCGCGATCGCCCGACAGATAACACAATCGGATAAGCGAGCATTAAAAATGCTACAAAAAACAAGAAGCCTTTAATTGAAACAATGAAATGGCTGCTAATTTGAGCTTGAGTAATTTCGTTGTTGTATTTAGTTAGGAAACGTTCCAAACCTTTAATTGGCAGGTTTTGCAGGACTGTAAAAATTAACCCGTAAATTCTATCTACTGGTGCATTGGCAACTGCATAGGCAGTGACGATCGCACCCCAAAAATACTTGTAAGGAATAAAATCTGGTTCTTGATAATTTTTGAAAGACACATATTTTTGATATCTGTCTGCAAGGTCGATCATATTTCTTTAAGCCGAAGGAAGAAGGAAGAGTTGACAGTTGGTAAGGAGTTTTGAGTTTTGAATTTTGAGTTTTGAGATGTGAGTTAAAGACAGTCGATCTGGGACAGTTGACAGTTGCCACGATCGCGCGAAGGAAGAAGGAAGAAAGAATCAAAGCTGAAATTTTGGTACTTGAGAATGTCGAGTCGTTTTGGTTGTTAGAGGAGGATTAACTGTGCTGTTTAAGCGCCGATCGCGTAATTTACGTACAATTGCGGGGGGCAAGGTCGATGCCCTGGCGTTCATCAGTGAATACCGAGGGAGATTTAATCTTACTATAAACTGCCAGAGAGATGCGTGCCGATCGAATTTATACCGTTTCGGAAAACTTTGGCGTTGGGGGTTCAGCAGCGCCTGCAAGTGTCAAGAATCGATAGAAACCTGGAGAAATCTCGTTTTTTTCCCAATTCTCGATCCCCCTAAATCCCCCTTAAAAAGGGGGACTTCAAGAAATTTCCAGTCCCCCCTTCTTAAGGGGGGCTAGGAGGGATCTCGATCGGTCTGCGTAAAATTACGTATATACAAATATTAAGTCCTAAATCAACCTTAAAAAGGGGGACTTCAGGAAATTTCCGATCCCCCCCTTCTTAAGGGGGGCTAGGGGGGATCTCGATCGGCTTGCGTAAAATTACGTATTAACAAATATTAAACCCTCAAGAGCGAATTGCCAAGAGCAGCGAAGTCAACCGATAAAACTATTTAAAAAATAAATTCGTCGAGCCTGTTTATCCCGTAAAATCAAAACAGTCCACCCGCAACAAAGGGGCTACCCGTGGCAAAGTCAACAGAAACAACCCAGCATCAAGAAACAGCAAGCCAACTTGCGCGCACGCCGCTCTACAACTTATCATTGGAACTCAAAGCTCGGATGGTTCCCTTTTCTGGATGGGAAATGGCAGTACAGTACGGCGGCATCAGCAGCGAGCACCAATCAGTGCGATCGCGAGTTGGAATGTTCGACATTTCTCACATGGGAAAATTCGGTTTGAGGGGCAAACAATTAAGGGAAAAATGCCAACAGTTAGTACCCTCAGACTTGAACAGATTGCAGCCCGGTCAAGCTCAATATACAGTATTGCTCAATGCCAAAGGCTGCATCTTGGATGACATTATTTTCTACTACCAAGAAGCCGACGCGACGACTAGCGAAGAACGTGCAGTAATCATTGTCAATGCCGCCACTCGCATCAGAGATAAAGCTTGGATTGCAGCCCACTTAGAATTGAGCGGCGTCAGTTTTACGGACATTTCCCAAGACAAAGTTTTAATCGCACTGCAAGGGCCGGAAGCTGTCAGCTACTTGCAACCTTTTGTTGAAGGCAACCTCGCGCCGATAAAAGCTTTCGGTCACTTAGAAACCAACCTGTTGGGACAGCCGAGTTTTATCGCGAGGACTGGCTATACAGGAGAGGATGGCTTTGAAATTATGGTCGATCCAGAAACAGGAAAAGAACTCTGGCAAAAACTGTTAGCTGCGGGTGTTGTACCCTGCGGTTTGGGTGCGAGAGATACCTTGCGTTTAGAAGCAGCAATGGCACTTTACGGTCAAGATATTGACGAAGACATAACACCTTTAGAAGCCGGATTGAATTGGGTAGTTCACCTCGATACTAAAGGTTATTTTATCGGGCGCGAAGTTTTGGAACAGCAGAAAGCTAACGGAGTTTCAAAGCGGTTGGTAGGGTTAGAAATGGAGGGGCGGCACATTGCGCGCCACGGATATCCGGTAATCTTTGAAAACGAGACAGTAGGGGAAGTTACTAGCGGTACATTATCGCCTACTTTGAATCGCGCGATCGGCCTGGCTTTTGTTCCTGCAAAATTGGCTAAAATCGGGCAGCAATTAGAAATACAAATTCGCGGCAAAAACTATCCAGCTAAGGTAGTGAAAAAACCATTTTATCGATCGCCAAACCGCCCGAGTTAAAAAGTTGATAGTTGATATTTGACCATTGACGTAGGGTGCCTCGCTACCAACAATTCCCAAAAAAATAGACAATTTAATAGCGACGCACCTTACAGTTGACATTTGTCACGACCGAAGGACTGAAGACCGAAGTTGGAAGAGTCGATCGATTGATAATCCTCAATCTTCAATCCCAATCGAAAATCCAAAATCTAAAATCTAAAATCGTTTTATTGCTATGGCAAGATGAA
This sequence comes from Oscillatoriaceae cyanobacterium Prado104, assembly GCA_025454405.1. Classification (GTDB taxonomy): domain Bacteria; phylum Cyanobacteriota; class Cyanobacteriia; order Cyanobacteriales; family Microcoleaceae; genus Microcoleus. The sequence goes on along the minus strand of JALOON010000008.1, from coordinate 7,493 downwards.
AAATGTTCGATAAAATCACTCTAAAAAATTTTAGAACGCACAAATCGACAACTATAAAGCTGAAGCCAGTAACGTTGTTCATTGGCAATAACAATTCGGGCAAAACGAACTTTTTAGCAGGAATTCAACATTTCTGTAACCTTGTCAGGCGCAGCCATCCCGAATCTCGCGATCGCACTGTAAAATCTGCTGACTTCTATCCCCACCGTTACATACTTGCTAAAGATGAAGATTCAATGGGATTTGCGATCGCGTGGAATCACGCTTTAGGAAAAATTGATTATCAAATAGAACTGTATAAGAATGCAGAATTCGCAGAACATACTGGCTGTAAGGAAAAAATTAAAGTCGAGGTATTTGATACAGGAATATCTCAAGAATACAGCAGCGGATATAACTCTCCTACAAACGAGATGAATCTCCGCACAACTCTCGCTGCAAATTCAAATGCTAGCGATTCCGAAAAAACATTAATCGATTCATTCTTTAGCGCTTTTGCCAATACTTTTAGTTATCAGCTTCAGTCATCTTTTCTTAAAGGCTTAATACCCTATCGAAAAATCGAGATAATTAATGACTTGAAAGAAGCAAGTCAAGCAGATTCCGATCGGCAACCGCGAAGAGTAAAACATCCTGCTGATTTAGGATATGAAGGAGGCAACTTTCAAGATGTTATCTTGGATGTCAAACAACAAGAAGAACAGAATTATGCGCGGTTTGTAGCTTTGCTGAGGCGATTTAACAATCAATTTCAAGGCGTGCGAATTCAACCGGAACAAAATCGCTTGTTGTGGGAATTTGACTTGGGGAAACAAACAACAGAAAAACTGCTTGATGAATTTACTTCTGAGGCGATCTCAGATGGCTTGGTAAAAGCAGCAGCCATCAGTTTGCTAGTGTCTTTATCCAAACCGCCCGCTTTGATATTGTTAGAAGAAATAGAAAACGGAATTAACCCCGGTAACATTCAAGAACTTCTCCATTGGATTTGGCAAGCAACATCTCCCAATCCCGACGATTGCGCGCCGCAATTTATCATAACTTCTCACAGTCCTTCGGTGTTAAGAGAATTTCACGATCGCCTCGATTCTGTTTATACATTTCGCTTAGATAAACGTAAATATCAAAGCGACGTGAGAAACTTAAACGATGTTATAGATGTTTTTGTGGGAGTGGGTACAGTTGAGGGCGAAACCACAGAAGATGAGAACGGCCAACGTTTGGTAACAATTCCTAAAAAAGAATTAACGGAGTTGTGGTATTCGGGGACAATAGGATAACATGGTGGCGATCGAACGAAATATCGGAATTGTCGGAGATGGAGGAACAGATAGGGCGATATTCAAAAAACTTGCTGAAGTTTTGCTATCTGACAATAACTCAAGTAATGTTAAGTGGAATTATTTTGAATTAATCAGACAGCACGAACTTCGCACTCGCGTTGATGAATACTGGAGAAAAGCAACCAAAGCAAATCAGTATTATCTACCCAGTCCCCATGCCGAACAACTTCAAAAAGACGCAGTTAATATAATTTCAGGTGCTTTTACCGATTTTGAAGTAGAATTAGGAATAGGTAATGTTTCTTCTAAAGATATTCTACTGATAACTACTGACTCCGAGCGTACCCTTTCCCAACCTGAAGATTATTTTCAAGATTGGGCATTTAGTATTTCTAAGCTATTAATGGGGGCGACCGACAAATTTTACAGCATCAAATCAAAGCAAGGCTATACTTGGGAATACTTACCCTTAGTAATTTTAATTGTAACCTTTCCCTCAACTGAAATTTTGGTAGCAGCAGCTAAAAATCTACCTAATGCTAAAAAATATGGTATCAAACCCAGCGATTTAAAAAATTCACTTTACGGTACAACCAACCTTTCTACAATTACTGAAGCAGAATTGAAAGAGAAGGCACTGGATTTTATTACACCCGATAGTATTGAGTTAATATATCGGGATGTACCTGAGTCTCGAATTTTTATCCAAACACTGTCTACGGCGAAATCATTTTAGCAAATTTTTGCAAATTTTCAAAATATCGTTTCCCCGCAACATCAATCAAATTATTGTGACCCGCCCCCTCAATCCACAAATAAGATTTCGGTTCGTTTGCAGCCGCAAAAAGCCGTTCTCCGTGCCAAAAACCCACTACTTCATCCGACTTACCGTGAATTATTAAAACGGGCGATCGAACCTTACCGATTTTATCAATATTTACAAACTTATCAAACGGAAAACTCGGGATTTTCGTCAACACCCGAAACGCCGAAACAAACGAACTTTCAACAATCAAACCGCCCGCAGTTCGCCGCGATGCAAGGTCGATCGCGGGTCCGCCGCCAACCGAACGCCCGTACAGTAAAATGCGTTTGGGCGGCATTTTCAACACATCAGTTAAATAACCGTAACTCGCTTCAATATCCCGATAGGTATTATACTCAGAAGGCCTTCCCTGACTCGTACCGTAACCTTGATAATCGTAACCAAAAACAGCAAACCCGCTGTCTCGAATATCTCGCAGCAACCACAAAATCATCCCCAAATCTTCCGCATTCCCGTGACTGTAAAGTACGGTATATTTAGCTTGCGGGTTGGGAAAATAAACAGCAGAAATTTTCGCGCCATTTGCCGAAGTAATTTTAATAATTTCGCTGCTATCTTGGTAGCTAGGCGGTGGAGGTTGAAAAATCATGCTTTCCGAAAAAAAGAAAGCATAAAAACAGAGAAAAGCATAGATAAAAACGATCGACCTCAAAATTCGCGCCAGAGAAAAGTCACCCAAAAGCCAGCGTCTCATATTTTTGCGATTTGCATTTGCCATCACAGGTGTCCAGAATTGAATAAAATTTAGCTGATACTTTTTCGATCGCGAGAAATTGACATGACCTTAGAATACCCCGATGACCTGAAATATCTAGACACCCACGAATACGTCCGACTCGAAGGCGAAATCGCAACCATCGGCATCAGCGCCTTTGCCATAGACCAACTCGGCGATATCGTATTTCTAGAATTGCCGGAAGTCGGCGCAGCACTGGAAAAGGGCGAAGCTTTCGGTACAGTCGAGTCAGTAAAAGCAGTTGAAGACTTAAAAGCCCCTGTTACGGGCACAGTCGTCGAACGCAATGATGAAATTGTAGAGTCTCCCGAAAATTTGGCCGATGACCCCTACGGTGGCGGGTGGCTGGTAAAAGTGCGAGTTAAAGATTTTGAAGACGCAGACGATGTTTTGTCCGCCGAGGAGTACCGCCAACAAGTGGAAGGGGAGTGAGAGGGGGAGAGGGGGAGAATTTTTTTCCTCTTCTCTTAACTTAGGCAGAAACCGGGTTTTTTCCGAAAATACTGCATCACAGCCTTAAATACCCCTAAAAACCCGGTTTCTTTGGGACTCAGGTACTTCTCGCAGGCAGAAACCGGGTTTTTTCCGAAAATACTGCATCAAAGCTTTAAATACTGATAAAAACCCGGTTTCTTTGAGATGAGCACGCAAGTCTCCTGCAAGTAAAAAACTGAGCTCTTATAATTAAGTAAGTATGCTGACCCGACAGAGGATGGGAGATTTAGATACTTATGAATCGATCGAAATTCCTTAAAGTCGCAATGTGGGTTTTCCTGTGTACTATCTTCTGGGCAATTAGTTGGATCGTTGCCTTTTTTATTTTGAGTTTATTAGCAGTAAAAGCAGATAGTATCTTAAAAGATCCATCAGTTCGCTTTTATTTGCTTTCAGGGAGTATCGGCGGTGCTGTTGGAGGTGCCTTTCTTGCTGCGTTATTAGCAATCTATTTCAATTGGAAACAGAAAATTTTGGGTCGAGTTTTCGTTTTCTGGTTCTGGATAGTGTTTTGGTATTTGCTGATGCCGATTTTTTGGGGCTGGCAGTGGTCGATATCAGCACGCAACTGTACTTGTGGCGGAGAGTTGCTGTGTTTTTGTCCTCCCCCAGATCCGATATCAGCAGCAATTATTCTGTTAGTCTTACAGGGGATTTTTAGCCCGCAATATTTTTTATTGGTTCCAGTAGGTTACCTTTTACTGGGAAGGATATTTGAGTATTTGACCGATCGTTTTTTTCAGCAGAAAATGCCACCAGCTTTATAGCTACAGGTTTGACAGACAAATATTTCATTGCTTGGCTGCAAATTTATTGGGAGTTAAATAGACCTCTGGTAAAAAATTCTGGCAGCCTTCCCCTAGCTGGAGAACAACCTAATTTTGCTAGATGTCTAAGCTGTTTTACATTCAGACTGGGATACCAAAATCTCCGAAAGGGAACAGGGAACAGGGAACAAAAGATTCACAATTTAAATGCGAAACAGCTTGATGATGTTTTTTCTTACCGCAATCCATCCCTTGATAGATATATGGCGCTAGATCGAGATCGCTCTTCCCTCTTCCCTTAGCAAAATGTTACAAACAAAGAAGCAAAGTTAAATCGGGAGAATCAGCCTTGGTATTCTACAGTTCTGAAATAGAGTCCAGCCAGCAGCAAAACCTCGCTACCGCCGACGGTTTCGCGCGCCGGCATATCGGCCCGACATCGGGCGACATCCAGCAAATGCTTGATGTTTTGGGTGTTTCTAGTCTTGATGAGTTGATTGACAAAACAGTTCCGGCGGCGATTCGCATTTCTCAACCTCTAGAACTTCTGCCTGCTTTAAGCGAACATGCTGCTTTAGCCGAACTGCAAGAAATAGCTGCCAAAAATCAGGTATTTCGATCGTACATCGGCATGGGATATCACGACTGCATCACGCCTCCGGTCATCCAACGGAATATTTTAGAAAATCCCGGTTGGTACACAGCTTACACTCCCTACCAAGCAGAAATTGCTCAAGGGCGTTTGGAAGCTTTGCTGAATTTTCAAACAATGATTATTGACCTCACCGGTTTGGAAATTGCCAACGCTTCTTTGCTGGATGAAGCAACGGCGGCGGCGGAAGCAATGGCGGTGAGTTACGGCGCTAGCAAAAACAAAGCAAAAGCATTTTTTGTATCTCAAGATTGCCACCCGCAAACAATAGAAGTCGTGCAAACTCGCGCTAAACCGCTGGGAATAGAAATCATTTTAGGAAACCACCAAACATTTGAATTTGACATTCCAATTTTTGGCGCGCTGTTGCAATATCCCGCTACCGACGGCACAATTTACGACTATACAGATTTTATTCGATCTGCCCATGAAAGCGGCGCGTTAGTAACAGTTGCCGCCGACATTTTAAGTTTGTGCCTCCTCAAACCCCCCGGCGAATTCGGCGCTGATATCGCCGTAGGAAGCACGCAGCGCTTCGGAGTGCCGATGGGATTCGGAGGACCTCACGCAGCATATTTCGCCACGCGAGAAGAGTTTAAACGGCAAGTTCCGGGGCGAATTGTCGGCGTTTCTAAAGATGCTAACGGCAAGTCGGCTTTGCGTTTGGCTTTGCAAACTCGCGAACAGCACATCCGGCGCGAAAAAGCAACTAGCAATATTTGTACTGCGCAAGTTTTGCTAGCAGTAATGGCGAGCATGTATGCTGTTTATCACGGACCCCAAGGACTCAGACAAATTGCCGAACAAGTACGCGGTTTAACTGCTGTTTTGGCATCGGGTTTGATCGGTTTGGGATACAAAATTAACGCGGGGCCTTTCTTCGATACTCTGCGGGTAGAATTGGGAAATAAACCGCTTGGCGAACTTTTAGCAGCAGCCAAAGCGCACCGCATTGACTTGCGGGTTTTCGATGCAAAAACAGTTGGCATCAGTTTGGATGAAACTGTAACGGCTGACGAACTACATCTGTTGTGGAAAATATTTGCTGTTCGCGGGGATTTCTACCCGGATGATGGGGAAAAAGTGTTGAGTTTGCCAATCGATGCTGACGCTTTAAGTTCATTGTTAAATCTTCCAGAATTTTGCGATCGCACCAGCAATTATCTGACTCATCCAGTTTTCAACAGCTACCATTCCGAAACCGAACTTTTGCGCTACATTCACCGATTGGAAGCCAAGGATTTATCGTTAAATACATCGATGATTCCGTTAGGTTCCTGCACGATGAAATTGAATGCAACTTCGGAAATGCTGCCTGTAACTTGGCCGGAATTTGGCAAAATACATCCGTTTGTACCGCGCGATCGAATTCGCGGCTATCAAATGATGTTCGTGCAGTTGGAACAGTGGCTGGCGGAAATTACCGGATTTGCGGGCGTTTCTTTGCAGCCGAATGCGGGTTCTCAAGGTGAATATGCGGGATTGTTGGTAATTCGCCAATACCACGAAGATCGCAACGAATCTCACCGAAATATTTGCTTGATTCCCCAATCAGCCCACGGTACAAATCCGGCTAGCGCGGTAATGGCGGGGATGAAAGTAGTTGCTGTCGAGTGCGATTCTCAGGGGAATATCGATGTAGCTGACTTGCAGAAAAAAGCCGAAAAACACAAAAAAGAACTGGCTGCTTTGATGGTGACATATCCATCTACTCACGGCGTTTTTGAAGAAGAAATTAAGGAAATTTGCGACATAGTTCACAACTGCGGCGGACAGGTTTATATGGACGGCGCAAATATGAACGCTCAAGTCGGTTTGTGCCGCCCTGGCGATTTTGGTGCGGATGTTTGTCACTTGAATTTGCACAAAACATTCTGCATTCCTCACGGAGGTGGCGGGCCGGGAATGGGTCCGATCGGCGTTGCATCTCACCTCGTATCTTTCTTGCCGAATCAATCCCTAGAACCGGAAAAACAGCGAGTAAAATCAGTTGGTGCTATTTCCGCCGCCCCTTGGGGAAGTGCCAGCATTTTAACTATTTCTTGGATGTATATTCGGATGATGGGAGGAGTTGGTTTAACCGAGGCAACAAAAGTAGCAATTCTTAATGCAAATTACATTGCCAAACGGTTAGAATCTTATTATCCGGTGTTGTACAAAGGGAAAGCCGGGTTAGTAGCGCACGAGTGCATTTTAGACTTGCGATCGCTCAAAAAATCCGCCGGAATTGAAGTCGAAGATATTGCCAAACGGTTGATGGATTACGGCTACCACGCGCCGACAGTTTCCTGGCCCGTTGCCGGTACGGTAATGGTGGAACCGACGGAAAGCGAATCGAAGCAAGAATTAGACCGTTTTTGCGATGCGATGATTGCGATTCGATCGGAAATTGCCGAGATTGAAAAAGGCAACATGGACGCGCAAAACAACCCGTTAAAAAATGCGCCGCACACTGCAGAATCTCTGATGGTTGCTGAGTGGAACCGCCCTTACACCCGCGAACAAGCTGCTTATCCGGCACCTTGGACTCGGGAACACAAATTCTGGCCGGTGGTGGGTAGAATAGATAATGCGTTTGGCGATCGAAATTTTGTCTGTTCTTGTTTGGCGATGGACGCTTACAGTTAATTGAATTGTAGATACTGTCTTGACCTGTCAAGAGGGGGCGATCGCATAATTGGGGTCGAAAGGCTTTTGGGATTTTAAAATACCAAAAGCCAAATGCACCAATTTC